>NZ_PQSR01000039.1 GCF_002920635.1 Streptomyces sp. Ru72 | reverse complement strand
ACTCCTTCCATCTCCGCCTCGGGGCGCAGCTGGACCCGGTGACGGAGTGTCGGGAGAGCGAGTGCCTTCACGTCGTCGGGGATGACGTAGTCACGGCCCGTCAGCCAGGCCCAGGCCCGGGACGTGGCGAGCAGAGCCGTGGCACCGCGAGGCGACACGCCGAGCGTGAGGGACGGGGATTCGCGGGTGGCCCGGCAGATGTCCACGACATAGGCGGTGATCTCGGGCGAAACGGTCGTCTTGGCGACGGCGGCGCGTGCGGCCTCGAGGTCCTCGGCGCTCGCCACGGGGCGTACGCCGGCGGCGCGCAGGTCGCGCGGGTTGAAGCCCGCGGCGTGGCGGGTGAGGACGTCGATCTCGTCCTGGCGGGACGGCAGAGGGATCGTCAGTTTGAGCAGGAATCGGTCCAGTTGTGCTTCGGGAAGGGGGTACGTCCCCTCGTATTCGACCGGGTTCTGCGTCGCGGCGACCAAAAAGGGCTCGGGGAGTGGACGCGGCGTGCCGTCGACCGTGACCTGGCGCTCCTCCATGGCTTCGAGGAGGGACGACTGGGTCTTGGGCGGGGTGCGGTTGATTTCGTCCGCGAGGAGGAGGTTGGTGAAGACCGGGCCCGGTTGGAAGGAGAACTCGGCGGTGCGGGCGTCGTAGACGAGAGATCCCGTGACGTCGCTCGGCATCAGGTCCGGTGTGAACTGCACGCGCTTGGTGTCGAGTTCGAGGGCCGACGCGAGCGCGCGGACCAGCAGCGTCTTGGCGACGCCCGGGACCCCTTCCAGCAGGACGTGTCCACGGCACAGCAGAGCGACGACGAGGCCGGTCACGGCGGGGTCCTGGCCGACCACGGCCTTGGCGATCTCGGCGCGCAGGGCCTCCAGGGAGGCGCGGGCCGCGCCCGGATCCCCGGCGGTCCCGGCGTTGTCAGTGGTCGGGTCCATCATGGACGGCGTACCTCTCTTTCGAGGGCGTCGAGTTGGTCGGCGAGGGCGATCAGGGCCGCGTCGTCGCCGGGCGGCGGGCCGAAGAGGAGGGAGTGCAGGGACTGTCCGCCGCCGTGCAGATGGGCGGACAGAGCGGGGAGCAGGGCCTCGGGCGCGTGCGCCTGAGCGAGGGGGATGCCTACGAGGGGGGCGAGACGGGTGCGGGTGGTGGATCGCAGAGCGGAGGCCGCGCGGTCGCGGGCGTCGGCTTTGCGGTAGAGGCGGGCGCGGCCTTCGACGGTTTCGGAGGCGCGGATCGCGACGGGGAGTTTTTCGGGGACGAGCGGGCCGAATCGGCGTGCCCGCCACAGCGCGGCCAGGGCTGCGGCGATGAAGAGCTGCAGCGTGCCCCACAGCCAGCCCGAGGGGAGCAGGTCGAGGAAGCTCTGGCCGCCCGATCCGGTGGCCGAGGTGTCGGAGAGCGAGGGGAGGTACCAGACCAAGTGGGAGCGGGAACCGAGCAGTTGCAGGGCGAGCGAGGCGTTGCCCTGCTCGCCGAGGCGGTTGTTGTAGAGGATGTCGGGCGCGCCGAGGACGACGGTGTCCCCGGCCCCGGATGCGGCCGGGATGCGCACCAGGGTGGGCAGACCGCCGCTGGGGTAGCAGCCCTCCGCGCGGGCATCGCTCGTGCGGTAGCGGACCCCGCCCGTGTCGGCGGTGCCCGCGCGACGGGCCTCGGGCAGCTCACAGACGGGCGCCAGTGTCGATTCGAAACTGACGGCGGGGTCGGCGGAGACGCCGGGAGCCAGCGTGCCGGCGGACGTCTCCGGAGCGACCAGGATCGTCCGGCCGCCGGTTTTCTGCGTCGCCTGGTGCAGCAGGCTCTGTTGACGGTGCGTCAACTGATCGGGTGCGGCGACCAGGAGCGTGGTGCCGGTGCCGACAGCGGCGCGCGCCTCGTCGAGGGTGGTGACCACACGCGTGGACACGCCCCGGTCGGCGAGGAGCCGGGTGACGGCGTGGCTGCCGGACGGGTCGGCGGAGCGCGGGTCGAGGCGGCCGTGGCGGTCGCCGGATCGGATCAGGGCGATCACGACGGCACCGATCAGCAGGAGTACGACGGCGAGCAGGACACCGCGTGTCCGGGTCCACAGCTGGCGCACGGTGGGCGAGGCCGACGTGGAGGCGACTGGGGCCTCGGCGGTCATCCGGCGGCTCCCTGGCGGGTGTTGCGGGCCGCGCTGGGGGCGTTGCCGGTGAGGTGGGGCTTGGCGCGTTCCAGGTCGTCGTCGAGGACGGCGAGCCGGCGGTACATTCCTTCGCCCGCGGCCCGACCGCCGTATGTGACGTCGTCGAAGTCCCGGGCGGCGACGCGGAGCCGGTCCGCGTGGTCGGGAAGGGCGCGGCCTGCCTCGGATGCCGCCTCGTCGGCGGTGCGCCCTGGGCGGGTGTCGAGGAGGGCGCGTTCCTCCAGGGAGCGGACGACGGCGCGCATGCGTTCCTGGACTGCCTGGTTCCAGTGGTCCTGGGCGGCGTGCGCCGCGGCGGCCGAGCGGTGTTCGGCGGCGCTGCGGGGCCGGTCGTCGAAGAGCGTGGCGGACGAGGTGGGCACGCGGCGCGGCGTGCCCAGGCGCCACCACAGGGCCGCGACGAGGGCCAGGACCACCACCACGATGACGAGGAGGCCGACGGGGCCTCCGGGCGTCGCGGTGGAGGCCTCGGCGAAGAGCCGGTCCAGCCAGTCCCAGAAGGCGTTCAGGGCGCGCTGCAGCAGGCCGGGGTCGTTCTCGTGGTACATCCGTTTGGACAGCTCGCGCCGGGCCGCCTCACGCGCGGGGTCGCGCGGGATCGTCACCGGTGGTCCGTCGCCCGAGCGCCACAGCACCGGTGCGGCTCTCAGTACTCCCCCCGTCAGTCTCACCCCGTCAGCTCCCCGCGGTGGTACCGGGGACGTCGGAGCCGTGGCTCTGCAGGCCGGCGGCGCGGGCCAGCTCGAGGTCGAGGGCCTCGCGGCGGATGCGCTGGTCGATGTAGAGCAGCACGGTGACCCCCGCGGTGATGGGGAACGTGATCACCCGTCCGATCACCGAGCCGAGTCCGCTGATGATGAGGAACGTCCAGCCGGGGTGCCCGGTGGAGCCGCCCATGAGGCTGCCGAGGCCGTCGCCGCTGAAGACCCCGGCCATGAGGGTGAAGGGGATCACGACGATCGACGCCACGATGCCCGCGATGACCTGCGCGAGCAACTGGATGCCGAAGACCCGCCACCACGAGCCGCGCACCAGCTTCACCGAGCGGCTCATCGCCTTGCGGATGCCCTGCTTCTCCAGCATCAGCGCGGGCGAGGCGAGCGAGAAACGGATCATGATCCACAGAGCGACCACACCGGTGCCGAGGCCGCCGAGGAAGGCCAGCGACACGCCGGCCGCGGTGGACCCGGACCAGGCGATGAGGATGCCGGGCAGTGCGCCCACGGCGACGATCGTCATGGCCATGAGCGGCAGCAGGATCGTGAGCCCGCCGAGCCGGGCGAGCTGCGGGCGGGCGTCGCGCCAGGCCTCGGCGGCGGTCACCGGCCTGCCGAGCACCGCCCTGCTGGTGACGGCCGTGAGCAGGGCCGTGGCGATGATGGTGCCGAGCAGCACCAGCAGCATGACCACGGCGGAGCCCAGCAGCGCGTCGCCCAGCGCGCGGCTCACCTCGCTCATGGAGGCGCTGGGGTCGTTGAAGGTGTTCGTGTCGGTGGTGTCCTTCAGGACGAGGCCCTGCAGCAGGATGACCACGGTCTCCGTGACGACCGCGACGGTCAGCGAGATGCCGAGGACCGTGCGCCAGTAAGTGCGCATGGTGGAGACCGCGCCGTCGAGGATCTCGCCGACGCCGAGCGGGCGCAGCGGGATGACGCCGGGCTTGGCCGCGGGCGGCGGGCCCCAGGCACCGCCCCAGCTTCCGTAGCCGCCGAACCCCTGCTGGGGTGCGCCCCAGCCACCGCCGGGACCTGCGTGGCCGCCCGGAGCGGCGGGAGGACGGGCGCCCCAGCCAGGGCCGGGCGGAGGTGGTGGCGGGGCCTGGCCGGGGCCTTGAGGCTGAGGAGCGGTCCACTGTCCGGGCGGGGGCTGCGCCTTGGACCACGTGGCCGACGGCTGCGGCTGATCGGTACCGCTCTGGTCCGAGGGCTGCTCCGGGGTCTGCGCGCCGGGGACGTCCGGCTGCCGCCCGTCGGAGGGGGAAGATCCGGGCGAGGCCCAGCCCGGAGTGTCGTTCATCGTCGCTCCTTCACGGTGCCCGTCCGCGGTCGCGGCGGCGGGTTGGCAGCCATCGTGCCACGCTGTGTCCGCCGGGGAACCGGGGGTGGTGCACGCAGCATGCCTTCAATAGTCGGCGGTGTACGGGGCAGACTGACCGCATGGCTGATCAGTACGCGCGATCCGGCGAGGAAAACGGGGCGGTTGCGATACCGGCGATCCGCTGGGAGGAGCCGCCCGAAGGCCCGGTTCTGGCGCTTCTCGACCAGAGAAGGCTGCCGGCCGAGGAGGTGGAGCTCGTGTGCACGGACGCGTCCGCGCTCGTGGACGCGATCCGTACGCTCGCCGTGCGCGGGGCACCGCTGCTCGGGATCGCCGGTGCCTACGGCGTGGCGCTCGCCGCCGCGCGCGGTTTCGACGTGGACGAGGCCGCCGCCGCGCTCGCGGGCGCCCGGCCCACCGCGGTGAACCTCGCCGTCGGCGTGGGCAGGGCCCAGGCCGCGTACCGGGCCGCGCTCGGCGACGGCGGTGACCTGCGGCAGGCCGCCGAGGCGGCGCTCGCCGCCGCGCGGGCGCTGCACCGTGAGGACGCCGAGGCCAGCGCGCGGATGGCGCGCCACGGCCTGGCGTTGCTGGACGAGCTGCTCCCGGGCGGCGGGCACCGCCTGCTCACGCACTGCAACACGGGTTCGCTGGTCTCCGGCGGGGAGGGCACGGCGTTCGCGGTGGCGCTGGCCGCACACCGGGCGGGGCGGCTGCGCAGGCTGTGGGTGGACGAGACGCGTCCGTTGCTGCAGGGTGCTCGACTGACGGCGTACGAGGCGGCCCGCAACGGGATGGCGTACACCTTGCTCACGGACAATGCGGCGGGCTCCCTGTTCGCCGCGGGCGAGGTGGACGCGGTACTCATCGGGGCGGACCGGATCGCGGCCGACGGCTCGGTCGCGAACAAGGTGGGGAGCTACCCGCTCGCCGTGCTGGCCCGGTACCACCACGTGCCGTTCATCGTGGTGGCGCCGGTGACGACGGTGGATCCGGAGACACCGGACGGGGCGTCCATCGAGGTGGAGCAGCGGCCCGGGCACGAGGTGACGGAGTTCACCGCACCTCAGGTGCAGGTGGCTGGAGCGGAAGCGGGAGGCGGGATACCTGTGGCACCCCTCGGGACCCAGGCGTACAACCCGGCGTTCGACGTGACGCCTCCGGAACTGGTGACGGCGATCGTCACCGAGGAGGGCGTCGCGTCGCCTGTGACGGCCGATTCACTCGCTGCGCTGTGTGACAGGTCACGCCAGGTAACGATTTAGTTAATGGGATGATGTGGTCCATGAAGGGACGAGTCCTTGTCGTCGACGACGACACCGCACTGGCCGAGATGCTCGGCATCGTGCTGCGTGGTGAAGGTTTTGAGCCGTCTTTCGTAGCCGACGGTGACAAGGCGCTGGCCGCCTTCCGTGAGACCAAGCCCGACCTGGTGCTGCTCGACCTGATGCTGCCGGGTCGGGACGGCATCGATGTGTGCCGTCTGATCAGGGCGGAGTCCGGGGTGCCGATCGTGATGCTCACCGCCAAGAGCGACACCGTGGACGTGGTGGTGGGCCTCGAGTCCGGCGCGGACGACTACATCGTGAAGCCGTTCAAGCCGAAGGAGCTGGTGGCGCGCATCCGGGCGCGGCTCCGCAGGTCGGAGGAGCCTGCGCCGGAGCAGCTCGCCATAGGTGACCTCGTCATCGACGTGGCCGGCCACTCCGTGAAGCGCGACGGGCAGTCGATCGCGCTGACCCCGCTGGAGTTCGACCTGCTGGTGGCGCTGGCGCGCAAGCCGTGGCAGGTGTTCACCCGCGAGGTCCTGCTGGAGCAGGTGTGGGGCTATCGCCACGCGGCGGACACCCGCCTGGTGAACGTGCACGTCCAGCGGCTGCGGTCGAAGGTCGAGAAGGACCCGGAGAAGCCGGAGATCGTGGTGACCGTGCGTGGCGTCGGCTATAAGGCCGGGCCGAGCTGACCATGAGCCAGGACAGTGCCGCTCCGGCGCCCGGCCGGCCCGGAGCCCACCCGGGGCGGCCTGTCGGTCGGCGGACGACGCGCTCGGGGTGGGAACGGTTCTTCGAGGGCGGGCTGCTTCAGGGCGGAGTCCACGGCAGCCCGGTCCTCCGGCTCGTCATGCGCTGGGTGCGCCGCCCGCTGCTGCCGATGATGAGGCTGTGGCGGCGCAACATCCAGCTTCGGATCGTCGTCACCACGCTGCTGATGTCGCTCGGCGTGGTGCTGCTGCTGGGCTTCGTCGTCATCGGCCAGGTCCGCAACGGTCTGCTGGACGCCAAGGTGAAGGCGTCGCAGAGCCAGGCCGTCGGTGGGTTCACCGTCGCCGGGCAGAGGGCCGACAGCGCGGCCGGCGCGAGTGACGGCAACGACAACTCCGGCACGGGCAACAACCCGGTGCAGAACGTCAGCGGGTGGATGAGCGACCTCGTCGAGTCCTTGTCCAGTGGTGGTCAGGGTGCCTTCGACGTGGTCACGCTCAGCACTACCGCCGCGGACAACGACAACCGCGGCCTCGGTCCGCGCGCGTCGGGCGGGGTGGATCCGAGCCAGAGCGTGCCGGAGGACCTGCGCAAGCGCGTCGACGCCGGTATGGGCGTGGCCCAGAGCTACACCCGCATCGTCTACACCGACAGCGGCCGGGCCACCCAGCCCGCGCTGATCATCGGCAAGCAGATCAACGACCCGAACGGCGACCCGTACCAGCTGTACTACCTCTTCCCGCTCACCCAGGAGGAGAAGTCCCTCAGCCTGGTCAAGGGGACGCTCGCCACCGCGGGGCTGTTCGTCGTCGTACTGCTCGGCGCCATCGCCTGGCTCGTGGTGCGCCAGGTCGTCACCCCCGTACGCATGGCCGCGGGCATCGCCGAACGGCTGTCCGCCGGGCGCCTGCAGGAGCGTATGAAGGTCACCGGCGAGGATGACATCGCGCGCCTGGGCGAGGCCTTCAACAAGATGGCGCAGAACCTGCAGCTGAAGATCCAGCAGCTGGAGGACCTGTCGCGCATGCAACGGCGGTTCGTCTCGGACGTGTCGCACGAGCTGAGGACGCCGCTGACGACCGTGCGGATGGCGGCCGACGTCATCCACGAGGCGCGCGTCGACTTCGACCCGGTGACCGCGCGGTCGGCGGAACTGCTCGCCGACCAGCTGGACCGGTTCGAGTCGCTGCTGGCGGACCTGCTCGAGATCAGCCGGTTCGACGCGGGTGCGGCGGCGCTGGAGGCCGAGCCGATCGATCTGCGGGAGGTCGTGCGCCGGGTGGTGAGCGGGGCCGAGCCGCTCGCCGAGCGCAAGGGCACGCAGATCCGGGTCGTCGGCGACCAGCAGCCCGTCGTGGCCGAGGCGGACGCCCGGCGTGTCGAGCGGGTGTTGCGCAACCTGGTCGTGAACGCGGTCGAGCACGGCGAGGGCAAGGACGTCATCGTCAAGCTCGCCGCGGCGGGCGGCGCGGTCGCGGTCGCGGTGCGCGACTACGGCGTGGGGCTCAAGCCCGGGGAGGCGACCCGGGTGTTCAGCCGCTTCTGGCGTGCGGACCCGGCACGTGCGCGTACCACCGGCGGTACGGGCCTGGGGCTGTCCATCGCCCTGGAGGACGCGCGGCTGCACGGCGGCTGGCTGCAGGCGTGGGGCGAGCCGGGAGGGGGTTCGCAGTTCCGGCTGACGCTGCCGCGGACCGCGGACGAGCCGCTGCGGGGCTCTCCGATACCCCTGGAGCCGCTGGACTCACGGCGCAACCGCGGTCTCGGCGACGCCGGACTGCCGCAGGGCGGCTCCGGCAAGCGCGCCACGGTGCCCGCGCAGTCGACCGGTGAGAAGGCGGGGACGCGTGACCCGATCGCGCCGCGGCTGACCGTGACGCCGACCGCGGACCCGACGGCGATGCCCGGCAGCGGGGCGCGCGTCGTGCCACGGCCCGCCGGGGGTTCGCGACGCCCGGACGACAGAACACAGGAGCCGCCGAGGGGTGGCGGCGGACCCGACGAGCGTGAGCAAGGGGAGGCGTTTCGTGGGCGCTGAGGGGGGCGGCCGGCGGCGTGCGCTGCTGAGGGGGGCGTACGCCGGCCTTGGTGCCGTACTGCTGGCCGCGTGCGCCTCGATGCCGGACAGCGGGGATCTGCAGGGGGTCGAGTCGACGCCCCGGCAGGACGCGCAGGTCCGCGTCTTCGCGATGCCCCCGCGTGAGAACGCCGGGCCGGCGGAGATCGTGCAGGGCTTCCTGGAGGCGTTGACCAGCGACGACCCGCAGTACGAGACGGCACGCAAGTACCTGACGGCTGCCGCGTCGCGCGGGTGGGACCCCGATGTGTCCACCACGGTGCTCTCCGACGGGCCGAACACGGTGCCCGAGCACCCCCGGAGCCGGGAGGCGGGGGACGACTACATGTACGCGCTGACCGGCACCAAGCTCGCGAGGGTGGACGAGCAGCACGCCTACACGCCGGACTCGGGGGCGTACAGCGCCACGGTCCACCTGACGCTGGTGAAGAAGACCGGACAGTGGCGCATCGACACCCTGCCGCAGGGCGTGGTGATGGGCAGGTCCGACTTCCAGCGCAACTACGTGTCGGTCAACAAGTACTACTACGCCGCGAACGTGCCCGCGGGGGAGGGCGGACAGCTGAGTGCCGTCGCGGACCCGGTGTACGTGCGCAGCAAGGTGGACCCGGTGACGTCCACGGTCCGCGCACTGCTGAAGGGCCCCACGCGCTGGCTGGACCCCGTGGCGACCTCGAGTTTCCCCTCGGGCACGGCACTGCGGAAGGACGTCACCTCCCTGTCGCCCGACGACCAGAACAAGCTGACGGTGCCGCTCAACGACAAGGCCGACCGGGTCGGGGCGACGCAGTGCGGCAGGATGGCGGCGCAGCTGCTGTTCACCCTGCAGGACCTGACGCCCACGGGCGTGAGCCAGGTGGAGCTGCGCGGCTCGAAGGGCACGAAACTGTGCTCGCTCAACGAGGACCGGGCGAAGGTCATCGCCACGCACGGCACAGGCCGGCGACCCGAGTACGAGTACTTCATCGACGGCAGGCAGCGGCTGGTGCGCCTGCCCAGCGGCAGCGCCTCCAAGCAGCCCCAACCGGTGCCGGGCCCGCTCGGCGAGGGAGAAAAGCCGCTGCGCGCGGCCGCCGTCTCGCGGGACGAGGAGACCGCGGCCGGCGTCTCTGCCGACGGGCAGTACCTGTACGTGGGCTCGCTGGCGGCGGGCGCCCCGCTGGGGAACGCGGTGGTGATCAGTGGCGGCGCGTCGAAGCAGGACCGGCTGACGACTCCCAGCTGGGACGGCGGGGGCGACCTGTGGGTGGCCGACCGTGACCCGAGGCGCCCGCGGCTGGTGATGCTGCAGCAGGGCGCGGGCACGCCGGTGGAGGTCCGTACACCGGGCCTCGACGGGCGGATCGACGCGGTGCGGGTGGCGGCCGACGGTGTGCGGATCGCGTTGATCGTGGAGAAGGACGGCAAGACGTCCCTGCAGATCGGGCGCATCGAGCGGGCCGGCGAGCGAGGCGGACAGCCTGCCGTGTCGATCCTGGAACTGCACTCGGTGACCCCGCAGCTGGAGGAGGTCAAGGCCATGTCGTGGGCCGGTGACAGCCGGCTGGTGGTGGTCGGCAGCGAGGCCGGCGGGGTGCAGCAGATCCGGTACGTGCAGGTCGACGGCTCGACGCCGGTGGGCAATCCACCCGCCTCGCTGACCGGCGTGAAGCAGATAGCGGCGTCCGAGGACGAGCGGCTGCCGCTGGTGGCGTACTCGGAGGACGGAATCGTGCGCCTGTCGTCCGGGGCTCAGTGGCAGAAGGTGGTCAAGGAGGGGACTGAGCCGGTCTATCCGGGGTGACGCCGCGCGCCCCGAGCAGGACTGCGCGCCGGTGGTTCGACGGTCGCCGCCCGGTTGTCCACAGGGAGTTCTCCACAGGGGTGGCAGGCCGCTGCGGGCGTTGGCACAGTGGTCGCCATGCGGGGGTGGTGGCAGGACCTCACAGACCTGGTACTGCCAGCCGAGTGCGGAGGCTGTGGCAGGCCGCGCACGGTGCTCTGCCCGGAGTGCCGTGCGGCCCTCCACGGCAGCGCGCCACGCCGGGTGCGGCCGGTGCCGGAGCCTGCGGGGCTGCCCCCGGTGCACGCGGCGGCGCCGTACGAGGGCGCGGTGCGCGCCACGCTCCTGTCCCACAAGGAACGGGGCGCGCTCACCCTCGCTGGACCGCTGGGGACGGCTCTGGCGGGGGCGGTGCGGGCCTGCTACGGCTCGGTGGCCTCCCACGCCGGTGGCGGTCCGGCACCCGTGCTGCTCGTGCCCGTTCCGTCCGCGCGGCGGGCCGTGCGGGCGCGAGGGCATGATCCGACGCGGCGGATCGCGCTCGCGGCGGCGGGACAGCTGCGCCGGGCCGGGACGGCGGCCAGGGTGGCGGCCGTGCTGCGGCAGCGGCAGGCCGTGGCCGACCAGGCGGGACTCGGCTCCCGGCAGCGGCTGACCAATCTCGCGGGCGCCCTCGAGGTGGCCGCGGGCAGCGCCGGGCTGCTGGCCGGCGGGCGGATCGTCCTCGTCGACGACCTGATGACGACGGGCGCTTCGCTGGCGGAGGCGGCACGCGCGGTACGGGCGGCGCTCGCGGACGCCGACGGCGCTGACATGGAGGTGTATGCGCGCGTGCCAGGGGAAGCAACGGGGGAACGGACAGCGAGGGAGGCGACGGCACCGGCGCACCGGCCCCGGGGGCCGTGGGGAACGGCCGCTGGGAGCGGCCTCCAGGACGGGATCCGCGCGGCCGTGGTCGCCGCTTCGCCGGAGTCTTTCGAAACAAACCGGAACTGACCGAGAACTTGCTTCGTTGCAGGTAATGAGCAGGTCAATTCACCTGAACGGAGGTACGCCGCAGTAGAGGGTGACGACATCCGTCCGGGCGAGATATGTTCGGTTGAGAGGGAAAGGCGCAGGCCGTCCCTCCCTTGTCCGAATGCCGTGCTGCGGGTTTTCTGTATTCACCCGTAGCGGTGGGGTGGAGACCTCGCCCCCGGGGGAGGAGGAGGTGGACGTCACCGAGTCCGAGGTTCCGGCGCTCGCCGGGGCCTGGTGCACAAGGGAGATGCTCCGCCACGAATGCGGAGCGATCCGGGAACGGAGTTCTGCGTGGACATCGTCGTCAAGGGCCGCAAGACCGAGGTGCCCGAGCGGTTCCGGAAGCACGTGGCCGAGAAGCTGAAGCTGGACAAGATCCAGAAGCTGGATGCCAAGGTGATCAGCCTCGATGTCGAGGTGTCCAAGGAGCCCAACCCGCGGCAGGCCGACCGCTGTGAGCGAGTGGAGATCACCCTGCGCTCTCGTGGACCGGTGATCCGGGCGGAGGCAGCGGCAAGCGATCCGTACGCGGCACTCGACCTGGCGGCGGAGAAACTGGAGGCCCGGCTGCGCAAGCAGCACGACAAGCGGCACACCCGCCGAGGGGTCCGCAGGCTCACGGCAGCCGAGGTGCCCGACCACGTCCCGGGAGCCGCGACGCTCAACGGCAACGGCGGCCTCGTACCGGAAGAGGAATCGGACGCCGTACCGACCAAGAAGATCGGATCCCTCGAGGTGAAGGGCGAAGGCCCCCTCGTCGTCCGCGAGAAGACCCACGTCGCGTCTCCGATGTCACTCGACCAGGCACTCTACGAAATGGAGTTGGTCGGGCACGACTTCTATCTGTTCGTCGACTCCGAGACCAAGCAACCCAGCGTCGTCTACCGGCGGCACGCCTACGACTACGGCGTCATCCACCTCAGCACCGACCAGATGGTGGCCGAGGCACAGGCGGCCGACGCGGGCGGAACGCTCCGCGGCTGAGCCCGCGGGGTCCTGGCTGAACCCGGTGCCCCTGGTGAGCCCATGCGCCCCCAGGGGCACCGGTGTGCCACCACTTCGCGCCGCGCTCTGTCACCTGACTGTCGCCCCGGCATGGAATCATGGTCACAACGGCTCAACCGGTGGGCCGTTGCCTTGGGTTGGCGATGGCAGCAGGACCACAGGCCACAGCCTTCAGGGGGAGGAACATGGCGGACAGCTTCGGACCGACGCAGGACGAGGACGCCGGCGACGGCGTGGCCGGCACGGTCCCGGAGACGGGCCCCGCACAGAAGGAGCCGATCCGCGTTCTCGTCGTGGACGACCACGCCCTCTTCCGCCGCGGCCTGGAGATCGTGCTGGCGGCCGAGGAGGACATCCAGGTCGTCGGCGAGGCCGGGGACGGCGCGGAAGCGGTCGACAAGGCGGCCGACCTGCTGCCGGACATCGTGCTGATGGACGTGCGGATGCCCAAGCGGGGTGGCATCGAGGCATGCACCTCCATCAAGGAGGTGGCGCCCAGCGCAAAGATCATCATGCTGACGATCAGCGACGAAGAGGCCGATCTCTACGAAGCGATCAAGGCGGGCGCCACGGGTTACCTCCTCAAGGAGATCTCCACCGACGAGGTGGCCACCGCCATTCGCGCGGTCGCCGACGGTCAGTCGCAGATCAGCCCCTCCATGGCGTCGAAGCTCCTCACCGAGTTCAAGTCGATGATCCAGAAGACCGACGAACGCCGACTGGTCCCGGCGCCGAGGCTCACCGACCGGGAGCTGGAGGTCCTCAAGCTCGTCGCCACCGGAATGAACAACCGGGACATCGCCAAGGAGCTGTTCATCTCCGAGAACACCGTGAAGAACCACGTGCGCAACATCCTGGAGAAGCTGCAGCTGCACTCCAGGATGGAGGCCGTGGTCTACGCGATGCGGGAGAAGATCCTCGAGATCCGCTAGCGGGTCCGGACGAGCCAGGGATCAGCCCAGGGCACGAGCCAGCTCCCGGACGAGCGGCTCGCGCAGTTCGGGGGCGTCCAATCGCTCCACACGGACGTCGGTGCAGTCCACCCAGCTCGCCGCCTCCAGCAGCGCCTGGGCCACCGACGGGACCGCCTTCGCACCGTCCAGCGTGACCTGCCGGGCGACCAGCGTGCGGCCCTCGCGTGCGGGGTCCACCCGGCCGACCAGCCGGCCGCCGGCGAGGACCGGCATCGCGAAGTAGCCGTACACCCGCTTCTGCTTGGGGACGTACGCCTCCAGGCGGTGGGTGAAGCCGAAGATCCGCTCCGTGCGCGCCCGCTCCCAGATCAGCGAGTCGAACGGCGACAGCAGTGTCGTCCGGTGGCGGCCGCGCGGCGGGGTCCGCAGCGCCTCCGGATCCGCCCAGGCGGGATTGCCCCAGCCCTCGACCGTCACCGGGACCAGGCCCGAGTCCGCGATCACGGCATCGACCTGCTCGCCCTTGAGACGGTGGTAGTCCGCGATGTCCGCGCGCGTGCCCACGCCCAGGGAGCGGCCGGCCAGGGAGACGAGGCGGCGCAGGCACTCGGCGTCGTCCAGCTCGTCGTGCAGCAGCGCCTCGGGCACGGCGCGCTCGGCCAGGTCGTACACCCGCTTCCAGCCGCGGCGCTCGACGCACACCACCTCCCCGTACATCAGCGCGCGCTCCACCGCGACCTTCGTGCCGGACCAGTCCCACCACTCGCTGGTCTTCTTCGCACCGCCCAGATCCGTGGCCGTCAGGGGGCCTTCGGTGCGCAGTTGCTTGATGACCTGGTCGTAGGCACCGTCGGGCAGGGTGTGGCTCCAGTGCGGGCGGGAGCGGTAGGCGCGGCGGCGGAAGGCGAAGTGGGGCCACTCCTCGATGGGCAGGACACAGGCGGCGTGCGACCAGTACTCGAACGCGTGCGGGCCGGCCGTGGACCGGCCGTCGGACGAACGTGTCCAGTACGCCGAGTCGACCGCCTTGCGGCCTATGGCTCCGAGGCGGGCGTACGGAATGAGTTCGTGTGAGCGGGCCAGGACCGAAATGGTGTCGAGCTGGACGGCGCCGAGCCGGCGCAGCAGGCCACGCACACCGGCCCTGCGGTCGGGAGCACCGAGGAAGCCCTGTGCCCGCAGGGCGATACGGCGGGCTTCGTCGGCGGTCAGTTCCATGGTGGGGCGGGGGAGACTCGGCATGGTCACACCGTAGGGGGCGGCACTGACAACGCGGGACGAGCTGTGAGAGCCCGCGCCTACGGCGCCGGTGTCCGCGCCGGCAGGTACGCCGCCGACGACGGCAGGTCCAGGTCCGAGGGCAGCAGGGAGCCGACCCAGCAGTCCCGGCGCACCCCCTTGTTGTTGATCGCGGACCGCAGCACCCCTTCGATGGTGAAGCCCGCGCGCTCCGCGACCGCCCGCGAGCCCGCGTTGCCGACCTCGGCGCGCCACTCCACGCGGTCGACCGACAGGTGGGTGAAAGCCCAGTGCGCAGCGCGGAGCGTGGCTTCGGTGATGTAGCCGTTGCCCCGGTGCTCCTTCGTCGCCCAGAAGCCGACCTCGGCGACGCCCAGCGAGCGCATCGTCAGACCGAGCATGCCCACCAGTTCCCCGGACGGAAGGAAGACGCCGAACGTGAACATGGAGGCGTCCCTCCAGCCGTCCGGTGCGATCTGCTCGACGAACAGCTCCGCGTGTTCACGCAGATACGGAGACGGGATCGTGGTCCAGCGCTGGATGTCGGGGTCCTGGGCTGCCGCGTACACCGCGTCGGTGTCCTGGGTGCCCACGGTGCGCAGCAGGAGGCGTTCGGTGGTCAGGGTGACGGGGTCCATCGCTTGATTCTGCTAGGGCCCCCGCCCGGTCGCCATGATTTTTCCGTGTCAGGCCTGGCCGCGGTCGCCGCTGCTGCCGGTCCGCCGCGCGCCCCGTGGCACCCGCCACGCCGTCGTCCGCGCCTGCCTCGTCACCTCGTGACTGCGCGGTTACTTTTCGTGGCACGGACGCGGCACCTTCCGCCACGCCCGTCCGTTGTCCTAGTGGCTGTCGGTGGCAGACCTCCCGGCGCGGCGGGGTCCTCGCTTACGATGGCCGTTGCTCAAGCTGTCATTTAACCGACCGTCCCAGGCCCGACCGGCAAGGAGACAAACCCCCGTGTCCGTCCTCTCGAAGATCATGCGTGCAGGCGAAGGCAAGATCCTGCGCAAGCTGCACCGCATCGCGGACCAGGTCAACTCCATCGAAGAGGACTTCGTCGACCTCTCCGACGCCGAGCTGCGGGCCCTCACCGATGAGTACAAGCAGCGGTACGCCGACGGCGAGAGCCTCGACGACCTGCTTCCCGAGGCCTTCGCCACCGTGCGTGAAGCCGCCAAGCGCGTCCTCGGCCAGCGGCACTACGACGTGCAGATGATGGGCGGCGCCGCCCTGCACATGGGCTATGTGGCCGAGATGAAGACCGGTGAGGGCAAGACCCTGGTCGGCACGCTCCCCGCGTATCTCAACGCCATCTCCGGAGACGGCGTCCACATCGTCACGGTCAACGACTACCTGGCCGAGCGCGACTCCGAGATGATGGGCCGCGTCCACAAGTTCCTGGGTCTGTCCGTGGGCTGCATCCTCGCCAACATGACCCCGGCCGAGCGCCGCGAGCAGTACGCGTGCGACATCACCTACGGCACGAACAACGAGTTCGGCTTCGACTACCTCCGCGACAACATGGCGTGGTCGAAGGACGAGCTCGTCCAGCGCGGGCACAACTTCGCGATCGTCGACGAGGTGGACTCCATCCTGGTCGACGAGGCCCGTACACCGCTGATCATCTCCGGCCCGGCCGACCAGGCCACCAAGTGGTACGGCGACTTCGCCAAGCTGGTCACGCGCCTGAAGAAGGGCGAGGCGGGCAACCCGCTCAAGGGCATCGAGGAGACCGGCGACTACGACGTCGACGAGAAGAAGCGCACGGTCGCCATCCACGAGTCCGGCGTCAGCAAGGTCGAGGACTGGCTGGGCATCGACAACCTCTACGAGTCGGTGAACACCCCGCTGGTGGGCTACCTGAACAACGCGATCAAGGCCAAGGAGCTCTTCAAGCGCGACAAGGACTACGTCGTCATCGACGGCGAGGTCATGATCGTCGACGAGCACACGGGCCGCATCCTCGCCGGCCGCCGTTACAACGAGGGCATGCACCAGGCGATCGAGGCCAAGGAAGGGGTGGACATCAAGGACGAGAACCAGACGCTCGCCACGATCACCCTGCAGAACTTCTTCCGCCTCTACAAGAAGCTCTCCGGCATGACCGGTACGGCGATGACCGAGGCCGCCGAGTTCCACCAGATCTACAAGCTCGGCGTCGTCCCGATCCCGACCAACAAGCCGATGATCCGCAAGGACCAGTCGGACCTGATCTACCGCACCGAGGTCGCCAAGTTCGAGGCGGTCGTCGACGACATCGCCGAGAAGCACGAGAAGGGCCAGCCCATCCTGGTGGGCACCACCTCGGTCGAGAAGTCCGAGTACCTGTCGCAGCAGCTCAGCAAGCGCGGCATCCAGCACGAGGTGCTGAACGCCAAGCACCACGAGCGCGAGGCGGCGATCGTCGCCCAGGCCGGCCGCAAGGGCGCCGTGACGGTCGCGACGAACATGGCCGGCCGTGGTACCGACATCAAGCTCGGCGGCAACCCCGAGGACCTCGCCGAGGCCGAGCTGCGCCAGCGCGGGCTCGACCCCGAGGAGCACATCGAGGAGTGGGCCGCGGCCCTGCCCGCCGCCCTGGAGAAGGCCGAGCAGGCGGTCAAGGCCGAGAAGGAGGAGGTCGAGGCCCTCGGCGGCCTCTACGTCCTCGGCACGGAGCGCCACGAGTCCCGCCGCATCGACAACCAGCTGCGCGGTCGCTCCGGCCGTCAGGGTGACCCCGGCGAGTCCCGGTTCTACCTCTCGCTGGGCGACGACCTGATGCGCCTGTTCAAGGCCCAGATGGTCGAGCGCGTGATGTCGATGGCGAACGTCCCGGACGACGTGCCGATCGAGAACAAGATGGTCACGCGCGCGATCGCCTCCGCCCAGTCCCAGGTCGAGCAGCAGAACTTCGAGACCCGGAAGAACGTCCTCAAGTACGACGAGGTCCTCAACCGGCAGCGCGAGGTCATCTACGGCGAGCGGCGCCGCGTCCTGGAGGGCGAGGACCTGCACGAGCAGATCCAGCACTTCATGGACGACACGATCGACGCGTACGTCGCCGCGGAGACCGAGGAGGGCTTCCCGGAGGACTGGGACCTGGACCGGCTGTGGGGCGCCTTCAAGCAGCTCTACCCGGTGAAGGTCACCATCGAGGAACTGGAGGAGGCGGCCGGCGACCGTGCCGGTCTCACCGCCGAGTTCATCGCCGAGTCCATCAAGGACGACATCCACGAGCAGTACGAGCAGCGCGAGGCCCAGCTCGGCTCCGAGATCATGCGTGAGCTGGAGCGCCGGGTCGTGCTGTCGGTGCTGGACCGCAAGTGGCGCGAGCACCTCTACGAGATGGACTATCTCCAGGAGGGCATCGGCCTGCGCGCCATGGCGCAGAAGGACCCGCTGGTCGAGTACCAGCGTGAGGGCTTCGACATGTTCCAGGCCATGATGGAGGGCATCAAGGAGGAGTCCGTCGGCTACCTGTTCAACCTGGAGGTGCAGGTCGAGCAGCAGGTCGAGGAGGTTCCCGTCGAGGACGCCCAGCCTTCCCTGGAGAAGGAGGAGGCCGTGGCGGCCCAGGCGGCCCGCCCGGAGATCCGCGCCAAGGGCCTGGAGGCCCCGCAGCGCCACGAGCGGCTGCACTTCTCCGCGCCGACCGTGGACGGTGAGGGCGGGATCGTCGAGGGTGACTTCTCCAGTGACGGCGAGCCGATCCGCTCGGAGGCGGACGGCCTGACCCGTGCCGAGCGCCGCAAGCAGGCCAAGGGCGGGCGGCGCCGCAAGAAGTAACAGCGTCGCGTGGTGAGGGGCCGGGCACCCGAGGGTGCGCGGCCCCTCACTGTTCCTACGGCACGGTTGTTCCCGCCTCACACGTCGTCCCCGTGCGGTGCACGCGGTCCGCCCAGTTCCACCGCCGTACAGCGCCAGCGGTGGTCCCGGCCGCATTCCAGGCGGAACGCCATCGCGCGGAGCTGGTCGCCCGCGCCGATACGGGCGAATGCCTCGATGGCCCCGGGGCGCGGGACGTAGTAGCCGATGTCGCGGACGACCGGGCGGGTGCCGCGGGTGCGGAGGGGGCCGCGTTCGGCGAGCCGGGCCAGGTCGTCGTAGGCCCGGCCGACGGTGTGCCGGAGCATGCTGTGCACGGGCCGCTGACCGCTCAGCACGGACAGCAGGCGGTCGGCGAAGACGTCGGTGGGGCGGACGTGCGGCGCGGGCCTGAGCGGCCCCTGGGCGGCCTGCTCGGGCGGCGACACGGCAATAGCCGAGCCACTGCCCGACGTGGCACTCGCCAACGTGGCACTCGCCGGCGTGGCACCCGTCGGCAGGGCGCCTGCCGGCGTGCCATGCCTCGGCACGGCACCCGCCGCCGTGGCGGACGGCCGCTGGAGCGTCCTCGTCCGCGACGGGCCCTGGCCCGGTTCCGCGCGACGCGGCGTGCTGCCCGGGCGGCGCGTGTCGTGGCGGACCGGCGGGCGGGCGCCCGGGGCGGGCTTCGTCCTGGTCATCGCCTGGTTCCTGGTCATCACCTTGTGCATGGCGGATCCCCGTTTCGCGAGGCCGGTGAGTACCGGTCGGTAACCTCTTGGGGATCTTGTACGGGTCGGGCGACCGCCCCGCAACGAAGCCGGGAGCCTGCGGGGCGGACCGGAGAGTTCACCTATCAGGGTGAGACGCGGGCCCAATTACCGGCGACGGCCCGGTTCACAGGGTGATCCGTGCCCGCCCCGGTTGACGCCGCCCAGGGGTGCGGGCGGGACCCGAAGGGGGACGCCCGCACGTATCCTGAGGTGACCCCTGACCGACTACGAAAGCGGCTCGCCATGCGCGTCTACGTCCCCCTGACCCTCTCCGGTCTCGCCGAGGCGTACAAGACGGGCGAGCTGGGCGCCGGTCAGGTCGTCGCGTACGCAGTCACACCCGCGTTGCGCGAGTGGTACCTCTCCGACGACATCGAGGAACTGGAGTACGCGGCGCTGAGCCGGGCCGCGCTCGCCTCGCTGCGCCTGCTGGCGGCCGACGCGGAGACGCCGCGGCGACGGGTCGTGGTCGCTGTCGACGTCCCCGACGGCGCGGCGACCACCGATCCCGACCGCGGACTCGACCCGTCGGCTCTGGGCGAGGTGCGTGTCACCGGCCCCGTGGCGCTGGCCAAGGCGGCCGCGGTGCACGTCGACGCGTCCGACGCGGAGGAGGACGTGACCGCGGCGGCCCAGGCGCTCGCGGCTGCCGACCGCGGGGACGACGACGCGCAGTTCGTCGTGGACGGCGCCGAGGACCACGAACTGCTCTGGTACGCCACGCAGGAGATCCCGAACCTGCTCGGCTCCACGCACTGACCGGCGTTCTCCCGGCCGCCGGGGCGCGCACCGGTGATTGTCGGTGCCGCCGGGTACGTTTCATGGCATGGGGACGTACGGAAGCGCGCACATTGTGTGGGACTGGAACGGGACGCTGTTCCACGACAATGACGCGATCATCGGGGCGACGAACGCGGCGTTCGCCGAGCTGGGGCTGGAACCGATCACGCTGGAGCAGTACCGGGCGCTGTACTGCGTGCCGGTCCCGAGGTTCTACGAGCGGCTGATGGGGCGGCTGCCGACGGACACCGAGTGGCAGCTGATGGACGAGGTCTTCCACCGGTACTACGCGGAGCACCGCGTCCGCTGCGGGCTCACCGAGGGCGCGGTGGAGCTGCTGACGGGATGGCGGTCGGCGGGCCGCAGCCAGTCGCTGCTGAGCATGTACGGGCACGAGGAACTGGTCCCGATGGTGCGGGCGCTCGGGATCGAGGCGCACTTCGTGCGGGTGCAGGGACGCACCGGGCCGTCCGGCGGCAGCAAGGCGGAGCACATGGTCCGCCACATACGGATGCTCCACGGCGTGGACCCGGCGCGCACGGTGGTGATCGGGGACGCCGCGGACGACGCGGTCGCCGCCCGCCACGTCGGGGCACGGGCCGTGCTGTACACCGGGGGCTCCCACAGCCGCGCCAGCCTCGAGGAGGTCGGCGTGCCGGTGGTGGACACGCTTCAGGAGGCGGTCGCGGAGGCGGAGCGCCTGGCGGCCTGAGGCGTGTCCGAGCGCTTCGCCGTCAGTGCCGCGGGCGGCCCATCGGCGGAAGGGTGCGGCGCCCGGCGGGCGCCGCACCCGGGTGGCGGGCTCAGGTCACCGGCGCCTTGGCGCGCAGGACGGTCAGGAACTCCCGCATCCAGGCGGAGTGGTCGGGCCAGGCCCGGGACGAGACGAGCGTGCCGTCGACGACCGCCTCGGTGTCCTGGAAGTCGGCCCCGGCCGCCTGCATGTCCAGTTCCAGGGCCGGATAGGCGGTGACGCGCCGTCCGCGCAGGGCGTCCACCGCCGCGGTGAGCAGGGGACCGTGGCAGATCTGGGCGACGGGCTTGTCCGTGTCGAAGAACGACTTGAGGATCTTGCGGAGTTCGGGGTCGTTGCGCAGGTATTCCGGGGCGCGCCCGCCGGGGATCACGACGGCGACGTAGTCCCCGGGGTCGACCTCGGAGAAGGCGAGGTCGGCGGGCCAGCTGTAGCCGGGTTTCTCGGTGTAGGTGTCGAAGCCGGGTTCGAAGTCATGGACGACGAAGCGGAGCTGCTTGCGGGTCGGGGCCGCGATGTGGACCTCGTAGCCCTCCTCCCGCAGGCGCTGGTACGGGTAGAGGACCTCCAGTGATTCCGCCGCGTCGCCGGTGACGATCAGGACCTTCTGCGTCATGGTGGCCGCGCTCCCCTCGTTGGTGCGGACGGCTGCGTCGGGTTGCTTCTGGCAACGTGCCTCGGCCGCAGGCGCTTGCCAAGGGGCCGCGCACTGCCCGGCACCGCCTCCTGGCGGCTCACACAGCCCGTACAGCCATGCTCGCACCGTGCGCCCTGCACGGCATCGCCCTCGATGCCCCTGTGCAGAACGTCAAAGTTGCACCCCCTGTTTTGTACACATACGGCTCATGACGTGCCCCCCACGGGGAGCGATAGCCTTGTGGCGTGATCAGCGCGATAGCTCGCGGGGACGTCGCCGTCCCTGCCCTGCGCCCGGTGAGCACGGACCACCTCCGTGACCGGGCGGCGGTCGCTGGTCTTCACAGGCGGGGCCGGTCGGACAGGGCGCCGCAGGCGCCTGCCGGGGCAACCGGGGCGCCGGGGACGCGGAAGGCGCCGAGCGCGCCGAGAACAGCGTCACAGTCGCTGCGGGCGCCGGATATGGCCGATAACACCCCGCACTTCTCTCCATGCGGCATAGCGTCGAAGCAGACCGGACACCCCGCGTCGCGGCGTTACGTCGGAGAAGAGACCGTACTTCCTTCTACGTCACGCAACGGCGCGCGACAGGAGCCAGAGGACAATGCAGACCAAGCTGGACGAAGCCAAGGCCGAGCTGCTCGAGAGGGCCGCCCGGGTAGCTGAGAACAGCCCGGTCGGGGGGCGCCTACCGACCGGGACGACGGACGAGGGCACCCCGGACCGGGAGACCGTGCTCGCGTTCCTCCAGCGCTACTACCTGCACACCGCCCCCGAAGACCTGACCGACCGCGACCCGGTGGACGTCTTCGGCGCCGCCTTCTCGCACTACCGGCTGGCCGAGACGCGTCCGCAGGGCACGGCGAACGTGCGCGTGCACACCCCGACCGTCGAGGAGAACGGCTGGACCTGCAGCCACTCCGTCGTCGAGGTCGTCACCGACGACATGCCGTTCCTCGTCGACTCCGTGACGAACGAGCTGTCCCGCCAGGGCCGCGGCATCCACGTCGTGATCCACCCGCAGTTCGTCGTCCGCCGCGACCTGACGGGCAAGCTCATCGAGGTGCTGCCCGACGCCCCCGGGACAGAGCTGCCGCACGACGCGCACGTCGAGTCCTGGATCCACGTCGAGATCGACCGCGAGACCGACCGCTCCGACCTCAAGCAGATCACCTCCGACCTGCTGCGCGTCCTGTCCGACGTCCGCGAGGCGGTCGAGGACTGGGAGAAGATGCGCGACTGCGCGCTGCGCATCGCCGAGAGCCTCCAGAAGGAGCCCGTCCCCGACGACCTTCCGCAGGCGCAGATCGAGGAGGCCGGCGAGCTGCTGCGGTGGCTGTCCGCCGACCACTTCACCTTCCTCGGCTACCGCGAGTACCAGCTGCGCGACGACGACACGCTGGCCGCCGTCCCCGGCACCGGGCTCGGCATACTGCGATCGGACCCCCACCACGCGGGCGAGGACCAGCACCCGGTCAGCCCGTCCTTCGAGCGCCTGCCCGCCGACGCCCGCGCCAAGGCGCGCGAGCACAAGCTGCTGGTCCTCACCAAGGCCAACAGCCGCGCCACCGTGCACCGGCCTTCGTACCTCGACTACGTCGGCGTGAAGAAGTTCGACGAGAACGGCAACGTCGTCGGCGAGCGCCGCTTCCTCGGCCTGTTCTCCTCCGCCGCCTACACCGAGTCCGTGCTGCGCGTGCCGGTCATCCGGCGCAAGGTCGACGAGGTGCTCAAGGGCGCCGGGTTCTCGCCCAACAGCCACGACGGCCGGGACCTGCTCCAGATCATGGAGACCTACCCGCGCGACGAGCTGTTCCAGACCCCGGCCGACGAGCTGCGCTCCATCGTCACCTCCGTCCTCTACCTCCAGGAGCGCCGCCGCCTCAGGCTCTACCTGCGCCAGGACGAGTACGGGCGCTACTACTCGGCCCTCGTCTACCTGCCGCGGGACCGCTACACCACGGGCGTCCGGCTGCGCATCATCGACATCCTGAAGGAGGAGCTGGGCGGCACCAGCGTCGACTTCACCGCCTGGAACACCGAGTCGATCCTGTCGAGGTTGCACTTCGTGGTCCGGGTCCCGCAGGGCACCGAGCTGCCGGAGCTGTCCGACGCCGACAAGGAGCGCATCGAGGCCCGCCTGGTGGAGGCCGCCCGCTCCTGGACCGACGCCTTCAGCGAGGCGCTGACCGCCGAGCTCGGCGAGGAGCGCGCCGCGGAGCTCCAGCGCCGCTACACGAACGCCTTTCCCGAGGGCTACAAGGCCGACCACACCCCGCGCGCCGCGGTCGCCGACCTCGTCCACCTCGAACAGCTCACCGACGAGGAGGGCGGCAAGGACTTCGCCCTCAGCCTGTACGAGCCCGTGGGCACCGGCCCCGGCGAGCGCCGCTTCAAGATCTACCGCAAGGGCGGGTCCGTCTCCCTGTCCGCCGTGCTGCCGGTGCTCCAGCGGATCGGCGTCGAGGTCATCGACGAGCGGCCGTACGAGCTGCGCTGCCAGGACCGTACGACCGCGTGGATCTACGACTTCGGTCTCCGGCTGCCCAAGGAGGTGGCCGGCAACGGCGACTACCTCGGGGACGACGGCCGCGAGCGGTTCCAGGACGCGTTCGCCGCGGTGTGGACCGGGCAGGCGGAGAACGACGGGTTCAACGCGCTCGTCCTGAGCGCCGGCCTCACCTGGCGGCAGGCCATGGTGCTGCGCGCCTACGCCAAGTACCTGCGCCAGGCCGGTTCGACCTTCAGCCAGGACTACATGGAGGACACCCTCCGCAACAACGTCCACACCACCCGGCTGCTGGTCTCCCTCTTCGAGGCGCGGATGTCTCCGGGGCGGCAGCGGGCCGGCCTGGAGCTCACGGACGCCCTGCTGGAGGAGCTGGACGCCGCCCTCGACCAGGTCGCCTCGCTGGACGAGGACCGGATCCTGCGCTCCTTCCTCACCGTCATCAAGGCGACGCTGCGCACCAACTTCTTCCAGGAGGCGCACGGCGGCAAGCCGCACGACTACGTCTCCATGAAGTTCGACCCGCAGGCCATCCCGGACCTGCCGGCGCCGCGCCCGGCCTACGAGATCTGGGTGTACTCGCCGCGCGTCGAGGGCGTGCACCTGCGCTTCGGCAAGGTCGCGCGTGGTGGCCTGCGCTGGTCCGACCGGCGCGAGGACTTCCGCACCGAGATCCTCGGCCTGGTCAAGGCGCAGATGGTGAAGAACACCGTCATCGTGCCGGTCGGCGCCAAGGGCGGGTTCGTCGCCAAGCAGCTGCCGGACCCGGCCAAGGACCGTGACGCCTGGCTCGCGGAGGGCATCCGCAGCTACCGCACGTTCATCTCCGCGCTGCTCGACATCACCGACAACATGGTGGCCGGCGAGGTCGTGCCGCCGGTGGACGTGGTGCGGCACGACGGCGACGACACCTACCTGGTGGTCGCGGCCGACAAGGGCACCGCGACGTTCTCGGACATCGCCAACGAGGTCGCCGAGAAGTACAACTTCTGGCTCGGTGACGCCTTCGCCTCCGGCGGCTCGGCGGGCTACGACCACAAGAAGATGGGCATCACCGCCCGCGGCGCCTGGGAGTCCGTGAAGCGGCACTTCCGGGAGCTGGACCTGGACACCCAGTCCGAGGACTTCACGGTCGTCGGCATCGGTGACATGTCCGGAGACGTCTTCGGCAACGGCATGCTGCTGAGCGAGCACATCCGCCTGGTCGCGGCCTTCGACCACCGGCACATCTTCATCGACCCGAACCCGGACGCGGCGACCTCCTACGCCGAGCGCCGCCGCCTGTTCGAGCTGCCGCGCTCGTCCTGGGCGGACTACGACACCGAGCTGCTGTCGGCAGGCGGCGGTGTGTTCCCGCGCACGGCCAAGGCGATCCAGATCAACGCGCACATCCGTGAGGCGCTGGGCATCGAGGGCAAGGTCACCAAGATGACCCCGGCCGACCTGATGCGGGCGATCCTCAAGGCACCGGTCGACCTGCTGTGGAACGGCGGCATCGGCACCTACGTCAAGGCCTCCACGGAGTCGAACGCGGACGTCGGCGACAAGGCCAACGACGCGATCCGCGTGGACGGCAATGACCTGCGCGTCAAGGTCGTCGGCGAGGGCGGCAACCTGGGCCTGACCCAGCTCGGCCGGATCGAGTTCGCCCAGCACGGCGGCAGGATCAACACCGACGCGATCGACAACAGCGCGGGCGTGGACACCTCCGACCACGAGGTGAACATCAAGATCCTGCTCAACTCGGTCGTGGCCAACGGCGACCTGACCGTCAAGCAGCGCAACCAGCTGCTCGCCGAGATGACCGACGAGGTCGGCGCCCTGGTGCTGCGCAACAACTACGCGCAGAACGTGGCGATCGCCAACGCCCTGTTCCAGTCGAAGGACATGCTGCACGCCCAGCAGCGGTTCATCCGCTACCTGGTGCGCGAGGGCCACCTCGACCGGGCGCTGGAGTTCCTGCCCACCGACCGGCAGATCCGCGAGCGGCTCACCGCCGGAGCGGGCCTGACGGGCCCGGAGACGGCCGTCCTGCTGGCGTACACGAAGATCACCGTTGCCCGGGAGCTGCTGGACACGCAGCTGCCCGACGACCCGTACCTGCGCAGCCTGCTGCACGCGTACTTCCCGACCGCGCTGCGCGAGAAGTTCCCCGAACAGATCGACGGCCACGCACTGCGCCGCGAGATCGTGACGACCGTCCTGGTCAACGACACGGTCAACACGGGCGGTACGACCTACCTGCACCGCCTGCGCGAGGAGACCGGCGCCTCGCTGGAGGAGATCGTCCGGGCGCAGACCGCGGCCCGCGCGATCTTCCGCTCCGCCCCCGTGTGGGACGCGGTGGAGGCCCTGGACAACAAGGTCGACGCCGCCGTGCAGACCCGCATCCGGCTGCACTCCCGCCGGCTGGTCGAGCGCGGCACGCGCTGGCTGCTCAACAACCGGCCGCAGCCGCTGCAGCTCGGCGAGACCGTCGCGTTCTTCGCCGAGCGCGTCGAGCAGGTCTGGAGCGAGCTGCCGAAGCTGGTGCGCGGCGCGGACCTGGAGTGGTGGCAGAAGATCTACGACGAGCTGACGGGCGCCGGCGTGCCGGACGAGCTCGCCACGCGCGTGGCCGGGTTCTCCTCCGCCTTCCCGGCGCTCGACATCGTCTCGGTGGCCGACCGCATGGGCAAGGATCCGATGGACGTCGCCGAGGTCTACTACGACCTCGCCGACCGGCTCAGGATCACCCAGCTCATGGACCGCATCATCGAACTGCCGCGCGCCGACCGGTGGCAGTCGATGGCCCGCGCCGCGATCCGCGAGGACCTGTACGCGGCCCACGCCGCCCTGACGGCCGAGGTCCTGGCGGCAGGCAACGGCACGTCGACGCCGGAGCAGCGCTTCAAGGCGTGGGAGGAGAAGAACGCGGCGATCCTGTCGCGGGCGCGTACGACGCTCGACGAGATCTCGAACTCGGACTCGTTCGACCTCGCGAACCTCTCGGTGGCGATGCGCACGATGCGGACCCTGCTGAGGACGCACAGCTAGGACCGGTACGACGACGGGGGCGCCCCTCGGTGAGGGGGGTGCCTCCGTGTGCGTATCCCCGCATCATGCCCGCGGTCGCTCATCGGCTAACGTAGTCTGACGCTTTCTTGCCAAGACCTGGGGGAGCCCAGCCCTTCGTTCTGCTCGTCCCTGTGAGACGGGACGTGCGGAACAGGTTTGGCGTGATCGTCGGACGAGTTGGAGGACCCCCACCCGTGTCTTTGAACCTCACCGAGCAGCGGCCCCAGGTCGCTCGCCCGGTTGCCGCGAGCGTCCAACCCGCCCCCGTCCCGGTGCTTGCCCGGGTCCGGCGGCTGGCGGTCGAGGTGATCAAGTTCGGGGTCGTCGGCGGCAGCGGTGTCGCGGTCAACATCCTCGTCTTCAACGCCCTCCTGCACGGCCTGTCGTGGGCCCCGATGACGGCGACCGTGCTCGCCAGCGTCATCGCCATGGGCACCAACTACCTGGGCTTCCGCTTCTTCGCCTACCGCGACCGTGCCTCGCGCACCCGGCAGCAGATCGTGCTGTTCTTCGTCTTCAGCGGGATCGGCGTGGCGATGGAGAGCGTTCTCTTCTACATCGGCTACCACGGCCTCGGCATGGACGGGCCGATCACCTCCAACGTGGCCAAGGCGCTGTCGATCGTGCTGGCGTCGGCGTTCCGCTTCCTGGTGTACCGGACGTGGGTGTTCCAGCACGGGAAGCAGGGCACCGGAGCGCGATGAGCATCGCAGCAGAGGGGACCGGGGGGACCGACGAGGCTCGCGGCCGGTCCGGAGGGAAGCGGCTCCAGCGCCCGCTCGCGGCCGTGCGGACCCCGCACGGCGCGGTCGGCGCGGCGCTGTGGGCCGTGGTGGCACTGCTCGTGGTGCTGATGCTGCTCGTCATCGTGCGGCTGCCGTGGGTCGGCGACCTCGGCATGCACGCGGCGACCGTGGAGCGGCTGCGGCACCGGCTGCTGGACCCCGGCAACCCCCTGGTCGACGAGAACACGCCGAGCCCGTACTACTCGCCGTGGATGCTCTTCCTCGGCGTCGTGGCACGGGTGACCGGGCTGTCCGTCTGGGTGGTCCTGCGCATCGGTGCGCTGATCAGTCTGACGCTGCTGGTGACGGGTGTGTGGCGGTACGTCCGCACGCTGAGTCCGCACCGCCTCGCGCCGCCGCTCGCCCTGCTGAGCCTGGTGTTCCTGTGGGGCACCCAGGTGTTCAACTGGAGCGGCTTCATCGGGCTGAACTCGCTGGCGCTGACAGTGGCGTATCCGAGCGTGTTCGCGCTGGGGCTGACCTTCCACTTCTGGGCGCTGCTCGCGCGGACGCTGAAGAGCGAGGGCGGCTGGGTGGCGTTCCTCGGCCTCGGTGCGCTGTGGGCGGTGGTCCTGCTCAGCCACCAGTTCACCGGGGTGGTCGCGACGCTGGGCGCGCTGGCGACGGTGGTCGGGGCGCGGGCCGGACTCAGGACCTGGCTGCGCCTTGGCGCCGGGCTCGTCCTGGGGGCCGTGATCCTCGCGCTCTGGCCGTACTACGACTTCTTCGCACTGTTCGGGGTGGGCGGTCTGGAGGAGATCCACCGCCCGCTGTACGACCAGCTGTTCCCGCGGTTCTGCCTGGTGCTGCTCGGGGTGGTGGCGCTCGGGGTACGGGCGCGGCGGGATCGTCTGGACCCCCTGGTCCTGTTCTTCGCGCTGGGCGTGCTGCTGTTCGGCCTGGGCGGCCTGACGGGGCACTACTCCTGGGGACGGGCGCTGCCGGCGGTGCTGATCCCGGCGCAGCTGGCGGCGGCCGTGGAGGTGGCCGGGGCGGCGCGGGGCGCACTGCGGAACGTGGCGGCCGGGGTGCTGGCCGCGGCGCTGGCCGTGGGGGCGTGGACGCAGATCCAGACGGTCGGGTACGTGACGGGGCGGAGCGCGCTGCCCGAGGTGGTCGCGGAGAAGTACCGCGACCCGTGGGTGGGGTACCACTGGATCACGCCGTGGGTGCGGTACGGGGACGTGGTGATGGCCAAGACGAACCCCGCACGGCAGATCCCGGCGTACGGGGCGTACACGGTGGCGCCCGGCTATCCGGACTTCTTCCTGCCGGACGAGGCGCGGAGGGACGCGGCGGTACGGACGTACTTCGCTGCCGGGTCGTCGCGGGCCGAGCGGCTGGACGTGCTGCGGAAGTACGGAGTGCGGTGGGTTGTCCAGCGCCGGTCGGACGGGGGGCTGCCGGCAGGGGACGGGGCGCTGCGCAAGGTGGCCTCGGGGCCTCGGGGCCAGGTCCTGTACGAGGTGGTGGCACGCTAGGGGGTTCCCCCCGCCCCCGCCGCCCCTACCTGTCCCGCCCTCCAGGGGCTCCGCCCCTTCAGTCCTCCGGGCTCTGCTTGTGGGCTTTGGCGGGGACTAGGTCCCTTGCGCCTCTCGCGGGACCCTGCCCTTGGGCCCTCGAGGGGACTACGTCCCTGTACCCCTCGCGGGACCCTGCCCTTGGGCCCTCGAGGGGACTACGTCCCTGTACCCCTCGCGGGACCTGCCCTTGGGCTCTGGCGGGGACTACGTCCCTTGTACCCCTCGGGGGACCCTGCCCTTGGGCTCTGGCGGGGACTAGGGTCCCCTGTACCCCCGCGGGCCTCCGCCCGCACCGCCGGGGCCCGTCGCAGACCCCGTTCTGGGGCCGGCCCCTCGTACCCCGCTCCAAAAACCGCCGGAGGGGCTGAAAATCAGCCCCTCCGGCGTTCGAGTACGCGGTCGCAAGACCCCACAGCGGGATCTGGGAGTGCGGCTCCCAGTGACGGGAACGGCAAGGGCGGCGGGGGCGAACAGACCTCTGCTCGCCCCCGCCGCCCCGTGCTCTTACCGCAACGCGCTCCGCACCAGCCGCGCGGCCCGCCGCATCCGCGGACCCGCGACCCGCCGGACCACCGGACCGACCTTCGCCGTGACGCCCACCGGTCGCCACCGCACCTGCAGGCGTCCCGCCCCGCGCCCCTCCGGCTCCACGGTCACCTCGTGCGGCAGCGTGCCCACCTGGGTGGCCGTCAGTGCCGGGAACGTCAGCGGAGCCAGCAGCACGCCCGTGTTGAACAGGCCCTGGTTCTCCAGGCGCAGCATCGGATGGCGGATGCCCTGGAATCCCTGGACCGGCAGCTGCGCCGCCGCCAGGTCGACCCGCACCCGGCCCTCGAAGACACCGGGCCGCACCGGGTCCAGGCGGAACGCCGTCACCAGGCGGCGCCGCCCCGGCGCGACCACGATGCTCGCCCGCTGCGGGCCCACGGGGAGCCGCAGCCCCGGATCGTAGGTGCGGATCGACAGGTTCACCGACGCGCCCGGGCCCGGCTCCACCGAGGTGATCTCGTGCCGGAACAGCGCGCTCGGGAACGGCCGGTACTCCAACTCCAAGTCCGAGACGTCCAGTTCCCGACGCGCCCATGACGACGCCGGCACCTGGGAACCCCAGTACACGGCCCCCGAGTCGTCCGTGGACGTCGTCCGGGGAGCCACGCCGTGGCCCAGCCCCCGCGCCGCCTCCTGCGCCTCCGTCAGCCGCCGGTCGCGGATGAGCTGGAGCACCACCCGCTCCACACGCGGCAGCCGGGCGTAGGCGTCGGCGGCGAGCCCCTCCAGATACGGGGTCACGATGTCCGCGAAACCGGCCAGCCACTCCTCGTCGCGGTAGGGCAGGTCACCGGCGTACATCCGGAAGTCGTGCTTGAGGAACTTGTAGTCCTTGTGCTCGCGCAGCCCCTCGTGCCCGCTCTCCTTCAGGAACTCGTCGATCAGCGTCTGCACGTAGATGCGGTCGCTGACGTTCGACAGCTTGTGCCGCTGGTTGGAGATCGACGCCGCCTCGGCCGCCACGAACGGCGCTATGTACCAGCGGTACACCGGCTCCGGGATGATCGTGAAGGACCGGGCCAGACAGTACGCCTGCGCCGAGAACAGCTGGTCCTCGTAGTGGATCCCCTCGGGGAAGCGCAGCTGGTGCCGGTCCAGGAACTCCCGCCGGTACATCTTGCTCGTCGACAGGTGCTCGAAGAGCAGTTCGGGCTCGGAGTCGATGCCCTCCACCGTGCGCCGCTCGGCGACGAGGTGCGCCATCCAGGTCGAGCGCCGTCCGGTGTCGACACGGACCCGCTCCACCGCGCCCATCGCGAAGTCGACTTCCCGCTCGCGGTGTGCCGCCAGCAGCAACTCGACCGCGTTCTCGGGCAGTTCGTCGTCGCTGTCGAGGAACATCAGATACGGCCCTCGGGCGATCTCCAGCGCCCGGTTGCGCGGTGCGCTGCACCCGCCGCTGTTCTCCGGCAGGCGCAGATAACGCACCCGCTCGTCCTGGGCGGCCAGCCGCCGCGCCACCGACGGCGTGTCGTCCGTCGAGTGGTCGTCGCTGATGATCACCTCGATGTTGGTGTGCGTCTGCCGCAGCAGCGACGCCACCGCACGCGGAAGGCGCTCCGCGTCGTTGTAGACGATGACCGTGATCGTCACATCGGGGGTCGGGGTCTCGGCGGTCACGGCCGTCGTCACGCGTTCGCCTCCTCAGGAGTCGGGGCCGGGGTGCGTTCGTCCACGGGGATCACCGGCGGCAGCGACTCCTCGCTCTCGCCCAGGAACACCCGGCGCACCACCCGTTCCGCGGCCCGCCCGTCGTCGAACTCGCAGAACCGGCGCCGGAAGGCGGTCAGCGACTTCCGCGCGGCCTCGTCCCGCCACGCCTCCGTCTCGAACACGGCCGCCAGTTGCTCCTGGGTGCGCGCCACCTGGCCCGGGGCCTCCGCCATCAGGTCGAAGTAGACGCCGCGGGTCTTCGCGTACGTCTCCCAGTCGTCGGCGTAGATCACGATCGGACGGTTGAGGTTGGCGTAGTCGAACATGATGGACGAGTAGTCCGTGACCAGCGCGTCCGCCGCCAGGCACAGGTCCTCGACGGGGTCGTACGACGACACGTCGATCACCCGTCCCGAGCGGCGCAGGCCGGTCAGCGGGGAGGCCGCGCCGCCGTAGAAGTAGTGGCCGCGGACCAGCAGGACCGTGTCCTCGCCGAGCCGGTCGGCGAGGGAGGCGAGGTCGAGGCGCGGGGTCCACCCGGCCTCGTAGTCGCGGTGGGTGGGCGCGTACAGGATGGCCCGGCGGCCCGGGGCGATGCCCAGGCGTTCGCGGATCGCGCGGATGTCCTCGGCCGTCGCCGAGTAGAAGACGTCATTGCGCGGATAGCCGTAGTCCAGCTTCGTGTACCGCGACGGGTACGCACGCTCCCACATCCGAGTGGAGTGGCTGTTGGACGAGAGGCTGTAGTCCCACTTGTCGATACGGGCCAGCAGCGCGTCGAAGTCGAGCCCCTTGGATGCGGCCGGGAAGTCCAGCTGGTCCAGGCCCATGCGCTTGAGCGGGGTGCCGTGATGGGTCTGGAGGTGGATCGCGTCCGGGCGCTTGACCACCGGGTTCGGGAAGTTGACGTTGTTCACCAGGTACTTGGCACGTGCCATCACGTCCCAGTAGCGGCGGGTGCCCGCGATGATGTGGTCGGTGCCCGGCGGCAGCAGCGCCGCCTTGGCGCGGGCGACCACCCACACCTGGTGGATGTGCGGGGCGAGCTCGGTGAGCTTCGCGGCGATCGCGGCCGGGTTGCAGGCCACGCCCCGGTCCCAGTACGCCGAGAAGACGGCCAGGTCGGGGTCGACGGGCTCGCTCAGGGCGCGCCGGTAGCGGTGGTCGCGCAGTTTCGCCCCCACCTCGCGCTTGCCGGTGGACACCACCGACTTCACGTCGCGCCGCTTCTGGTTGGCCGCCTGGAAGGCGCGGTAACGGGTGTACTCGTTCTTTTCCAGGAGCGAGCGGCGGATGCCCTCGAAACCGCCCGGGCGCTGGTGGTGCTCAGGCCGCCAGTGCACGGCGGCCCGGGACGCGCGGGCGAAGAACTCCCGTGCGACCTGCTCCGGCATCCTGCTGCGGGCGAACGTGCGCAGCAGGTCGCGGACCATGACGTCGTACAGCACCGCGCGCGGTCCCTGGGGCGCGCCCTGGTCGGCCAGGATGCGGTGCAGCCGCTCATAGCGCTCTATCACGGCGTACCGCTGGCCGGCGGTCACCGGCGGCAGGCTCTCCTCGCGCAGTTCCCTGATCTCGTACGCGACGTGGTCGAGGGCGGCGATCCGGTCCGCGTGCAGGAGCACGGCGAGCGCGGTGTACGCCTCGTCGTCACGGAAGTCATCGTCTGCGATGTCTGCGATGTCCTGGTTTCGCCAGAAATCAGCCCGTACCACGCGAATGCCGAGCACGGGAGTGAGCCGCAGCAGTTGCGGGAAGTCGGCGAGCGGGACGCCGCGGCGGCTCGCCCGGGCCAGGAACCGGTGGTCCTCGCTGGGTGCCCCGGAGGTCTGCCAGGTCGAGCGGAGGTGGTCCACGACCAGGACGTCCGCGGAGTCCCCGAGCTCCGCGACGCGGTCCGCGACCGTGCGCACGGCGCCCACGGGCAGCCCGTCCTTGGCGTGCACGAAGTGCAGCCAGCGGCCGGTGGCCCGCTCGGCGCCCGCGGCCCGGGCCGCGCCGTCGCTCGTGCCCTCGGGCAGCGGCAGCACCACCATTCGGGGGTCGTCCGCGGCACGCCGCTCGGCCTCCTGCCGGGCCCAGTCGCCGACGGCCGCGATCACCACCTCGGCCTCGGCGAAAGGCTGGGTCGTGAGGGCGTCGAGAAGCTCGCCCAGGTGGCCTTGGGTCTCGGGGCCGTGAACGATCACGCTCAGCCCTGGTTGCACGTGGTCTCCCTGCTCTTCAGTCGCCCACGGCGGCACTGCTGCTGATGAACAACATGAATAAGGCGTATACGAGATAGTAAGAGACACGTACGAGAGGGGAACAACCGCTCTCGTCCCGCGTCTCGGTGAAGGAAAATGCTACTTCGCTCCTGCGGGTGCCTTCTTCTGGGCGCTCGCCTGCCCGGTGGCGCTCCCGCTCCTGGCCTTGTCGGCACCGCCCGTGAACGCCTCGTAGGCCTCGAGGACCTCCTCGGTCGGGCCGTCCATGCGGAGTACACCGCGCTCCAGCCACAGCACCCGGTCACAGGTGTCCCGGATGGACTTGTTGTTGTGACTGACCAGGAAGACGGTACCCGCCTGCTCGCGCAGCTCGCGGATGCGTTCCTCGGACCGCTGCTGGAACGACCGGTCGCCGGTGGCGAGCGCCTCGTCGATCAGCAGCACGTCGTGGTCCTTGGCGGCGGCGATGGAGAAGCGCAGACGGGCGGCCATGCCGGAGGAGTACGTCCGCATGGGGAGTGTGATGAAGTCGCCCTTCTCGTTGATGCCGGAGAAGTCGACGATGCCCTGGTAACGCTCCTTGATCTGCTCCCGGGACATGCCCATGGCAAGACCGCCCAGGTAGACGTTGCGCTCGCCGGTCAGGTCGTTCATCAGGGCCGCGTTGACACCGAGGAGGGACGGCTGACCGTTGGTGTAGATTTTGCCGTTCTCCACGGGGAGCAGGCCGGCGATGGCCTTCAGCAGCGTGGATTTGCCTGAGCCGTTGGTTCCGATCAGCCCGATGGCTTCGCCCTTGTACGCGGTGAAGGACACGTTCTTCACCGCGTGCACCCGGCGCACGCCGGCCGCCTTCTCCGCCTGCTTGCGGCGCAGGATGCGGTTGAGCGCCGCGGTCGCCGAGCCACGGCCCGCGCCGGTGCCGTTGACGCGGTAGACGATGTCGACGCCGTCACAGATGACGGTGGGGACCGGCTCGTCCTTCCGGCCGTCGTTCAGCCCGTCGTTCACAAGATCAGCCACGGCCGTACGTCTCCTCAGCCTTCCAGAAGTAGATGAAGCCGCCGACGCCGGCGAGCAGGGCCCAGCCCGTCGCGTACGCCCACACGTGGGGCGGGAGCTGGTGCGCCTTGAAGCTGTCGATCAGGGCGAAGCGCATGAGGTCGATGTAGACGGCCGCGGGGTTCGACTCCAGCAGCAGCTTCGCCCAGTGGGGCATGCCGCTGTGCTTCAGCGTCTTGCCGATGCTCCACATGACGCCCGAGACGTACATCCAGGTGCGCAGGATGAACGGCATCAGCTGAGCGATGTCCGGCGTCTTGGCGCCCATCCGGGCCACGATCATCGACACACCGGCGTTGAACACGAACTGCAGGAGCAGGACCGGGACCGCGAGGACCCAGGAGGCGGCCACCGGCACCCCGAAGCACAGGAGGATCACGACCAGGGCGGCCATCGAGAACAGCAGCTGCTGGAGCTGCTGGAGCGCGAAGGAGATCGGCAGCGCGGCCCGCGGGAAGTGCAGGGCCCGGACCAGGCCGAGGTTGCCGCAGATCGCCCGGGTGCCCGCCATGATCGAGCTCTGCGTGAACGTCCAGACGAACACACCCGTCACCAGGAACGGGATGTAGTCCGGCACGCCTTTGCTGGTGCCCAGCAGGATGCCGAAGATGAAGTAGTAGACCGCGGCGTTCAGCAGCGGGTTCGCGACCTGCCAGATCTGGCCGAGCTTCGCCTCGCTGTACTGGGCGGTGAGCTTGGCGGTGGCGAAGGCCGTGATGAAGTGCCGGCGCGCCCATAGCTGGCGGACGTACTCCGGCACGGAGGGGCGGGCACCGCTGACCGCGAGGCCGTACCGGGCGGCGAGCTGTGCCGGGGTCTCGGCCGGCTCGGCGGCCGTGGGAGGCGGTGTGTGGAGGACCTGGCTCACATCCGCTGCTTTCGCTCGAGGGTCGGTTGCGCAACCGGTACCGAGTGTTCCGCCGCCTTGTCCCCTCTGGTACCGCTGCCCTGCGTTTCTCACGTTTCTTGCCGGCGTCTTGCTCGGCTGTAGGGCTCTTGTACTGCTCTTGGGGGTTTGGACTACTGCCCTTTACGTCGGAACGGGACCGTATCGTCGCCACGCGAGAGTAAGCCGATTCGACGTCGGAACGCAACCGTTTCGTCGTCACGCCCTATGCTGGTCCGCATGACGACGAACGCCGACACTCCCCAGGTGAAACGGCGCCGCAGGGCGCCCGCGGGCGCGGCCGTCCTCCGTGAGGACGTGACGGAAGCCATTCGCGCGGCGGTCTTCGAGGAGCTGGCGGCCGTCGGCTACGCCCGGATGTCCATCGAGGGCATCGCGCGCCGGGCCGGTGTCGGCAAGACGGCGGTGTACCGCCGGTGGCGCTCGAAACTGCACCTGGTCCTCGACCTGGTCTCGGCGATCGCCGTCCAGGGCCTGCCGGCCCCCGACACCGGGTCACTCGAAGGAGACCTCCGTCTCCTCTACGAGGTCACCTCCCGAGCCCTGCGCCACCCGGTGGCCGGCCAGATCATCCCGGACCTCCAGGCGGAGGCGGCCCGCAACCCCGACATCGCGGAGGCCATGCAGAAGGCGCTGCGCGAGGGCCAGGACAGCGTGGCGAGCGGCATCGTCGCGGCGGCGGTCGCCCGCGGCGAGATCGGCGCGGCGATCGACACGGACCTGGCCCTGGACCTGATCTCGGGCCCGCTGTACTGGCGAGCGGTGGTGGTCCGGGGACCGAAGCTGCCGAAGGGGTATCTGGCGGGGCTGGCCCGGGCCACGGCGGGGGCGCTCAGGGCCTTGTGAGCCCGGCGGTGACCGTCGGGGCCCCGCGCCGGGCCGCCGACAGCGCCACCGCGCCTCACCGAGACGGCGGTCGTCCGCCCATCGGCCCCGGGAGTCGCTCGGCGAACCCGGCCCGAAAGGCGGCGAAGAGGGCGAGCAAACGAGCGCCTTGGCCATGAAATGACTCTTGGTTCGGCATACCAGGTGTGTGCGGGGGCGTCTTCCCTGCTAACGTCCGGGTGCCGCCCCCACCCCCCGCTGGTTGGCCGAGCCATGGCCAGAACAGGATGTGACGGTCTTTTGAATCGCAAGCAGCGAAGACACCGCCGGTCAAGGACGCGGGTCGTGATGGCTGCCGGAGGTGTGCTCGCCCTGGTCGCGGTGGGAATCGCGGCCGTGGCGCAGGCCGGCCAGCCCGGTGGTTCGCCGTCGACGGCGGTCGCCCCCACTGCCCTGCAGGACGAGTTCGCCTCGGCGGCACGGGAGTTCCACGTGCCGCAGAGCGTGCTGATGGCGGTGGCGTATCAGCAGAGCCGCTGGGACACCCACGCGGGCCGGCCGAGCATGACCGGCAATTACAACGTGATGGGCCTCACACAGGTGGCCTCGACGGACGTGCCCAAGGAGTCGGTCGGCGACCGCATGCGGGAGTTGAACCTGCGGGGTGAGGACGGCCGGCGGCCCTTCCATCCCTCGAAGCAGGTGCTGGCCGACGTGGGCGCCGTGCAGACGGACGCGCCCGCACTGCACACGCTCGACCGGGCGGCCAAGCTCATCGGCGCATCGACGACGTCACTGCGCACGGACATGAGGCAGAGCGTGCGCGCAGGTGCGGCGCTGCTGGCCGAGTACGAGCGCGCGGCGACCGGCGGCCTGCCGGCCGACCCGGCGCAGTGGTACGCGGCGGTGGAACGTTACAGTCAGTCGCCGGACGGCCGGGGCGCGGCGCAGTTCGCGCAGCGCGTCTACGCCCACATGCGTTCGGGGATCAGCCGTGTGACCGCCGACGGCCAGCGGGTGACGCTCGAGGCGCAGCCCGGGCTGAAGCCGCAGGCGAGCACGGCCGCCTACTCGACCACCGGCAGCACGCACACCGGCTACGCCACCGCGACGGACGCGAGCTACACCACCGCGACGGCGGCGACCGCGACCACCACCCCGGCCCCGGAGTGCCCGTCCGGCCTGACGTGCAACTACGCGCCCGCCGCGTACAAGCAGACCAGTTCCACGGACAAGACGCAGTACGGGAACTACGACATCGCCGACCGGCCCTCGGACGGCGACGCGATCAACTACATCGTCATCCACGACACCGAGGGCCAGTACGCCTCGGCACTCAGCCAGTTCCAGGACCCGACCGCCGGCGCCAGCGCCCACTACCTGATCCGCTCCTCGGACGGGCTGGTCACGCAGATGGTGGCCAACAAGGACGTCGCCTGGCACGCGGGCAACTGGTACATGAACCAGCACGCCATCGGCATCGAGCACGAGGGCTTCGCGCTCCAGGGCGGGAGCTGGTACACCGAGTCGGAGTACGAGTCGTCCGCCGCGCTGGTGAAGTACCTCGCGGGCAAGTACGGCATCCCGCTCGACCGCGAACACATCATCGGCCACGACGACATCACGGGCCCGCTGGACGCCTACGTCTCCGGCATGCACTGGGACCCGGGCACGTACTGGGACTGGAACCACTACATGTCCCTGCTCGGCGTGCCGAACAGCAACCCTGCCGGGTCGCCGCTCGTCGCCGGCGAGGTGGTGCGGATCGCGCCGCCGTTCGACTCGTCGTACGAGCCGCCCGTCAGCGGTCAGTCGGCGCAGCCCGCCGACTTCGTGTACCTGCGCACCTCGCCGTCCGACAGCGCGTCGCTGATCACGAACCCGTACTTCTCCTCCGGGACCACCGCCGCATCCGACTGGAGCGACAAGGCGGTCGCCGGTCAGGACTTCGTGGTGGCCGACCAGCAGGGTGACTGGACGGCGATCTGGTATGGCGGCGCCAAGGCGTGGTTCTACAACCCGCACGGCGCGTACACCGTTCCGGTCTCCGACACCTCGGCGGTCACGGTGGTCACCGCCCGCGACGGGGCCGACTCCATCCCGGTCTACGGCCGCGCCTACCCGGAGGCGAGCGCGTACCCGAGCGGTCTCACCCCGCAGCCGGTGACGCCGCTCACCAAGTACTCGATCCCGGCCGGGCAGTCGTACGTCGCCAACGCGAAGGAGACGTCGGACTACTACCGCTCGACGACGTTCGACGGCAGTGCCCAGTACGACCGAACCGTGATCAGCGGCACCACCACCTACTACCCGATCCGGTACAACCACCGTCTCGCGTACCTGAGTTCGGCGGATGTGAAGGTGGTCTCCGCGGTGCCCGGGCCGGCGGCCTCGACACGGCAGAACCTCCTCGCCCGCGACTCGTCGGGCAACCTGTGGCAGTACCAGGGCACGGGCGTGGCGTCGTCGCCGTTCCTGTCGCGGTACAAGGTCGGCTATGGCTGGGGCGGCTACAACGCCATGACGCCGATGTCGGTCTTCCACGCCGACGGCACCGGTGACATGGTCGCCCGCGACGGCTCCGGCAACCTCTGGTACTACCAGGGCAGTGGCAACCCGTCGGCACCCTTCAAGGCGCGTGTGAAGGCAGGCTATGGCTGGGGCGGCTACACCATGCTCGGCATGGGGGACCTGACCGGTGACGGCAAGCCGGACCTGCTCGCCCGCGACTCCTCCGGGAACCTGTACGTCTATCCCGGTACGGGCAGCACCACCTCTCCCTTCGGTCCGCGCATCAATGCGGGCTACGGCTGGGGCGGTTACACCATGGTCAACTCCGGCGACCTCACGGGTGACGGCAAGCCGGACCTGCTCGCCCGCGACTCCTCCGGGAACCTGTACATCTACCCCGGTACGGGGAGCACCACCTCGCCCTTCGGCCCGCGCACGAAGGTCGGCTACGGCTGGGGCGGCTACATGATGGTCGGCCCCGGTGACGTGACCGGCGACGGCAAGCCCGACCTCGTCGCCCGGGACTCCTCCGGGAACGCGTACCTCTACCCGGGTACCGGCAGCCCGACGTCGCCGTACGGCTCGCGAAGCAGCATCGCCACGGGGTGGGACATCTACGACCCCATCATCTGACCGGTATCGGCACCGGCACGCCGACCCCCGTCCGAACTGGTTCACCGCCAGGGCGGACGGGGGTCGGTCGTGTGTGGGGCCGCCCTGGGTGAGCAGGGCTCCGGGCCCGGTCCCGCTGCTACGGGGCGCAGCCCCGCAGGATGAACGCGACCAGGTCGTCCAGGCCCTGGGCGCGCACCTCCGGCGGCAGGTGATCGCTCGCCGCGAGTGAGGCGTAGCCGTGCAGGGTGGAGAAGACCCCGATGCCCACGCTCTCCAGGGAGCCGTCGCGCACCTCGCCGCGGCGCTGGGCCTCGGCGATCAGGTTCTCCATCTGCGCGATCCACCGCTGCGACGCGGCACCGAGCTCCTCGGAGGCTTCGGGGGTGTGCTTGATCGCGTACATCAGGTCCAGCAACGCGGCATTGGCGGTGGCGAATTCCACGTAGGCATGGGCCCCGGCCCGCAGCCGCTCGGCGAACGACGCGCCCGTTCCCTCCAGGGCCGCCGTCATCGTCTGGGCGAGCCGGTGGAAACCGGTCAGCGCCAGGGCGTCCAGCAGTGCCTGCTTGTCCTTGAAGTGGCGGCTCGGTGCGGCGTGGCTCACGCCCAGGTCGCGCGCGAGTTCGCGGAGGGACAGCGCGGCCGGTCCCCTCTCCCGGAGGGTCTCCTCCGCCCGGGTGAGCAGCGCGGCGCGGAGGTCTCCGTGGTGGTAGCGACGGCGAGTGTGCATACCGGTCAGTGTATCGGCGAAGTGGCCGACGCCTACATTGTTGTCATTGACAGCATTGTTGTCGGCGCCTACTTTGAAGGCATGCCCAAGACACAGCAGAAGTGGAATGCCGACGACATCACCGACCAGACCGGCCGCACCGTCGTCATCACCGGCGCCAACAGCGGCATCGGCCTCGCCGCCGTCGAAGCCCTCGCCCGGGCAGGCGCCCATGTGGTGCTCGCCGTACGCGATCCCCGGCGCGGTGAGGCGGCCGCCGCCGGCGTGCGCGGCGCGAAGGGCCGCCTCGAGGTGCGCCGCCTCGACCTGGCCGATCTCGCCTCCGTACGGGAGTTCGCCGGCGGGTGGCGGGGCGACATCGACGTCCTCGTCAACAACGCCGGTGTCATGAACGTCCCCGAGGGCACCACCAAGGACGGCTTCGAGACCCAGTTCGGCACCAACCACATGGGCCACTTCGCCCTGACGAACCTGCTGCTGCCGCATGTGACGGATCGCGTGGTCACCGTGTCATCCGGTATGCACCGGTATCCCGGGGCGCGCATCCACTTCGAGAACCTGAACCTGACCGGCGCGTACTCCCCGATGGCCGCCTACGCCCAGTCCAAGCTGGCCAACCTGCTGTTCACCCTGGAGCTGCAGCGCCGCCTGACCGAGGCGGGCTCCCGGGTGCGGGCGCTGGCCGCGCACCCGGGCTGGGCGGCGACCAACCTCCAGGGTCATGACGCGAGCGCCCTGCGCCGGATCGGGATGCAGGCCGGCAACCGCCTGTTCGCCCAGGACCAGAAGGCGGGCGCGCTGCCCACCCTGTACGCCGCGACCCAGGACCTGCCCGGCGCGAGCTACGTCGGCCCCGACGGCCTGGGCGAGATGCGCGGCGCACCCACCCTGGTCGGCCGCTCGAACGCGGCCAGTGACCCGGAGGCGGCCCGCCGCCTGTGGGCGGTGTCCGAGGAACTGACGGGCGTCGCGTTCCCCGGACTCCCCGCACTCTCGCGGAGCGCGACGGGCTGAGCGTCCTACCGTCGCGCCGCCTCGCGAGGCCCGGGCGTCCTACCGCCGCGCCGCCTCCGGATGCCTGCGCACCCAGCCCTCCCACGCCGAGGTGATCATGTCCTCCACGTCGCGCTTGGCCGTCCAGCCCAGTTCCCGGGCGATACGGTCGGCCGAGGCGACGACCCGGGCCGGGTCGCCGGGGCGGCGCGGGGTGACCGTCGGCGGGATGTCGTAGCCGGTGATCGCGTTGATGCGGTCGATCATCTCGCGGACCGACACGCCCTCCCCGCGGCCGATGTTGACGGTGAGGTCCGTGCCGGGGGAGGCCTGGAGCGCGCGGGCGGCCGCGACGTGGGCCTCCGCCAGGTCGGTCACATGGATGTAGTCGCGGATGCAGGTGCCGTCGGGCGTGGCGTAGTCGTCGCCGAAGATGCGCGGTGCCGCGTTCTCGGTCAGCTTCTCGAACACCATCGGGATCAGGTTGAAGACGCCGAGGTCCGCCAGTTCGGGGCTCGCCGCGCCCGCGACATTGAAGTAGCGCAGGGACGCCGTGGACAGGCCGGTCGCCCTTCCCGTCGCCCGGACCAGCCACTCGCCGGCCAGCTTGGTCTCGCCGTACGGCGACATCGGGACGCAGGGCGTCTCCTCCGTGACCAGGTCCACGTCCGGCATGCCGTACACGGCGGCGGACGAGGAGAACACGAAGGACGGAACCTCACACTCCGTCACCGCCTCCAGCAGGACGCGCAGCCCCTCCACGTTCTCCCGGTAGTAGTGCAGCGGCAGCTCCACCGACTCGCCCACCTGCTTCTTCGCCGCCAGGTGCACGACTCCCGTCACCGAGTGCTCCGCCAGCGTGCGGCGCAGCAGGTCGCCGTCCAGGGTGGAGCCCTCCACCAGCGGTACCTGCGCGGGCACGCGCTCGGCGATGCCCGTGGAAAGGTCGTCGTACACCACGGCGCGCTCGCCCGCCTCGGTCATCGCACGGACGACGTGCGCCCCGATGTAACCGGCACCGCCGGTGATCAGCCAGGTCATGATGCGGCCGTCTCCTTGCTCGTTGGCCTGTCGTGTTCTTGCTGCCACTTCAGTGAAGCAGGTGGAGTTCTCCTGCCGTCGTCCACCTGTCGTCGGTCACCTCGAGCGAAGCAGGCGCCGGAGCCTGCGCCGGGCGACCGATGTCACTCCTCGTGCCCCTGACGCCACCCTCAGCGCCAACGCCCCCGAGTGTGTCGCGTACGGCTGCACCAGCAGCACGCCGTGCCTCAGGCTCGGCACCGCCTGGCGGCGCAGCAGGCCGGCGCCCGCGACGGCGTGCGGCGCGGTCTCGCGGCTTGTTCCGTCGTCGAAGCGGAGCGTCAGCTTCAGGTCCCAGGTTCCGGCCCGGAGGGCCGCCAGGTCCACGGATGTCTCGGCCGTCCAGCCGGCGGAGTCCGGGTCCTTCCGGAGCGTGGCCGTGGTGGACAGCCCCACCCGCTTCTCGTCCTCCCGGAGCACGAACTCCACGTCCACCCGGGCCGGACGCGCGTTCTCCACCCGCCCGTACAGCTCGTGCAGGCGCAGCAGCAGCCGGCCGGCACGCGCGCCGGGGCGTAGTTCCGCGTCGACGGCGACCGGCAGGTGCTCCATGGGGCGGTGCAGCAGGTGCTCGAGCCGGACCTGCGCGAGGTCGTCCGACCAGACGGGACTGCCGTCCGCCGTCCTCGCGTACGGCGGGGTCAGCCGCGCCGGACGGGCCGCGAGCTCCTTCAGCCGGTGCAGGTCGCGGGGCTGCTCGGAGGCGAGCACCACCTGGGCGACGACCCGCCCCGGCACGGACGCCTGCGCGAAGTCGGCCGCCTCGAACTCCTCGAGGTACGCGCGCGTGAGCCGCCACCACTCCTTGCGGTACTCCTCGTCGCGCAACGGCAGCTCCCGCGTGTACATGCGCAAGCCCCGGTCCAGGAAGGTGGTGCGGACCGCCCGCGCCAGGTGTTTCTCGCCGGCGCCCAGCAGGATCTCGTACGACTGCCGGGTCGCCTCCATGCGCGCCTTCCAGTTCTCGATGTCGGCGCGGGCGAGGGAGATGGACAGGCGCTGGGCGGAGCGGCGCACATGCCAGATGTACACGGTGTCGGGGATCACTGCGATGCTCGGGCCGGCGGCCAGCACGCGCGCGCTGAAGACGAAGTCCTCGTAAGGGAAGCGGCCGTCGGGGAAGCGGATGCCGTGCTCACGCAGGAAGTCGGTGCGGTACAGCTTGTTGACGCACAGCGTGTCCTGGGCCAGGCCGGGGCGCCGGGAGGGGTGGGAGACCACCGCGGCCCGCTCGTAGAGCTCCGGCTGCCAGGACACCTCGCGGCCCGAGGGCAGCTCGCGGCGCACACACAGGCCGGCGGCGAGCTGGGTGCCGTGCGCGACGGCCGCCATGAGCAGCGCGTCGACCGCGCCCGGCGGCAGCACGTCGTCGCTGTCGAGGAACATCACGTACGGGGCGGTCGCCGCCTCGATGCCGTCGTTGCGCGGGGTTCCGCAGCCGCCGCTGTTGGTGGTCCGGCTGATCACCCTGACCCGCGGCTCCTCGGCCGCCAGGGCACGCAGCAGCTCCACGCTGCCGTCCGACGAGCAGTCGTCGACCGCGATCACTTCGCGGACGACCCCGCCCTGCGCGAGGGCCGAACGGACCGCGTCTGTCACATGGGCGGCGTCGTCGTATCCGATGACGACGACGCTGACCTGTGCATCCTGAGGGAGACCCATCGCTTCCACGAGCCGAGAATACGGGCAGCCGGCAATGATCTGTTAAGCGGCCCTTAACCGGCTGTGGGGGAGAAGGCGGGAACCCGGTCCTTCCCTGCGAGGGCATCTGAACTCTCTCGCTGCGGCACCGCGCGCCCGGAGCGCCACAGGCGGACGAACGACATGACGGCCGCGGTGGTCAGCAGTCCGTTGCGGGCCAGCATGAGCAGACAGCCCGCCCAGGTGGAGTTGATCACCTCCCCGTAGCAGGCGGGGTACACCACGGCGCTGATCGCGGTCGCCGCCAGGATGAGCCGGGCCACCGGGCGCTGAGTGGTGTGCCGTGTGGTCAGGCAGACGGCACAGAGCCCGACCAGCCAGATCATGTACTGGGGGCTGATCACCCGGCTCGTCACGGTGAACAGCAGCACGGCCGTCAGCGCCGCGTCGTACGGGGTCGCCGGCGTCCAGCGGCGGGCGCGCAGCCGCCACAGCAGCAGCAGCGCGAAGGCGACCGCGGTCAGCGCGAGCGAGCAGTCGGCGACCGTGCGCACGTGCGGGCCGACGAACTCCACGGCGCCGTACTGGTAGCGGGTGGTGCCCGACCAGCCGGCCCGGCGCGCCAGCATCAGCACCGTGCCGCCCAGCGACTCGATCTGCACGCCCCGGCCGCCCTGCTGGCGCAGGAAGTCGAACGGGTTGCGGAACAGGACCGCGACCACGGCGAGCAGCGTCACCACGGTGACGGCCGCCGTCGTCCACGCCTGGCGGGTGCCGCGGCCTCGCGGCGTGCCGAGGAGCGCCAGCGCCGGCCACACCTTCACCAGGGCGCCGAGGGCCGCGAACCCGCCGCTCAGGCGGGCGGAGCGCCCCACCATGAGCAGTGAGACGACGGCGAAGGCGGTGACCTGGATGTCGTACCGGACGAGTGGGATGTGCCACAGCAGCGGCAGACCGGCGATCCACAGCGCCGCGCCCCGCAGCGAGCGGCCCCGGCGGGTGCCCGCGTACGCGAGGACGAGCGTGATCAGGGCGTCCGTGAACAGGGTGATGACCACGAACGCCTGAAAGTACGTCAGCCCCGGCAGCAGTGCGGGCGACAGGAGCACCGCGCCGGCGCCCGGGGGGTACTGCCACAGGTGGTCGCCGGAGGGGAAGGCGCCGTGCCGGAGGATGCCGTACCAGTGGAAGTAGAGGTTCCAGACCTCCTTCGCGACCCCGCCCCGGCCGAGCAGCGCGTACTGGTCGTGGGCGAGCAGCCAGAGCATCAGGGCACGGGTGGTGAGCCAGCCCACGGCGAGCAGAAGCAACCGATGCGTCCGGCGCACCCTCTTCCAGAAGAGCGGCGGGGAAAAGGGTGCCGGTCTGGTCGCCGGGCGGTCCAGGGCAGTCTTCAAGGCACTCATCAAGGCCGGATGGTAGGCCGTCTGTGTGGCCCGTGTGGTGGATACAGCGTCAACTCAGGGCAAAAGTTATTTAATCGTACGAAACCCGCGCATGTTGAATGCGGGCATGAGCCGGTCATCGATGAGGCGCGGGGAGCACATCGCTGTCCTGGTGCCCGTTGCGGTCATGTTCACGCTCGGGCTGTGGGGGCTGGACCGTGACGGCATGTGGCGTGACGAGGCGGCCACGTTCCAGGTGGCGCGCCGCTCCGTGCCGCAGATCTGGCATCTGCTGCGGAGCGTGGACGCGGTGCACGGCCTGTACTACCTGCTGATGCACCCGGTCCTGGCCCTCCGCCCCGGCGAGGTCCTGCTGCGGCTGCCCTCGGTGTGCGGGGCGGCCGTGGCGGCGGGTCTGGTCGCGGCGCTGGGAGTGCGGCTCGGACGGCCGCGCGTGGGGCTGTGGGCGGGGCTGCTCTACGCGGTCACGCCGATGGCCGGGCACTACGCGCAGGAAGGGCGTTCCTACGCGCTGGTCGCGGCCGGGGTGGCGGGTGCGACGCTGCTGCTCGTGCGGGCCGTGGAGGGTGGGAGGTGGTGGCCGTACGGGGTGGTCGTCGCCGTCACATGTGTACTGCACGAGTTCGCGGCGCTGATGCTGCCGGCGCACGCCTGCACGTTGGCGGCGGCACGGGTGCCTGGCCGGGTGTGGCTTCGGTGGGGGAGTGCGGCCGGGGCCGCCGTGGTGGTGCTGTCGCCGCTGGTGCTGGTGTCCGGGGGGCAGGCGGAGCAGGTGGGGTGGCTGACGGCGCCCGACGTGCGGAGCGTGCAGGGGCTCGTGGAGCAGTTCTTCGGGCCGTCGCCCTGGGTGCTCGTGCCGTGCCTGGGGCTGGCGGTGCTGGGGGCTCTGGCGCCGTGGCGGCGGGGGGTTTCCCTGGCCGGGGTCGCGGGGCCGCTGCTGGTGATTCCGCCGGCGGTGCTGATGGCGGTGTCGCAGTTCCGGCCGTTGTACTACGACCGGTACGTGCTGTACTCGCTGGCCGGGGTGCCGTTGCTGGCGGCGGCAGGGGCGGAGCGGGTCGCCGGGCTGGTGCGGCGGCTGCGGCTCGGTGGGTGGGCGCACATCGACCGTCGGCTGTACGGCAACGGTGTTGCCCTGCTCGGTGTCCTGGCCGTCTGTTCCGTGTTCCTCGTGCAGTTGCCCCTGCTCCGGGCCGACCGGCGCGCCGCGCACCGGCCGGATGATCTCGGGGCCGTGTCCGCGGCGGTGGCACGGCGGGTGCGGTCCGGGGACCCCGTGCTGTTCCTGCCCTCGCTGGAGCGACGGTCGGCGCTCGCCTATCCGGCCGGGTTCCGGGGTGTCCGGGACGTGGCGCTCGGCGTGTCGGCCGCCGAGAGCGGGACGCTGTACGGGCGGGAGGTCGGGCCCGGGGAACTGCGGCGGCGGCTCGAGGGGCTCAGGTACGTCTGGGTGGTCACCGAGCGGTACGCGCTGGACCCCTCGTGGAACCCCTGGAACGCGACGGACCGCGCCAAACTCGCGGTCGTGAAGCGCGACTTCGTCACCCTCGAGGAGTACGCGCGCCCCCACCTCACACTTCGACTCTACGTACGCCGCCAGGTGCCGTCGTCGAACTGACCTGACTAGGCGCAGCCAGGGGTCTCGTCCAGTGCCGCCGCGTCGAGGGTGCGGGTCAGCTGGTCGAGGCGCTCGCGGAGTTCGGTGATCTCCGTCAGGTCGAAGCCCGTCGCCGCGGCGATCCGGCGCGGCACCAACAGCGCGCGTTCCCTGAGCGCCGTGCCCTCGTCCGTGAGGTGGATGTGCACGGACCGCTCGTCCCGCGGGCTGCGCTCCCGCCGCACCAGGCCCGCCGCCTCCAGCCGCTTGAGCAGCGGGGAGAGCGTCCCGGAGTCCAGTCGCAGATGCTCGCCGAGCTTCTTCACCGGCAGTTCCCCGTGCTCCCAGAGCACCAGCATCACCAGGTACTGCGGGTACGTGAGCCCGAGGTCCTTCAGGACGACGCGGTAGACGCCGTTGAAGGCGCGCGACGCGGCGTGCAGCGAGAAGCAGATCTGGCGGTCGAGGCGCAGGTACTCCTCGGCCGCTGAGGTCGCCTCCGTACGGGGGGTCCGGGTGGTCGTCATGCAGACAGAGTAGCTCCTGCCCGCCATTTAGTTGTGCACAACTGAATTGTGTGCTCTACTTGTCTGCGTAAGGCGGCCCCGGGTCGGCAAGGGACCGGCCGCCCTGTGACTTCGAGAGGGATGGTTTTCCATGGACGCGCTCTACACCGCTGTCGCCACCGCCACCCACGGCCGTGAGGGCCGCGCCGTCTCCTCCGACGGCAGGATCGACCTCAAGCTGGCCCCGCCGGTGGAGCTGGGCGGCAACGGCGAGGGCACCAACCCCGAGCAGCTGTTCGCCGCCGGTTACGCGGCCTGCTTCGGCAGCGCGCTCGGTCTCGTCGGCCGGGCGGCCAAGGTGGACGTCAGCGACGCCGCCGTGACCGCCGAGGTCGGCATCGGCAAGCAGGGCGAGGGCTTCGCGCTCGCGGTCACCCTGCGCGTCGAGCTGCCGGACACCGTGGACCAGGAGACCGGCCGCAAGCTGGTCGAGCAGGCCCACCAGGTCTGCCCCTACTCCAACGCCACCCGCGGCAACATCCCCGTCGAGCTCGTCATCGAGTAACACCGGCCCGGCTCACGGCCTCGTACGCACTCTCCCCGGCGTACGAGGCCGCGGGCGTTCACGGCGACGTCGTCAGCGTTTTGCCGTCGCCCGCCGCCGGTGCCGGCACCGACGGCTGGACGTCCGGCTCGCCCAGCATCAGCGTGCGCACCACGCGCTCGGCCGCGCGCCCGTCGTCGAACGCGCAGAACCGCGCCCGGAACACCGCGCGCAGCCGCGCGGAGTCCTCGTCCCGCCAGCACCCGGAGGCGAACAGCCACGCCAGCTCCCGGTACGAGCGCGAGACGTGCCCCGGCGCGTCCTCCGTGACGTCGAAGTAGGCGCCCCGGCTCGCCCGGAACGCACCCCAGTCGTCGGCGTGCACGACGATCGGGCGGTCCAGGTTGGCGTAGTCGAACATCAGGGCCGAGTAGTCGGTGACCAGGGCGTCCGAGGCGAGCATCACCTCCTCGACGTGCGGCTCGTCGGTGGCGTCGACCAGCACGCCCCGCCGGTGCAGCTCGGTCACGCCCGTCCCGCGCGCCGGCCCGTCCGCCAGCGAGGGGTGCAGCCGTACGACGAGGGTGTGGCCCTCGCCCAGGTCCTCGGCGAACCGGGCCAGGTCGAGGCGGTCGACGTGGCCGCCGCGGACGTAGTCGCGGCGGGTCGGCGCGTACAGCACCACCGTGTGGTCCTCGGGGATGCCGTGCCGGAACCGGAACCCGGCGCCGTCGCCGGGCTTGGCGTCCACGAGGACGTCGTTGCGGGGACTGCCGCTGCGCACCGAGATGAAGTCGCAGGGGTAGGCGCGGTCCCACACCAGTTCGGAGTGGCGGTTGGCGACCAGGCTGTAGTCCCAGCGGTCGGCGCGCCGCAGCATCTGCGGCACGTCGAGGCCCAGCCGGGCGCCCGGCTTGTCCCGCAGGTCGGCTCCCATGTACTTCAGCGGGGTGCCCCGGTGGGTCTGGATGTGGACGCTTCCCGGGCGTTTGGCCAGGGCGCCGGGCCAGTTGACGTTGTTGACGAAGTACGTGGCCCGTGCGGTGACCCGCAGATAGCCGAGGGAGCCCGGCAGGACGTACTCGATGTCCGGCGGCAGGTGCTCCGCCTGGTCCGCGCGCACCACCCACACGCCGCGGATGTGCGGGGCGAGGTCGCGTGCCGCGCGGTGGATCGCGGCCGGGTCGCCGAGGACGCCGCGGTGCGAGAACGCCGAGTAGACGGCCAGGTCCGGATCCAGCGGCCGCCGCTCGTGCGCCCAGGACCAGCCGCGCTTGACCCGCCGGGCGGTCACCGTGCGGGCCTGCCGGCGGCGTCGCCCGAGCGCTTCGCCCACGGCGGCGGCCCGCTGCCGTAGCAGGTAGCCGGCGTAACTCCCCTCCAGCACGCGCAGCTCGGCGGGGACCGGTTCCCCCGTGCCGTGGGTGCGGAAGAGGTCGGCGGTCCGGCGGAAGAACTCGCCCTTGTCGCAGGCGGGCAGCCGGTCCGGCTTGGCGAGGATGTCCAGACAGTGCTCGCCCATCTTGCGGTGCAGGTACGGCCGCCAGGGGGCCAGCTCCGGACGGGCGTCGACGTACGCCAGGACCCGCTCGTACTGGTCGTGGACGTCGAAGTGCTTGCGGCTGGTGGTGGACAGGATGTTGCCCTGGCGGCGCTGCCGGTAGCTGACGCAGATCCGGTCGAGGGTCGCGATCCGCCGCGCGCTGAGCAGGGCGGGGAACGTCCAGGGCGTGTCCTCGTAGTAGCCCGGCGGGAAGGCGAAGCCGTGCTCGGTGACGTAGTCCCGGCGGTACGCCTTGTTCCACACCACCATCAGCAGTTCCAGGATCTCGGGCCGCTCGGCCGCGGTGAAGGTGCCCTCGCCGCTCTCGGCGAGGATCCGGGCCAGGACGTTGCGGCGGGTGCCGCCCCACCAGTAGGCGCGGGCGTAGTCGAAGACCAGCACGTCCGGGTCCCGGGTCTCCTCCAACCGGTCGGCGATCGCGCGCAGCGCGCCGGGGGTGAGCGTGTCGTCGCTGTCGAGGAAGAGCAGGAAGTCACCGCCGGCGTACGGCAGCCCGGCGTTGCGGGCCCGGCCGAGGCCGACGTTCTCCGGCAGGTGCAGCACCCGCACGCGCGGATCGCGTGCGGCATACTCGTCGAGGATCGCCCCGCAGCCGTCGGGGGAGCGGTCGTCGACGGCGATCACCTCGAAGTCGGTGTACGACTGCGCGAGGACCGAGTCCAGGCACTCGCGCAGGAAGCCCTGCACCTTGAAGACGGGCACGATGACGCTGAAGCGGGGCACGGCGGTCAGCTCCTCACCAGGGCAGGGGCCGGGGCCGGGATGCGCTCGGCGAGCGGGATCACGGGCGGGATCGACGCCGGCGGCTCGCCCAGCAGCACCCGGCGCACGACGCGTTCGGCGGCGCGCCCGTCGTCGAACTGGCAGAAACGCCGCCGGAAGGCGGCCCGCACGGCCCTGGCCTCCGCGTCCGCGAACGAGCCGTCGCGGAAGACGGCCGCCAGCTCCTCCGGGGTGCGCACCACCCGGCCCGGTGGCGCCTGCATCAGGTCGAAGTAGACGCCCCTGATCTCCCGGTAGACGTCCCAGTCGTCGGCGTACACGACGATCGGGCGGTCCAGGTTGGCGTAGTCGAACATGATCGACGAGTAGTCGGTGACCAGCGCGTCGGCGGCGAGGCAGACGTCCTCCGAGGAGCGGTGCCGGGTGACGTCGATGACGCGGCCGGCGGCCGGGGCGGCGCCCCGGTCGTAGAAGTAGTGGGCGCGCAGCAGCACCACGAACTCGTCGCCGATCGCGTCGCAGAACGCCTCGAGGTCGAGCCCCGCCTCGAAGCCGGTGCTGTGGTCGCGGTGCGTCGGCGCGTAGAGGACGGCCGTCTTCCCCTCCGGGACGCCGAGTTCGCGGCGGACGCGGGCCACGTCGGCGGCGGTCGCCGTGTAGTAGACGTCGTTGCGCGGATAGCCGTACTCCAGCGTCTCGTACGGGCCCGGGAACGCGCGCTCCCACATCTCGGTGGAGTGCCGGTTGGAGGAGAGGTTGTAGTCCCAGCGGTCCATGCGCGCGAGCAGCTTGGCGAAGCTGCCGGTCGACGCCGCGACCACCGGGTACGGCGACTGGTCGACGCCCATCTTCTTCAGCGGGGTGCCGTGCTGGGTCTGCAGGTGCACGCTGCCTGGGCGCTTGACCACACCGTCGGCGAAGTTCGCGTTGTTGATCAGGTACTTGGCGCGGGCCAGCACGTCCCAGTAGGCGCGGCTGCCGATCACCGCGTACTCGACGTCCTTCGGCACGCTGCCCACCGCCTCCGGCTCGACCAGGAAGACCGAACGGATGTGCGGGGCAAGTTGGTGTGCCTTGGCGTGGATCGCGGCCGGGTTGCAGGCGTAGCCGCGGCCCCAGTAGGCGCAGTACACGGCGAGGTTCGGATCGAGCGGGCGGCGCAGCTGGAGGGCGTAGCGGGCGCGGGTGCGCGGCCGGGGCGGCAGCGAAGCCTTCCTGCTGGCCTTCGCCACGCTCTGGTGGGCGGCCCGAAGTGCCCGGAACGCGCCGTAGGCGCCGGACGCGAGCAGCCGGTGCTGCACGCCGAGACTGCCCGCGGGCGGCCGGAACCCGGCCGGGCGGTGGCGTCGGTGGAGGCGGCCCGCCCGCCGGAAGAACGCCCGCCGCCGGTGCGCGGGCAGCAGCTCCGGATGCGCGGCCGTCCGCAGCACCACGGAGAACAGCTGCTCGAACAGCGGTCGTGCCCGGTCGGCGGGCAGACCGAGTTCGGCGGCCCGTACGAGCACCCGCTCCACCTGGTCCAGCAGGTCGAACCGGTGCTTGTCAGGGAGGTGCGGCCGGCTGCCCTGCCGGCGCACCAGATGCCGGACGCAGACCGTGCGCAGCACCGCCAGGCGCTCGGCGGCGAGGGTGACCAGCCCGCCCCAGCCGATGTCGGTGAAGTGGCCGGCGGGAAAGGCGAGCCGGTGCCCGGCGACGAACTCCCGCCGGTAGGCGGCACTCCAAGCGGGCACGGCCACCCCGGTCAGCTCCGGCGCCTGCCCGGGGGCGAACGCCCCGTCCGGTGCCCGGCCGAGCGGCGGTGTGGAGGTCTCGGGGTCCCACCAGTGCGCCCGCTCGTGGGCGAAGTAGAGGACGTCCACGTCGCCGGTCGTCCTCAGACGCGCGTCGATCGCCGCCAGCGCGCCGGGCACCAGGACGTCGTCGCCGTCCAGGAACAGCAGATACGTCCCCGTCGCCGCCCCCGCCCCGGCCGTGCGGGCCACACCCGGGCCGCCGGAGGACGGCGAGGTGAGCGGGGCCACCCTGCTGTGCCGCGCGGCGTACGCGGCGGCGACCGCCCCCGCGGGTGAGTCGGGCGCGTCGCAGACCGGGATCAGCTCGAAGTCGCCGAAGGACTGGGCGAGGACCGAGTCCAGCGCCTGCGGCAGACGGCCTGCGGCACCGGAGGCGGGGACGATGATGCTGAAGCGGGGCATTCTGCTCTTTCTCTCGGGCTCCGGTTTCCTGCGGCGGGGCCGGTGCGTCAGGTGTACGGCGGCGTCAGCGCCCCGGCCGTCCGGCGGGGCGCCAGGTGACGATGGCGGTCCCCCTGTGCGTGGGTGGGAAGCCGAGAACTCGGGGGATGCTGGGGGTGGGCCTGCGCGGCACGGGGACTCCGAGGTCAGGGGATCAGAGGCGTTCCGTGACCGGCAGGCCCTGGCCCGGCACCCGGACCGAGGCGAGCGGCGGGGCCGGCCGCCCCGCGGCGGCGGACGGGACCGGGTGGCGGTGTGTCATCGGTACGACCGCCGGCTGCCAGGCGTTCTCCCCGAGCACCACCCGGCGCACGATCCGCTCGGCGGCGCGTCCGTCGTCGTACGGACAGAACCGCTTGCGGAACGCGGCCCGCCGCTGCTCGGAGCGTGAGCCGCACCAGTGGCCCGTCGCGAAGATGTCGATCAGGTCGTCCTCGTCGTGGGCGACCGGGCCAGGCGGGAAGGCGCGGACGTCGAAGTAGGTGCCGCGGGCCGCCTCGTACGCCTCCCAGTCGTCCGCGTACACGATGATCGGCCGGTCCAGATTGGCGTAGTCGAACATCAGCGCGGAGAAGTCGGTGATCAGGGCGTCCGAGGCCAGGCACACCGACTCCACGCTCGGATGACCGGTGACGTCGATGACCCGCCCCTCCACCGTCCGCGCCAGCGGCCCGCCGCAGGCCGGGTGCGCGCGGGTCAGCAGCACGAACCGCGGCCCCAGCCGGCGCAGCAGGTGCTCCAGGTCGAGACCGGGGCGGTGGCCGCGGCGGTAGTCGCGGTACGTCGGCGCGTACAGGATCGCCACCGAGCCCTCGGGGATGCCGAACGTCTGCCGCAGCCGTGCCACGTCCGCGGAGGTGGCACGGGCGAAGACGTCGTTGCGTGGCTGCCCGTACTCCAGCGTGGTGAAGCCGGACGGGAACACGCGCTCCCAGACGAGGGTGGAGTGGCGGTTGCCGGAGACGACGTAGTCCCAGGTGTCGGCGGTGCGCAGCATCCGGGCGAAGTCCGTGTCGCGGGCGGCGGCCGGACGGTCCTGGAGGTCCAGGCCCATGCGCTTCAGGGGGGTGCCCTGCCGGGTCTGGACGAGGACCTGGCCGGGGCGCTTGACCATGCGGGGGTCGAAGTCGGCGTTGTGGACCAGGTACTTGGAACGGGCCAGCGCCGTCCAGTACGCGGCCGAGCCGGGCCGCAGCCGGCGGGTGGCCACCGGGACGGTGTGGTGGTGCTCGGGGCGGGCGATCCAGGCGGTGCGGATCTGCGGGACCAGATTACGGAAAGCCGACTCCAGGGCGGCCGGGTTGCAGCCGTAGGGGCCGCCCGCGTCCCGGGTGAAGACGGCCCGGTCGGCGCGCAGGGGCAGGCGGAGCTGGATGCGGTAGTGCGCCAGGAGGGCGGCGGCGGTCAGGCGGCGGCTCGACCTGGCGACCGTGCGCCGGGCCGCGCGCGCCAGGCGGGAGGCCAGGGACAGCAGGTGGTGGGTGCGGTGGCTGCCGAAGCGGATCAGCAGGTGGCGCAGCCGGAACGGGGCGCCGGGGACGCGGTGGCGGCGGTAGTGGGCGCGGGCCAGGCGCAGGAACTCGGCGCGGCAGGTGCCCGGCAGCCGGCCGCGCCGGGCGAGGATCGTGGCCAGGTGGTCGGCCATGCGGTGGAACAGCACCGGCCGCCAGCGGGCCAGCTCCGGGTGTGCGTCCAGGTGCGCGAAGACCCGGTCGTACTGGTCGAAGACGTCGAAGTGCCCGCGGCTGGTGGTGCCGAGGGTGCCGCCCCGGCGGCGCCGGCGCCAGTGGACGCAGACCCGGTCGAGGGTGGCGATCGTCTCGGCGGTCAGCAGCACCGGGTACGTCCACGGCGTGTCCTCGTAGGAGCCGGGCGGGAAGGTGAAGCCCTCCCGCTCGACGAACTCCCGGCGGTACGCCTTGTTCCAGGCCACCGTCGGCAGCGACAGCACGCCGGGGCGGTCGGCCAGGCGGAAGGGGGCCGGGCCCTGTTCGGTGAGCAGGCCGGCGAGCTGGTTGCGGACGGTCTTCCCGGTCCAGTACGCGCGGGCGTGGTCGAAGACCAGGACGTCAGGGTCGGAGGTCTCCTTCAGCCGGTCGGCGATGTCCCTCAGCGCGTGCGGGGTCAGGGTGTCGTCGCCGTCCAGGAAGAGCAGGTAGTCGCCCCGTGCCTCCTTCAGACCCGCGTTGCGGGCGGGACCGGGGCCCACGTTGCGGGGCAGGTGCAGGGGGCGGATACGGGTGTCACGGGCGGCGAACTCGTCGATGATCGCCCCGCAGGCGTCGGGCGAGCTGTCGTCGACGGCGATCACCTCCACGTCGCTGAACGACTGCTCCAGCACGGATGTGAGGCATTCCTCCAGGTATGCCTGAACCTTGTACGCGGGGACGATGACACTGAACCTGGGCAAAGGGCATCCATATGGATCGGCGCGGACAACCTGCCCGAAAACGTCCGATGGAGTGGTTTGGTTACGCGCCGTGCGGCATGTGGGGGACCGTCGCGGGAAACCCCCGGTGAACGGCGAAGGGTGGACCGTGCTGCCGGTCCACCCCACGAACCGCCCTACGGATCGCGCTACTTCACGGCGCCCGCCATGACGCCGGAGACGAACTGCCGCTGGAAGGCGAAGAACACGGCCAGCGGGATCACCATCGAGATGAACGCGCCGGGTGCCAGCACGTCGATGTTGTTGCCGAACTGGCGGACCTGGGTCTGCAGCGCGACCGTGATCGGTTGCGTGCCCGACTTGGTGAACACCAGCGCGACCAGCATGTCGTTCCACACCCACAGGAACTGGAAGATGCCGAGGCTCGCGATCGCCGGGCCGCCGAGCGGCATCACGACCCGGGCGAACAGCCGCAGCTCGCCCGCGCCGTCCAGACGGGCCGCCTCGAGCAGCTCCCGGGGGATCTCCGCGAAGAAGTTCCGCAGCAGGAACACCGCGAAGGGCAGGCCGAAGCCGGTGTGGAAGAGGACCACGCCGAGCACCGTGCCGAACAGGCCGATCTTCCCGAACAGTTCGGCGATCGGGATCAGCGCCACCTGTACGGGCACCACCAGCAGGCCGACCACGCCCAGGAACCACCAGTCGCGGCCCGGGAACTCCATCCAGGCGAAGGCGTAGCCCGCGAGGGAGCCGATGACGACGACCAGAATCGTCGCCGGGACGGTGATCAGAACCGTGTTGAGCAGGGAGTTGGTGATGTCGCTGTTCTCCAGCAGCTTCTGGTAGCTGTCGAACGTCAGCTGCGAGGGCTTGCTGAAGACGTTCCACCAGCCGGAGGCGTTCATGTCCTGTGGCCGGCGCAGCGAGGCGAGCAGCAGACCGATCGTCGGCACCAGCCAGAACAGCCCGACGAGGACGAGGAAGACGCGCAGCAGTCCCCCGCCGACGCCCTCCGCCATCCGCGCCCCGAGGGACCGCCCGGCCTTGACGACGGTGACCGGGGCCGCCTTGGTCAGGGGTCCGACCTGTGTGGTCATCGCCGTACCTCCCGCCTCAGCCTGCGGATGTTGAACAGCATCACCGGGATGACCAGCAGCAGCAGGAACACCGCGATCGCGCTCGCGACGCCCGGCTGGTCCTCCGAGAAGCCCTTGCGGTACAGCTCCAGGGCCAGGACGTCGGCGTCGTCCTGCGAGGAGCCCGGCGGAATGATGAAGACCAGGTCGAAGATCTTCAGCACGTTGATCATCAGCGTGACGGTGACCACCGCCAGCACGGGCGCCAGCAGCGGCACGGTGACCCGGCGGAACACCTGCCACTCGTTCGCGCCGTCCACACGCGCCGCCTCCAGCAGCTCCCGCGGCACGCCCGCGAGCCCCGCCGCGATCAGCACCATCGCGAAACCGGCCCACATCCACACGTACGCCCCGATGACCGCCGGGGTGACGAGCGCCGGGCCGAGCCAGTCGACACCGTTGTACGGCTCCCTGAAGTTGCTCGCCGGGAGGCGCAGTCGTGCTCCGTCCGCCGCCGCGGGGAGCGTGAACGTGCCGTCGCCGGCCGCCTTGGTGGAGGCGACGACCTCGCCGTTCTTCACCGCCTCGATCCGCATGCCCGCGTAGCCCTGCTCGGAGGAGTCCACTGCGCCGAGCTTCCCGACGCCCTTGCCGCGTGTGAAGTCCTGCCAGGCCGTGCCGGTGATCCTCCCCGGCTCGGCCTCCGCCCGCACCGCCCGCTTCGCGCTCTTCGGCATCTGGTCGGGCGCGACACCGACCAGTGGCAGTGCGATCGACTCGCCCGTGTGCACGGTCGTTCTCGTGATGAAGCCGCCCTGGTCCGGCTTCAGGGGCGACTCGCGGCCGGGGTGCGCCTTCGGGAACGCCGACGACGGGGCGAACGTGTCGTGGACGCCCACCCACACCGCGTTCGCGACGCCCTTGTCCGGGTCCTGGTCGTAGACCAGGCGGAAGATGATCCCGGCCGCGAGCATCGAGATCGCCATCGGCATGAAGACGACCAGCTTGAACGCCGTACCCCAGCGCACCCGTTCGGTGAGCACGGCGAAGACGAGCCCCAGCGCGGTCGACACCGTCGGCGCGAAGACCACCCAGATGATGTTGTTCTTCAGCGCGGTGCGGATGCCGTCGTCCGTGAACAGGGCTCGGTAGTTGTCGAATCCCGCGAAGGAGTCACCGGAGCGGTCCAGGAAGCTGCGGATCACCGAGTACCCGATCGGGTAGACCACGAGCGCGCCGAGCAGCACCAGCGCGGGCAGCAGGAACAGCGCTGCCACGGTCCTGCGGGTGCCGGTCACGCTCTTGCGACTCTTGGGCGCGGCAGGGGCCGACGGGGCCCCTGCCGCCGTGGCCGACGTCATCGCCGGATCAGCTCCCGCTCCCGTACGCCGCCGCCGCGTCCTTCTCCAGCTTCGCCTGCGTCCCCGCGATGTCCGTCGGGTTCTTCAGGAAGTCCTGGAGGTCCTTCCACTCGCCCTTGCCGGGCGTGCCGCCGAACGCCTGCGGGGCCTGGTCCGACATGTCGAAGCGGAAGCTGTCACCGGCCGCGAGCAGCGCCTTGGCCATCTTCTGCTGCACCTCGTTCGGGTACGCGGAGTCCGGGACGTTCTTGTTCGGCGAGAGGTAGCCGCCGAGCCTCGCCTGGATGGTCGCCGCGTCCGGCGAGGCCAGGAAGGTGACCAGCGCCTGGGCCGCCTTGGAGTCCTTGAGGATGACGGCCGCGTCACCGCCGGTGACCACGGGCGCCTGGGCGCCCACGGCCGGGAACGGGAACACCTTCGCGTCGGTGCCGATCTTCGCCTTGGTCTCGCCGATGTTGACCTGTGCGAAGTCGCCCTCGAAGACCATGCCGGCCTTCGGCTGGTCGCCGCCGGTGAAGGTCTGGGTGACCGAGGTGGGGAACTCGGTCTGGAGGGCGCCTTTCGGACCGCCCGCGATGTAGTCCTTCTTGCCCCAGATCTGGGCGAGCGTGATCAGGGCCTGCTTGACCGACGGGTCCGTCCATTTGATCTTGTGCTGGGCGAGCTGGTCGTACTTCTCCGGGCCCGCCTGCGAGAGGTAGACGTTCTCGAACCAGTCGGTGAGGGTCCAGCCGTCCGCGCCGCCGATGGAGAACGGGGTGACACCGGAGTCGTAGATGTTCTGCGCCGCCGTCAGCAGCTCCCGCCAGGTCTTCGGCTCCTTGCCGTTCGCCCCCTCGAAGACCTTCGCGTTGTACCAGATCAGGGACTTGTTGGCGGCCTTGTAGTACACGCCGTACTGCTTGCCGTCGACCTTGCCGATGTCCTGCCAGCCCTGCGAGTAGTTCTTGGCGAGCTCCGCCTGCGCCTCGGCGCCGAGCGGCTTGGCCCACTTCCTGTCGACGGCCTGCTTGATGGCGCCGGGCTGGGGGAGCAGCGCGACGTCCGGCGGCTGGCCACCGGCGATCTTCGAACCGAGGAAGTTGATGATCGGATCCTGGGCGGGCACGAAGGTGACCTTGGCGCCGGTGCGCTTCTCGAACTCGGCGAGCACCGTCTTGAAGTTCTTCTGCTCGCCGCCGGTCCAGACGGCGGCGACCTCCAGGTGCTGCCCGTCCAGCTTCGGGAGGGTGACGCTCGCGCCACCGGTCGGTGTGCTTCCGCTGCTCTTGTCGCTGCTGCTCTTGTCGCCGTCGCTTCCGCCGCACGCGGTGAGCGTGAGCGCAAGTGCTCCCGCGATGACCGCCGCCGCGGTCCTGGCTGCCCTGAGTGTCCGGATGGTGCTGCTCGTGCTGCGCATCACTGCCCCGTTCTCCGTCCCTCGTCGAACGTTCGAGCTGCTGTCCGTGCGCTCTGGTCTACGCGGGGAGGTTCGGGGCGGCAAGAGCGCCTGCGCTGTCGACTGGCCGATTGTGATCGCGTCGTGACGTACGGTCAGGTGCGGTGTCGGTGCTGCTCGGCAGTCGGCGGGGCCGGACGAGACGGCGTCACAAAAGCGAAGGCACCTCCACCGCCGACACCGAGCGCGCCGCCCGCTCCAGCGCGCTCGCCAGCAGCGCCAGGTCCGTCGGCCCGTTCCCCAGTTCCCGCACCGGACGCCGTGCCGGCGGGTCGCCCATGCGGTGCCACTCCAGCGGTACGACCGTCGGCCGCACGGTCGCCGTCCGGGGAATCCGCCCCGTGATCCGCCCGCCTTGGAACGGCGTCGCCCTGCCGTCCGCCCGCGTCAACCGCCCACGACCCGGCCCCGGTTCGTCCGCGCCCGCGGTCACCGCCTCCAGGCCGATGCGCAGCGAGGCCGCCCGGGCCGGCTCCCACTGAGCCGTCCGCCCACCGGGCCCCGACGCTGCGACCAGGTGCACACCCAGCCGTTCCCCGTCCCGTGCCACCGCCTCCAGCGCCCGTACGACCGACCCGGCCGCCGGGCGGCCCGGCGAGCCGAGCGCAGGGGACAGCAGCGCGTCCAGGTCGTCGACCAGCACCACCAGTCGCGGCAACGGCGGACCCGCCTCCGCCCGCTGCCGTGCCGCCGCCGGACGCAGCCGCAGCGTGACACTCGGCGGACTCTCGAGGTCCCCCGACTCCGTGGCTCCCGACCGCTGCGGCCCGATCCGCCTCGACACCTCCTGCCGCGTGTGCCACTCGGCGAAACCGAGCCGCCCGAGCAGTTCCGCCCGCCGCTTCAGCTCGGCGCTCAGCGACTGCGCGAACTCCCGCATGCGCACGGGGTCGTTGGCCGCCAGATAGGTCGTGACATGCGGCAGGTCCGTGCAGACCCGCAGGCCGTCCCCGCCCGCGCTGCCGTGCGCCGCGCAGTCGCGGCCATCGACAAGTGCGATGCTCAGCCGGTCCGGGCGCTCCGCCGACGCGAGCGAGGCGGCGAGGGCGCGCAGCAGTTCCGTACGACCGCTGCCCGGTGGCCCCTCGACCAGCAGATGCGGTCCCTCGGAGGCGAGGTCCACGCTGACCGGACCGCGTGGACCGGCGCCGAGCACCGCCCAGGCGCGCCCGCCGGGTGACGCGGTGTCGTCCGCCGCGTCCGCCCAACGCGCCATCAGCGACGCCGGGGTGGCCCGGGCCAGCCCCAACTCGTCCAGCAGCCGCGCCGCCGGGGGCAACGGGGCCGACACGCGTGCGTGCCGCTCACCGCCGCCGTCCGTCCGCAGCGGGGCGAGCGCCCGCGCGAACCGCTCCGCCCACGCCGCCGACACCGCGTCCACGGCGGCGACCGTGCCGTGCCCCACGGGTGCCCGCGCGGCGTCCGCGCCCTGCCCCGGAGCGACCCGCAGCAGCCGCAGTGCTGTGGCCACGTCACCGCTCAGCAGCGCGACGGCCCCGCACTCCCGGAAGACCGGCGACGCGGCACACGCCGCCTCGTACGTGTCCGCCACCGGCGACGCGGGCGAGGCGGCCGGCGCCTCGGCCAGACAGACGACATGGATCCCGGCCGGCGCCCCTTCCCGGGCCAGCCGCGCCACGGCCGCCCGCACATCGGCGCCGCCGGGGTCACCGTCGACGACCACCACGGCGTACGGCCCCGCGTGGGCGTCGTCCCGCGCCCAGGAGGGGCGGTGGGTCGCCCCCCGTGGCGAAGGGGCCTCCGGCGGGACGGACAGCGGGCCGTCCTGGTCCGCCAGCTGGTCCTCCAGGCGGCGCAGCAGCTCCTGGGTGCGGGCCGTCGCCTGTTCGCGGTCGTAGGCCAGCAGCAGGCGGCAGTCCTGGCCGTGGGCCGGACGGAGATGGGGGAGCCAGCCGAGCCAGGACCAGTCGGTGGTGCGCTCCTGCAGCGGGCGCGCGCGGTCGGCGCTGATCAGGACCAGCTCCAGGAGGTCGGGGGAGTGCAGCGCCGCCAGCTGTGCCACCACCGCGCGCGCCAGCCCGGCCAGCCGGGCGCGCGGCCCCGCGAGCCCCAGCGCGCCCACCTCGCGCAACCCCGCGGTCACCGGCACCGCCGGCAGCAGTCCCGCACCGTCCGGCGCCGCCCGGTCAGCCGTGCCCAGCCGCACGGTGAGCGCCTCCGGGTGCCCCGGGCCGCGCTCCCACAGCCGCGGACCCGGGCCGAGCGCGGTGAGCAGCAGCGCCGCCGGGTCCGGCCACTTCTCGGGCGCCCGGGCCACGGGCGGCCCGGAGGCGTCCCCGCGCTCCTCGGACCCGTCCCGTGCGGTGCCGCCCTGCTCGCCGCGGCCTCCGGTCAGCCGGCGTGCCCATGCCGTGAGCCCGCCGCGCCGGCGCAGCCCGGGCGGAACGTCCGTGCCGCGCAGTGGGGTGCCCTTGCGTGTGCCGTCGTCCGGCGCGCCCTGCCGCGGTACGACGTGCGCCGGAGGGGGCGGCTCGGCGGAGTCGTGCTCCT
>NZ_PQSR01000038.1 GCF_002920635.1 Streptomyces sp. Ru72 | reverse complement strand
CAGGCCGATCGGGGCCCGGGGCGGAGCCCCCAGGGACGCACCCCGGCTTCGGGCGCCCGGTGACCGCGCGGTCACCGGCATGGCACGCCTGGCGGAGCCGTTACGCTGGATGCGTGGCAGTCGTCGATGTATCCGAAGAGCTCAAGTCCCTCTCCTCGACCATGGAGTCGATCGAGGCCGTTCTGGACCTCGACAAGATGAGGGCAGACATCGCCGTGCTCGAGGAGCAGGCGGCCGCGCCGTCCCTCTGGGACAACCCGGACGAGGCGCAGAAAATCACCAGCAGGCTCTCCCACCTCCAGGCCGAGGTGCGGAAGGCCGAGGCCCTGCGCGGCCGGATCGACGACCTCGGTGTGCTCTTCGAGCTCGCCGAGGCCGAGGACGACCCGGACACCCGCGTCGAGGCCGAGGCGGAGCTCGCCGCGGTCAAGAAGGCGCTGGACGAGATGGAGGTGCGGACGCTCCTCAGCGGCGAGTACGACGCCCGTGAGGCGCTCGTCAACATCCGCGCCGAGGCCGGCGGCGTCGACGCGGCCGACTTCGCCGAGAAGCTCCAGCGCATGTACCTGCGCTGGGCCGAGCGGCACGGCTACAAGACGGAGGTCTACGAGACGTCGTACGCCGAAGAGGCGGGCATCAAGTCCACGACCCTCGCCGTCCAGGCGCCGTACGCCTACGGCACCCTCTCCGTCGAGCAGGGCACCCACCGGCTCGTCCGCATCTCGCCCTACGACAACCAGGGGCGTCGCCAGACCTCCTTCGCAGGCGTCGAGGTCCTCCCCGTCGTGGAGCAGTCCGACCACGTCGAGATCGACGAGTCCGAGATCCGGGTCGACGTCTTCCGTTCCTCCGGGCCCGGCGGCCAGGGCGTGAACACGACGGACTCCGCGGTCCGCATCACGCACCTGCCCACCGGCATCGTCGTCACCTGCCAGAACGAGCGGTCCCAGATCCAGAACCGGGCCACCGCCATGAACGTCCTGCAGGCCAAGCTCCTCGAGCGGCGACGCCAGGAGGAGCAGGCCAAGATGGACGCCCTCAAGGGCGACGGCGGCAACTCCTGGGGCAACCAGATGCGTTCCTACGTCCTGCACCCGTACCAGATGGTCAAGGACCTGCGCACCGAGTACGAGGTCGGCAACCCCGAGGCCGTCTTCAACGGCGAGATCGACGGCTTCATCGAAGCCGGAATTCGCTGGCGCAAGCAGCAGGAGAAGTAAACCGGCCGCGCTCGGCCCTGCGCCGCCGGAAATACCGGCCGCAAAACAGCGTTTTGTCGACAAGGCAACTGCACCTCGTCCAGGGGCAGTTGCCTTGTCTGTATCCGGATGTCTGGGTTTTACATCACACTCACAGTCCCGCTTCTCCCGTAAAAGACGCGTTATCGGACATCGCGCGCGCAACGACCTTGACGTTGCTGTGAAAACTCGGAAGGGTAAAGCGCGGCATGCGTATCTCTGGGGCGCATGTGAACCGGGGGGCTCGCTCAAAAGCACAGCTGTCCCCGAGTGCCGTCGCCCCGGACGCTGCTCCAATGACGATCAGCTACTGGGGGTAGCAGCCTGATGACCAAGAAGACGCGGATCCGGGTGGCGCGGATAGCAGCCGGTGCGGTGATCGCCGCCGGTGCGTCGCTGACCGCCGCGGGTGCCGCCTCGGCGCTCGACATCACCATCAATGCGAGCGCCGGAGACAACGGCGTCGGTGTCGGCGTCGGCGTGAACACCGGCGATCCGACTCCGACGCCCACCACCACCGGCATCCCGACGGAGACGCCGCCGGTCACTCCGCCGGTCACTCCGTCCGCGACCCCGCCCACCATCCCGGGCGAGCCGACCGACCCGCAGCAGCCCACCGGGAACCCGACCGAGCCGACGGAGGCGCCGCCCTCCCACGGGCACGGCGGCGGCAACGGGAACGGCAACGGCAACGGGAACGGGAACGGCCACGGCAACAACGGCGGCGGCGACAACACCAACCCCGACGGCGGCGGCAACAGCCCCGTTGAGCAGGGCAAGGGAACCTCGGTCCTGACCGACACGGGCTCCGACAGCGGTACCACCGACACCTCCGCCCAGGGCAGCGGCAAGCAGCTGGCCGAGACGGGTGCCGGCCAGACCGCGTTCCTGCTGGTCGGCGCCGCGACGATGATCGCCGGCGGTATCGGCTTCCGTGTGATGCCGCGCCTGATCAACGGCCGCGACGGGGCCGCCGCCTGAGCGAGGGGCGCACAGCCTCACCCGCAGGCGTGAGACCGACGTGAGAAGGGCCCGGGGCGGCATCGCCCCGGGCCCTTCCCGTACACCCGTCTTTCCCCGCTCCGCTACGCCGTCTGGTGAGCCAGCAGCGCCACCGCCGCGATCAGCACGGCCACCAGGCCGATCAGCGCCGCCGGCGTCAGCCCCGACCAGGGGTTCTCCTGCTGAAGGCGCTCGCGGCTGGCGCGGCACACGGGGCAGCGGCCCTCACTCACGGGCGCCGCGCAGTTCGCGCACACCAATCGGTCGTACGTCATGCGCCTCGCCCTCCTCGTGCCGCTTACACGCACACAACGTTTCCGGGAACGCAACAGTTCCCACTCCACTGTGCCAGGTTCCGCGAGCCCCTGCGCGGGCTCCGCCAGTCCCATGGCCGTGGAGGGCGTCACAGCGCGCCTCGGTACCCCGTGGGGCTATGACAAAACGTGCAACTCTCCCGTAACCACGACCGGCGACTGCGCTCCCGTACCCGGTTCGCGTATGGTCACGCTCACCTACCCCCAACGGCCCGTGGTGCATCCGTGATCCGATTCGACAACGTCTCCAAGGTCTACCCCAAGCAGACCCGCCCCGCACTCAGGGATGTCTCCCTGGAGGTGGAGAAGGGCGAGTTCGTCTTCCTCGTGGGGTCCTCCGGCTCCGGAAAGTCCACCTTCCTGCGGCTGATCCTCCGCGAGGAGCGGTGCAGCACCGGGCAGGTGCACGTCCTGGGCAAGGACCTCGCCCGCCTCTCCAACTGGAAGGTGCCGCAGATGCGCCGCCAGCTGGGGACGGTCTTCCAGGACTTCCGCCTCCTGCCCAACAAGACGGTCGCCGAGAACGTCGCCTTCGCGCAGGAGGTCATCGGGAAGTCGCGCGGCGAGATCCGCAAGTCCGTGCCCCAGGTGCTCGACCTCGTCGGGCTCGGCGGCAAGGAGGACCGGATGCCCGGCGAGCTGTCCGGTGGTGAGCAGCAGCGCGTGGCCATCGCGCGGGCCTTCGTCAACCGGCCCAAGCTGCTGATCGCCGACGAGCCCACCGGCAACCTCGACCCGCAGACCTCCGTCGGCATCATGAAGCTGCTCGACCGGATCAACCGGACGGGCACGACCGTGGTGATGGCGACCCACGACCAGAACATCGTGGACCAGATGCGCAAGCGCGTCATCGAGCTGGAGAAGGGCCGCCTCGTCCGCGACCAGGCACGCGGCGTCTACGGCTACCAGCACTGAGTTCCACGGAAAGGCTTGAGCAGACGCCATGCGCGCCCAGTTCGTTGTCTCGGAGATCGGTGTCGGTCTCCGCCGCAATCTGACGATGACCTTCGCGGTGATCGTCTCGGTCGCCCTGTCCCTCGCCCTGTTCGGCGGCTCGCTCCTGATGAGCGACCAGGTCAACCAGATGAAGGGCTACTGGTACGACAAGGTCAACGTCTCCATCTTCCTGTGCAACAAGAGCGACGCCGAGTCCGACCCGAACTGCTCCAAGGGCGCGGTCACCCAGGAGCAGAAGGACCAGATCCTCTCCGACCTGAAGAAGATGTCGGTCGTCGAGAAGGTCACCTACGAGTCCCAGGACGAGGCCTACAAGCACTACAAGGAGCAGTTCGGCGACTCCCCGCTGGCCAGTTCGCTCACTCCGGACCAGATGCAGGAGTCGTACCGCATCAAGCTGAAGAACCCGGAGCAGTACCAGGTCATCGCGTCCGCCTTCAACGGCCGCGACGGCGTGCAGTCGGTGCAGGACCAGAAGGGCATCCTGGACAACCTCTTCGGCCTGCTCAACGGCATGAACTGGGCCGCCCGCGCGGTCATGGCGATGATGCTGGTCGTCGCGTTGATGCTGATCGTCAACACCGTGCGCGTCTCGGCGTTCAGCCGTCGTCGTGAGACCGGGATCATGCGTCTGGTCGGCGCCTCCGGGTTCTACATCCAGGCGCCGTTCATCGCGGAGGCCGCGGTCGCCGGACTCATCGGCGGCACGGTCGCCTGCGGATTCCTGCTGATCGCGCGGTACTTCATCATCGACCACGGCCTCGACCTGTCCCACAAGCTCAACCTGATCAACTTCATCGGCTGGGACGCCGTCCTGACCAAGCTGCCGCTGATACTCGCCACGAGCCTGCTGATGCCTGCGCTTGCCGCGTTCTTCGCGTTGCGCAAGTACCTGAAGGTGTGACGCATGCCAATGGGGGCGTACGAGCAACGGCCCGTACGCCCCCTTGCGTTGTCCTAGACTCACCGGCATGTCAGGCCGTGACCTGTTCTGTCAGCCCCGTCGCATCCGCCACGGGGCGGCCCTGACGTTGGTGTTCGCAAGCGTCCTCGTCGCCGGCGCCGCGACCGGCTCGTTCGGCGGAAGCGACGCGAAACAGCCCTCCACGGAGTCGGCGGTCCCCGTCGGCCACGACGACGTCACCGAGGCCGCCGAGCGGGCGATGGCCGACGGCAAGTCTCCGATGGAGGCCGCCGAGCGCGCGGTCAGCCGCAGCGGCGACCGGTGGAGCGCCGTCTACTCCCAGGGCGAGTACGAGGAGTTGGAGGAGGCGCTCGACGGCCGGTACACCGGTGTGGGGCTGTCCGCCCGGCGGGAGAGCGACGGGCGTATCGAGGTGACCCGGGTGCAGCCCGGCTCGCCCGCGGCCCGCGCCGGGATCCGCACGGGCGACCTGCTGCGCGGCGTCGACGGTGAGGACGTCACCGGCCGGCCCGTCACCGAGGTCGTCTCCCTGCTGCGCGGCGACGCCGACGACGCGGGGGCCGGCTCCCGGGTGCGGCTCGGACTGCAGCGCGGCACACACACCTGGAGCGAGGTACTGCGCCGGGCCCGGCTGTCCACGGACTCGGTGACCGTGCGCCGACTCGCCCGGGGCATCACTCTGATCAAGGTCACCGCGTTCACCAAGGGCTCCGGGGACCGCGTACGGGACGCCGTCGACCGGGCACCCAAGGGCGGCGGGATCGTGCTCGACCTGCGCGGCAACTCCGGGGGATTCGTCGCCGAGGCCGTCACCGCCGCGTCCGCCTTCCTCGACGGCGGGCTGGTGGGCACCTACGACGTCGACGGCGACCAGCGCGTCCTGCACGCCGAGCCCGGCGGCGACACCACCAGACCCCTGGTCGTCCTCGTCGACGGCGGCACCATGAGCGCCGCCGAACTGCTCACCGGTGCCCTCCAGGACCGCGGCCGGGCGGTCGTGGTGGGCACCCGCACCTTCGGCAAGGGCTCCATCCAGATGCCGAGCCGCCTTCCGGACGGCTCCGTCGCCGAGCTGACCGTCGGCCACTACCGCACCCCCGCCGGCCGCGGCGTCGACGGCCGCGGCATCACCCCCGACCTGGAGGCCGACGACGGGGCGCTCCAGCGGGCCGAGACGGTGCTCGGCGGCCTGGGCGACGCCTCGTAGCTACGCGCCGCGACGCCTCGTAGCGACGCACCGCGACGCCCGTAATCGACTTCCCCGCAGACCCCCCTGTAGTGCGAAAATGGTCGGCACTATGGCTAAGGAAAAAGGGCGCAAGCTGATCGCGCAGAACAAGAAGGCGCGGCACGACTACCACATCCTCGACACCTACGAGGCCGGTCTCGTCCTCATGGGCACCGAGGTGAAGTCGCTGCGCCAGGGGCGGGCGTCGCTGGTCGACGGCTTCGTGCAGCTCGACGGGCACGAGGCGTGGCTGCACAACGTGCACGTGCCGGAGTACAGCCAGGGCACCTGGACCAACCACAGCGCCCGTCGCAAGCGGAAGCTGCTGCTGCACCGCGACGAGATCGACAAGCTGGAGTCCAAGGCGCAGGAGACGGGTCACACGATCGTGCCCCTGTCCCTGTACTTCAAGGACGGCCGCGCCAAGATCGAGATCGCGCTGGCGAAGGGCAAGAAGGAGTACGACAAGCGGCAGACGCTCCGCGAGAAGCAGGACCGCCGAGAGGCGGAGCGGGCGATGTCGGCGGTGCGCCGCCGGCAGCGGGCGTGAGCCGGGAAGAACCGGGCACCCGTCGGCGTTGAACCGGGTACCACGGCGGGGTGACCGCCGGGAATACGCTGGCGACGGGATGCGTTGATCCCGTACGATGGCATCGCACCGCTCGGCCGGTGCGAGTCCCTCCCCGGAGGGGCGCCGATTGAAAAATCAACATGGGGATGATCGGTTTCGACAGCGGCTGTCGAAGCAGGGGAAGCGTGTCGAGGAAGCGGCCATGATCTCGTAAACCACAGGCCGAAAAAAATAATCGCCAATTCCAAGCGCGATCTCTCCCAGGGCCAGCTGGCCCTCGCTGCCTGATCAGGTAGCGAGCCTCAGCTGCCCTACTAAAGGGAGTGTCAGCCCGGGGGTGTTCCCGACCCGGATCCTGGCATCAGCTAGGGAACTAAACCTCGATCCCGGTCACGGGGTGAAGAGGGAAACCAAACAGTGACTGAGCCCGTCGGAGACTTGTCCGCGTGATCTCCGGGGCTGAGAAAAGCACAGCGGACTGCACACGGAGAAGCCCTGATTCTTCACCGTTGGACGCGGGTTCGATTCCCGCCATCTCCACGATCGGGAGGCTGACGCCTCCTGAACCCCATGTGGGCGAGGCCCCGTCGCTTTGGAGCGGCGGGGCCTTTGCCGTGTGTGGACAGGACAGGCGCGTTCCGGAAGGAAGGGGCAGCGCTCCACGACCACATCCGCGACTGGGAGATCTCCGGTCTCTCCACCCCTGGCGGATTCAAGAGCGTCGCCGCCTTCGAACAGCCTCCGGGCGCGCCCAACGGTGAAGACTTCTTCCAGCAGACCGGACTGTCCAAGTGGATCTGGGAGCAGTTCTGGAAGAACGAAGGCGACCTCTACGAGGACCCGACGCCGAAGGCCGACGACGCCACAGCCAAGGCCGTCACCGACCTCGGCACCCCTCTGTACGGATCCGACCCGGACGCCACCAAGCTGCACGGCGTGGATCGCCCGCACAGCGGTGAGATCTTCGGCATTGTCGCCGAGCTGGCGGACCGGCTCGGCGGGGTCGTTGAACTCGGCAACGGAACGCTCCTGTGCCGGGAGGACAGTCGTAATCACCTGCCCGAAGGTCTGGAAGAGAGTTGCGTTTTCACGCCCAGGATCACTCGCGAAGCCCTGGAAGCCGCTGTGACGCGACCGGCGCGATGATCACCAGATGTCCTTCCAAGTTGAGGCCAGGTGCGCAAGGTTGGTCAGGGTCGATCAGACGCTGGGCCATCCCGGTGCGGCAGGTGTGGGCCCGTATCCGAGTCGCCGTCGACGGAATCATCCAGAACCGCCCCGCCGACGGCACCCTGCCCGCCCTCGTCGACGGCTCCGGCGACCACACCGCGACCCGCGACGGCTCTGGCAGTTGGAAGATCCCCACTCTCACCGGCGTGGTGTTCCTCGCCCTCACCGCCTGGCGGATTCGCTCGCTCGCGGTCCTGCTGCGCCTGCGCCGAGCTGTGCGGGCCGCGGAGCCGGCGGTGTGACCATGGATCGGCGAGTGACGCGGAGGCGGCAGGAAAGAGGATGGCGGAGTAGGAGGAGCCGTTCTGCGTGACGAGCCGGATGCCGGGCTCAGCGGCTCACCGCGGCTGAGTAGGACGATGTTGGTCGGCCACGGTGGTCAAAGAAAGGTCACCTGCATGATGTAGAGCCGCTCGTGTCGGGGGACGATCAGGTAGTTGAAGAAACCGCCGGGTACGTGGGCGAAGCCTCCCTTCGGCCCCTCTCCCTGGTAGGTGGTGCCGTCGAGGTAGAACGCTGCTGCGGCGCGGACCAGTTCGTCCGCCTTCTTCTCGACCTCGGCGAGGAACGCGGGAGGGGCGCCGCCCGCGACGTGCTGTTCGTCCGGGTCGTACTCCCACTGCCAGGTCACGCGGACACCGCCCGCTGGGCCTCGGCTTCGACGGCGGCCAGCTCGTTCATGGCGGATCGGAATGCGGGGTCGTCGTTGCTGCTCGTGCCGTGCACTGCGGTGAGGGCGGCGCGGTAGCGGGCGGACAGGTCAGGACGTCGTTCGATCTCGACCTGTGCCTGCCAATAAGTGAGCCAGTGCCGGAGATGGCCGATCTTTCCGTCCGCAATGGCGGCGGTGAGGGCCTGTTCCTTGTGTCGCTCCATGTCACTGATCCGGTGCGGAGCGACGCGGGCCAGCGCGACACGGACCGCCTCGGGAGTCCGTTCCGGTCGAGGGATCAGCTCTTGCCCGTGATCAGGCTGGGTGGTCACGTGAGGCTCCTTCGTCGGGTGCTCTCTGCTGCCTACGGTACTGGCGGGGGGCGGACAACAGCACGGGAATCATTCTCGGCGTCGCATGGGTTCCTGCTGGCAGCTGACGTGCGGGGGCTGCCAACTCGATCCAGACGGTATTGCCGATGCCGCCCGGGCGGGTGAGGTGTTGAGCGCCGTGGCTACGCTCGGCTCACCACCGATCTCGACTGCAGGGGAGCAGACTATGCGTACCGCCACCGTGACGGCCGACGGTGACCAGATCCGCTGGGTGGAGCTGCCGGGCCGGGAACCGTCCCGTGTCTACGTGCATGGTCTGGGTGCGACTTCGCCCGCCTACTTCGCCGAGGTTGCGGTCCACCCTCTGCTTGCGGGCCACCGTTCCTTGCTCATCGACTTGCTCGGGCACGGCATCAGCGACCGGCCGACGACCTTCGACTACACCTTGGAATCACACGCCGATGCCCTCGCCGCGGCCTTCGGTTCCGCGGGCGTCACCGGCGCCGAGCTGATCGCGCACAGCATGGGCGGCTCCGTGGCCATCGTCCTGGCCGCCCGCCATCCGCACCTCGTCTCCCGTCTGGTCCTGGTCGACGCCAACCTCGACCCGATCCCGCGCACACCCGGTTCCAGCGGCAGCAGCGGCATCGCCGCGTACTCCGAGAAGGAGTTCCTGGCAGGAGGCTGGGAAGAAGTACGCGACCGGATCGGCCCTCACTGGTGGTCCACCATGCGCCTGGCCGGCAGGGAAGCCCTGCACCGCAGCGCCACCCATCTCATTCGCGGCACCGTCCCCACCATGCGCGAACTCCTGCTGGACCTGAAAATCCCCCGGACCTATCTGCTGCCCGAGGCCGACGGCCCGCTCCCGGGCACCGATGCACTCACCGATGCCGGCGTGTCCGTGGTCCCCATCCCGGACTGCGGGCACAACATCATGCTGGACAATCCGCAGGCCTTCGTACAAGCCACCGCGGCGGCCCTCGGGGACCACGGCCGGCGATAGCAACCAGCACCTGCCCGCGGGCAACCATGGGGCGTGACGCGGAGACGGCCGCACGAGTTCTTCGAGCGCGCCAGCCGCCGGGCTGCACAGCACCGGGCGAGCACCGAACTCCCGCTCGTAGCCCCCGCTTCGCTGTGCCTGCGGAGGTCTGGAACGCGTTCCTCGCGTACGCCTCCCGCGAAGCCTGAGCGTCGGCTCGCAGCCGTAGCCCGCACACAGGCGGTGCGCTTGTTGTGGTGTCCGGTCCCATATCTAGGGGCGGCGTCTCTCCCTACGGTCCCCGGCATGACGCACACCAGAGCCGCACGTCGCTACTTCGTCCTGGCGAGCCTCCTGGTCGCCCTGCTCGCCGCCTTCCTCACACCGGGCACCGCCACGGCGGCCTCCCTCCAGGAAGTCACCGGATTCGGGAGCAATCCCGGTGCGCTGCGCATGTTCCGGTACGTACCCGGTGGGTTGCCCGCCGGGCGGCCCGTCGTCGTCGCGTTGCACGGGTGCACGCAGGACGCCGCCGGGTACGGCACCGGCAGCGGGTGGATACAGCTCGCCGACCGGTGGGGGTTCTCCGTGGTCCTGCCGCAGCAGCAGAGCGGCAACAACGCCTCGAACTGCTTCGACTGGTTCCAGAGCGGGGACATCGAGCGCGGCCAGGGCGAGGCCGCCTCGATCGCGCAGATGGTCGACCGGCAACTCGCCGACGTCTCCGGTGACCCCGGGCGGGTGTACGTCACCGGGCTCTCGGCGGGGGGCGGCATGACCGCCGTGATGATGGCGACCTACCCGGAGAAGTTCGCCGCGGGCGGGGTCGTCGCCGGGCTTCCGTACGGGTGCGCGCAGGCCGCCGGGTCGCCGTACGTGTGCATGTACGTCGGCGCCACCCAGACCCCCAAGCAGTGGGGCGACCGGGTGCGGGCCGCCCGCCCGGGGTACGGCGGGCCCTGGCCGACGCTCACCGTCTTCCAGGGGACGGCCGACTACACCGTCAAGCCCGTCAACATGACCGACCTGATGAAGCAGTGGACCGATGTCCACGGGGCGGATCAGGTCGCCGACGTCAGCGACACCGTCGCCGGGTATCCCCACCAGGTCTTCCGGGACCCGGCCGGGAACGCCGTCGTGGAGACGTACAGCATCACCGGCATGGGGCACGGCCAGCCCGTCGACCCCGGGACCGGCAGCGAGCAGTGCGGGGCGGTCGGCTCCTACTTCCCGGACGTGAACCTGTGCGCCGCCTACCGGCTCGGACGGGCCTGGGGGCTCGGCTAGTGCTCTGACCGCATAGGTTCGCCGGCTGGCGGTCGCAGCGGTTGGATGTGTGGTGACGGTCGAGCTGTGCTCCGCCCGAACGCGCCCGCGTCCGAAGCGAGAAGGGCATCCGCTGGGGAGGACGCCTGCTTCCCGCCGGAGCTTGACGGCTTCGTTCGAGCGGGCGAGGAGACTCAGCGTCGCCGCCGCCCTGGGAACAGAGCGCTGAGCGTCGCGCACACGATCGCCCCGAACAGCAACCCGCCCCAAGGCATCCCATCCGGACGATGGGCCGTCGCCACGTAGAGGAAGCAGCCGAGCCCGCCGGCCACGAAGAAGACAGCGAAGCCTCGAAGCGCGTACCGCCATCTCGGGCGGGCTATGTCTGAAGTCACGGGAGCCATTATCCCCACGCGGCAGCAGGCGACCAGGCCCTCAGGACCAGTCGTCCGACCGGAATCTCGGGGGAGCCGGGAGCTCGAACCAGACCGTCTTGCCGATGCCGCCGGGGCGGGGTTCTGCACCCCAGGCGTCCGCCAGGGACGCCACCAGGGTCAGGCCCCGGCCGGACTCGTCGTCCGGTGACGCGTCGCGGGGTGTGGGCAGCGTGTCGCCCGCGTCCGTCACCGAGATGTGGAGGATGTCCGCCTTCAGGACGCAGCGGGCACGGATCTCGCGGCCGGCGGGGACTCTCGCGTGGCGGTACGCGTTCGTCATCAGCTCGCTGAGCAGGAGCACGGCCGTTTCCGTCACCTCGTCGGGGAGCTTCCAGGAGGTGGCCTGTTCGCGGAGGAGGGTACGGGCCCGGCTGACACTGCGGGCGTGGCGGGGGAGGCGCCACTCGATGTCCTTCGGTACTGCGGAGGGGGAGTCAGGCATGCGGCAGGGGATTCCTTGCGTGTGATTTACCGTCATTTCGCCAGGCCAGACTGGTGGTTCGCGCATAGCCTCCGGGAGTGGCGGAGTGGGTACACGGCGTGGCTGTACACGGTGCGTCGGCGGGAGACCGGTGGAGGTGTCGTGGCTTCGGGGGAGTCCCAGCAGGCGCAGCAGAACTGGCGGTACTGCGGTGGGCAGGTCAAGTTGTGGCGGGAGGAGGCCGGGGTCAGCCGCCAGGCGCTCGCCGACGAGGCCGGTTACGACTACGAGTACGTCAAGTCCATGGAGTGCGGGAGGCGGCGGCCGACGCTGCGGTTGTTGCAGGTCGCGGACCAGATGTGCGGGGCAAGGGGGAAGCTGGTCGCTGCCCACGAGTTCCTGAAGCCCGAGCCCTTTCCGGCACGGTCGCAGGAGTACATGGCGATCGAGGCTGAGGCGATCGCCGTGCATGACTACTCGCTCGGTCTGGTTCCCGGTCTGTTGCAAACGGGGCAGTACGCGCGGGCTCTGATCAGTGAGAGTTGTCCCCCGCTGGACGACGAAACTGTGGAGGAGCGGGTTCGGGCACGGCTGGCGCGGCAGGAAGCGCTGACACGGCGTGCCAAAACGGTGTACGGCTTCGTCATCCATGAGGCAGCGCTGCGCACGGGGGTGGGTGGGCGGACTGTCATGCGGCAACAACTGCTCCACCTCACGGAGGTTGGCGGGCTGCGCAACGTGTCCGTTCAGGTGTTGCCGTTCGGGAAGTGTGGCGGTCTCGCGCTCAACGGCTCGTTCATCCTGCTTGAGACCGCCGACCACGAGCGCTTGGCTTACGTGGAGGGTCCGGAGACGAGCGTGCTGCACTCCGAGGCCGACAAGGTCAGCGATCTCGCACAAGTGCATGGCATGATCCGCATGCAGGCCTTGGGGGTTGAGGAGTCGGCAGCGTTCATCAGGAAGGTGGCCGAAGAGCTATGAGCGAAACGCTGGCATGGTTCAAGTCCAGCTACAGCGACTCTCAGGGCGGCGCCTGCCTCGAAGTCGCCCACCCCTCCAGCGAATCCCGCCGAACCGTCCACGTCCGCGACTCGAAGCTCGGAGCTCGAAGCCCCCGCTTCGCCGTGCCCGCCGACGCCTGGAACGCTTTTCTCGCCTACGCCTCCGGCGAAGCCTGAGCCCCGGGCTTCGGGCGTCGAGGTCCGAGCCCCTTTTCCAAGGAAGGGGCGGTAAGGCTCACCCACCCACCCGCCCATACCAGGCCGTGTCACTTTTCGTGAGCGGGTTGCGACCCACTGTCGCGACCCTCTAGCGTGCGCAACAACGAACAACCCCGGCCGGGTGCTACCAACACCCGCCGGGGTCTCACCTCAAGATCGGAATGGACGATCTCGTGGCTTACGAAAACTCTAGCGCTGCCCTGCCCGCGCCCGCAGCGCATCCCATGGCCAAGCCCGGTTACGGCAAGCGGTCCGCGCCCGACCAATCGCCGTCCCGAGCCGGGGACTTCGATCACCTCTCGGTCCGTGAGGCGTACCTCGCGGGCCTCCTCGACCGACTCCCCGAGAACGCGGCCATGGACGCCAAGACCATCGCCAGGTTCCAGCCCCTCTACGGGCAACAGGCCGTCCGATCCGCGCTCAACGAGCTCAGCAGGGCCGGACACCTGCGCCGCGTACGTCGTCGCATCGAGCCCGGTGGGGAAGGCGGAACCGCCACCGGCACCCGCTGGGTCTTCCACACCTACTGGTCACGCACCGCACGTGACGACGAATGGTGGGCCCGGTTCCTCGACGGTGACCCGGTGCCCCGGATGGCCTCCGAACCCGAGGTCACCCCCACTGCAACACTCCAGCCGAAACTGTCGCACCCGCAGGCGGTAGGTCGTCCCTCCGCCGCCTACGCCGCTCTCGCCGGACTCGGTCTCCGCGACCCCCGCCTCGCCCTTTCCTCCGGCGACTGCTCCGACCTGGAACAGCTGGCCGAGGACTGGCTGGCCCGCGGCGCGACTCCGGAGTACTTCACGCAGGCCCTCCTCGCCGGCCTGCCCGAGCAGGTGTACTCGCCCCGGGGCTTCGTCCAGCGCAGACTGATCGACAAGATGCCGCCCGAGCGCCCCGCCACACCCTCCCGCACGCCCCGCACCCTTATGGAGTGCACCGGCTGCGGCGTCCCCGGCCGCCCGGAGGCACTGCTCGGCGGTCTCTGCCGCGCCTGCCGTGGCGGGGACGGCAGCGCGGGGGCAGGCTCCAGCCGAGTGCAGCACGCGACGGTGCGTGCCCGGGTCGCTCAGGTACGCGACGCGGTCCGCACGCCACAGCGGATGTGAAGTCATCGCGGAACCGCCGTACACCGCACATGTGACCCCGCTCGTCGATATCCCGTTGTCGGCCCAGGAGGCAGGTCATACGGTCAGCGGCATGACCTTACGTCTTCGCATGCGACAAGCCCTCCCGGAAGCGATGCGCGCCCGCGACAAAGTCGCGGTGAGCGCCCTGCGCGCCACGCTCGCCGCGTTGGACAATGCCGAGGCGGTGCCGGCGGGCGAAGCCGAGCTGCGCGGCACAGCCCTCGAGGAGTCGCCGGTCGGTGTCGGCGTCACGGAGGCACAGCGTCGGGAGCTGAGCGAGCGAACCGTGGCGGACATCGTGCGGGCCGAGGCGACCGAGCGACTTCAGGCCGCGGACCGGTTGACCGTCCCCGGGCATGCCGACCGGGCCGCGCGGCTGAGGGCGGAGGCCGCTGTGCTGCTCCGGTTCCTCGAGGATCCGGGCACCGGGTGAACCGGTGCGCCGCGTACCGGCTCGGGAGCCGGTACGCGGTCCGGGGCGTCAGCGAAGCGTGAACGTCGAGAGCCGAAGCCCCTTGCTCAGCACCAGGTACACGTCCGCACGACCCCTCGCTCCTGTCAGCGCAGCCGTCACCGTGTCGTAGGTGTAGGGCGACGACGTCCCGTCGAAGTGTGCCGTGCCCACCAGCCTGCCCGTGGGCGAGCCCAGCCGGACCTCCAGCGTTCCGGCGGCGCCCGCCAGCCGCGCCGTCACCGCCGACGCGCCCGAACCCAGCCGCGTGTCCGCGAACTTCAGCCACGCCCCGTCCGCGGAAGCCGACACCGCCGTCCCGCTCGCCTTGGACTCGTCCACCAGGCTGGTCGCGCTGTAGTCGTCGAAGTTCTCCGCCCGCGTCACCCCTGAGAGGTCCCGGGGCGGGATCGTCTCGCCGCGCACCCCCAGCGACGTCCGCGCGCGGATGTCCGTCGACGACGCGCCGACCATCACGTCGTACGTCCCCGTCTCCACGACCCACTTCGAGCGCGTGACGTCCCAGTGCGCCAGGTCCGCCTCCCGCAGCTTCAGGCGGACCGTCTTCGTCTCGCCCGGCTTCAGCGACACCCGTGCGTACGCCTTCAGCTGCTTCAGCGGCTGCTTGTCGCGGGATTCCCGCTGGTGGACGTACAGCTGGACCACCTCGTCGCCGGCCCGGCGGCCCGTGTTGGCGACCTTCACCGCGTAGCCGTCCGGGACCCGCTGCAGCCCGCCGTAGCGGAACGTCGTGTACGACAGCCCGTAGCCGAAGGGGTAGAGCGGCTGTCCCTTGTAGTACAGGTACGTCCGGTTCGACTTGATGATGTCGTAGTCCAGGATCGAGGGGAGGTCGGACTCCGAGCGGTACCACGTCTGCGTCAGGCGGCCCGCCGGGTTGGCGTCGCCGTACAGCAGGTCGGCCAGCGCGTTGCCCGTCTCCTGGCCCGCGTGGGTCGTCCACAGCAGGGCCGGGACCTCCTTCTGCAGTGCGCCCAGCGTGGTGGGGTAGCTGTTCTCGACCACGACCACCGTCTTCGGGTTGGCCTTGTGGACCGCCTCGACCAGAGCCTCCTGCGACGGGGCCAGGCCCATGTCCGTACGGTCGTGGGCCTCGCGCCCGTTGATCGCCGGCATCGAGCCGACCACCACCACAGCGGTGTCCCTGCCCTTCACCGCGGCCACCGCGTCGTCGATGCCGCTGCGGACCACGTCCTTGGCGTAGTGCGCGGCCTTGTCCCTGGCCACCAGGCCGAGCGTGCCGTCGGCATCCACCGGACCCAGGTACACCGGGTTCGACCACCACGACTCGCCGGTCTCGTAGCCCGCGTACCGCAGCAGGTACGTCCCGTCGTCCTGCCGCTCCAGCTTGAACTGCTGCTGCACAAACCAGCCGTTCGGCTGCGTCTGGTCGTTGACGAAGTTCGACCAGTTGTAGCCGACGTACTTTCCGTTCGCCGCCGAGCGGAGGGTGACGACTCCCGAGCCCCAGTCGTACACGTCGAACTGCGCGCCGGCGCCGTTCTCCGTCGTCTCCTTCAGCGGCGCTCCCGCATCTCCGGTACCGGCGGTCACGTATTTACCGGTCGCCGTGTCCTTCAGCGCGATCCGGTCCACGCCCTCGCTGCTCGCCACGGACGTGCCGAGCTTGGCCTCGATGCCGTCCTTCGGCGTCACCGCGTACGGCAGACTGCCCGAGTACCAGTCCGTGTAGAGCGTGTCGGCGAGCGGGCCGACCACTGCCGCGCTCCCCGACTTCTTCAGCGGCAGCGCGCCGTCGTTCTTCAGCAGCACCGCCCCCTCCGTAGCCGCCTTGCGCGCCAGTGCCCGGTGCTGCGGGCTGTCGATGACGGACGCGTCGATGGAGCCGTACGTGCCGCCGCCCGGGTCGAACTCGCCGAGCCGGACCCGGATGCTCAGGACATGGCGTGCCGCGGTGTCGACGTCCGACTCCTTCAACAAGCCCGACGACAGCGCCGACTTGATCGCGGTCGTCGTCGGCCCTGAGTCCGCGTCGTTTTCGGTGAAGCTGTCGATGCCGGCCTTCAGTGCCGCCGCGTCCGCCTCGCTCTGGGTGCCGTAGTACTTCTGGCTGCCGACCAGGTTGCCGGGCCCGGCGGCGTCCGTGACGTTCAGCAGGTCCTGCGAGGTCCAGCCGCGCACGGTGTCGTCCATGGCGGGATTGACCGTGTTGGGACGGCCGTTGACGAGGTTGTACGAGGACATGACGCCCGTCGCCGCGTCCGCCTCGATCGCCGGCTTGAACGCCTCCTCGTCGTACTCCTTCAGCACGCGCGGGCGCAGTTCGGAGGACGTGGTGTCGCGGTGTTCCTCGTTGTTGTTGGCGAGGAAGTGCTTGATGGTGGGTGCTGTCTTCAGGTGGTTCGGGTCGCCGCCCGTCAGTCCCGTGCCGTAGGCGGTGGAGATCGAGCCGGTGAGGTACGGGTCCTCGGAGTAGCCCTCCTCGTTGCGGCCCCAGCGCGGGTCCCGCAGCAGGTTGACCACGGGCGCCCACAGGTTGAGGCCCCAGCCCGCCGGGCGCTGCTGCTGGAAGCCGCGCGCCTCGTCGCCGACCGCCGAACCGACCTGTCGGATCAGCGAAGGGTCCCAGGTGGAGGCGAGCCCGATGGCCTGGGGGAAGACCGTCGTCTTCCCGAGCCAGGCCACGCCGTGCAGGGCCTCGGTGCCGGTGCGGAAGGACTGGATGCCGAGGCGGGGGATGGCGGGTTCGTACTGGTGGAGGAGGGAGATCCTCTCGTCGAGGGTGAGGCGGGAGAGGAGGTCGTCCACGCGCTTCTCGACGGGGAGGTTCGGGTTGCGGAAGGGGTAGGCGGGGTCGTCGGCCTGGGCGGGGACGGTGGCGCCGAGCCCCGCGATCAGGGCGAGCGCCACGGCCAGGGTGGTTCTGCGTCTTCCTCGCGTGCCTGTCATGCCACGGCTCCTTCGGTCAGGGCCTTGCAACGGGACGAATCCGTTCTGATTCCAGGGCTCCGCGGCTTCCCGCCTTCCGGGCTTCAGGACGCGGAGCGCGGTGCGGTGCTCGCGCGGAGCGTGAGGTGCGGGACGAGCAGGGTGGCCTCCGGAACTGGCGACCCGCCCAGCTTCTTCATCAGCAGTTCCACCGCCCGCTCACCCACCTCGGCGGACGGGATGGCGACGGACGTGACCGGTACCCGGGCGCCGGCGGCCTGTTCCTCCGGGCAGATCGCGGTGAGGGACAGATCGTCGGGTACGCGCAGGCCGAGCGAACCGAAGGCGTCGATCAGCGGCTCGAGGACCGCCTCGTTGTGCACGACCACCCCGGTCAGCGCGGGCTGCTCGCGCAGCAGTCGCTCGGCGACCCCGCGCGCGGCGGCCGGCGCGGCCTCGCACGGGTGCACCGACGACACCAGCCGGTGCCGGTCGGCCGCCGCGGTGAACCCCTGCACCACCCGCTGTGCGAACCCGGTGCCCCGCACGTACACCTCCGGCGGCGACCCCACCAGCGCGACGACCCGGTGTCCGAGTCCCGCCAGGTGCTCCACGCACAGTTCACCAGCCGCCATGAAGTCGAGGTCGATGCAGGTCAGCCCCTGCGGGGAGGCAGGGAAGCCGATCAGCACGGACGGCCGGTCCAGGGCCCGCAGCAGCGGCAGCCGCGGATCGTGCAACTGGACGTCCATCACGATCAGCGCGTCCACCAGCGCCGTGTCCGCCACCCGCCGCAGACCCTCCTCGCCCTCCTCCTGGGTGAGCAGCAGCACGTCGTGGTCGTGCCGGCGTGCGGCCGTCACCACCGACACCGCGAACTGCATCACCACCGGGACGTTGATCCCGGAGCGCAGCGGCATCACCAGCGCCAGCACGTTGGACCGGCTGCTGGCCAGCGCGCGGGCGCCGGCGTGCGGGCGGTAGCCCAGCTCGCGGATGGCCTCCTCGATGCGCAGCCGGGTCTCCTCGGAGATGGGGCGCTTGCCGCTGAGGGCGTACGAGACGGTGCTGGGGGAGACCCCCGCGTGCCGGGCCACGTCCGTGATCTTCACCATGTCAGTCCAGCTCCTGTGGGGGGAGGAACCATCACTCCGACTCCAGCTCCAGCGAGAGGAACCCGGTGCCCGCCGCCGCACGGGCGGTCCGCTCACCGCTCGCCAGGGCCCAGGGCGCCCGGGGATCGCTGCAGGAGGCGCGCAGTGTCCTCCCCTCCCGTACGACGGTGAAGGTCACGTCCCCGACGGGCACCGTCACCTGCGCGCCCTGCGGGAGCCCGAACGCGCGCAGGGTGACCCCGTCGGCGTACGGATAGTCGGGGCGGTCGTCCACCGCGCCGACCGGGATCACCGCACCCGGCCTGACCAGGAGCGGAACGCTGGAGAACCCGTGCCGTTCCCGCACCCAGCGCGGGCCGGTCACCGTCCGCCCGGTCAGGTAGTCGGTCCAGGTGCCCTCGGGCACGTAGTAGGAGACATCCCCCTCGTCGCTGAAGACCGGCGCGACCAGCAGGTCCGGGCCGAGCATGTACTGCCGCTCCAGGTGCGCGCAGCCGGGGTCGTCCGGGAACTCCAGCACCATCGCCCGCATCATCGGCACGCCCTCGGCCTGGGCGGTGCGCGCGGCCTCGTACAGGTACGGCATCAGGCGCAGCTTGAGCCGGGTGAAGTGCCGCAGCACGTCCACGGACTCCTCGTCGAACAGCCACGGCACCCGGTAGGAGGAGCTGCCGTGCAGCCGGCTGTGCGAGGACAGCAGCCCGAAGGCCAGCCACCGCTTGAACAGCGCCGGGGTCGGCGTGCCCTCGAAGCCGCCGATGTCGTGGCTCCAGAAACCGAAGCCCGACAGACCGAGGCTGAGCCCGCCGCGCAGCGACTCGGCCATCGACTCGTACGTGGCCTCGCAGTCGCCGCCCCAGTGCACGGGGAACTTCTGGCTGCCCGCGGTCGCCGAGCGGGCGAAGACCACGGCCTCCTGCTCACCGCGGTGCTTGCGCAGCACCTCGAAGACGGTGCGGTTGTACAGGTACGTGTAGTAGTTGTGCATCCGCTCCGGGTCGGAGCCGTCCGCGTAGGCCACGTCGACCGGGATGCGCTCCCCGAAGTCGGTCTTGAAGCAGTCGACGCCCTGGGCGAGCAGCGCCTCCAGCTTGGCGGCGTACCAGTCACGGGCGTCGGGGCTGGTGAAGTCGACCAGGGCCATGCCCGGCTGCCACAGGTCCCACTGCCACACGCTGCCGTCCGGCTTCTTCAGCAGATGGCCCAGGGCCTTGCCCTCGGCGAACAGCGGCGAGCGCTGCGCGATGTAGGGGTTGATCCACACGCACACCCGCAGCCCGCGCTCCTTCAGGCGGGAGAGCATGCCCTCCGGGTCGGGGAAGACCCGCGGGTCCCACTGGAAGTCGCACCAGTTGAACTCGCGCATCCAGAAGCAGTCGAAGTGGAAGACCGACAGCGGAAGTTCGCGTTCCTTCATGCCGTCGATGAAGGAGGTGACCGTGGCCTCGTCGTAGGAGGTGGTGAAGGAGGTCGACAGCCACAGGCCGAACGACCAGGCGGGCGGCAGGGCCGGGCGGCCGGTGAGGGCCGTGTACTTGCGCAGGATGTCCTTCGGGGTGGGCCCGTAGATGACGTAGTACGTCAACTGCTGGCTCTCCACGCTGAACTGGACCCGCGACACCGCCTCCGAGCCGACCTCGAAGGACACCTTGCCCGGGTGGTCGACGAACACGCCGTAGCCCGCGTCCGTCAGGAAGAACGGGACGTTCTTGTAGGCCTGTTCGGTGGCGGTGCCGCCGTCCGCGTTCCAGATGTCGACGACCTGGCCGTTCTTCACCAGCGGCCCGAAGCGTTCGCCGAGGCCGTAGACCGAGGTGCCGACGCCGAGGTTGAGTTGTTCGCGCAGGTAGTGGGCGCCGGTGGCGTCGCGCATGATGCCCATGTTCTTGGGGCCGCTGGTGGTGAGGGTGCGGCCGTGGGCGAGGAAGTCGACGTGCCAGGCGCCGGTGCGGGCGACGCGGACGGAGAGGGCGCCCGCGGTGAGGGTGGCCGTCTCCTCGTCGTACTCGGCGTGCGGCGTGAAGTCGTCGTCCCGCTGGATCTCGAACCTCGGCCCCCGGGACTGCTCTCCCTCGAAGTGCGTGAAGGTCAGGCCGATGACGTCCGGCATCGGCGCGTGGGCGCTGATCGTCACGACCGGTCCCTTCAGCAGGTCGCCGCGGTGGCGGATGGGCTGGGTCGGAGCGTGGATCTCCAGGGCGCCCGGGGGCGCGGTCACGTCCAGGACCTGCACCGGGTGGGCCGAGGTGACGCCTTCGCGCAGCAGCCAGTAGCCGTCGGTGAACTTCAAGCGTGCCCCCTACTTGACGGCACCCACGGCGATGCCGCGGGTGAGAGTCCGCTGGAAGACGAGGAAGAAGACGATGGCGGGCAGGACGCCCAGCAGGGCCGCCGCGTTGGTCATCGTGGCGTCCATCAGACGCTGGCCCTGCAGGACGCCGAGCGCCACCGACACCGTCTGGTTGTCGTTGGAGATCAGCATGACCAGGGGCAGCAGGAACTCGTTCCACGTCCAGATGAAGAAGAAGACGAGCAGCACTCCGATCGTGGGCCGGCTGACCGGGACCACGATCCGCCAGAGCACCTGCCACTTGTTCGCCCCGTCGATCCGGGCGGCCTCGATGATCTCGCGCGGGAACTGCCCGAGGACGGAGGAGAGCAGATAGGTGCCGAAGGCGGCCTGGATCACCGTGAAGACGATGATCACGCTCAGCCGGGTGTCGTAGAGGCCGGCCTGCTTGCTGAGGTAGTACAACGGGTAGACCAGCGCCTCCTGCGGCAGCACGTTGGCGAGCACGAAGAAGGCCAGCACCCAGGTGCGTCCCTTGATGCGGCCGATGCCGATCGCGTACGCGTTCAGCACGGACAGCACCGCCGCGAGGACGGCCACCGAGCCGCTGATGAGGAAGGAGTTGAGGAGCTTCTGGCCGTAGTCGACGCGCTGCCAGAAGTCCTTCAGACCGTCCAGGTACAGGCCCTTCGGCAGGCTCAGCGGCCCGTGCTGGGAGTACTCGGCGGGGGACTTCACGGCGTTGACGGCGACGATCAGGAAGGGCAGCACCATGAACAGGGCCGCGATGCACAGGGCGACGAGAACGGGGTAGCGGCCGAGGGCCGTGCGGGGCCGCGTGCGGATCTCGGTGCGTACGGCGGTCATGCGCGGGCCCCTTCCTCGGCGTCCTCGGCGCGGGTCTGCAGCTTCAGGCCCACCATCGCGAGGAGCAGGATGATCACGGTGAGGACGGTGGAGATCGCGGCGCCGTACCCGGCCTGGGTCTTCTCGAAGAAGGTGGTGAAGGAGAAGTACGACGGGACGTCGGTCGCCCCGCCGGGGCCGCCCTTCGTCAGCACGTACACCGCTCCGAACACCTTCAGCGCCGCGACCGTGCACCAGGTCAGCACCACATAGATCTCCGGCCTGATCTGCGGCAGCGTGATGTGCCAGAAGCGGCGCCACCAGCCGGCGCCGTCCAGTTCGGCCGCCTCGTACAACTGCGGGTCGACGCGCTGGAGCCCCGCCATGAAGACGACCAGCGGGAAGCCGATCTGCACCCACACCATCACCCCCATGACGCTGTAGAGGGCGACGTCCGGGTCGCCGAGCCAGTCCTGCTGCCAGGAGCCGAGGCCGACCGCCTTCAGCAGCGCGTTCAGGGAGCCGTTGTCGGAGGCGAGGATCCAGCTCCAGACGATGCCGGCGACGGCGATCGGCAGCACCTGCGGGAGGTAGAAGCAGGCGCGCAGCACGGCGGCCGTCCTGCTGCCGAAGTGCTTGCCGATGTAGTCGAACAGCGCGGCGGCGAGGACGAGTCCGATCATCGTCGGGACGACCGCCATGGCGACGACCATGAACAGGCTGTGCCGGAACGACGCCCAGAACTCGCTGTCGTCGAGCAGTCGGCGGTAGTTGTCGAGCCCGGTCCACTTCGGCGAGCCGATGCCGCTCCACTCGGTGAAGCCGATGCCCGTGTTCATCAGGAACGGGACGATGATCACGGCGAGGAACGCGAGCATGCCGGGGAGCAGGAAGAGCGCGTACGAGGTCTGGGAGCGGGGGCGGCGCGGGCCGGTGTGCGGGCGCTTGCCGACGGCCCGCGCACCCCGTTCGGTGGTGATCGTCATTGCTTCGGCACGCCCTGGTCGTACGCCTTCTGCAGCGCGCTGAGACAGGCGTCGGGCTGCTCACTGCCCGTGATCAGTTTCTGGGTCTCGGAGATGAGGGTGTCGTAGAAGCCGGGGACGGGCCAGTCGGGGTAGAAGGCCAGGCCGTCGCGCTGGGAGAGGGTGTTGAAGTTGGCGATGAGGGTCTTGGCCTGCGGGTCGGTGATGGCGTTGGGGTCGGCCGCGACCGGGACGCCGCCCTTGTTGCCCAGCAGGTTCTGGATCTTCGGCGACATGGTGATGTCGATGAAGTCGTAGGCGAGGTCCTTGTTCTTGGAGCCCTTGGGGACGACCCACATGTTGCCGCCGGACCCGAGCGTGAGGTTGGAACCGGGCCACAGGAAGGTGCCCCAGTCGAACTTGTTCTCCGCCTTGAAGCGGCCGTACCACCAACTGCCGGAGAACAGGATCGGGTTCTTGCCCTGGATGAAGGCGACGCCCGCGTCCTCGGACTTCGTGCCGCTGGACGTCTTGCTGATGTAGCCCTTCTTCACCCAGTCGGCGAAGGTCGTCGCGCCGTACGTCCAGGCCGCGTCGTGGAAGTCGGTCTTGCCCTTGTACAGCTGGTACCTGTCGACCCACGAGCGGTCGGCCTTCGACAGGGCGAGCTGGTACAGGTACTGCTGGGCCACGTACTCGGCGCCGGCGTTGGCGAGCGGGGTGATGCCCTTGGCGACGAACTTGTCCATCGCGGACGTCAGGTCGTCGAACGTCTTCGGCTCGGCGATCCCGTACTTCTTGAACAGGTCCTTGTTGTAGAAGACCATGGTGTACTCGGCGTAATTGGGTATTCCGTACCATTTGCCGGAGCCCATGATGCCGTTGGCGTCGTACCGGCTGATGGTCTTCACGCCCTCGCTGAGCTTCTTGTCCCAGCCGCGCTTGGTGACCTCGGGAGTCAGATCGGTGAGAAGTCCCTGCTTGGACAGCAGGCCCGCCGTCGCGTTGCCCTTGCTGTACTCCATGATGTCGGGCGCGTCGGAGGAGTTGAGGACCATGGGCGCGGTCTTCTGTATCTGTTCGAAGCCCTTCTCCTCGAACTTCACCTTCACGCCCGGGTGCTTGGCCTCGAACTCCTTGATGGCCTCGTTCCAGGCGGCGCCCATCGCGCTGTCCGGACCCTCGAAGTGCCACAGCTTGAGCGTCTTGCTGTCGGAAGAGCCGCTGTCCGAGCCACCGCAGGAGGCCAGGAGCAGGGATCCGGACAGGACCACCGCAGCCGTCGCCGCCACACGCCGTCGTGTTGTCAACATCCAGTGCCTCCGCGGGAGTCGGATGGGTGTCGGAGCCATCACGCATGGCTCATCGAATCGCTTCGACGGGGGAAGGTATGTGGGCGTTCTGACCGCGTCAATGGGTGGCGCACGAATCGGTGCGGATTCCTTCGACCGCCCTGTGCCCGAGGGTGATCGCCAGGGCGACGCCCGCGGCGGTCGCGGGGAGGGCGAAACCGGCGGTGGGGGACAGGTGCTCCACCGCCCAGCCGCCGACGGCGGAACCGCAGGCCACGCCCCCGAGCAGGGCCGTCACGGCGAGGGTCATGCCTTCGTTCGAACGGCCCTCGGGGGTGCGCCGCTGGACCAGCACCATCGCCGTGACCATCGTCGGGGCGGTGGCCATGCCCGCGAGCAGCAGGGCGGGCGCGAGGGCGACGAGGGAACCGGTGGTGCGTGCCGCGAGCAGGGGCAGGGTCATGAGGGCCGTCATCGCCGCGAGGCACCACGCGTAGCGGCGCTCGGCGGGGCCGGTGGGCCGCAGCGCGCCGTAGAGCAGTCCGGCGGCGCACGAACCGGCGGCCTGGAGGGCGAGGACCGGGCCGGCGGCCGCCTTGTGCCCCTGGGCGTCCGCGAACGCCACGGTGGCGACCTCCATCGCGCCGAACACCGCGCCGGTGGCCAGCAGGCCGAGCAGGAGCGGGGGCATACCGGGGGCGCGCAGCGGGGGCCGGGTGCCCGGACGGCGGCTCGGCGGCGGTTCCGTGGCGCGCCGGCTGGTGAAGATCAGCATGCCGCTGAGCAGCAGGAAGGCGCCGGTCAGAGAGCCGGCCTCCGGGAAGAGCCGGGTGCAGAGGAAGGCGGCGAGCACCGGGCCGAGCAGGTAGCACATCTCGTCGGCGGCCTGCTCGAAGGAGTTCGCCGTGTGCAGGGCGTCCGGGGCGTCCCGGAACAGGTGGGCCCAGCGGGCGCGGGACAGACCGCCGATGTTGGGGGTGGTGGCGGTGGCCGCCTGTGCGGCGAACAGGGTCCAGGCGGGGGCGTCGTAGTGCACGCACAGGACCAGTGCGAGGCTCCCGAGCAGCGCGAACAGCGTGGCGGGCAGGGCGATCCGGGCCTGGCCGTGCCGGTCCACGAGCCGTGCCACCCAGGGCGCGACCGCGGCGGTGGCCACGAGGCCGGTGGCGGTGACCGCTCCGGCGAGGGCGTACGAGCCCCGGGAACCGGCGATCATGATGACCGAGCTCACGCTGAACATGCCGATGGGCAGCCTGGCTATGAGGTTCCCGACCGTGAAGGCGCGGGTGCCGGGGTGGGTGAACAACCGGCGGTAGGGGTTGCGCGGGGCGGACGCCGGGCCGGCGGTGCGCGGGGTGAGGTCGGCGGCGACGAGGGTGTCCTGGGTGACGGTGAACAGCAGTGGTCTGCGGGAGGAGGGCTGCGGCATGCGGGAAGCGTCGCCCGGCCCGTGACCTGGGGTCCAACACTTACTCCGTGGCGATTGACGCACCTGGGTTGTAAGTTCGCCGGATGCCCGCCGCCACCGTCGACCCACGCCTGCTCCGCGCGTTCCTCGCCGTCGCGGAGGAACTGCACTTCACGCGCGCCGCGACCCGCCTCTACCTCGCCCAGCAGGCGTTGAGCCGGGACATCCGCAGACTGGAGCGGGAGTTGGGCACCGAACTGTTCGTCCGTACCACACGGCAGGTCACGCTGACCCCCGAGGGCGAGCGCCTGCTGCCGTACGCGCGCCGCGTGCTGGACGCGCAGGACGAACTCCTCGCCGCCTTCGGGCAGGCACGGCCGCTGCTGGTGGACCTGAACTCCCCGGGGCTGGTCACCGGACGCCGGGTGCTGCACAGGGCTCGTGCGCTCGTCCCCGATCTGGAGTTGATGGCCCGCTACGAGAGCGGTCTGACGTATGCCGCGGCCGAAGTGCTCGCGGGCCGGCTCGACGCGTCGTTCGGCCGGTTCGCGGGCCTCCCCCCGGCGCTGCGGGCCGGACTCGACCAGCAGCCCGTGCGGTACGAGCCGATGGCGGTCGTCCTGCCCGAGGGCCACCGCCTGGCGTCGCTGGAGGCGGTGCCGCTGGCCGCCCTTGCCGGGGAGACGGTGTACGCGGGCGCCGGGAACCCGCGCACCCCGGAGTGGACCGACCTCGCGCACCGTCTGTTCGACGGGCGGGACATCCGGGTCGCGCCGCCGGTTCCGCTGGCCGTCGGGGACGAGGAGTTCCAGCGGATCATGGCGAGGACGGGCCATCCGATTCTCGCCGTGGTGGACTTCCCGGCGCTGCCCGGCACGGTGCGGCGTCCGCTCGTCGATCCCGTACCCCTCTCACCTGTCTCGCTGGTGTGGCGACAAGGGCTGACGCATCCGGGACTCGACGCGCTTCGACGGGCCTCGGCCGAGGTCGCCGCAGCGGAGGGGTGGCTGCGGCGGCCCGTGGATGGATGGATTCCAGCCAATGACGCGGAGACCATGAGTACCCGGAATTAGCGCATCGGAACCACACATCCCCCACATGCGCTACATTCATGGCCCGGGCAAGGACTTGGTAAGAGGGGGGCGCTCGGGCCAGGTGGGGGCCTGGTCCGGTCGACGGGTGTCCGGGGTCGTAGGCGCGCCCGGAACTGTCCCGTGGGGGGATGTGCGCGCGTGGAAAAGTGGCGGGAAGACGCCCAACCGGAATGGCCCGATGCCGCATCGGCGACCCGAGAAGTCCCAGTCGGCGGGCATGACATCCGTTCCTTTGCGGAGTTCGGCGGAACGGAGACGCTGCGCGCGGGTGCGGGCCTGACGGGCATGGACGCGACCGAGGTCCTGCCACGAGCCGGTGCGGGCGCGGGCGCCGGCCTGCCGGACCTCACCGAGACGGAACTCCTTCCGAGGGCCGCGCGGCGCGCGGGCCTGCCGGAGGCCACCGAGACGGAGGTCCTTCACCGGGCCGGTCGCGCGGGCCGCCCCGGTGTCACCGAGGCCGAGTCCGTCGTCAAGGCCGGTGCCGGCGCGCGACGTGCGGAGGTCACCGGGACCGAGCTTCCTCCTCCCAGGGCCGCCGGTCGCCCCGGCCTGCCGGACCCGGCCGGGACCCAGGTCATCCCCGCACAGCGCGGCGGCACCGCCCGCCGGGACGCCCGGCACGGCTCGGCCGACACCGAGCACACCCACGACCCGCACGAGGTGACCGTCCAGCTCGACGGCACCGGTTGGCGGTTCGGAGCCGGACCCGGGCAGGCCGAGCACGGGGAGCCCGGCGGCCGGGAGGGCTCCGAGGGCCCGGTCTTCGTGGACGAGTCCGGACGGCGCGGGCGCCGACTGCGCCGTATCGGCATCGCCATCGGTCTCGCCTGCGCCGCCTACGCCGCCGTCATCGTCGCCACCCTGCTGTCGGGCAACTCCGCCGCGCCCTGGCTGCCGGTGCCGAGGGAGCAGGAGGACGTGCCGGCGAGCAAGGTCGACAGCCCGCCGCTGCCCTCCCGGTCCGCGCAGCCGTCCGTGTCGGGCAGCCCCGCCCCGGGCGTGAGCGCGTCGGCGAGCGGTGCCACAACCGCGTCGCCGGGCCGCAGCGCCGACGCGCCCGGTGCCTCCGCGAGCCCAGGACGTCCGGGCACCTCCGCCGATCCCGGGCCGTCCGCCACGAGCACCACCAGGAACCCGGGGTCCGGCGTGACGCCGAGTCCGCGCCAGTCGGTGCCCGTCTCGATCCCGTCGGCCGCGAGCCCCTCGGCGGGCGGCGACCCCTCGCCCGATCCGTCGCCGAGCCCGGACGGCGGCAGCACGGGCCCGGGCATGGGCAGCGTCGCCGACGGTCCGAGCACGCCGACGCCGGTGGCCGAGGGCCCGGACACGAACACCCCCGTCGCCGAAGACGCCGCCGGGTCCTCCTCGCTCTCCCGTTCCCCGGAGTACGTCCTCTGATGGCATCCCGCACCCGCCGTCGCGGTGCCGCGCCCGGCGCCCCCGACGGTGCCCGGCGCCGCCGCGTGCCCATGCGCCTTCTGCTGCCCACGCTCCTCCTCGTCGCCCTCGTGACGATGCTGATGCTGCGCGGTTTCGTGCACAGCGAGATCCTCGCCGACCACCGCATCCGGCCCGAGGCGGCCACCGGCCACGTCCCGGAGCAGATCCTGGACGGCGGCCCGGTCATCGACACCCGCAGCGGCCGCACCGGCACCATTCGTGTGCCGGACCACCGCCTGGTCCTCACCTTCGACGACGGTCCCGACCCCACGTGGACGCCCAAGGTCCTCGACGTGCTGAAGAAGCACCACGCGCACGCGGTCTTCTTCGTCACCGGCACCATGGCCTCGCGCTACCCCGACCTCGTCGCCCGCATGGTGGCGGAGGGCCACGAGGTCGGCCTGCACACCTTCAACCACCCCGACCTGTCCTACCAGTCGAAGCGCCGCATCGACTGGGAGCTGTCCACGAACCAGCTCGCGATCAGCGGGGCGGCCGGTGTGCGCACGTCCCTCTTCCGGCCGCCGTACTCCTCCTTCGCCGACGCCATGGACGACAAGTCCTGGCCGGTGACCGACTACATCGGCAGCCGCGGCTACATCACCGTCGTCAACGACACCGACAGCGAGGACTGGCAGAAGCCCGGCGTCGCCGAGATCATCCGCCGTGCCACCCCGCACGGCGGCAAGGGCGCGATCGTCCTGATGCACGACTCCGGGGGCGACCGCCACCAGACGGTGCAGGCGCTGGACCGGTTCCTGCCCGGACTCCAGGCCGAGGGCTACCGGTTCCAGAACCTCACCGAGGCGCTCGGCGCGCCCAGCGCGCTCACCCCGGTCACCGGCCTCGACGCGTGGAAGGGCAAGGCGTGGATCTTCCTGGTCCAGGCCTCCGAGAAGGTCACCGACGTCATGGTGGTCTGCCTCGCGGTGGTCGGCAGCCTCGTCATCGGCCGCTTCGTGCTGATGCTCCTGCTCTCCGGCGTCCACGCGCGCCGGGTGCGCCGCCGCGGCTTCCGCTGGGGGCCGCCGGTCACCGAACCGGTGTCGGTGCTGGTGCCCGCGTACAACGAGGCCAAGTGCATCGAGAACACCGTCCGTTCCCTGATGACGAGCGAGCACCCCATCGAGGTGGTCGTCGTCGACGACGGCTCCACCGACGGCACGGCCCGGATCGTGGAGGCGATGGGCCTGCCCGACGTGCGTGTCGTACGGCAGCTCAACGCGGGCAAGCCGGCCGCCCTCAACCGCGGTGTGGCGAACGCCCGTTACGACCTGGTCGTGATGATGGACGGCGACACGGTCTTCGAACCGGCCACCGTCCGGGAACTGGTCCAGCCCTTCGCCGACCCGCGCGTCGGCGCGGTCGCGGGCAACGCGAAGGTCGGCAACAAGAACTCCCTCATCGGCGCGTGGCAGCACATCGAGTACGTGATGGGCTTCAACCTCGACCGCCGCATGTACGACATCCTGCGCTGCATGCCGACGATCCCCGGCGCGGTCGGGGCGTTCCGCAGGTCCGCGCTGGAACGGGTGGGCGGCATGAGCGACGACACGCTCGCCGAGGACACCGACATCACCATGGCGCTGCACCGGGACGGCTGGCGGGTGGTGTACGCCGAGAACGCCCGCGCCTGGACGGAGGCGCCGGAGACGGTCCAGCAGCTGTGGTCCCAGCGCTACCGCTGGTCGTACGGCACCATGCAGGCCATCTGGAAGCACCGGGGGGCGCTGCTGGAGCGCGGCCCGTCCGGGCGCTTCGGCCGGGTGGGTCTTCCCCTGGTCTCCCTGTTCATGGTGGTGGCCCCGCTGCTGGCCCCGCTCATCGACGTCTTCCTGCTGTACGGCGTGGTGTTCGGCCCGACGCAGAAGACGGTCGTGGCGTGGCTGGGCGTCCTGGCGATCCAGGCCGCCTGCGCGGCGTACGCCTTCCGCCTCGACCGCGAACGCATGACACACCTGCTCTCGCTCCCCCTGCAGCAGATCCTCTACCGCCAGCTCATGTACGTCGTGCTGCTCCAGTCCTGGATCACGGCGCTCACCGGCGGCCGGCTGCGCTGGCAGAAGCTGCGGCGCACCGGTGTCGTGGAGGCGCCGAGCGGCTCCGTGGCGCACCCGCGGCCGCACGGTGATCGGAGGCCCGTGGCATGACCCGCGGCTACACCACCGGCACGGGCGCGGACCCGGAGCCGACGACGGCGTACGGCATCCCGCAGCAGCGGGAGGCGGAGAAGAAGAGCCCCGAAGCCCGCACACCGGACCGCGACCGCTACCTGGACCTCCTGCGCTCCCTGGCCCTGGTCCGGGTCGTGGTCTACCACCTCTTCGGCTGGGCCTGGCTGACCGTGCTCTTCCCCTCGATGGGCGTGATGTTCGCCCTGGCGGGCTCCCTGATGGCCCGCTCCCTCAGCCGCCCGGCAGCGAGTGTGATCAGGAGCCGGGTGCGCAGGCTGCTGCCGCCGCTGTGGGCGTTCAGCGCGGTCGTCCTGACGCTGATGTTCGCGGGCGGCTGGAACCCGCTGAAGGACCGGGACCACGGCGGCACCTGGGGCCTGCTCGGCCTGGTCGACTATGTGATCCCGGTCGGCGCCCCGCCCTTCCCCTGGCACCTGGGCGCCAAGTCGGGGCTGCTGGAGGACACCTGGGCGGTGCAGGCGGTGGGGCCGCTGTGGTACCTGCGCGCATACCTGTGGTTCGTGGTGGCCTCGCCGTTGCTCCTGTGGGCGTTCCGGAAAGCTCCCTGGCCGACACTGCTGGCACCGCTCGGCCTGACGGCGATCGTCGGCACGGGCCTGGTGACGATCCCCGGTGAGACGGGCAACGCGGTGACGGACTTCGCGGTCTACGGCGGCTGCTGGGTCCTCGGCTTCGCCTACCACGAGGGCCTTCTGGCCCGCGTCCCCCGCTATGTCGCCGTCTCCTGCTCGGCCCTGCTGATGGCGTTCGGCCTGTGGTGGGCGTCGGGCCACCAGGGCCCCGACGGCTGGGACCTGAACGACATCCCGCTGGCCCAGGCGACCTGGTCCTTCGGGTTCGTCGTCATCCTCCTCCAGTACTCCCCGTCCTGGCAGGAACTCCCGGGCCGGCTGCGCCGCTGGGACAGGCTGGTGACCCTGTCCAACAACCGCGCGGTCACGATCTACCTGTGGCACAACATGCTGATCATGGCCACGGTCCCGATCCTGGACCAGCTCTACAAGCTCCCGTTCCTGCAGGCCGACAGCGCGGTGGCGGCGCTGGACGCGACGTACACGCTCTGGATGTTCGTCCTGATCTGGCCGCTGATCGGCCTGGCGATCCTGGCGTTCGGCTGGATCGAGGACAAGGCGGCCAGGCGGAGCCCGAGGCTGTGGCCGAACGGGGCGGCACGGCACGGAACGGGACGGAACGGTACGGGACGGAGCGGGACGGCGGGACGCAGGCGGGCCGGGTCCGTGTGAGACCCGGGCAGAACCAGGGCCGTCCGGTGAGCGGGGACGCACCGGACGGCCCTGGTGTCTCACGGACGGCTACACCGCCAGCCAGGCCGCCTGCTCCGGTGCCAGCAGGCCGTCCTCGACGGGACCGCTCGCCAGCAGGACCGAGGTGTGGTCGGGCAGCCGGTACGCCTCGGACGAGAGGTTGACCACGCAGACGAAGCCGGGTTCGCGGCGCAGGGCGAGGACTCCGGCGGGAGCGTCCAGCCAGACCAGAGTGCCGTCGCCGAGCGCCGGGTGCTCACGGCGCACGCGCAGGGCGCGACGGTAGAGCTCCAGCATCGACCTCTCGTCGCCGCTCTGCGCCTCCACGCTGCGCTCGCCCCAGTCGGCGGGCTGCGGCAGCCAGGGCGCGGCGGAGGCCCCCTCGGGGCTGAAGCCGAACGGCGCGCTGTGCCCGGACCAGGGGATCGGCACCCGGCAGCCGTCACGGCCGCGCTCCGTGTGTCCTGAGCGCTCCCAGATCGGGTCCTGCAGGACGGACTCGGGCAGGTCCTCGACCTCCGGCAGGCCGAGCTCCTCGCCCTGGTAGATGTAGGCGCCGCCGGGCAGGGCGAGCATCAGCAGGGCGGCCGCACGGGCGCGCCGGATACCCAGCTCCAGGTCCAGGGGGCCTTCGGGCTCGTAGCGTTCGTTGGCCAGCCACCGCTTGACGGTCCTGCGGCCGTAGCGGCTGACGTGGCGCATGACGTCGTGGTTGGACAGCACCCAGGTGGCCGGTGCGCCGACCGCCCCGAGCATGGCGAGCGAGTCGTCGATGACCGCGCGCAGGTCCTTCGCGTCCCAGCTCGCCATCAGGAAGTCGAAGTTGAACGCGGTGTGCAGGCCGTCCCGGCGGACGTAGGCGGCGAGCCGCTCGGGGGTGTCCGCCCACGCCTCTGCCACGAACGACCGGTCGCCGGGGAACTCGTCGGCCACCTTGCGCCAGGCGCGGTAGATCTCGTGGACCTCGTCACGGTCCCAGTGGGGGTGGTCGACGTGCTGCCGGATGCGCTCCTCCGTGTCGTCCCGGCGGGAGAGCGGGCCGAGCACCCCCGCCGGCTCGGGGCGCGGCGGCAGGTCGGGCAGTTCGGGGTGCTTGACGAGTCCGTGCGCCACGTCGATACGGAACCCGTCCACGCCCCGGCTGAACCAGAACCGCAGGATCGACTCGAACTCGGCCCTCACCTCGGGGTGTTCCCAGTTGAGGTCGGGCTGCTCGGGGGCGAACAGGTGCAGGTACCACTCGCCGTCCGGCAGCCGTGTCCAGGCGGGGCCGCCGAAGCAGGAGACCCAGTCGTTGGGCGGCTCGGCGCCGTCGGGGCCGCGGCCGGGCCGGAAGACGTAGCGCTCCCGCTCGGGGCTGCCCGGCCCCGCCGCCAGGGCCGCCCGGAACCAGGCGTGCTGGTCGGAGGTGTGGTTGGGCACGATGTCGGGGATGACGCGGATCCCGTGCCGGTGCGCCTCCTCGATGAGCTCCTCCGCCTCGGCCACCGTGCCGAACAGCGGGTCGATCTCACGGAAGTCCGCCACGTCGTAACCGTGGTCCGCCATCGGCGACTTGTACCACGGGTTGATCCAGATGGCGTCGACCCCGAGCGACTTCAGATACGGCAGACGGGAGCGGATGCCGGCGATGTCGCCGACGCCGTCACCGTTTCCGTCGGCGAAGCTGCGGATGTAGATCTGATAGATGACGGCGCTGCGCCACCACGGTGCGGTACCGGACATACGAGTGCGTTGCTCCTTGGACGTCGGGAAGGGGCGGCGCGGCGCCGGTGCTACTTGGCCGCGCCTGCGGTGAGTCCGGCGACGATACGGCGCTGGAAGAGCAGCACCATGATCACCAGCGGGATGGTGACGATGACGCCGGCCGCCATCTGGCTGCCGAACGGCGTCTGGTACGTCGTGGCTCCGGAGAACTTCGAGATGGCGACCGTCGCGGTCTGCATGCCGGGCTTGTTGGTCATCGACAGGGCGATGAGGAACTCGTTCCAGGCGGCGATGAACGTGATGATCGCGGTGGTGAAGATGCCGGGCGCGGCGAGCGGGATGATGACCTTGCGGAACGCCTGGCCGCGGGTGCAGCCGTCGACCATCGCGGCGTGCTCCAGCTCGTCCGGCATCTGGCGGAAGAACGTGGTCAGGTTCCACACCGCGAGCGGCAGCGCGAAGGACATGCTCGGCACGATCATGGCCTGGTAGGTGTTGATCCAGCCGATGTCCGTGAACAGCTTCAGCAGCGGAACCACGATCGACACCACCGGGAACATCGAGGTGGCGATGATCAGGGTGAGGATCAGCCGCTTGAACCGGAAGTCCAGCCGGGCCATCGCGTACGCGGTGAACGTGGCCAGCAGCAGCGCCAGTGCCGTGGTGACGCCGGCGACGACGAGGCTGTTGAGCAGCGCGCGCGAGAACCCCTGGGAGGGGTTGAACACCGCCCGGTAGTTCTCGAACGACAGCGGCGAGGGAAACAGCGAGGTGCTGAAGATGTCGTCGTTGCGCCGAAGGCTGGAGACCACCATCCAGTAGAACGGGGCCAGGCAGTAGGCGACCACCACGGCGACACCCACATAGGGCAGCCGCTGTCGCCAGGTCGTTGTGAGGGTCATGCCGTCACCTCCGCACGGCGCAGCGCCACGGCGCCACGGCGCCCGGTCCGGCGCTCGCGCCCGCCGCGGACGCCGCCGTCGCCGACGAGGTCGGCGCCCAGCAGCCGGACGAAGGCGAGCGCGATGAGGAAGACGTAGAGGAAGAGGAGCACCGCGTAGGCGGAGGCCGGTCCGAAGCGGACGTTGGACGCCTCGTTCTGCGCCAGCATCGACAGGGTTTCCACCGAGTTCTTCTGCGCACCGATGAGGATGTAGGGCAGGTCGAACATCCGCAGCGCGTCCAGGCACCGGAACAGCACCGCCACCAGCAGCGCGGGCTTCACCAGGGGCAGGGTGATGTGCCAGAACCGGCCCCAGGCGCGGGCCCCGTCGATCCGGGCCGCCTCGAAGACCTCCTTCGGGATCACCTGCAGTCCTGCCAGGACCAGCAGCCCGATGAACGGGGCGGTCTTCCACACGTCGGCGATGATGACCGCGATCTTGGCCGAGAAGCCGTCGGCGGTCCACAGGACCTGGTGGCCGACGAGGACGTTGGCGATGCCGTCGGCGTTGAAGATCCACCGCCACAGCAGGCCGGAGATGGCCGTGGGAATCGCCCAGGGCACGAGGATGCTCGCCCGCACCAGGCCCCGGCCCCGGAACGCCTTGTGCATGATCAGCGCCATGGCCACACCGATCACCGTCTCCAGCGAGACGGTGACGACGGTGAAGAGGGTGGTGTTCCAGAAGGCGTTCCAGAACCGGTCACCGGCCTGGGTGAAGATGTCGGTGTAGTTCTTCAGGCCCACGAACGGCTCGGTGTTGGCGATGAAGCCGGTCTTGGGGTCCAGCCCCTTCGGTCCGTACAGCGACTCGTGCAGTGCCATGAGCGTCGGATAGATCACGACGATCGTCAGCACCAGGAGCGTGGGGGAGACCAGCAGTGCCGCCAGCCGCCCCGTGCCCGTGGTCGCGCGGGCCCGTGTGCGTCCGAGGTTCACCAGCGCGGAGGGCCGCCCGGGGCGGTCGACCGCCCCGGGCTCCCGCCCGGCCGTTCCGGACGGGATCTTGGTGTCGGCCATGACCCGTGTCCTCACTGCGCCGTCAGCTTCTGCAGGTCCGCCTGCAGATCCTTCAGGGCCTGCGCACTGCTCTTGCTGCCGGACAGGGCGGCGTAGGCCTCCTTCTCGATCGCCGACGTCACGTCCCCGTACTGCACGACCCGCGGGCGCGGCACGGCATGCAGGATGGACTGCTTGAGGACGGGCAGGTACGGATACTGCTTGTCCAGCGACGCGTCGTCGTACAGGTTCGTGTACGGCGGGGCGAGGGAGGCGTTCTTCAGGAAGTAGCTCGCGCTCTCCTCACTGCTGAAGAACTTCATGAAGTCCAGGGCCGTCGCCTTGTTCTTCGCGAACGACGACAGGGCCAGGTTGTGACCGCCGAGGCTGGAGGAGCCGGGCCCGTTCAGGCCGGGCAGCGGCGCGACCGCGAACTTCCCCCCGATCGGGCTCTTCTGGGCCAGCGCGTACACGTACGGCCAGTTGCGCAGGAACACGAGCTTGCCGGACTGGAACGCCTGGCGGCCGTCCTCCTCCTGGTAGGTGATGGCCTCCTTGGGGATGGTCCCGTCCTTGAAGGAGTCGACGAGGAAGTCCAGGCCCTTCTTCGCCTGCGGGGTGTCGACGTCCGGCTTGCCGTTCGCGTCGGTGACCTGGCCGCCCGCGGAGTTCACGGCCTCGGAGAAGTTCACCGTGAGGCCCTCGTACTTCTGGAACTGCCCGGCGTAGCAGGACATGTCCTTGGCCTCGGGCAGCTTCTTCACCTTGGCGCAGTCGGCCGTCATCTGGGACCAGGTCGACGGAGGGCTGGTGATGCCGGCCTTCTTCAGCAGGTCGCTGCGGTAGTACAGCAGGCCGCCGTCGGAGCTGCCCGGGACCGCGTACAGCCCGCCTCGGTACTTCGCGGTCTCCACCACCGGCTTCAGCATGTTCTGCAGCGGGAACTGTGTGTCGGGCAGACGGTCGATCCACTGGTGGGCGGCGAACTCCGACGTCCACACGACGTCGAGGGAGAGCACCGTGTAGGCGTCGGACTTCGTCTCCGCGTTCTGGATCATCTGCTGCCGCTGCGAGTCCGCGTCCGTCGGCAGCTGGATGAAGGTGACCTTCTCCTTCGGGTGCAGCTTGTTCCAGCGGTCGATGATCGTCTGGATGGTGCCGGTGGTGTCCTTGCCGGCCACGTACGTGATGGGACCACGGCCCTTGAACGACATGCTCTGGGCGTCCTGTCCCGAGCTGCCGCCGCTGCCCCCGGACGAGCCGCAAGCGGTGAGGAGCAGTCCGGCGGCGACGAGCGTCGCCGAACACTGAAGGGCTCTGGTGGTCCTGGTCATCACTGTCTCTCTCCTGGTCGTGCGGAACCGAAGGCGCGCCTGACAGTGCTGTCACGGGGTGCGCTCCTTCAAAAGCGCAGGTCGCAGCCTTCAATATCGACTGCGTGGAAGCGCCTTGCATGGCGTCGTGACAACGCTTGCACGCTAGGAGCGCCCCTAGGGGAAGTCAATCCATAAGTCATCGATATTTCGGATAGATTTAGATGGGCATCGCAGTAACTTACGGTTGAAAACGGGCATATCTACCCCTTGAGAGGGTTGTGGCAGCGCTTTCACAAGCCAGCTCTCGCATGCCTGTTTCTGTGCTAACTTCCGCTCATGTCTCCAGCTCAGCGGCACTCCACGATGGCCGACGTGGCCGAACGGGCAGGGGTCTCCCTGTCGACGGTCTCCCGCACCCTGCGCGGCATGACGTCCGTCTCGCCCGAGGTCCGCGCCCGGGTCGAACAGGCCGCGCGCGAGCTGAACTTCGCGGTCTCGCGGCAGGCCGCCAGCCTGGTCACGGGCAGGACCGGAGTCGTGGCGGTCCTTGTGCCCACGCTCAACTCGTGGTTCATGGGTTCGGCTCTGTCCACCCTCGGCCCGCTGCTGCGTGCGTCCGGAATGGAGCTGATGGTCTATGTGATCCCCAACCTGGCCGAGCGCACTTCGTTCTTCGAGCATCTCCCCGCCCGGCGGAACGCCGACGCGCTGCTGGTGTTCGCCTTCGACCTCACCGATGCGGAGATGGCGCGACTGGACGACCTGGGGATGCCGGTCATCTACGTCAGCCAGCACGTGGAGGGCCGCCCGAGCGTGTACGTCGACGACGTGGCCGGAGCCCGCAAGGCCACGCGCCACCTGCTCAACCTCGGACACCGCCGCATCGCCTTCGCGCAGACCGCGACCATCAGCGGCTTCAGCTTCAGCTCGCGGGAACGGATGTACGGCTACCGGCAGGCGCTCTCCGAGGTCGGCATACCCCTGGACGACGAGCTGGTGGTCGCCATGGCGGTCCACGACAAGCGCGGCATCGTGGCGGGGGTCGGGCATCTGCTGAGCCTGCGGGAGCCGCCCACCGCGGTCTTCGTCGAGCAGGACGAGCTCGCCTCGGCCGTCGTCTCCACCTTGCGCAGGGCGCGGATAGACGTGCCCGAGCGGATGTCCGTCATCGGCTTCGACGACCACCAGGTTGCGGAGTGGTTCGATCTGTCCACGGTCGCCCAGTCACCCTCGGACATGGGCCGGGTGGCCGGGGAACTCGCACTGAAGCTGATCGACGACCCCGAGGCCGACCGCACGCGCCACGTCGTCCTGCCCACCCATCTGATCCCTCGTGCGACCACCGCGCCCCTGGTGCCTCAGGGCGAGCGGGAGGACTCCATCTGATCCGCGCGGGCTGATCCGCACCGGGCAGCCCACGACCGGAGGCCGTGCCAGGCCCTGGGCCGCGTCCGGTGACCGGGTGGAGCAGCGCCCCGGCGCGGCGCAACCGGCCGCGAGCCCCAGAGCGGGAAGGGGATCACCACCGGGAAGTTCTCGGTGGACCTACGCCCGCGCCAGCGCCGCCCGCCGGCGGTGGCGGGCCACCCGCTCCCGGTTGCCGCACACCTCGCTCGAGCACCAGCGGCGGCGTCGGCCCCGGGACGTGTCCAGGTAGAGGATCGGGCAGTTGTCCCCCTCGCACCGGCGCAGGCTCGCCCTGGCCTTCGGATCGGTCAGCAGCTCGATGGTCTCGCGGGCCACCGCCGCCAGCAGGTCCGCGCAACTGGGCACTGCGCACAGACGTCGTACCAGCGCACCGTCCTCCGTACGGACCGCGCACGGCGCGGGCGGTGCGCCCCGGGCCGCCGCGTTGACCCCGGTCAGCGCCCCGTCCGCCGGACGCCCGTCCAGTTCGCCGCCCACCAACTGGCCGATCTGCTCGCGCAGTTCACGGAACGCCCGCAGCCAGCCCGCGTCCACCCCGGTCAGCGGGGTGCCCGGCGGCACCAGCCCGGACCCGGCGATCCACGCCCGCAACCGGTCCACCGAGTCGAGATGTTCCTCGGGATGCGTCGTCGTCAGCAGGTCCAGGCAGATCCGCCCGGAGCCGAACCGCAACGCGCACGAGGCCGTGGCCGTGCCGGATGCCATGTGCCTGTCACCGCCTTGGAGTCGCCGCGGAGCCCCCTCTACAGTGCCCGCCCGCACACGCCCCCGGGAAGTCCCCGTACGCCCCTGAACTCCACGGTGGACACCTGCTCATGCGCCCGCGTGTCCCGGCGATGCCCCTGGCGCGCCCGGCGACGGACGGCGGCGGGTCCGCAGAACCGGCCGGGCTCACACGTCCGCGTACTTGGAGTCCGCCGCCGGGTCGAGGGCGAGCCGGTAGCCGCGCTTGACCACCGTCTGGATCAGCTTGGGCGCCCCGAGGGCCGTCCGCAGCCGGGCCATCGCCGTCTCCACGGCGTGCTCGTCGCGCCCGGCGCCCGGGAGCGCGCGCAGCAGGTCGGAGCGGGGGACCACCCAGCCCGGCCGCCGGGACAGGGCGCGCAGCAGGGACATCCCCGCCGGCGGTACGGGCCGCAGGGCGCCGTCCACCATCACCGCGTGCCCGCGGATCTCCACCCGGTGGCCGGCGATGGGCAGCGTACGGGCCCGGGCGGGCAGTTCCTGGCACAGGAGCTGGACGAGCGGGCCGAGCCGGAAACGTTCGGGCTGGACCGTGTCGATGCCGCGGGCCTGGAGCGGCAGCGCGGTGACGGGGCCGACGCAGGCGGGCAGCACGTCGTGGTTCAGGGCGGCGAGCAGTTCCGGCAGCAGCCCGCGCTCCTCGGCCCGGGAGAGCAGGGACGCGGCAGCGGGCGCGCTGGTGAAGGTGAGGGCGTCAAGGCCCCGGCTGACGGTCGCGTCGAGGAGCCGGTCCATCGGCCCGATGTCCTCCGGAGGCATCCACCGGTACACCGGCACCCCCACCACCTCGGCGCCCCCCTCCCGCAGCGCCTCCACGAAGCCCGGCAGCGGCTCGCCGTGCAGCTGGACGGCGATACGGAGGCCGTCGACGCCTTCCTCGAGCAGCCGGTCGAGCACCTCGGCCATGGACTCCGAGCTGGGCGACCACTCCTCGTTCAGGCCGGCCGCCCGTATGGCGCCCTTGACCTTCGGCCCGCGCGCGAGCAGCCGCACGCCGCGCAGCCGTGCGAGCAGATCCTCCCCGAGCCCCCAGCCGTCAGCGGCCTCGACCCAGCCGCGGAAGCCGATCGCGGTGGTCGCGACCGCGATGTCGGGCACCCGGTCGATCAATTCCTTGGTGGCGGCGAGCAGTTCCCCGTCATCGGCGAGCGGCACGATACGCAGGGCCGGCGCATGCAGTACGGACGCGCCGCGCCGCTGGAGCAGCGCCCCCAGCTCGTCGGCGCGTCGCGCGGCCGTCACGCCCACGGTGAACCCCTCGAGAGGCCCGTGTTCTGGTCGCTGCTGGTTGTCGTACATGGCTCTCGTCCCGCACTCGAGTCGGCGTACCGGTGCTCACACGGCCGTGAACACCGGTCGTACGCGTCGTACCTACATGCCGACCGAGCCTGTCAACGGCTCGTGACAGGCTCGGTTCGGCTTCATGTCGCTGGTGTTACGTCACACCTCGGCGTAGCTGAGCTGCTGCTTCGCCTCGGAGGTGGAAGCGTTGGCCTGAGGTTGCGCGACCGGGCGGCGAAGGTATACGGCCCAGGTGACCGCGAAGGCCACGGCGTAGAAGGCGAGGAAGGCCACGAAGGCGCCGGTGCCGGAGCCGTAGGAGAGGAAGGACTGCCGGAAGGCGAGGTTGATGCCGACGCCGCCGAGCGCGCCGACCGCACCGATGAGCCCCATGGAGGCGCCGGACAGCCGCCGGCCGTACGCCGCGGCCTCCTCGCCCTCGAGTCCCTTGGCGACGGCCTTGGCCTGGAAGATGCCGGGGATCATCTTGTAGGTCGAGCCGTTGCCGAGCCCGCTGAGGACGAAGAGCACGACGAACGCGGCGGTGAACAGCGGCAGCGACTTCTGCATGCTCGCGAAGACCAGGACGGCGGTGGCCGCACCCATGGCGACGAAGTTCCACAGCGTGATCTTCGAGCCGCCGTAGCGGTCGGCGAGCCAGCCGCCCACGGGGCGGATCAGCGAACCGAGCAGCGGGCCGATGAAGGTGACGTACGCCGCCTGCAGCGGGGTGCGCCCGAACTGGTTGGTCAGCACCTGCCCGAAGGCGAAGCTGTAGCCGATGAACGAGCCGAACGTGCCGATGTAGAGGAAGGACATGATCCAGGTGTGGGCGTCCTTCGCGGCGTCCTTGGCGGCGCCGGTGTCGTTCTTCACGGAGGCGAGGTTGTCCATGAAGAGGGCGGCGAGGACGGCGGCGACGACGATCAGCGGGATGTAGATGCCGAGGAGCACGCGCGGTCCGCCGCTGGCACCGATGATCGCGAGGGCGGCGAGCTGGATGACCGGCACGCCGATGTTGCCGCCGCCCGCGTTGAGGCCGAGGGCCCACCCCTTCTTCCGCAGCGGGAAGAAGGCGTTGATGTTGGTCATCGAGGACGCGAAGTTGCCGCCGCCGATGCCGGCCAGCAGCCCGACGACCAGGAAGGTGGAGAAGGAGGTGCCCGGGTGCATCACGGCGAAGGCGGCGATCGTCGGAATGAGCAGCAGGCTCGCGGAGATGATCGTCCAGTTGCGCCCGCCGAAGACGGCGACCGCGAAGGTGTAGGGGACGCGGACGACGGCGCCGACGAGCGTGACCATGGACGTGAGCATGAACTTGTCGGCGGGGGTCAGCCCGTACTTCGGGCCCATGAAGAGCACGAGGACCGACCACAGGGTCCAGACCGAGAACCCGATGTGCTCGGAGAAGACGGAGAACCAGAGGTTGCGCCGGGCGATCTTCTCCCCGGTCTCGTTCCAGAACGCCTCGTCCTCGGGGTCCCACTGCTGGATCCAGCGGCCTCCCCTGCCGGGGGCAGGGGCTGTGCTCGGGGCTGTCATGACGCCTCCACGGTTCTCCGGTGCTCAGGTGTCGTACGCGGTGATGAGTCCCGAAGGTAGGGAGGACGCGTTTCGCCCCTGTGGCAGCGGGTGACCGGAAGGGAACGTTGCTCTCACCTGGCGGGCGGGGGCGCGGTGAGGCGGCGGCCGGGCGTTGTCAGTCCCCTCTGCCATGGTGGGCGTACAAAGGCGGCCCGAGTGCCGCCCGGACCGGTGCTCAAGGGGGAGCGGTGGCGGAACGCGGCGACGGCTGGGCGGGCCTGGCCCATCAGGACTGGCGAGACATCAAGGTCGTCCGGTGGCGCCTCGATCAGGGTGCCGATCCGGAGGCATGGGGCGGGGGACGGCCGCTGCACAGGGCGGCGTGGTGCGGCTCGCCGGAGGTCGTCGCCGAGCTGGCGCGTCGGGTCGCGGACGTGGACGCGTTGGAGTACGGGACGACCGCCCTGTGGGAAGCCGTCCTGTCCGACCGTCCGGACAACGCACGGGCCCTCGCCGCCGCCGGCGCGGACCCCTGGCGCCCCCTGCTCGGCGGCTGGTCCCCGGGGCGGCTGAGCCTGGCCGGGCCGACGCCGCTGTTCGAGGTGCCTGAGGGCGAGCGCGGTCTGACCGGGGCGGAGCGCGCGGCGGCGGAGGAGGGCAGACGGCTCGTCGCGGCGCTGGGGGACATCCACTACGACGGCACGGGCCTGGCGTGCGTGGCCGGGATCGACGCCGAAGAGGCGATACGCCGTCTGGAGGCGACGCCGGCGAGAAGCGAGGAACTTCAGGAGCTGCTCGAGGACCCGTACGAGTACGACCTGGACGGCACCCTGCGCATCGTCGGCGTCACCACCGTGCCGGGCGGCTGCGTCGTCACCCAGCCCTGGGGATACGCACCGCAGATGCCGGGCGTGCTGAAGCCGCTGTCCCTCGGCACCGTCTGCTACGGCCTGTACGCCAACCCCAAGAGCGGCAACCAGGGCAGCATCGCCCGCGACGGGGTCATCGAAGGCTGGGACCTGCACCCGGGCGGCGCACCCGGCCCCGAGGCCACACCGGAGGAAGTCCTGGCCTCCTATCTCTACCGGCACAACGCACCCGCGTACTCGTGCGCCTCCGCGGGCCTGCGGCCGACCGACGCACGCGCCGTCGCGGGCCCGCCGGACGTGTGGGTCGAGCTCCCCGACCGTGACTACTGGACGTTCTGAAAACCATCCGCATAGCTCACAAAAAAAGGAGAATTACCGAAAAATTTGGCTGAAATCGGGCAGTGCGCTTCCCGATCTCGACAATTCCTCCACTGAAGTCCCGCCGAATTTTCACACGGCGATCTTGGCGAGGTCGGGAGTGAAGCACCTGCCGGTGTGACCTGGGTCTCTCCGCTCCGGCGGCCGTATGTCCCGTTGGGGGAGAAATGGGTGCCCGGGAACAGGGGCTTCCACACCTTCTCCAAGAAATTTGTTGTGTCGCGTTGAACACGCGGACCTACTCGCGCGTACCCGGATGTGAGCGACCGACTGGGGGAACCCCCGGACACCGGAGGTAGGCGTGCGCAAGGATTCCGCCGTGGCTGATGAACGAAAGCGGCCCAGGGCCCGACATCGCATGACCTCGTCCTCGGCGTCCTCGACCGAGCCGGACGAGGAGCTGATGCGTGCCCTGTATCGAGAACATGCGGGACCCCTGCTCGCCTACGTGCTGCGCCTGGTCGCGGGCGACCGGCAGCGCGCCGAGGACGTCGTGCAGGAGACGCTCATCCGTGCCTGGAAGAACGCCGGCCAGCTCAACCGAGCGACCGGTTCGGTACGCCCCTGGCTGGTGACGGTCGCCCGGCGCATCGTCATCGACGGCCACCGCAGCCGGCAGGCCCGGCCGCAGGAGGTCGACCCGTCGCCGCTGGAGGTCATCCCCGCGGAGGACGAGATCGACAAGGCGTTGTGGCTGATGACACTGTCGGACGCGCTGGAAGACCTGACCCCTGCTCACAGGGAGGTCCTGGTCGAAACGTACTTCAAAGGGCGTACGGTCAATGAGGCGGCCGAAACGCTCGGCATCCCCAGCGGAACGGTGCGCTCCAGGGTGTTCTACGCCCTGCGGTCGATGAAGCTGGCACTGGAGGAGCGGGGGGTGACGGCATGAGCAACCTGTACGGGGGATTCGGCACTGGCGGCCCCGGGGCCGTGAGAGGCGGTCCCCAGGGGCAGGGCGACATCCACGAGACCGTCGGCGCCTACGCCCTCGGAATCCTGGACGACGCGGAGGCGACCGCCTTCGAGGCGCACCTCGCCACCTGCGACTGGTGTGCCCAGCAGCTCGACGACCTGGCCGGCATGGAACCGATGCTGGCCGCGCTCGCCGACATGCCGGGCAGCCAGGGCACCCCGGCCATCGGCGAATCCCTGTCCGCCAAACCCAGCCCACGGCTCGTCGAGCGGCTGGTCGACGAGGTCTCCGAGCGGCGCGCGCAGAAGCGGCGGCGCAGCTTCTACCTCGTCGCGGCCGCCGCCGCGCTGATCATCGGCGGCCCGGTCGCCGTGATGGCGGTGAACGGCGGCGACGACACCGATACCGGACACACGGTGGCGGCGGTCTCGCCCGCCAAGGCCGCCTTCCAGTCCATGACCGACAAGGTCTCGGCGACCGACCCGACCACCGGGGTCAGCGCCACGATCGCGATGCAGGCCAAGGACTGGGGCACCAGCGGCGCCATCGAGGTGAAGGGCGTCAAGGGCCCGCTCAAGTGCTCGTGGGTCGCCGTCGGCAAGAACGGCGAGCGCGAGACACTGGCCTCCTGGTCCGTCCCCAAGTGGGGCTACGGCATCCCCGACGGCAAGACGGAGGAGTCGAAGAACCCGCTCTACGTGAGCGGCGCCGCCGCCTTCACACCGAACCAGATCGACCACTTCGAGCTCATGACGTTCGACGGGAAGAAGCTGGTGGAGGTGAAGGCGTAGCCGTCCCCCGCCGTCCTGAGCGCTTCCCCCGCGGCGTGCGTCCGAGCCATGCCGCGGGTTCACGTGTGCGGTCCTGTCGTTGGAGTCCCGCCCTCCGCCCGCAGGCGGTCGGGAGTTCGGCGACAGGGCTGCGGCGGGTCGGGACGGGCCCGTAGCCTCCCCGGTCCCCCTTCGCGTACGGTGGACGGCTGCTCAGCACGTCAGAAGGGGGCCCGGTGGCCGCTCAGGTTCAACAGGAAACCGCGCTCGGCCCGGTCGGCAAGTCCGCGCACGACTCGCTCCGTGACCGGGAGATCAGCGTCGAACAGGAACACCTGGACCGGGTGTACCGGCGCCTCGAGGAGAAGATCCACGAGGCGGAGTTCCTGATGAACGACGCCGCCCAGCGCGGCCAGGTCGGCACGCCGGGCGCGCTCGCCGAGCGCGACGCCCAGGTGTTCCGGGCCGGTGTCCACCTCAACCGGCTCAACAACGAGTTCGAGGACTTCCTCTTCGGCCGGATCGACCTGCTGCCCGGCAAGGACGGCAAGAAAGGACCCGACGGCGCGTACACGGCCGTCGAGCCCGCCGAGGGCGCGGTGCGCTCCGACAACACCGCCGACATCGCCGAGACCCTGCACATCGGCCGCATCGGCGTCCTCGACCAGGACTACGCGCCGCTGGTCATCGACTGGCGTGCACCCGCCGCCGCCCCCTTCTACCGCTCCACTCCGGTCGACCCCGGACGGGTCGTGCGGCGCCGGGTCATCCGCTCCAAGGGGCGCAGGGTGCTCGGCGTCGAGGACGACCTGATGCGCCCCGAGCTGACGGCCTTCCTCGACGGCCGCGAGCTGCCCGTCATCGGCGACGGCGCGCTGATGGCCGCGCTCGGCCAGGCCCGCACCCACACCATGCGGGACATCGTGGCCTCCATCCAGGCCGAGCAGGACCTGGTCATCCGCGCCCCCGCCGCCTCCGTGACCTACGTGGAGGGCGGCCCCGGCACCGGCAAGACGGCCGTCGCCCTGCACCGGGCCGCCTACCTCCTCTACCAGGACCGGCGCCGGTACGCGGGCGGCATCCTGATCGTCTCGCCCACCCCGCTGCTCGTCGCCTACACCGAGGGCGTCCTGCCGTCGCTCGGCGAGGAGGGCCAGGTCGCGATCCGCGCCATCGGCTCGCTCGTCGACGGCGTGGAGGCCACGCTCTACGACTCCCCGTCCGTGGCCCGCGCCAAGGGTTCCTCCCGCATGCTCAAGGTGCTGCGCAAGGCGGCCCGCGGTGCCCTGGAGCGCGGCGGCGCACCGGACCGGCTGCGGGTCGTCGCCTTCGGCCGCCGCCTGGAGCTGGAGGCGGAGCAGCTGGAGCGGATCCGGCGCACCGCCCTCACCGGTACGGCGCCCGTCAACCTGCTGCGTCCGCGCGCCCGCAAGCTGCTCCTGGACGCCCTGTGGGCGCAGTCCGGCGCGGGGAACCGGCACGCCGACCCGGAGCTGGCCGCCGAGCTGCGGTCCTCCTTCGACGAGGACATCACCTCCGAGGACTCCTTCATCGCGTTCCTGGACGCCTGGTGGCCCGAGCTGACCCCCCGGTCGGTCCTCACCGCGATGGCCGACGAGAGGCGGCTCGGCCGCTGGGCACGGCGCGTCCTCACCCCCGGCGAGGTGCGCAGGGTCGCGCGCTCGCTGAAGCGGGAGGGGTACTCCGTGCACGACATCGCCCTGCTCGACGAGCTCCAGGCCGTCCTCGGCCTGCCGGCCCGTCCGAAGAAGAGGCGCGAGCTGGACCCGCTCGACCAACTGACCGGGCTCGAGGAGCTGATGCCCGTCCGCGAGGAGTCGCAGCGCGAGCGCGCCGAGCGGCTGGCCCAGGAGCGCACCGAGTACGCGCACGTGATCGTCGACGAGGCGCAGGACCTCACGCCGATGCAGTGGCGGATGGTCGGGCGCCGCGGCCGGCACGCGACCTGGACCGTCGTCGGGGACCCGGCCCAGTCGTCCTGGTCGGATCCGGACGAGGCGGGCGAGGCCCGCGACGAGGCCCTGGGCACCCGCCCGCGCCGCCGCTTCACCCTCACGGTCAACTACCGCAACCCCGCCGAGATCGCCGACCTGGCGTCGAAGGTCCTCGCGCTCGCCATGCCGGGCTCCACCGCCCCCACGGCCGTCCGCTCGACCGGCGTCCAGCCGCGCTTCACGGTGATACGGGACTCGATGGCGCGGACCGTCCGCGACGAGGCCGCCCGGCTCCTCGACCTCGTCGACGGCACGGTCGGCGTCGTCGTCGCCATGCACCGGCGCGAGGAGGCGGCCCGCTGGCTGGACGGCCTCGGCGACCGGGTGGCGGCCCTCGGCAGCCTGGAGGCCAAGGGTCTGGAGTACGACGCGACGGTCGTCGTCTCGCCCGCGGAGATCGCCGACGAGAGCCCCGCGGGGCTCCGCGTGCTGTACGTGGCTCTCACCCGGGCGACGCAGCAGCTGACGGTGGTCTCGGGAGAGCGGGACGAGCCGGACGCGGCCGGGGTGCCGGACCTGCTGCGGGACTGAGGTGGGGCGGGGCCGCCCTCAACGCGAGACGAACTCCGGGTGCGGGAATGGCCTTACGGGATCTGTTTGTTAGCCTGGATGTGGCACCGGCCCGATCCAAGCCCCCGGGCCCAACCTTAGTCGCTACGAGCGACCACTTGCCGCGAGGCGAGCATGGCGGGTCGGTGTCACTGACCTGTGGAGAGGTCCGCGTCCTTGAGTGGCGCGGACCTCTTTCGCTGTACGGCGAGCCTCTGCCACCGCCCGACTGTCTCTCGTATCGTGGAAGTCGCTTTCCGAAAGGAACCCTTGGCGGCGAACAAAACGTTCGCAATCCGGGGCGGCTACCACGTACTCCCCGGTAGGTGCGACGATCGGACGGCATATCCGCGACACGGTGAAAGCAGAGGAAGTCGGCCATGGCAACGGCGCCCAGCGTCTCCTACTCGATGACGGTCCGGTTGGAGGTGCCCGCGAGCGGAACCGCCGTCTCGCAGCTCACCACCGCCGTGGAGTCCTCCGGAGGCTCGGTGACCGGCCTCGACGTCACCGCGTCCGGCCACGAGAAGCTCCGTATCGACGTCACCATCGCCGCCACCTCCACCGCGCACGCGCAGGAGATCGTCGAGAAGCTGCGCGGCATCGAGGGCGTCACGCTGGGCAAGGTCTCGGACCGTACGTTCCTCATGCACCTCGGCGGCAAGATCGAAATGGCGTCGAAGCACCCCATCCGCAACCGTGACGACCTGTCCATGGTCTACACGCCGGGTGTGGCGCGCGTGTGCATGGCGATCGCCGAGAACCCCGAGGACGCCCGCCGCCTCACCATCAAGCGCAATTCCGTTGCGGTCGTGACGGACGGCTCCGCCGTGCTGGGCCTCGGCAACATCGGCCCGAAGGCCGCGCTGCCCGTCATGGAGGGCAAGGCGGCCCTCTTCAAGCGGTTCGCCGGCATCGACGCCTGGCCGATCTGCCTCGACACCCAGGACACCGACGCGATCGTCGAGATCGTCAAGGCGATCGCCCCCGGGTTCGCCGGGATCAACCTCGAGGACATCTCCGCGCCGCGCTGCTTCGAGATCGAGGCACGGCTGCGCGAGGCGCTCGACATCCCCGTCTTCCACGACGACCAGCACGGCACGGCGATCGTGGTGCTGGCCGCCCTCACCAACGCACTTCGCGTGGTGGGCAAGGAGGTCGAGAACGTCCGCGTCGTGATGTCGGGCGCCGGCGCGGCCGGTACGGCGATCCTCAAACTGCTGCTCGCCGCGGGCGTGAAGAACGCGGTGGTGGCCGACATCCACGGTGTCGTGCACGCCGGCCGCGGGGACCTCGTGGACGCCGCGCCGGACTCGGCGCTGCGCTGGATCGCCGACAACACCAACCAGGAGGGCCTGACCGGCACGCTGAAGGAAGCGGTGCGCGGCGCCGACGTCTTCATCGGTGTCTCCGCGCCGAACGTGCTCGACGGCAACGACGTGGCGGCCATGGCGGACGGCGCGATCGTGTTCGCGCTCGCGAACCCGGACCCCGAGGTCGACCCCGCAATCGCCCGTCAGACGGCGGCCGTTGTGGCCACCGGGCGCTCCGACTTCCCGAACCAGATCAACAACGTGCTGGTGTTCCCGGGCGTCTTCCGCGGTCTGCTGGACGCGCAGTCCCGCACGGTCAACACGGAGATGATGCTGGCGGCCGCGCAGGCCCTCGCGGACGTGGTGACCGAGGGCGAGCTGAACCCGAACTACATCATTCCGAGCGTTTTCAACGACAAGGTCGCGGGCGCGGTCGCCGGAGCGGTGCGCGAGGCCGCGAAGGCGGCGGGCGCGTCGGCGACGGCGGACGAGTAGGGATTCTGTGCCGCTGCTGTGACCATCGCCACGATGGCGGCCGAGCGGCGCGTCGTGGAACCCCGGGTGCCCGGCCGACCTCTATGGTGGCGGCCGGGCTCGGACCCTCCAGAACCTGCGATCTGTCGCGGAGAGCGGACGGAACGTCACCGCCGGACGGCGGTGGCGCCCTTCGTGTGACTCCCAAGGGTGTTCTCACGACTCCTACGGGTGCCGGATTGGCTTTCCCGCCGCAGGTGGGGGCAGGATGCGTCTTCGGGCGCGAGGGTCTGACGACGGACCCGGGTCCGGGGACTCACCGAGGACCCTGGCAGCATCGGCTTCGCCGTGCCCAACATGCGGCTCCGCCGCGTGGCACGCCTCAACGGCAAGAAGAACACGGGAGTAACAACATGAACCGCAGTGAGCTGGTGGCCGCGCTGGCCGACCGCGCCGAGGTGACCCGCAAGGACGCCGACGCCGTGCTGGCCGCGTTCGCCGAGACCGTCGGCGAGGTCGTCGCCAAGGGCGACGAGAAGGTCACCATCCCTGGCTTCCTCACCTTCGAGCGCACCCACCGTGCCGCTCGCACCGCGCGCAACCCGCAGACCGGCGACCCCATCCAGATCCCGGCCGGCTACAGCGTGAAGGTCTCCGCGGGCTCCAAGCTCAAGGAAGCCGCCAAGGGCAAGTGATCTCGCCGTTCGTGCGCCACGGGACGGCGTACGACGCCGTGACGCCACGGGACGGCGCAGCAAGGCCGCCGCACCGCCACAGGGCGGCGTGACGAAGCCTGACCGCCACAGGGCGGCGTGACGAGGCCCTACCTGCCGTAGGACGGCGTGACGAGGCCGCGCCCGTCGCAGGGACGGCGCGACGAGGCCGTACCGCCACGGGACGGCGAGTGACGAGCCCGGCAAGCTCCTCGCGACGGCGTACGGGCCCAGCAAGGCCAAAGGGGCGGTCACCCGGAACAGGGTGACCGCCCCTTCGCATGGGCGACGCTCCGCGGGAGCTCAGCCGAGTGCGTTGCCGGGCGGTTCGACCTTCGCGCCGAGCTCCATCAGCTTCTCCATGCTGTGCCGATCCGGGGGACGACCCCCGGACCCCCAGCCGCCGGTGGGCTCAGCCGAGTGCGTTGCCGGGCAGTTCGACCTTCGCCCCGAGCTCCATCAGCTTCTCCATGAAGTTCTCGTAGCCGCGGTTGATCAGGTCGATGCCGTGGACGCGGGACGTGCCCTCGGCCGCCAGGGCCGCGATCAGGTAGGAGAAGCCGCCGCGCAGGTCGGGGATGACCAGGTCCGCGCCCTGCAGCTTCGTCGGGCCCGAAACCACCGCGGAATGCAGGAAGTTGCGCTGGCCGAAGCGGCAGTCGGAGCCGCCGAGGCACTCGCGGTAGAGCTGGATGTGCGCGCCCATCTGGTTCAGCGCGGAGGTGAAGCCGAGCCGGGACTCGTACACCGTCTCGTGGATGATCGACAGGCCCGTCGCCTGGGTCAGGGCCACGACCAGCGGCTGCTGCCAGTCGGTCTGGAAGCCGGGGTGCACGTCCGTCTCCAGCGCGATCGACTTCAACTGCCCGCCGGGGTGCCAGAACCGGATGCCCTCGTCGTCGATCTCGAACGCGCCGCCCACCTTGCGGTAGGTGTTCAGGAACGTCATCATCGACCGCTGCTGCGCGCCACGGACGTAGATGTTGCCGTTGGTCGCCAGCGCCGCCGACGCCCAGGACGCGGCCTCCAGCCGGTCCGGGAGGGCGCGGTGGGTGTAGCCGCCGAGCTTCTCCACGCCGGTGATGCGGATCGTGCGGTCGGTGTCCATCGCGATGATCGCGCCCATCTTCTGCAGCACGCAGATGAGGTCCTCGATCTCGGGCTCCACGGCCGCGTTGGACAGCTCGGTGACGCCATCGGCCATGACGGCCGTCAGCAGCACCTGCTCCGTCGCGCCGACGGACGGGTACGGCAGCCGGATCTTCGTGCCGCGCAGCCCCTTGGGCGCCTCCAGGTACTGGCCGTCCGCCCGCTTCTCGATGACCGCGCCGAACTGCCGCAGCACGTCGAAGTGGAAGTCGATCGGCCTGCCGCCGATGTCGCAGCCGCCGAGACCCGGGATGAACGCGTGGCCCAGCCGGTGCAGCAGCGGGCCGCAGAACAGGATCGGGATGCGCGACGAGCCCGCGTGGGCATCGATGTCCGCGACGTTCGCGCTCTCGACGTGCGTCGGGTCGAGCACCAGCTCACCCGGCTCCTCACCCGGACGGACCGTCACCCCGTGCAGCTGCAGCAGCCCCCGCACGACGCGCACGTCGCGGATGTCGGGCACGTTGCGCAGTCTGCTCGGGGCACTGCCCAGAAGGGCGGCGACCATGGCCTTCGGTACGAGGTTCTTCGCACCGCGGACACGGATCTCGCCCTCGAGCGGGGTGCCGCCGTGGACAAGGAGGACATCGTCGTTGACGGTCATGAATCTCGCGTTCCGTGGAGTGGGGCAGGGGCCGAAGACGTAAGCGTAATGGCCGCGTACCCCCCTTCAGTAAGCCCAAGTGGCCCCAACGAAGGTCATAGCTTTGCCACAACACGAGCCGTACGTGACCGGACGCGAGGGGTTACCGGGCGGCATGTGCGCCCGCACCGCACCCGTACGCCCTCCCGTCTCCCGCGACCACCCGCAAAGGGGGCCTTACCAGGCCGCCTGTCCGATTCATGGCGGGGTTCACCCACGTACCCCCGTTGCCTCCCCATCCGAAGGCAAGATGCGGGATCATGTCTGGCATGACCGAGGTGTCCTCGCTCACAGGGCGGCTGCTCGTGGCCACCCCCGCCCTGGCGGACCCGAACTTCGACCGCGCTGTGGTGCTGCTCCTCGACCACGACGAGGAGGGCTCGCTCGGCGTGGTCCTCAACCGCCCCACGCCCGTTGACGTGGGCGACATCCTGGAGGGCTGGGCCGACCTCGCGGGCGAACCCGGTGTCGTCTTCCAGGGCGGACCCGTGTCGCTGGACTCGGCGCTCGGTGTCGCGGTGATCCCCGGCGGTGCGTCCCCCGACCACGCCCCGCTCGGCTGGCGTCGGGTGCACGGCGCCATCGGCCTGGTCGACCTCGAGGCCCCTCCGGAACTGCTCGCCAAGGCGCTCGGCTCGCTGCGCATCTTCGCCGGATACGCCGGCTGGGGGCCGGGCCAGCTGGAGGACGAGCTGGTGGACGGGGCGTGGTACGTCGTCGAGTCGGAACCCGGCGACGTGTCGTCCCCGGCCCCGGAGAAGCTCTGGCGCGACGTGCTGCGACGCCAGCGCAGCGAGCTGGCGATGGTGGCGACGTACCCGGACGACCCTACGCTCAACTGATGCGTCCCGGGTTTCAGTACGCTTGGCCGTATGAGCACTCTTGAGCCCGAGCGCGGTACCGGTACGGGGACCCTCGTAGAGCCGACGCCGCAGGTGTCGCACGGCGACGGCGACCACGAGCGCTTCGCCCACTACGTCCAGAAGGACAAGATCATGGCGAGCGCCCTGGACGGCACTCCCGTCGTGGCGCTGTGCGGCAAGGTGTGGGTCCCGGGACGCGACCCGAAGAAGTACCCCGTCTGCCCGATGTGCAAGGAGATCTACGACTCCATGGGCAGCGGCGGCGACGAAGGCAAGGGCGGCGACAAGTAGCCGACCGCCCGGCTGCGTGACCACTGCCGGGCTCCCGGGGCGCGTGTCCGGTGCGTCCCGGGAGCGTTCGTGCCTGCTGCCGGTGGATCGGGAGTGCGCCTCTGAAGTGCGGTGAATCCACCCTCCTGGCCGGGCCGGGCGGTGAAGACTGGCGGCATGCCTGAGTATCCGTACTCCCTCCACCCGGGGCTCGACGTGCACCTGGTCCCCGCCCCCACCCGGATGTCCCCCTCGATCGGCGGCGGCACGGGACACGTCATCGACGAGGACACCGGGATCGAGACGACGGGTCCCGGCAGCGAGCGCGTCGCGCGGTGGCTGCGGGCGGCCGTCGGCGCCGCGACCGGGCTTCCGCTGCCGCCGGCCGGCGGCAACGGGAACCGGGTCGTGCTGCGTGTCGTTCCCGGGCTCGGAGAGGAGCTGGGCAGCCCTGAGGCGTACCGCTTCACCGCCGACGGCCACCTCGTCGTCATCGACGGCGCGAGCGAGGCCGGCCTGTTCTGGGGCGCCCAGACCTTCCGCCAGCTGCTCGGGCCGGAGGCCTTCCGCCGTGCCCCGGTGACCGGGAAGCGTCGGTGGGAGGTGCCCGCGGTGGCGATCCAGGACGCCCCCCGCTTCCGCTGGCGCGGCCTCCTGCTCGACGTGGCCCGGCACTTCATGCCCAAGGACGGCGTCCTGCGCTACCTGGACCTGATGGCCGCCCACAAGCTCAACGTCCTCCACCTCCACCTCACCGACGACCAGGGCTGGCGCCTGGAGATCAAGCGGCACCCGAGGCTCACCGAGGTCGGGTCCTGGCGGGCGCGCACCAGATTCGGCCACCGGGCCTCGCCGCTGTGGGAGGAGAAGCCGCACGGCGGTTTCTACACGCAGGACGACATCCGCGAGATCGTCGCGTACGCGGCCGAGCGGCATGTCACCGTCGTCCCCGAGATCGACGTCCCCGGGCACAGCCAGGCGGCCATCGCCGCGTACCCGGAACTCGGCAATTCCGACGTCGTCGACACGGCCTCCCTCACGGTCTGGGACGACTGGGGCATCAACCCGAACGTACTCGCCCCCACCGACACCACCCTGCGGTTCTACGAGGGGGTGTTCGAGGAGGTCCTGGAACTCTTCCCGTCACCCTTCGTCCACATCGGCGGCGACGAGTGCCCCAAGGACCAGTGGCGACGCTCGCCGGCGGCGCAGGCGCGCATCAAGGAGCTGGGGCTCGCGGACGAGGACGAGCTCCAGGCGTGGTTCGTGCGCCACTTCGACACCTGGCTCACCGCGCGCGGACGCCGGCTCGTCGGCTGGGACGAGATCCTCGAGGGCGGCCTCGCGGACGGTGCGACCGTCTCCTCGTGGCGCGGGTACGCCGGCGGGATCACGGCGGCGCGCGCCGGCCACGACGTCGTCATGTGCCCCGAGCAGCAGGTGTATCTGGACCACCGTCAGGACGGCGGTGCCGACGAGCCGGTGCCCATCGGGTACGTGCGCACCCTGGAGGACGTCTACCGGTTCGAGCCGATCCCACCGCAGCTGACGCCAGAGGAGGCGCGGCACGTCCTGGGCACCCAGGCCAACGTCTGGACCGAGGTGACGGAGGATCAGGGACGCGTCGACTACCAGGCGTTTCCCCGGCTCGCGGCGTTCGCCGAGGTCGCCTGGAGTGCCCTTCCCGGTCCGGCCGAGCGCGACTTCGCCGACTTCGAGCGGCGCATGGCCGCCCACTACCGCCGTCTGGACGCCCTGGGAGTCGCCTACCGGCCCCCCACGGGCCCGCTGCCGTGGCAGCGGCGACCCGGGGTGCTCGGACGCCCGATCGAGGGTGCGCCCCCGAACGTGTGAGGTGGCGGACGGAGGGCAGGCGAGGCGCCGGGTCGGCTGGAAACGTACCCCCGCATGGGAAAAGCAGTGCAAGGAACGTCGAAGAGCCGCAATGCACCCCCATCGGGGATGTCATGGCAAAACGGTCCATCTCCCTGGTCAGAGGGGCGAATGCCTCCTAGCGGACCCCCGCGTCGGAGGCCGTGAAAGATGTGCCAGAGTTGCCACGTCCGCCCTGTCAGCACGTACCGTACGGCAACACAGGTGGGACCAGGGGGCAGCGGGAAGGGGCAGCCGGTTTTGACCACGCACGCACCGCAGGCGGCGCAGGCCGTGACGCTGCCCGCCTCGCTGGACGAGGCCGTGGCGGCCCTCGCCGCCCATCCGGCCGCCGTCCCCGTGGCGGGCGGCACCGACCTCATGGCCGCCGTGAACTCGGGGCAGCTGCGGCCCGCCGCATTGGTCGGGCTCGGCCGCATCAGCGAGATCCGCGGCTGGCAGTACCAGGACGGCCACGCACTGCTCGGCGCCGGCCTCACCCACGCGCGCATGGGGCGCCCGGACTTCGCGGCGCTCATCCCCGCCCTCGCGGCGGCGGCACGCGCGGCCGGCCCGCCGCACATCCGCAACGCCGGCACCCTCGGCGGCAACATCGCGTCGGCGGCCCCCACCGGGGACGCGCTTCCGGTGCTCGCCGCCCTGGAGGCCACGCTGATCATCGCCGGCCCGGGCGGGGCACGCCGGGAGATCCCGGTCTCGCACCTGCTGGCGGGCGTGGAGATGCTGCGCGCCGGTGAACTCATCGGCTACGTGCGCGTGCCGCTGCTGCACGCCCCCCAGGTCTTCCTGAAGGCGACCGGCCGCACCGGGCCCGGGCGGGCGATGGCGTCGGTGGCGCTGGTGCTGGACCCGGCCCGGCGCGGGGTGCGCTGCGCCGTCGGTGCCATAGCGCCGATGCCGCTGCGCCCGCTGGAGGCCGAGCAGTGGGTCGCGCAGCTCATCGACTGGGACAACAACCGCGCGATCGTCCCGGAGGCCCTCAACGCCTTCGGGGAGTACGTCGCCGCGGCCTGCATCCCCGATCCGGCGCCCGCGGAGGACGGCACCGTGCAGCAGCTTCCGCCGGCCGTACTGCACCTGCGGCGCACCGTCGCCGCGCTGGCCCGACGAGCACTGGGGAGGGCACTGTCGTGACGGACGACCAGCACCCGGAGGAAGCCCGCCGGCAGGGCACCAACGGCTCCTGGGAGCGGCTGCCGCAAGGGGACTACGACGACGGCGCCACCGCGTTCGTCCAGCTCCCGGAGGGCGGGATCGACGCCCTCCTCGCCTCCGACAGCCCGCTGGCCGCGCCGGGCCACGGCTATGTGCCGCCGACCTTCACCCCGCAGGAGGGCACGGGCGCCGAGGAGCACGGCGGGAACTGGGGCGCCCCTGCCCAGGGGTCCCACTGGCCGGGCGCCACGCAGGACGGTACGGGGGACCAGTTCACGTACAACCCCAGCGCGACCGGGCAGTGGAGCTTCGAGGAGGCCCAGGCCGCGCGGGAGCCCGCGCCCGGGCACGACGTCACCGGGCAGTGGTCGATCCCCGTCGCGGGCGGTGATCTCCCTGACGAGTCGGGCGAGTTCACCACGTCGTCGCTCGTCGAGCAGTGGGGCGGCACTCCGCCCGCGACCCTGCCGGGCGGTGCGCCCGCGCCCTGGGCGACGCAGGCGTCCGTACCGTCGTGGCACGGGCAGGAGACCGCCGCGCAGACGCCCGAGGAAGCCCCTGGGGAGCCGTCCGACGGATCGTACGAGGCGTACGAGGACTCCAGGGCCGATGGTGCCGCCGAGGCGCCGGAGGCCGCCCAGGAGCCGTCCGAGGCCGCCGATGACTTCGACGCCGCCGATGACTCCGGCGCTGCCGGTGCCTCCGACGTCGCCGACGGAACCTCCGGCGCCGAGGAGGCACCGGCCGGCGAAGCCGCCCGGCACCCCGAGCCCGACCCGGCCCCCGAGCCTGCCGGCGCCCAGGACACGCCCCCCGATCGGGCGCCCGAGGCCGCGCCCCCGCACGACGAGCACCCCCTGGCCTCGTACGTCCTGCGGGTGAACGGCGCCGACCGGCCCGTCACCGACGCCTGGATCGGCGAGTCCCTGCTGTACGTGCTGCGCGAACGGCTCGGCCTCGCCGGCGCCAAGGACGGCTGCTCGCAGGGCGAGTGCGGCGCCTGCAACGTGCAGGTCGACGGACGGCTGGTCGCCTCCTGCCTGGTGCCCGCCGTCACCGCCGCGGGCAGTGAGGTCCGTACGGTCGAGGGTCTCGCCGTCGAGGGACAGCCCTCGGACGTGCAGCGGGCGCTCGCCCGGTGCGGCGCCGTGCAGTGCGGTTTCTGCGTGCCCGGCATGGCGATGACCGTGCACGACCTGCTGGAGGGCAACCCGGCGCCGACCGACCTCGAGGCCCGCCAGGCGCTGTGCGGCAACCTCTGCCGCTGCTCCGGCTACCGGGGCGTCCTTCAGGCCGTCCAGGAGGTCGTCGCCGAGCGGGACGCGCACCGCGCCGAGGCCGATCCGGCGGCGGACGGCGACGAACCGCGCATCCCGCACCAGGCGGGCCCCGGGGAGGGCGGCGTCCACCTCGACGCGTTCGGCAACGTGACCCCGAACGACCACCCGTACGGCCAGGACGGAGGCCAGGCGTGAGCAACGAAGCCGCCACCGCGACCACCGCGGCGGCCGCACCCGCCCCCGAACCGCTGCCGCACGGCATCGGAGCCTCCCTGCCGTCCGCCGACGCCCGCGCCAAGACGGAGGGCACCTTCCCGTACGCGGCCGACCTGTGGGCCGAGGGCCTGCTGTGGGCGGCCGTCCTGCGCTCGCCGCACCCGCACGCGCGCATCCTGTCCATCGACACCGGTCACGCGCGCGAGATGCCCGGCGTACGGGCCGTCCTCACCCATGAGGACGTGCCCGCGGGCGCGCTGCACGGCCGCGGTACCGCCGACCGCCCCGTCTTCGCCTCCGACGTCGTACGCCACCACGGGGAGCCCATCGCGGCCGTCGCCGCCGACCACCCCGACACCGCCCGCATGGCCGCCGCGGCCGTCATCGTCGAGTACGAGGTGCTCGACCCGGTCACCGACCCCGAGCAGGCGTTCGAGGCCGAGCCGCTGCACCCCGACGGCAACCTGATCCGCCACATCCCGCTGCGCCACGGCGACCCGGACGCGGTCGGCGAGGTCGTCGTCGAGGGCCTGTACCGCATCGGCCGCCAGGACCCCGCCCCCATCGGCGCGGAGGCCGGCCTCGCCGTGCCCCGGCCCGACGGCGGCGTCGAGCTGTACCTCGCCTCCACCGACCCGCACACGGACCGGGACCGGGCCGCCGCCGTCTACGGCCTGGAACCGGACCGGGTGAAGGTCGTCGTCACCGGAGTGCCCGGCGCCACCGCGGACCGCGAGGACCAGGGCTTCCAGCTGCCGCTCGGGCTGCTGGCGCTGAGGACCGGCTGCCCGGTGAAACTGACCGCCAACCGCGAGGAGTCCTTCCTCGGCCACGTCCACCGCCACCCCACACTGCTGCGCTACCGCCACCACGCGGACGCCGAGGGCAGGCTGGTGAAGGTCGAGGCGCAGATCCTGCTGGACGCGGGCGCCTACGCGGACACCTCCTCGGACGCGCTCGCCGCCGCGGTCTCCTTCGCCTGCGGCCCGTACGTCGTGCCGAACGCCTTCATCGAGGGCTGGGCCGTGCGCACCAACAACCCGCCGTCGGGCCATGTGCGCGGCGAGGGCGCGATGCAGGTGTGCGCCGCGTACGAGGCGCAGATGGACAAGCTCGCCAAGAAGCTCGGCCTCGATCCGGCGGAGCTGCGGATGCGCAACGTCATGGCGACCGGCGACGTCCTGCCGACCGGCCAGACGGTGACGTGCCCGGCGCCGGTGGCCGAACTGCTCGAGGCCGTACGGGACCACCCGCTGCCTCCGCTCCCCAAGGACACCCCCGAGGAGGAGTGGCTGCTGCCGGGCGGCCCCGAGGGCGCGGGCGAACCGGGCGCGGTCCGGCGCGGTGTGGGCTACGGCCTCGGCATGGTCCACATGCTCGGCGCGGAGGGCGCCGACGAGGTCTCCACGGCGACGGTGAAGGTCCAGGACGGCGTGGCGACGGTGCTGTGCGCGGCGGTGGAGACCGGCCAGGGCTTCGCGACCCTCGCCCGGCAGATCGTCCAGGAGACCCTCGGCATCGACGAGGTGCACGTGGCCCCGGTCGACACCGACCAGCCGCCGGCGGGCGCGGGCTGCCGGGGCCGCCACACCTGGGTGTCGGGCGGTGCGGTCGAACGGGCCGCGAAGATGGTCCGCACCCAGCTGTTGCAGCCGTTGGCGCACAAGTTCGGCATGTCCACGGAGCTGCTCCAGATCACGGACGGCAAGATCACGTCGTACGACGGGGTCCTGTCCACGACCGTGACGGAGGCGATGGACGGCAAGGAACTGTGGGCCACCGCGCAGTGCCGCCCGCACCCGACCGAACCGCTGAACGAGACGGGCCAGGGCGACGCCTTCGTGGGGATCGCGTTCTGCGCGATCCGCGCCGTGGTGGACGTGGACATCGAGATCGGCTCGGTACGCGTCGTGGAGCTGGCGCTGGCCCAGGACGTGGGCCGGGTGCTGAACCCGGCGCAGCTGGCGGCGCGCCTCGAGGCCGGGGTCACGCAGGGCGTGGGCATCGCGCTCACGGAGAACCTGCGCACGGCCCGCGGCGTGGTCCGCCACCCCGACCTGACGGGCTACTCCCTGCCGACGGCCCTGGACGCCCCCGACATCAAGATCGTCAAACTGGTCGAGGAACGGGACGTGGTCGCCCCCTTCGGCGCGAAGGCGGTCAGCGCGGTACCGGTGGTGACATCCCCGGCGGCGATCGCGTCGGCGGTCCGCGCGGCGACGGGCCGCCCGGTCAACCGCCTGCCGATCCGGCCGCAGGCGGCGGTCGTGACGACGCAGTGAGCTCGTCGCGGACCTGACGGTGGACGAGACGGTGGAGGCGATCCCGGCCGGGTGGGAGCGGGCGCGGATCGGGTGAGGCCCGGAAGGACGGGTTATTGCCGCGGCGTTGTCAGTGGTGCCGCGTAAGGTTCTGGGCGTTGGGGGAGAGCTGCCCGGCGGGACGACGTGTCCTGGCCTGCGGACGCTCTGGGCCAGGCACGGAACACACGGGGGAAGACAATGGGCACGACTGACGCCTGTGGCGTGATCACGCCGACTGGGACGGATCCGTATGCACGGGAGCCCGGGACGCCGTGCGGGCGGTCGGTGCTGCGGCGGGCGGCCGAGCTGGTCGACGACGCGGAGAGACTCGCCGAGGAACTGCGCGACCAGATGGTCCTCGGGGCGCTGCGCACCGTCGACCGCGATCTGGAGTCGCTTCTGCTGGGCGGCGCCACGGGGCGGGTACCCACGACGTACGTCTCCCCGCGCACCCCGGGCCCGATGGACCTCTCGCCGCTCGCGCCCTGTCTGGAGGCACTGCTGCGGCTCGCCGCGGTGACGGACGAACCGGCCGCCTCCCCGGGCGGGTTCGCCTCGCACGCCCTGATCCGCCCTCTGTCCCGGATCGCCCGCCCCGGTACGGGTCTCGCCCTGGACCTGCCGCCGCGACTGCTGGACGAGGAGTTCGGCTCCGCCGCGGTCGTGCGCTTCGAGGACGTCGACTTCCCCCGCACACTCACGCACGAACCGACCCGCCGTTTCCTGCGCGAGGTGGGCCTGCCGGAGACCGGCTACTGGTTCGAGCTGGACACGTACCTGCCGCTGCCGACGCTGCCCGAGTACTACGCGGACCACGAGGGCGTCCCTGAGGCCGACCTCCCTGACCGCGCGGACCACCTGATACGCCTCGGCTGCCTGCTGGAGGACACGAGCCTGCTCCTCGACGGCGCCACCGGAGCGGTCCTGTGCTGGAGCGAGCCGGACGCGACCCTGCGCCCGCTCGACGCGGACGTTTCCACCCTGGCCTTCACGGTGTGGCTGGCCCACCGCGACAGGAGAGTGGCGGAAGCGGCGTCGACGGTCTGATCCGGAAGACCGAGACGGAGCAGGTGAGACGAGAACTGAACAGACGAACAGCAGGGCGGCCCCCGGAAAGGGTGCCGCCCTGCTGGCGTGGACATGACGGAGTCCGGTTGCTCTAGTTCCCCTCGCGCAGGGTGGCGTAAGCCGTCGCCACCGACGCGCAGTTGACCCGCGGGTTCCCGGCGGGCACCGACTGCTCCAGGTGCTGCAGGACGCTGAACTCGTCCTCGTCGTCGACGCCGTTGTTCTTCAGGTCTTTCAGCGTGGCGTTGACGACGGCCGTCAGGTGCGGGCGGTCCTCCGTGCAGCGCGGCGCCAATGCGTCGAGAACCTGCTGGTACTCGGCGGCGGGCCGACCGTTCCCGTCGAGGTCGGCCAGCTGCTGTGCCGGCGCAGGTCTCGACGCGTGCGTGGCCGGGGTCCCCTTCGTCTTCGCCGGCGGCTTAGCCGCCGGACTGCTGTGGCTCGCTGCAGGCGTCGCGGCTGCTGCCGGGGTGTTGTGGTGTGTGGTGGCGTCCTTGACTCCAGAGACCATGCCGGCGATGAACGGCGGAGCTGCGATCAGCACCCCGACGCCGATAGCGATCTTCTTTCCCCTGCTCAGCGGCTTCTTCGGCGCCGCAACGGGCTGCTGACTCACGATCCCCCCTGTACAGGCCGGGCGCCCCTCATCTCGGACGCGGCATCGGGACCGTACACCCCACCGAAGGGAACGGGCATGTCCGAGGCCGGAGGCCCGGCCCATGATCGGGGAGCGCCGTGCGGGCCGACTGAGACGAGAAGTGAGACGGACCACCGATAGGGCGGCACCCCGCACAGGGTGCCGCCCTATCGTTTCGCCCGGGCGAGCAGGTAGAGGCCGTGGCGGGAATCGAACCCGCGTAACTCGCTTTGCAGGCGAGTCCCTGAACCACTCGGGCACACGGCCATTCACCCCGGGCCGTGGCGGGAATCGAACCCGCGTAACTCCCCGCGGGCGGAGCCCGCTGACGGACGCAGCGCAGGCGAGTCCCGGAACCACTCGGGCACACGGCCGGGATCAGGTGCGGTACGGCTTGCCCGTGCCGTCCTGATGTACCGACCGTAGGAGCGGTGGATCACCGGCTCAAGAGGATCGGCGGCCCTGCAACGGGACTGCCATACGCCGTTCATGAAACCGGGCTGGGT
>NZ_PQSR01000037.1 GCF_002920635.1 Streptomyces sp. Ru72 | reverse complement strand
GCGGCCGGACATGCTGTTCGCGGACCGCGGCTACGATCACGACAAGTTACCGGCGGCTGCTCCGGCAACGCGGCATCCGTCCGGCGATCGCCGAACGGGGCCAGCCTCACGGTTCTGGCCTGGGCATCTTCCGTTGGGTGGTCGAGAGGACGATCGCCTGGCTGCACGGCTTCCGCCGCCTGCGCATCCGCTGGGAACGACGCGACGACATCCACGAAGCCTTCCTCGGCCTCGCCACCTGCCTGATCACCTACCGCCACGTCCAACGCCTTTGTTAGGACCTCTAAAGCCGTCCCCGGGGTGAACGGGCACTTCCAGGACGGCCGGTCGTAGACCGCGAACGCCTCACCCGGCAGCCCCTTCGACGGGCAGACCCCGCACGCCGGATGATCCTCGCCCTGGGCGACAGGCTCACTCATAACGGCACGGTACTGAACTTGATTGGGTGATGTCGGGGCGGATCGTCTGACAGCCGTCGGTCGGTTCCGGTAGCCCTGTGGGCGTGAGGTACGCGCAGGGCGGTGGGCTGACCGACGCCGAGAGGGCCGCGCGGGAGCGGTTACGGCTGCAGGCCCTGGAACGTTTCGAGCGCGAGCAGAAGAACGGGGAGATCGCCGCCGCGCTGCGGGTGAGCGAGCGGTCGGTGGAGCGGTGGCGCCGGGCCTGGCGCGAACGCGGCGAGGCCGGGGTGCTGTCGAAGGGGTCACCGGGTCGACCGAGGCTCAGCGAGGCCCAGATCTTGAGGTTGGAACGGGAGTTGGAGCGCGGCCCGCTCGCCCACGGCTGGGCCGACCAGCGGTGGACTCTCGCGCGGATCAAGACGCTGATTGGCCGGCTGTTCCACATCTCGTACACGGTCGAGGGCACGTGGCAGCTACTCAAGAGGCACGGCTGGTCGTGGCAGCAGCCCACCCGTCGGGCCATCGAGCGCGATGACGAGGCCGTTGAGGTGTGGAAGAAGGAGACCTGGCTGCGGGTAAGAGCATCGCGGCGGAGCGCGGCGCCTGGCTGATCTTTGAGGACGAGCCGGTCAGTCGATGACGCCGCCGCGTGCCAGGACGTGGGGCCGGATCGGCCAGACTCCCGTCGTGCGGGTGCGAGGCCGAGGCTCTGGACGGCTGTCGATGGCGGGCATGTTATAAGCCAGGTGAGCGGTCCCGGCTGATCTATGCGGTGCGCGAGTACCGGGGCTGCAAGGACGAGCCGAAGGGCTTCGGCTGGCGGGACTTCCGCGACCTGATCGTCCGCGCCCGGAGCCAGCTCGGCGGTCCGATTGTGCTGGTCTGGGACAACGTCCGCCTTCACCTGACCGCCGGGATACGGGAGTTCATCGCCGCGAACGCCGACTGGCTCATTGTCTTCCAGCTGCCGACCTACGCCCCCGACCTCAACCCGACCGAGGGGGTCTGGTCCCTGGTCAAGCGCGACATCGGCAACCTCGCTGCCGCCGACCTCAGGAAGATCACCCGGGCGGTGAAGCGCAGGCTCAAACAGATCCAGTATCGGCCCGACCTGGTCGACGGCTGCCTGGGCGGCGCCGGCCTGATCATGGATGATTGACCGCATCCGGTCGGCTCTCATGAACGCCAAGTCCGGGCAACCGCTGTGCATCCTCCCGCTCCAGGCCGCTGGCGGCCTGTCCCCAAACACGCCGCCGTTCGCTGGGCTGCGTGACCTGGAGGACAGAAGCCGTCACGGTCTTACCGACATCGCTGTTGAAGCCTGGCTGCCCGCGTCAAACCCGATTACTGATGATCACCTTACCGAATACGGATCCTGACGCGTAGTAGCGGAATGCCTCCGGGGCCTTGTCGAACGGGAAGGCTCGGTCGATCACCGGACGGATCCGCTTCTGCTCGACGAGCCGGTTCATCGCCAGGAACTGGGTCCGGCTGCCGACGGCGAGTGCGCGCACGGTGGCACCGGAGCCGAACAGTATTCGGGGATCGATCGGCGGTGCGGTCTCGGCGAGGAAGCCGACGCAGGCGACGTGGCCTGCGACCCTCACTGCCTTGAGTGATTGTTCGAGCAGGCCTGCGACGTCGACCACGCGATCGGCGCCCTGGCTGTCGGTCAGCTCACGCACTCTGCTGGCCCAGTCGGGAATGGCTTTGTAGTCGATCACCTCGTCTGCTCCGAGTTCGGCCAGGCGTTGCGCCTTGGCCGGGCTGCTGGTGGTGGCGATCACGCGGGCCCCGAGGGCCTTACCGAGTTGGAGGGCGAACAAGGACACTCCGCCGGAGCCGAGGGTGAGCAGGGTCTGCCCGGGTCGCAGGCCGTCGCCGTCACCGGTCAGGGCGTTCCAGGCGGTGACCGCGGCGCAGGGCAATGCCGCGGCCTCGTCGAAGGACAGGTGCTCGGGCACGGGCACGAGGGCGGTTTCGTCGATCAGGGCGAGCTCGGTGAGCATGCCGTCCAGCGAGCCGCCGAGCTGCGGGAGGTGCTGGATGCCGAACGGGCCGTCCTGCCAGCTCGGGAAGACCGTGCCGGCTACCCGCTCTCCGACCCGCACCGCCGTGACACCGGGGCCAACCGCCACCACCTCGCCGGCCCCGTCGGCCACCGGGACCACGTCGGGTTTCACCGGGAGTACGTAGTCGCCGCGCAGCACCATCAGGTCGCGATAGCTCAAGGCGGCGGCGCGTATGGCGACCAGGACCTGCCCTGGGCCGGGGACCGGATCTGCATGCTCACGGATTGCCAGGCCGTCGATCTCGGCGCCGCTGTCGACGTGGTAACTACGCATGGAACGGTGCACCTTTCTCGTGTCCTGCTCGGCTGCCGCTCACGTGTCGGCGTCCGAGTCGGTGGCCAACGGGACTTCGCCGGCGGTCTTGCTGTAACCGAAGGCCTCCACGATCAAGCCGTCCTCGACGCGCATGAGGTTCACGCCGCGCACGGAGTCGGTGGGCCCGTCGCCGAAGCGGTAGCGCCAGCGGATCGTCGCCCGGTCGCCCGCGACGGCCACGTCCTCGGGCTGGAACTGGGTCGTGCGGTCGGCCGCGAGCACCCGCCAGAAGGCGAGACACGCCTCCCGGCCTTCGTAGCGATCACCGTCCGGCGCGGGCTGGATCGCCTCCATGACGCAGTCTTCGCCCACCAGGTCGTCGAGTGCGTCGGGCTCGTGGTGGACGAACGCGTAGTTGAAGCGGTCGATGACAGCGGCGGTCGTGTGAGGCCGCATAGCCACCCCCTGATAGATAGAACAGTCGGTCTAATTGAATGTATAGAACGGTTGATCTACTGGTCAACCACTGGCAGGCTGGCACCCATGAGCATTCGTACGGAACCAGGACCACGCGAGCGCCTTCTGGAGGCGGCGCAGGAGCTGACCTACCGCCATGGCGTCGGCGTGGGTGTGGACGCCCTGCTCAAAAGCGCGAATGTGGCCCGTCGGTCGCTCTACGAGCACTTCGGCGGAAAGGACGGCCTGATCGCCGAGGTCCTGCGCCGTAGCGCCGCCGAGGACGAGGCCGGCTACGAGCAGACCATGCGGGCCGCCGGCGACGATCCACGCGAGCGCCTGCTGGCCGTCTTCGACAAGCTCGCCACCGTCGTCACCGAGCCGAACTTCCGGGGCTGTCGGTATCTCGCCGCCGACCTGGCCCTGGCCGACCCCGCCCATCCGGGACATGCCATCACCCGCCGATACCGTGAGCGCGTGAGCAGGCTCCTGGCAGACGAGCTCGTCAGGCTCGGCCATCCCCATCCCGCCCACGCCGCCGACCAGCTCCTGCTGCTCATCGACGGAGCCCTGGCGGCCGGAGCCACCCGCCCCGACACCAACCCGGTCCTATCCGCGCGGGAGCTAGCCGAGCAGCTCCTCGCGCAGCGCGGCAACCAGGACGACCCGGCGCGCCCGACCCAGCTCGCTCCGTAACGGCAGGTCACTACACGAAACACACACCGAGTCGGGCAGCGCGTGCCCAGGAAAGGCTGCGAACCGCCCGACATCGCGAGTTCATGTTCAGTAGCGCCATCGTGGGAAACCACCGGACAGCGCGTGACGCGAGCGTGACCGCCGCAAGCCGCGACCGTTGAGCTTACGTGTCCGCCACACGACGGCTGACGGCGGAAGACCCCGGGCTGTCATGGCCTCACCCCAACCCGGGGTCCTCCGCCCTCCCCAAGGCCCCGTCCGGCACGTCGCCCTACTGGTCGCCGCCCGGGCTGTCGTCTTCGTCCGGGCTGTGCTGTTCGAGCCAGCGCTGGGCTTCGGTGTTCTGCCACATGACGCCGCGCTGGATCTGCTCATGCGTCAGGCCGCTCTCCCGGGCCAGGTCCTCCTCGCTGACCCCCTCGGGATGCCTCCGCAGCACCCGGGCGATCTTCCCGGCCCATAGTTCGGCGTCCACGAACGGGCGGCGTTTGTACTGCTCGACCAGATCCTCGAGGTGCTCGCGTGAGCACCCGACCAGCATCCGCTTGCCGTCGTACTTCGACTCCACCGCGTGGATCGCGGAGGAGTCACGCACCAGCGCGTACCACTCGGTGCTGTCAGAGACCACAGCTCCGCACAGATCGCAGATCTCCGGCTCGGCTTCTTCCTCGCCGCCGGCCTCCGGCCCGTCGTCCTCCCTCACTGGCTGCCTGCCTCATCAGTCGCTGGTGGAAGTTGTTCTCCGGCTGCTTCGAGGACCCTCGGTGCCACCGTCGACGGGTCGCCACCGGCCACCCATCGGAAGCGGGCCATTATCATCACTTCGTCGACGCTGTCGTGTACGAATCCGTCGATGATGCCGAGGCCGCCGGGGCGTTCGCGGAAGACGACCTCGCCCGGCTCGTCTTCATCGGCGATCTGCTGATGGTCCCCGGTGTTGGGACAGCCCACGAACTCGTACACCCAGTGCCCCATGTGTTGCCTCCTTCGGGAACCAACGAGATCTGCGCTGATCAGTCAGGCACGAAGGCTGTTGATACGCCCGAACAGTGCAGTGGGGGCTGCACCAGAGCGCGGGTGCAGCCCCCACCTGCTGGAGGAGAGGCAGGGCCTCGCCCTCTCAACGATCACGAGCCGTGTAGGTGTCTGCAACAGGGTCTTCGCCCAATCGCTGGATCCGGTGCTGCCCCGGCGCTGCCACGACCCGGCGATGCCCCGTGAGGTTTTTAGCCCATTGGTGACGCTGATGATGCGATGCCCGGCATGTGGGATTGGTCAGGTGGTGAGTGCTTGGCGCAGGGTTTCGCGGCAGTCGATGACGGCATCAACGCCGACGATCTGCAGGGTGCGCATCACGGCCTCGGTCGGTGCGGCCAGGCGTAGCCAGCCGCTGGCCTCGGTGAGGTGCGGTGGGCGGCGATGAGGATGTTGATGCCGGTGGAGTCCATGAAGGTGACCCGGCTCAGATCGACCACGATGCGGGGGCGGGGAGCGTCGGAGGCGTCCAGGGCCTGGCGGAGCGTCTGGCTGGTGTGGTGGTCGATCTCTCCCGCCAAGGTCAGCACGCGGATGCCGTCGGTGGTGTTGGAGACAACCGACAGCTGTCCTGGCTGTACAGCGTGTTCGGTGTTCGCTATCTCTCCCTCGGCCATGTGCGTGATACTGGCACACCGAGACCTTCACCTGCACTGCTGCCCTGTACAGAGCGGGTAATGCCCTCGCGACCAGGGCGTAAAGCGTGTACCAAGCATGCGTGGGTACGCGCGGGGTGTGAACGGGGTAGGAGAGACGAGCCGCGATGGAACCAGCCCCCGTGGGTGAGGACAGTGCGGTACCGGATGATCAGGCCGTACAGGCCACAGTGGCTCTGGAAGGCGACGGCATGTGCATTGCCCGCGCCCGCCATCTCGCCGTCGGCTTCCTCACGCGCGTCCAGGCCGAGCGCGGTTTGCCAGTCTCGCAGCGTGCCATGGACCTGACCCAGCTGGCGGTCAGTGAGCTGGTGACCAATGCCCGCAAGTACGCGCCGGGACCGGTGCTGATGGACCTGCGCATCGTCGGCGACGCGGTGGAGGTCGTGGTGTGGGACTGCGATCCGGTGCTGCCGGTGGCCCGGGCCGCCGACGCGGGCCGGGTGGGACAGCACGGTCTGGAGATCGTGATGGCCGTCGCCCAGGGCTTCGAAGTGCAGCGGGAGCCGGTGGGTATGCGCATCCACCGCCCGCATCGCCCTGCTGGACGACCCGGGCGGCGCCGTCGCCGGGCACCGGCCCCTGTAGGACGACGCGGTCGCCCCCGTCAGCCGGGGGGTGAGCCGGTGGCGTGGCGGGCTAGCGCTGCGTGGAGTTCCCCGAGGTTGACGGCCGGCGTCTTCGCGCCCGCTGGCGATCAGGACAGGCCAGAGGCTCTGAGGACCGCCTGGGCCGTCTCGCCGTCGATCTGCCGACCCAGGTGCTCCAGGACGTCCGTTCCTTGGCGGAGTGTCCCGCGCTCGAGGGAGCGGCGGACGCCGGTGTCGAGTTCGTGCCAGAGGAAGGGGTTGGTGGCGAGGACGCGTGGGTCGAGTTCCAGACGGTGGCCGTACGCGTCCCTCAGAACGAGGTGGGTGCTGACGTCGCCGTACTGCTGTAGGGACGTCAGGGCGTCGGTCCGTACGGTCTGTCGGCGCAGTGGGCTGCGTACGGCCAGCCAGCCAGGACCCGCCGTCACGCGGTGCGGCAGCAGCATGACGAAGATCGCGGCGGACAGGGCGGTCCACAGTAGCGCGCGGGGTGCGGTTAGGGTGCTGGCGTCCCAGTCGATGAGCAGGGTCAGCGCGGCGAAGACGCCAGCACAGAGGGCCGCGAGCCGGGCGCTGCCGCTCCAGTGGCGGTCGCCGACCGGTCCTGGCGGACTTCTCCTGCGCATAATGCCGACGGTAGGCGGGTGTGTATGCGGGGGCACGTGCCGCTGACGCTGTTCTAACGCCGCAGGCACCGATCTTGACGGGATCCTGACGCCTGCGCCCGGCTCAGCCCACATGGACCCTCGGGCGCAGCTCCCGGTCCGCCTCCGCCTCGCGCAGCACCTCGCGGGTGACCGGGGCCACCTCGCCCTGGCCGAAGAGGAAGAAGCGGAGGAAGTTGGCGTACGGGCCGCCTTCGGTCCACTCGAAGTAGATGTGCGGGGTGCGGCCGGTCGTGTCGCGGACGCGGAGGAGCAGCGCGGCCAGGGCGTTCGGAATGGACGACGACTCCAGCGTCAGTACGCGGTACCGGTCGTGCAGCACTTCCCCGCGCACCGTCAGGCCGGCCTCGAATTCGGAGGGGTCGGTGACGGTCACCTCGACGAAGACGAAGTCCTCCTGACTGGGGATGTCGTTGTCCTGTCGGATCTGCTCGATCTTGGCGCGGTACTCGCGGGCGTCCCGCTCACCGGGCTCGTTGGCGACGAACCGGATCTTGCGGTGGGACATGTCCCGAATGAAACGTTCCGCCATGTCGTCCAGCGTCACATGAGTGACGCGAAGTTCGAAGGCTCGAGCGAGCCGGGACAGCAGCGACACCAGGATGATGCCGGCGATGAAGCAGGCGCCGATCTTCACACCGTCCGGCCGTTCGATGACGTTGACGACGGTGACGTACAGCAGGACCGCCGATACGACCGCGAAGCCGATGGTCCAACCCCGTTGGCGGGCCTTGCGCGCTGCGATGGTCATCGCGATCGCCGCCGACGACATCAGCACCAGGACGCCGGTGGCGTAGGCGCCGCCCTGGGCGTCGACGTTGGCGTCGAAGGTCCAGGTGACCAGGAAGGCGATCAGGGGTGAAGACGATGACCATGGGGCGCACCGCGCGGGCCCAGTGCGGGGCCATGCCGTAGCGGGGCAGGTAGCGGGGCATCAGGTTGAGCAGCCCGGCCATGGCGGAGGCACCCGCGAACCACAGGATCGCGATCGTCGAGACGTCGTAGAGGGTGCCGAGACCGCCGCCCAGATACTCGTGGGCGAGGTACGCCAGCGCACGGCCGTTGGCCTGGCCGCCCGGCTCGAACTCCTTCGCCGGGATCAGCACGGTGGTGATGAAGCTGGTGGTGATCAGGAAGACGCTCATGATCAGCGCGGCGGCCGTGAGCAGTTTCTTGGTGTCGCGGATCCGGCCCGCGGGCTGGTCCTCGGTGTCGCCGGGGTCGCCCTGGACGTGGGGCATGACGGCGACGCCGGTCTCGAAGCCGGACAGGCCGAGCGCGAGCTTCGGGAAGACCAGCAGGGAGACGCCGATCATGGCGAGGACGTTGCCGTGCTCGGTGGTCAGGGCGCCGGTCCAGTCGGTGACCACGTGGCCACGCGCACTTCGGGGCGTGGATGGCCGCCCTCGACCAGGTGACGGACATCAACCGCGAACACTTCGCGGCCTCCGTCCGTGCGGGCAGGTCGGCGGTGAGCGACCTGCTGCCCTGGGTAGACGGCCTGCTGTTCGCGGCGATGCTCCTCACCGTGCTCGGACTGCGGCCGAGGTTGGCCGAGTTCCGCTGACCGTGGCTCCTTCAGGCGTCTGTCAGCCGGGCCTCCTCCAGGTCCAGGGACCGCTGGAGCCGCCGTCGGGTCGTGTTGCTGATGCGGTGTCGTCGTACAGGCGTTGAAGTTCCGCCGTCTCCACCGCGATCAGGTCGCGGCGCAGCTGACGGTGGACCAGGTCATTGGGCTCGGTGGGCACGCCGCCGCCGTTGCTTTCGGCGAGGCGGTCGCGGGCGTCGTCGAGACGGGCGGTCAGGGCGCGGCGGAGCCGGTCGAGGACGATCTCCGGTACGGCTTCCAGTTCCGCGAGTTCCTCCAGCCTGGCGAGTCCGGCATGGGCGAGGCGGGAGCGGGCCTCGACCTCTTCCCGTTCGGTGTGGGCGGGCTCCAGGGCGATGCCGGAGCGGCGGACGACCGGGGCGAGGGTGAAGCCCTGCACGACGAGGGTGACGACCACGACCGAGGTCGTCAGGACGAGGACCAGCGGCCGGTCCGTGAGCGCGGTGCCGTTCTTCGCGACCTCGGGGATGGACAGGGCGGCGGCCAGCGGCATCACCCCTCGGGTGCCGGCCAGGTGAGGACCATCGGCACCCGCCAGTTCATGCGGCTGACGCCGCCCTTGCGCTGGACGACCGCCGACAGGGGCGCGAGCCACAGCATGCGTACGGCGATGAGCGTGACGGCGACGGCGAGGGCGTACAGCGGCCAGGACCGGTCGCCGTCGGACAACGCCCGCACCTCCGCGGGCAGGGCCAGCCCGATGAGGCTGAAGACGACGCTCTCCAGCAGGAATACCACCGTGCCGTAGACGGCGTGCAGCTGGAGCCTGATGCGGGCGTTGGTGAGCCGGTCGCCCCGCCCGCCCAGGACCACCCCGGCCACCACCACCGACGTCACGCCCGAGGTGTGCGCGGCCTCCGCGAGCAGGTAGGCGGCGTACGGGGTGACCAGGGCGATCACCTTCTCCAGGACCGGGTCCTCGGTTCGGCGCCGGATCAGCGTCACCACTCCGGCCAGGGCCGCGCCGATCACCGTGCCGCCGCCCGCGGGCAGCAGGAACTCGCCACCCGCCGCACCCCGATGGGCGGCCGCCGAGGCCACGGCGACGCCCGCCGCCACCCGGACCAGCACCAGGGAGGTCGCGTCGTTGAAGAGGCTCTCCGCCTGCACCAGGACCTGGACCTTCGGCGGCAGGGCCAGCCTGCGGCCGAGCGCGGTGACCGCCACCGGGTCGGTGCTGGCCAGGACCGCGCCCAGCACGATGCCACAACAGAGGCGTCACCAGCGACGCCACTGCGGCCACCGCCGCGGCGGAGGCCAGGACCAGGCCGATCGCGAGGATCCCGACCGGCTGCCACACCGCGCGCAGCTCCCGCCAGGGCATGTCCTCGGCGCTCGCGTAGAGCAGGGGAGGCAGCACGACCAGGCCGATGATGTCGGGACTGATTTCGATCTGCGGGGTGCCCGGCAGCAGCGCCACGACGAGACCCGCGACCACAAGCAGTGAGGGAGCGGGGGATACGCCACCGGCGGGCGAAGGTGGCCACCACCGTGGCCAGGACGACGAGGGCGAGAACCGTCCCCGCACTGCGCATGCCGCCCCCTGAAGCTGCGATCGGAGCCACCGTGGCTCCCCGCCGACCAGACTTCCCGGCACACCGCTGTCACCCAATCGGGCCAGTGGCACGTCAAGACAGTGTCAACGTCCCGGTGACCAGCGCCAAGAAAGCGCTGACAGCCGCCCTGACCGGCCCGCGGAAGTGCTTCCGTCAAAGGAGTCCCCTTCTGCACAGGGGAGTTGATCCAGTGAGCGGAGCGCGTCGGCGGCGATGAACGGTGACGTACGGCGAGGACGGCCGAAGGTCTACCTGAGGCGGCCCCGGAGCGGCAAGACCTGTCGGATGCTCGACGAGGGGTGGCGCCGCGCCGCCCACGGGGCGGACGTGAGCGGAGTGCGACGGGCGCCCGCACACGCAGGCGATGCTCGACGGCCTCGAGGTCGTCCCGCGCGCCCGCTGCTCCTACCGGAGCGGACATTTCGAGGAAATGGACCTGGGCGCAGTACTCACCCGTCGCCCGCGGGCGTCGACGAGTCCGCCCACAGCAATTCCCCCGGGAGGGCCGCAACCCTAAGCGTTGGCAGGACACCAAGGTGCCGGAAGGGGCGGCCGCTTCGGACCTCCCCTCCTGCGTTGGATCAGGATGCTTCCTGGACCCGGTTGAAGAGACGGCCGGCAAGGTCGACGCCTGTGATCGCGCCGTTGGCGTCGCGGGAGAAGTAGCCGCGCTGTCCCTTGAGGCCTCCTTCGGTGACGATGTACTCGTCGCCGTCGCCGGGAAGGAAGCCGATGGCCGCGGCCGGGTGGTCCGGGGGCATTTCCTCGTCCGATGCCTCGCGGATCTCCGGCTTGATCCCGACCGCCAGGGTGAGACGGGTGCCGTCGGTGTCGATGTCGAGGTTTATGGCGTCGATCTCGTAGCGGCCGACGACCTGTTGGGCCTGTTCCTCGTCGTATGGGAGCGGCTCCACCGTCTTCTCGACGATGCCGAGGTAGTGCTCGAGTGCCCACCGTAGGACGGACTGGTTGAAGGGATAGCCGTCCGGGCCGACGTTGGCCAGGGAGACCACCGCGAAGTTGCGCTCGGGCACGATGAGCAGTTCGGCGAACTGGCCGTTACCCGAGCCGCCTTGGCCGATCCCGTGTAGGCCGTCCAGGTCGCGCAGGAACCAGCAGATGCCGAAGCCGTCGCCGAGCGTGCTGCGCGCAGCTCGACCGTCTGCTCCCGCATGCGGTGCAGCTCCGCCGCGGGCAGCACGCCCTCGCCGTCGCCGAGGTGGAACCGTGCCCAGCGCAGCAGATCGCTCACCGAGGAGGCGAGGCCGCCGCCGGGGTTGTCGCCGCGCGCGCCCTCCTTGAACGCTCCCCAGGGCCGGGCGGGGCGCAGTTCGCCGTCGTCGCCGCGGTTGTAGCCCACGGCGAACTTGCGGACCATCACCTCGGACAGGCCGTACACGGTGTCCGCAAGGCCCACCGGCTCCAGGACGAGCGAGGCCATGGCCCGCTCGAAAGGCAGGTCCGTGACCTTCTCGACGATCCGCCCGGCCAGGTTGTATCCGGCCTGGCTGTAGGAGGCGCGGGTCCCGGGCGGTGCGATCAGCGGCAGCTGGGGCAGCTTCGCCACGAGCCCGGCCAGGGAGCGGTCGCCTTCGCCGTCGTCGATCAGGTTCCAGTCCAGGCCCGCGGTGTGGTTGAGCAGGTTCAGGACGGTGATCTGCCCCGCGGCCTGCTCGTCTGCAAGCTTCAACTCGGGCACGTAGCGCCGCACCGGCGCATCCAGGTCCACCTTCTCCTCGGCGATCAGGCGCATCAGCGCGGTCGCAGTGAAGGTCTTGGACACTGACGCCGCAGGGAACAGCGTCTTCTCGTCGACCGGCAGCGGATTGCTGAGGCTCGTCACGCCGTGCGAGACGTAGATCTCCTGGCCGTCCAGGAGCACCCCCACGGCGGCGCCAGGAACTCCCAGCTCCGTGGCCTGCGCCTTGACGAACTCCGACAGCTTGTCCTGCGACATTGCTCCCCCTCCGGTCACTTGAACTAAGTACGAGCGAGCGTAGGCCGCTACTCGAACAAAGTGCAAGTCTTGCGTGAACTAAGTTCAAGTAAGGTGATGGCCATGCCGCGAGACACCCTGACCGCAGACCGGATCGTCCGTGCGGCCATCGAGCTGCTCGACGACGAGGGACTGGACGGCCTCAACATGCGAAGCCTGGCGAAACGGCTCGGCTCGGCCGCCACGGCCGTCTACTGGCACATCAAGACCAAGGACGACCTGGTCCGACTCGCTAGCGACGCGATTTGGCACGAGGTCGAGCTGCCCGATCTCGACGCCACCGACTGGCGCACGGCCGCCACCGCCCATGCCTCCGGCATGCACGCGATGCTCACCCGGCACCCCTGGCTCGTCCAGGCATACGGCAGCCACCTCCTGCACGGACCCCGCCAGGCCCGGCACAACGACCTCAGCCTCGCCATATACGAAAAGGCGGGCTTCGCCGCCGCCGACGCGGACCGGGCGGCCGCCACCGTGTTCACCTTCGTACTCGGCAGCGCGCTCGGCCCTGCCGCACAGGTCGCGCTCAACCGCCGGCTGAGCAAGAACGGCGCAGACGTTGAGCAACTGATGGCCGACGCCATGACCCGCGCCACCGAGACCGCCATGCAATTCCCGCGCCTGCGCGAACGCCTCAGCACCAGGGCCGCCACGGAGTACGCCGCAGCGCCCGACAACACCTTCGCGTTCGGCTTTCATTGCCTCCTCGACGGCTTCGAGGCCCGCCTCACCGCCGATCGCGCCGGCCGGCGCGAGTGACCCGAGCCCGGGCAACACCCGCCCGCCCGGCCCATTCCCCCTTCCCGGCTTCGCGTCGACGCACAAAGAAGGGCGAGGTGAGGCGGGTCGATCGTGATCACGGCCTGGCAGTGTGGAGGCTCACCGCAGTGCGAGCACAAGGCCGACTCCGTTCGCAACCCGAAGCGCGGTTCCAACGGAGGACGCCCCCCGAAGTTCGACAAGATCGACTACCGCGAGCGCCACGCGGTCGAGTGCGGCATCAACCGCCTCAAGAGGCATCGGGCCGTGGCCACAAGCTACGACAAACTCCCGGTCCGCTACGAGGCAACCGTCCTCGTCGCCGCCATTAGCGAATGGTTGTGACCAGCGCCATCGAGAACGATCCAGTAGCGGCGCTTGACCCCGATCTCGGTGCTGCGCACATCTTCCAGAACGCCGCCGTTGCTCTCGATGGTGCGCGCCGAACCGACGTTGCCATCGTCACAGGTGAGAAGGACCCGGTCCAGACCGAGCCCCGGCGCCTTGAGCAGGACCTCTCCCAGCGCCCACGTAGCCAGTCCCTGTCTCCTGGCAGAGGGCCGAATGCTGTAGCCGATGTGTCCGCCGCCTTCGAGCAGAAAGGCGTTCAGATAGTGCCGAAGGTCAATGGCCCCCAGGTAGGTCTCGTCGTCGACGATCCACCAGTGGGTGGCGTGGACGCGTCCTTCCCCGACAGGCAGAGACCGGTCTGACTGCTGGCGCAGTCGCTCGACCCATGTGGCGAACCCTTCCGGGCTGTCAAGGTCATCGTCGGCAACCAGACGCAGGCCGGCGCCATCTTGGTGGGCACCCGGCTGCCACTCATCGCGCGCCGTGAGCCACGAGGAATGCAGTCGTTCCGTGGGGGCGATGAGTTCAGCCATGCGAGCGACGATAACAGCCGCACACGCGACGTGATCAGGAACTTTGTATCGGATCGGGCCTCTGGCGTGATCACATGATGCTCAGAGGGAGCAGAAGGACTTACCAGACTACCGAAATGCGAAACTCCTACCGATCACGATCCCTCAAGCCGAGCCGCAGGTAACTCCATGCGGACGGGGATGCCGTCGATGGTCTCGGTCCGGGCGGCGGGCGCTACCTCGACCGGCACGCCGAGCTGGGTGGCGGGCGCTACCTCGACCGGCACGCCGAGCTGGGTGGCGATGTGTGTACAGGCCGGTGGACACGTCCGGGGTTCATGACAGCTACATCAGCGGCCAGAATCCTGGGAGCCAAAGGGCGCGCGGAAGCGGCGGGAAGGCACGGATGCGGATCTTGGCGGTCGAGGACAAGCCCAGATGCGGGACCTGCGGCGCCCGGCCCTGAAGGAGGAGGGCGGCAGGCGGCCGCTGCGTCATCGAGGATCGTCTTGATCTCATTCAGGGAGAGCGCGACCCCCACGGAACGCCTCGGTCAGACCAGGGGCGCCGCCGAACTCGACGGTCAACTCGGTGACGCGGGCGACCCGTTGCTCGTCGCGGCGGTCGCCTCGCTGACCACCCTCACCCACGGCTACGCGGCCCTCGCCCTTCTTCTCGGCGCGGGCGGTCTCACGGTCGATGCGTCGCGAGAGGCTGCGCAATGCGGTCGCCCCCGCACAGCAGCAGGCCGTCGGCTGCCGCCTTCCGGGCGCCCTCGTCCCGTCGGTACCACAGCCGGGGGTTGCGCACGAGGACGTCCGGGTCGATCTGCACTCGGCCGCCGAGCGCGTCCCGTAGCAGGAGCCGTGGGGAGACGCCGTCCAGCCAGCGGACGGACACCAGCAGCTCCGTACGGACCCGGCGCTCGCGCAGCAACCGGCGCGAGGCCAGCCGGCCCTCGCTGGCAGAGACCTGGGCGGGGTACAGCACGAGGAGCAGGAGCAGCGCCAGGGCGAGCCACAGGGCCCCGCGCCGCAGCGCCCGTCGGCCCGATCCCCAGTCGATGAGCAGGAGCAGGACGAGCAGCGCGCCGGCGCAGCGGACGGAGTCCTTCACGTCCCGGGCCCAGCGGAGGTCGTGCGCGGTGTCACCGGATGTGTCTGCGCGAGCATCCTCCGGCGCCTTGCGCGCGTGGTCGCGGCGTCCCATGCCGGTGACCGTAGACATACGGGCAGCCGGATCAACGCCTCTTGACGCCACTCTGACGAATCTGGGGCAGGTCTTGGCGCTCCCATTGCGGAGCGTCCGCGAGCGATGGAAAGCCCATCTGTCGTCATGACTGCCCTGTGACGCCCCTCACGGATACGCAGGGGCTACTCGCCGGTATGGATCAGCGCCCGTAAGAGTCCCGTCAAAGCTGTGGCGCCCGCCGTATGAGGGCCGTCAAGGGACGACCGAATCCGGCCGGAGAAGCGGTTTCCTCTAACCGTTCTTGTTCCACCCGAACCTCAAACCAGGAGTTCACGATGGCCGATCTGGCCTTCGTCGTCATCACGCTGGCGGCCTTCGCGCTGGTGGCCCTCGCCGCAAAGGGGGTGACCAAGCTGTGACCGTCGAGAACATCGTCGGCTTGGTCGTGGCCGTCGCCCTGCTGGGCTATCTCGTCCTCGCCCTGATCTTCCCGGAGAGGTTCTGACGGTGACATCAGCTGCTACCGCAGCGGGCGACATGGGTCCCGTACCTGCCGGCGTGCTCCAACTGCTCGCCCTCATCGGCGCGCTGGCGCTCGCCTACATCCCGCTCGGCGACTACATGGCCAAGGTCTTCTCCTCCGACAAGCACTGGCGCGTCGAGAAGTGGATCTACAAGGGCATCGGCTCCAACCCGGACGCGGACATGCACTGGCCGGCCTACCTGCGCGGTCTGCTCGCCTTCTCCGCGGTCAGTGTCCTGTTCCTCTACCTGCTCCAGCGACTCCAGGGCGTGCTGCCGCTGTCGCTGGGCTTCAAATCGATCGACCCGGCGCAGGCGTTCAACACAGCCGCGTCGTTCGTCACCAACACCGACTGGCAGTCGTACTCCGGCGAGCAGACCATGGGGCACGTCGTGCAGACCGCCGGGCTGGCCGTGCAGAACTTCGTCTCCGCCGCGGTGGGTATCGCGGTGGCCGTGGCGCTGGTGCGCGGCTTCGCACGGAAGCGCACCGGTGAACTGGGCAACTTCTGGACCGACCTGGTGCGCGGCACGATCCGCATCCTGGTGCCGGGCGCGGCCATCGCCGCGATCGTCCTCGTGGCGTGCGGCGTCATCCAGAACTTCTCCGGCATCCACGAGGTCGGTCAGTTCCTGGGCGGCTCGCAGCAGTGGAACGGCGGCGCGGTCGCCTCCCAGGAGGCCATCAAGGAGTTCGGCACGAACGGCGGTGGCTACTTCAACGCCAACTCCGCCCACCCGTTCGAGAACCCGACCCCGTTCACCAACCTCTTCGAGATCTTCCTGCTGCTGGTGATCCCGTTCTCGCTGACCCGGACCTTCGGAGTGATCGTCGGCTCGGTCAAGCAGGGCTACGCGATCCTCGCGACCATGGCCACCATCGGGGTCGGGTTCGTCGCCCTCATGATGTGGAGCGAGTTCGCCCACCACGGCCCTGCCCTGCAGCTCGCGGGCGGTGCGATGGAGGGCAAGGAGGTCCGCTTCGGCGTCGGATCGTCGTCGATCTTCGCGACGTCGACCACCCTGACGTCGACGGGTGCGGTGGACTCCTTCCACTCCTCCTTCACCGGTCTCGGCGGCGGCATCGCCATGCTCGGCATGATGCTGGGCGAGATCGCGCCCGGCGGTACCGGCTCCGGCCTCTACGGCATGCTCGTCATGGCCGTGATCGCGGTGTTCATCGCCGGTCTGATGGTCGGCCGCACACCGGAGTACCTGGGCAAGAAGATCGGCTCCCGCGAGATCAAGCTGGCGGCCTGCTACATCCTCATCACTCCGGCCCTGGTCCTCGTCTTCACCGCGGCATCCATGGCCCTGCCCACACCCCCGCACTCGATGCTCAACTCCGGGGCCCACGGCTTCTCCGAGGTGCTGTACGCCTTCACGTCCGCGTCGAACAACAACGGTTCGGCCTTCGCCGGCCTGAACGCGAACACGGACTGGTTCAACACCATGACCGGGCTCGCGATGATCCTCGGCCGCTTCCTGCCGATGGTGTTCGTGCTCGCCCTGGCCGGCTCGCTGGCCGAGCAGAAGCCGGTCCCGTTCACCGCGGGCACCCTGCGCACCGAGAAGCCGCTGTTCACCGGCCTGCTAGTGGGCGCCATTCTGATCATCACCGGTCTGACGTACTTCCCGGCCCTCGCGCTGGGCCCGCTGGCCGAGGGGCTGGCGTCATGACCACTGGTAAACACGAGCAAGAGGACTCGATGTCCACAGCCACTCCGACCCGGGCGCCGCACAGCGACGTGCCCACCGGGCACAAGCCTGCCGAGGGCCGTGTCGGCGCGGGCCTCTTCGATCCCAAGCAGCTCGTCAAGTCGCTGCCGGACGCCTTCCGCAAGCTCGACCCCCGGGTGATGGTCAAGTCCCCCGTGATGTTCGTGGTGTGGATCGGCTCCGTGCTGACGACGCTGTTCTCCTTCAAGGACCCGGGCGACTGGTTCGGCTGGGCGATCAGCGCCTGGCTGTGGCTGACCGTCGTCTTCGCCAACCTGGCGGAGGCGGTCGCCGAGGGCCGCGGCAAGGCGCAGGCAGACACGTTGCGCAAGGCCAAGACCGACACCGTGGCCAGGCGTCTCGTGGGCGACACCGAGGAGCGGGTCCCGGGCACCGACCTGAAGATCGGTGACCTCGTCGTGTGCGAGGCAGGCGACATCATCCCCGGCGACGGTGACGTTGTCGAAGGCGTCGCCTCCGTCGACGAGTCGGCCATCACCGGCGAGTCGGCACCCGTGATCCGCGAGTCTGGCGGCGACCGCAGCGCCGTCACCGGCGGTACGAAGGTCCTCTCCGACCGCATCGTCATCAAGATCACGACAAAGCCCGGTGAGACATTCATCGACCGGATGATCAACCTGGTCGAAGGCGCGGCCCGGCAGAAGACGCCGAACGAGATCGCGCTGAACATCCTGCTGGCGTCGCTGACCATCGTCTTCCTGCTCGCGGTGGCGACGCTGCCGCCGTTCGCGACCTATGCGGGAACGCATCTGACGATGGTCGTCCTGGTGGCTCTTCTAGTCTGCCTCATCCCGACGACGATCGGCGCGCTGCTGTCCGCGATCGGCATCGCCGGCATGGACCGTCTCGTCCAGCGCAACGTCCTCGCGATGTCGGGCCGCGCGGTCGAGGCCGCCGGAGACGTCTCCACCCTGCTGCTCGACAAGACGGGCACCATCACCCTCGGCAACCGCCAGGCGTCCGAGTTCGTGCCGATGCACGGCACCACTCAGGCCGAGGTCGCCGACGCCGCCCAGCTTTCGTCGCTGGCCGACGAGACGCCGGAGGGCCGCTCCATCGTCGTCCTGGCGAAGGAGAAGTACGGGCTGCGCGAGCGGCACCAGGGCGAACTGGTCGGCGCCGAGTGGATCGCCTTCACCGCCCAGACCCGCATGTCGGGTGTGGACGTCGACGGCCGGAAGATCCGCAAGGGCGCGGCCGGTTCCGTCATCGCCTGGGTCGAGGAGCACGACGGAACCGTCGCAGCGGACGTCGGCGAGATCACCAACCGGATCTCCGAGGCGGGCGGCACCCCACTGCTCGTCGCCATGCACGACGACAAGGGCGCCCGCGTGCTGGGCGTGATCCATCTGAAGGACGTCGTCAAGGAGGGCATGCGCGAGCGGTTCGACGAGCTGCGCCGTATGGGCATCAAGACCGTCATGATCACCGGCGATAACCCGCTGACCGCGAAGGCGATCGCCGAGGAGGCGGGCGTCGACGACTTCCTCGCCGAGGCCACCCCCGACGACAAGATGGCCCTCATCAAGCGGGAGCAGGCCGGCGGCAAGCTGGTCGCGATGACCGGCGACGGCACGAACGACGCCCCCGCCCTCGCACAGGCGGACGTCGGCGTGGCCATGAACACCGGCACGTCAGCCGCCAAGGAGGCCGGCAACGTGGTCGACCTGGACTCCAACCCGACCAAGCTCATCGAGATCGTCGAGATCGGCAAGCAGCTCCTGATCACCCGGGGCGCGCTCACGACGTTCTCCATCGCCAACGACGTCGCGAAGTACTTCGCGATCATCCCGGCGCTGTTCGCGGCGGTCTACCCGGGGCTGGACAAGCTGAACATCATGCACCTGGCCTCGCCGGACTCGGCGATCCTGTCGGCGGTCGTCTTCAACGCGCTGATCATCATCGCGTTGGTGCCGCTGTCCCTGAAGGGCGTGCAGTACCGGCCGATGAGCGCGGACAGGATGCTGCGCCGCAACCTCGCGATCTACGGCGTCGGCGGTCTCATCGCGCCTTTCATCGGCATCAAGATCATCGACATGCTCATCTCCCTCATCCCCGGAATCGGCTGATCGCCATGAACAACTCGGTAACCAACATCGCCAGGTTGCTCTGGGCGGGCCTGCGCGCCCTCCTCGTGCTGACCCTGGTGACGGGCGTCATCTACCCGCTGGTGATCACCGGCATCGCCCAGGGGCTGTTCAGCAGCAAGGCCAACGGCTCGGAGATCAAGGCGGACGGCAAGGTCGTCGGCTCGTCCCTGATCGGACAGTCGTACAACCTGCCGCTCAAGAAGGGGCAGCAGACCCCGGACGCCGACCTGAAGTGGTTCCAGGGCCGTCCGGCGAACGGCCTCGGCGCGAACAGTGTGAACACGCGGTACAAGCTGCTCGTGTCCGGCGCCACCAACCTCTCCGCCGACAGCAAGGTGCTCATCAAGCAGGTCGAGGACGCTAAGGCCGCTGTCATCAAGGACAATGCGGTACCCGGCTACACCGTCAAGCCGTCCCAGGTGCCTGCCGACGCGGTGACGTCCTCCGGCTCGGGTCTGGACCCGGACATCTCCCCGCAGTACGCGGAACTCCAGGTCCACCGGGTCGCGGAGAGGAACGGCCTGTCCGTCGCCGAGGTGGAGAAGCTGGTCGAGGACCACACGGAGGGCCGCACTCTCGGCTTCATGGGCGAGCCCCGCGTGAACGTCCTGGAACTCAACATCGCGCTCAAGGACCTTGTGGCGAAGCACTGATGGCCTTACGCGATACGCGCGGGAGTTGGCGGCCGACGAGCAGTCCCGGTGCCGTCAACTCCCGCAGCCGCGACGTCGGGTGCGCGGCTCCCGGCTCGCCTGGCCCGACGTACGACAGGAAGGGCACACACCCATGACCCGGGTGCTCGTGGTGGAGGACGACTCGCAGCTCGTTCGCGCCCTCGTGATCAACCTGCAGGCCCGCCAGTACGGCGTCGACGCGGCGCCCGACGGCGCCACCGCGCTCCGCCTGGCGGCCGCTCGCCAGCCGGACGTGGTGCTGCTCGACCTCGGGCTGCCCGACATGGACGGCACCGATGTGATCAGAGCGCTGCGTGGCTGGACCCGGGTACCGATCCTCGTGCTGTCCGCCCGCCAGGCGTCCGACGAGAAGGTGGTAGCCCTCGATGTGGGGGCCGACGACTACATCACCAAGCCGTTCAGCATGGACGAACTGCTCGCCCGGCTGCGGGCGGCCGTCCGGCGCACGGAAGCCGCGCCGCTGGCCCCGGAGACGACACTGGTGAAGACGGACGACTTCACCATCGACCTGCTCGCCAAGAAGGTCCACCGGGACGGACGCGACGTACGCCTGACACCCACCGAATGGCACCTGCTGGAGATCCTCGCCACCAACCCGGGCCGCCTGATCACACAGAAGCACCTGCTGCGGGAGGTCTGGGGGGTCTCCCAGAGCAACAAGACCAACTACCTGCGGGTCTACATGGCCCAGCTACGGCGCAAAATGGAAACCGACCCCGCCCACCCCCGCTATCTCGTCACCGAACCCGGCATGGGTTACCGCTTCGAAGGATGACCATGGCACGCGGCAAGCTCCGGATCTACCTCGGCGCGGCTCCCGGCGTCGGCAAGACCTACGCGATGCTCTCCGAGGCGCACCGCCGGGTGGAGCGGGGCACCGACTGCGTGGTCGCCTTCGTCGAGCACCACGACCGCCCGCGCACCGAGGTGATGCTGCACGGCCTGGAGCAGACGCCGCGCAAGGAGTTGCGGTACCGGGACAGCACGTTCACCGAGATGGACGTCGACGCAGTCCTCGCGCGGCACCCCGAGGTCGCGCTCGTCGACGAACTCGCCCACATCAACATCCCCGGCTCACGCAACGCCAAGCGCTGGCAGGACGTGGAGGAGCTGCTCGCCGCAGGCATCAATGTGGTCTCCACCGTCAACATCCAGCACCTGGAGTCGCTGGGCGACGTCGTCGAGTCGATAACGGGGATACGGCAGCGAGAGACCGTGCCGGACGAGGTCGTGCGCCGCGCCGACCAGATAGAGCTGGTCGACATGTCTCCGCAGGCTCTGCGCCGCCGCATGGCACACGGCAACATCTACAAGCCCGACAAGGTCGACGCCGCTCTGTCCAACTACTTCCGGCCCGGAAACCTCACCGCCCTGCGGGAACTGGCCCTGCTGTGGGTGGCCGACCGGGTCGACGCCTACCTGCAGGAGTACCGCAGCGAGCACCGCGTCTCCACGATCTGGGGCTCGCGCGAGCGGATCGTGGTCGGCCTGACAGGGGGTCCCGAGGGGCGCACGCTCATCCGCCGGGCGGCGCGGCTGGCCGAGAAGGGCGCCGGCGGCGAGGTGCTGGCCGTCTACATCTCCAGCAGCGACGGTCTGACCTCCGCCTCCCCGAAGGAGCTGGCCGTCCAGCGCACTCTCGTGGAGGACCTCGGCGGCACCTTTCACCAGGTCGTCGGCGACGACGTTCCCGCCGCACTGCTGGACTTCGCACGCGGCGTGAACGCCACCCAGATCGTCCTCGGCGTCTCCCGCCGCAAGGGCTGGCAGTACGTTCTCGGACCCGGCGTCGGCGCCACGGTCGCGCGCGACTCCGGCCCCGACCTCGACGTCCACCTCATCACGCACGACGAGGCGGGCAAGGGCCGCGGCCTGCCAGTTGCCAGGGGCGCACGGCTTGGTCGGTCCCGGATCGTGTGGGGCTGGCTGGTCGGCCTCGGCGGACCCGCGCTGCTGACCTGGCTGCTGAGCAGCGTTTTCCCCGAGGTGGGGATCGCCAACGACATGCTGCTGTTCCTGACGATGACGGTGGCGGCGGCCCTGCTCGGCGGCCTGTTCCCGGCGCTGGCATCGGCGGTGGCGGGCTCCTTGCTGATCAACTGGTACTTCACCCCGCCGGTCCACACCTGGACGATCGCGGATCCCAAAAACATCGTCGCCATCGCGGTGTTCTTCGGGGTCGCCGTGTCCGTGGCATCCGTGGTCGACCTGGCAGCCCGCCGCACCCATCAGGCGGCACGACTGAGAGCCGAGTCGGAGATCCTCTCCCTCCTCGCCGGTAACGTCCTGCGCGGCGAGACCAGCCTGGAAGCCCTCCTGGAACGGGTCCGCGAGACCTTCGGCATGGAATCCGTGGCACTGCTCGAACGCGAGAGCGACGTGGCGCCCTGGGCCTGCGCCGGCAGCGTGGGCCCCGGGCCCTGCGCCACCCCCGACGAAGCGGACGTCGACGTACCGGCCGGCGACCGCATGTCACTGGTGCTCTCCGGCCGGGTCCTACCGGCAGAGGACCGCCGGGTCCTGGGCGCCTTCGCTGCCCAGGCCGCGGTCGTCCTGGACCGCCAGCGCCTCCAGCAGGAGGCGCACCAGGCCAAGGAACTGGCCGAGGGAAACCGCATCCGCACCGCCCTGCTCGCCGCTGTCAGCCACGACCTGCGCACCCCGCTCGCCGGTGTCAAGGCCGCAGTGACATCCCTCCGCTCGGACGACGTCGAATGGTCTGAGGAAGACCAGGCGGAACTCCTGGCGGCCATCGAGGAAGGCGCCGACCGCCTCGACCACCTCGTGGGCAACCTGCTCGACATGTCCCGCCTGCAGACCGGCACCGTCACCCCGATCATCCGCGAGACCGACCTCGACGAGGTGATCCCGATGGCGCTCGGCGGCGTCCCCGACGGCAGCGTGCACCTGGACATCCCGGAGACCCTGCCCATGGTCGACGTGGACAAGGGACTGCTGGAACGGTCGGTCGCCAACGTCGTCGAGAACGCTGTCAAGTACAGCCCGCCCGGCACTCCGGTGCTGGTGGCGGCCAGCGCCATCGCCGACCGTGTCGAAGTGCGGGTCGTCGACCGAGGCCCGGGCGTCCCCGACTCGGCCAAGGACCGCATCTTCGAGCCCTTCCAGCGCTACGGCGACTCCCCGCGCGGTGCCGGCGTCGGCCTCGGCCTCGCGGTCGCCCGCGGATTCGCCGAGGCCGTGGGCGGCACCCTGCACGCCGAGGACACCCCCGGCGGGGGCCTCACAATGGTGCTCAGCGTGCCGACGGCACCGGAGCGTCGGCCGGAGCATCCTGAGCGTACGGCCGTGATCACGTCCTGAGGGCCGATGCCCGTGGTGACACGGGGAGCATCTGGTGGACGGCCAACCCGGGCCAGGAAGGCCCTGGAGACGGCGAAGGAGTGGTGGGGCCAGCTGTCTCGAAAGCAGATGGCGGGTAGATCTTCCTGAGAAGCCGGGTACGGCGGCCCACTTCGCGTACGGAGTGCCGGTGTATTCGCGCGGTCGGCGTCACGCGCTGTAGCTGCTGAATGAGCTGAGCCAAGACCGGCTGCATCGCCTGATGGCGAGGGTGCACCATCATGTCGTCGGGATCGTAGGCGTCGGCGTAGAACAAGCTCATCCCGCCAGTGTGACGATCACGACGGTTCCCTGCCGTTGTTTTCCGAGCCGCCGAAGCCATGTTCGAACCCCTTGAGCACGGGATCGAGTTCGGCCGCCGCACTGCACAAAGAGCACAGCCGGGTGCCGGGGTGCTCCGCCGCGTCCAGCGCCTTGTCCAGGGCCAGCACCGGCGCCTCGGCGGGTGCTTAGGTGCACTCCTTGCCCGGCGCGACGTCAGCCGTCTGTTCGGTCGCGGGTATGGACTTGTGCGGGGAGTGCCGCAAGGTCCATCGGGGCCGGAACGACGTGCCGCGGCGGATGGCGAAGCGGCCCAGAACAACGTGGACGGCCACGAAGACGACCTTCAGCAGGATGATCGCCACGACTGCGTTGACGGCCCAGCCGGTCCACGTCGACGCGGCCAGTGCGGCTCCGCCCAGACCCAGGTGGACGGCGACGACCACGGCGCCGACCGCCATCAGTCCTATGGTCCTGCCGCGGCCCGGGCGCTTTGCAGTTTCGGTTTCGGGAGCGGAGGCTGGGCTGGCCGCTTCGCCGGGTGGGCCTGGAGGCGTTTGGGACCGCTGCCAGGTCACCGTCAGCTGGTCACGTCGGCCGATCTTCTCAAGGCGTGCGGTGATGCCGTTTTGGAGTCGCTGCAGAGTGTGCTCGTCGTCGGCGTCGACGCGCAGGCTCAGCGTGTCCGAGGTGGCCTGCAGGGTGAACTGGCCGTCATCGAAACGGATCACGCCGTACGTGTCGGAGTAGTCGACATCTTGCACCGTCGGCGGCATGCCATCGCCGCCGTGGCGGGCGGGCGGCTGGTGACGCATTCGGCTCATCTGGCCAAGGTGGCGGCAGAATTGCACGAGATACCGGCTGGCACGCTCGGTGGGAATGTGGGCTTCGGCGGTCGGCATGACCTTCCTTTCTGTACCGCAGGGTGGTGCCGTCGGAGCGGGCACCGACGGATTGCGCGCACGGATGGGGCTTGCCCTGCGGAGGTTTTCAGTTCCTGGTGAGAGCGGTGCGCCAGCCGCGGATGCCGTCGGTGTAGGCGGGTAGGGCGCTGTCGATCGTGATGGGTTCGACGGCGTCGACCCGCCACCCGTCGGCGAACGCCGTGCGGATCTCGTCTGGTGTCAGCCGGTGCACTCGCCCGGATGGGGTCGGCGGCTCGTCGCGGAAGCAGAGCATGAAGTAGCGCCCGCCGGGTTTCACCGCGGCGTGCAGGCTCTCTGCGTAGGCCGCACGCTCCTGGCCGCGGAAGCCGTGGAAGACCAGGGAGTTCAGGACGACGTCGAACCGCTCGCCGAGGTCGGCCAGACGCCGGGCGTCGTGGCGCAGGAAGCGCGCCTTCAAGCCGCGTTCCTCCGCCTTCTTCGCCGCAGGATCCAGGGCGTTGGTGGCGAGGTCGATGCCGGTGCCTCCAGTCCGAGCCGTGCGGCCATGAGCGTGTGTTCGCCGGTGCCGCAGCCCACCTCCAGCACCCGACCGTGCAGGAGCCCCGCGTCGGCGAGGGCGAGGAAGGCGGGCTGGGGGCGGCCTATGTCCCACGGCGGCGGACTCGCGTACAGCTCCTCGTGCCGGAGACCGGCGTCGGTCGCGCCCTGGCGGCCGGGAGCGTGGTGTGGCCCGGGCCGGGCGGCGCCGACGTCGCGGAACTCGGGATCGGGAGTCGGTTCGTCCGCGAGCTGTGCCATGAGAAGCACTCCTCTCCGTCGCGTGGAAGGACGGATCTCCGCGACGCCCTCAGCTTTATCGAGACACTCTGTCTACGTCAATCCATAGTGTCTGAAAGCCGTCACTGCGTACACTGTAGGGGTGCCGAAGCTGTGGAATGAGACGATCGCCGAGCACCGTCGCACGGTCCGCGAAGCGACTTTGGAGACCACCGCGGCGCTGGTGGCCGAGCACGGACTGGCGTCGGTGACGATGTCGCAGATCGCGAAGGAGACCGGCATCGGCCGGGCGACGCTGTACAAGTACTTCCCGGACGTCGAGTCGATCCTGGCCGCGTGGCACGAACGCCACGTGACTGCGCATCTCGAGCACCTCGCCCGCATCCGCGACCAGGCGGGCACCCCCGGCGAACAACTCGAAGCCGTCCTCCACGCCTACGCGGACATCACCCACGAGCGCCCCCAGCACACCGAACTCGCAGCGCTGGTGCATCGGGGCGAGCACCTCGCCCACGCCGAGCAGCACCTGAACGCCCTCGTGCGTGATCTCATCGCCGAAGCCGCGCAGGCCGGGGACATCCGCGATGACGTCGCCCCCGGCGAGCTCGCGACCTACTGCCTGCATGCCCTGGGTGCCGCCGGCAGCCTGCCCTCCAAGGCTGCCGTTCACCGACTGGTCGCGGTCACGCTGGCCGGGTTGCGCCCCTCGCCGCCGGCCACCGGGGCCACCCAGCCTCCTCAACGCGTCGCCGCGGCGGGCCGCTCATCGTCTATCCCGCTGCACGGCCCTGGGCACCACACCGCCCACGCTCGTCCATCGACCGATACATGAACGGAATCGAGACACGACCGTGACTGCTGAGTGCAGGCAGACCCCGGCCTCGTTCTGGCTGCTGGCTCGCCCGTCGGGACTTCAAGATCCTCGCGTCTGCCCTTCGGCTGGTATCACCCCGCCAGGTCCCCGTTGATGCGGCTGCATACCCCACCCCGGTATGGTGGGTGGGCAATCGCAGGGGGCACGCCGAACAGTGAGGCAGAGTAAGGGGACAGAACGTGGGCAGCGGACATGCAGGCAGGCGGGGCATCGCCCGGCTGCTGGCGGTGTGCGCGGTGCTGTTCGGCCTGTTCCTCATGCATGGCGCCCCAGCCACGGCCGCAGAGGGTTGCCACGGCGCCATGTCCACGATGGCGGCCTCGCCGATGACCGGCGGCCACAACCCCGCCGCACTGCTCGCGACTCATACGCCCGCCGCGCGCGGTACCGGCCCCGCTGTCCGGGCCGCCGACGCCTCCGGGATGTCCGGGGCGCTGTGCGTGTCCACCCCGGCCCACGAGCGGACCCACCTGCCCGCGCCCGGCCTGCTCGGCGTGGCAGGCGCCGCAGTGTTCGCCCCGTGGGTGCTGGCCCGCCTGCGGGTGGCAGCCGGCGGGACGGGGCGGCGCGGACCACCGGGCGGCGGGCGAGATCTCCTGCTTCAGGTGTGTATCGCGCGGACGTGACAGGCGCGCACCGGATCCCGGCCCCAGGCCGGAGCCGGCACCGCGTCCTGCTCGTTTCCGCGCACCACCGGTGTGGTGCGCCCACCCGGAAAGACTCACCTCGATGGCCACCTCGTACCGTTTCACCCCCCGCCGCCGCAGCCTCGCAGCGGCCGGCGCCGCAGCCGCTCTCGCGCTGACGCTGGCCGCCTGCGGCTCCTCCAGCGACTCCTCGTCCATGCCCGGCACGGACCACGGCAGCAAGTCCTCCGCCTCCTCCTCGCCCAGCGCGTCGCAAGCGATGGGTGACATGCCCGGCATGGACCACATGGCCTCCGGCAACGGCCTGTCCGACACCCAGGACGGGTACCGACTCACCTCCAAGGACGCCACCCTGCCGTCCGGCAAGCAGACCGCTTACCGGTTCACGGTCACGGGCCCGGACGGCAAGGCGGTCACCGGCTTCGCCCTCGACCAGACCAAGCGGATGCACTTCTATGCCATCCGCTCCGACCTGACCGGCTTCCAGCACATCCACCCCGCCATGGCCGCCGACGGCACCTGGACCGCTGATCTGGCCGCCCTCGCACCGGGCTCGTGGCGCCTGTTCGCCTCCTTCACTCCCGATGGCGGGTCCGGCAAGGGCAATGACTTCGTGCTCTCGCACACCGTCACCGTGCCCGGCACCGCGACCAAGACCCCGCTGCCCGCCCCCGCCACCAGCACGCAGGCCGACGGGTACACCGTCACCGTCAAGGGCGAGCCCATGGCCGGCATGGCGCACCCGCTGACCGTCTCCATCGCCAAGGACGGCAAGCCCGTCACCGACCTGCAGCCCTACCTGGCCACCTACGCCCACCTGACCGCCTTCCACGAAGGCGACGCCGCGTTCGCCCACCTCCACCCGACAACCAAGGTGACCGGCGACCACGGCGGTCCGGACCTGAACTTCCACGCCGAACTGCCCACCTCCGGCAACTGGCGGCTGTTCCTGCAGTTCCAGACCGGCGGCACGCTCCACACCGCCGCCCTGACCCTGCACGTGGGCTGACCCCGAGCGGGGCGCCGCCCCGGCGGCGCCCCGCACCCGGCCCGACAGACCCGCCCCCTCACCGCGTGTCCGCCGGGCGTACGCCGTTTCGTGCGAGGAAGGCTTTTCAGATGCACGCCGTGCTGCACGCACTGTCGATCACCGGCTCCATGACCTGGGAGATCACCTGGGCCCTGATCCTGGGCTTCGCGCTGTCCGCTGTCGTCCAGGCCGTGGTCCGCAAGTCCACCGTCGTCTCCCTGCTCGGCGACGACCGTCCCCGTACCCTTGCCGTCGCCGCGGGCCTGGGCGCGGCGTCCTCGTCCTGCTCCTACGCCGCGGTGGCGCTGGCCCGCTCGCTGTTCCGCAAGGGCGCGAACTTCACCGCCGCGATGGCCTTCGAAATCGCCTCCACCAATCTCGTCGTCGAACTCGGCGTCATCCTCGCGCTGCTGATGGGCTGGCAGTTCACCGCCGCCGAATTCGTCGGCGGCCCCATCATGATCATCCTGCTGGCCGTCCTGTTCCGGCTGTTCCTGCGCGACAGGCTCCTGCGTCAGGCCCGCGAGCAGGCAGAACAGGGGCTTGCCGGGTCGATGGAGGGCCACGCCGCGATGGACATGTCCGTCCAGCGCCAAGGCTCCTTCACCCGCCGGCTCCTCTCCCGCGAGGGCTTCACCGCCACCAGCCACGTATTCGTCATGGAATGGGCGGCGATCCTGCGCGACCTCGTCGTCGGCCTGCTCATCGCCGGCGCCATCGCCGCCTGGGTCCCGGACTCGTTCTGGCGCACCTTCTTCTTTGACGGCCACCCGCTCGCCGCCAAACTGTGGGGGCCCATCGTCGGCCCGCTGGTGGCGATCGCCTCGTTCGTGTGCTCCATCGGCAACGTGCCGCTGGCGGTAGTGCTGTGGAAGGGCGGCATCAGCTTCGGCGGCGTGGTGGCGTTCATCTTCGCCGACCTGCTGATCCTGCCGATCCTCAACATCTACCGGAAGTACTACGGCGCCAAGACGGCCGCCTTCCTCCTCGGCACCTTCTACCTCGCGATGGTCATCGCCGGATACATCGTGGAGTTCGCCTTCGGCGGGCTCGGCCTGATCCCCGACCAGGCCGACGCGAAGGTCCCCATGGAAGGCGTCAGCTGGAACTACACCACCTGGCTCAACATCGCCTTCCTCCTCCTGGCCGCGGTGCTCCTCGTGCGGTTCTGGCGGACCGGCGGCATGGCCATGCTCCGCCTGATGGGCGGCTCACCCGACACCGGCCACGACCACGCCGACCACATGCACCACGCAGCGGACCCCCACGGCGGACACAACTGACGGGGCCCTCCACCCGTGGGTGGAGGGCCGGTTCTGCCCACGGGCCGATCCGTGAACCACCGTCGACATGCTGGAGTAGCGCTGTGACTGCCACCCTGCCGCGCGTCCTGCCCAGCCCGGACGGCAAACCGGTTCCGCCCCCGGCACCGCCGACGTCTTCCGGGCCTTCGCCCGCGACCTGGCTGCCGGCCGGCGCCCCTGGACGGCCGAAGCCGCCGCGTTCATCACCGACCAGTTCGACCAGCTCGCCGCCGACTGGGACACCACCCGCGCCACCGGCCGCGACGACCCCCTGTGCGACGCCATCGCCCGCGGCGGACCTCTCCCCGCAGGGCCCTGCTTGGAACTCGGCTCCGGCACCGGCCTGTTCACCCCCCTGCTGGCCGCCGCCTTCCCCACGGTGATCAGCCTGGACCTGTCCGAGCGGATGCTTCGCCAGGCCGCGGGCCGCTCACCTCGCCGGGTACGCGCCGACGCCAGCCGGCTTCCCTTCCCCGATGCCTCAGTCGCGGCTGTCGCCGCCATCGACATGCTGCTCTTTCCCACCGAGACCGCCCGCGTCCTCGCCCCCGAGGGCGTCCTGCTGTGGATCAACCAGCTCGGTGAAGACGGCCCCCTGTACCTTCCGGCGGACGACGTGGCCGCCGCCCTGCCCGGCAGCTGGCAGGCAACCGAAGCCGCAGCCGGCTGGGGATCGTGGGCCATCCTGCGCCGCACCTGAGGACTGCCTGCTGATACCGACGCACCGTTCCGCCGCTGCTTCGCGGTCGCCGTCCAAGAGCACCACCGGATGCCGTACGGCCCCAGGCCGGCGCGGGAGGGAGGCAGCGTTCGATCACCGGCACGAGCGCAAAGGGATACCCCCAGGGGGTATATTGGTTTGTGGCTGTGAGCCCGGGAACGGGGTCACACTGGACGGGAATGGAGAGGACAGGCCATGGACCACTCCGCTCACGACACCACCGCGCAGCACGCCGCACACCTCGGCCACGGCGTAGGCGGCCAGGACCACGGCGGACACGGGGCTGAGCACGTCGGCGCGTCCTGGACTACGGCGGCGAAGGCGACCCTGCACTGCCTGACCGGGTGCGCCATCGGCGAGATCCTCGGCATGGTCATCGGCACCGCTCTGCTGTGGGGCAACGTGCCCACGATGGTCCTGGCGATCGTGCTGGCCTTCGTCTTCGGCTACTCGTTCACGCTGTTCGCCGTTCGCCGGGCCGGCCTGGACTTCAAGACCGCGATCAAGGTTGCGCTGGCCGCCGACACTGTGTCCATCGCGGTGATGGAACTGGTCGACAACGGCATCATCGCCCTGGTCCCCGGCGCGATGGACGCCCACCTCGCGGACGGACTGTTCTGGTCCTCGCTGCTGGGCGGCTTCGTCGTCGCTTTCCTGATCACCACCCCGGTCAACAAGTGGATGATCGGCCGCGGCAAGGGCCACGCGGTGGTGCACGCCTACCACTGACGCCCGTCGCACCCAGTGGCCGGGCCTCGAGTCGGAGCCCGAACCCATCTGTCAGTCCGCGGAGTGAATCAGCCACGACACCCGTGCACCACACCTGTTGCACCCCCTATGGTCGTCCCGACCGCTTCTGAGCTGCGTGAACCCGAACTGCACACCTGCGGCGCCCCGGAGAACTCCTGTCCGTCGGGGAGGACCACGGTGATGGGTGGCGGCTCGTGCGGCGTGTCCGCCACGGTTACGCCGCCTCCTGGCCCTCGCCGTCCTCGCGTTCGAGGGCGTGCTTGAGCTGGGACCGGGCATCGGCCCGCTCGGGTGCGTCGACCTCGCCCCAGAAGGCGTGCGTGAGGATCACGGCAGTGAGATCGCGTTCCTTCTCCCGCAGCGCGGCAACCTCCTTCTTCTCCTGCTCCGACCAGCCCGGCGAGTCCGGGTACGACCGGGACGTGGCGAGCCAGTAGCCGTCGGGGCGCTCCCAGGCCTTCACGGGTTCCACCGAGTACGGCAGCGTCTTGACCAGGGCTTTGAGGCTGGCGCGCACCTCGTTCAGGGCCGCTGAGCCTGGAGGAGATCGTCGGGATAGGCGTACGTCGTCACGGCCCAACAGTAGTTCGACCCGCCCACAGCGCCGTCCGTGCGACGCCGGGGCCTGCTCGCCGTCATCTGTCCACAGGTCACCTGACGGACGCTTCTCCCATGGACGATCAGCACGACTCGCAGCAGCCGACCCAACGCCGGGGCAAGGTCCTGGACGCCCTCGTACGGGCGGAGCGGAAGGTGTTCACCCGGCCCGCGCCGAAATCGGCAAAGGCTCAGATGGAATTCCTCTACACGCGGGCCAAGCGGTCCACGAAGGCCGTCGCCGAACGCCTGGGCGTCTCGACCCGCACCGTGCAGCGCGCTACCGCGTCGGACAGCTGAAGAAGCCCCAGAAGCGCCTCCAGGCCGCGCTCGTGGAGGAAACCGAATCCCAGTGGCAACCGCAGGTCAGAGCACAGGCGAGGGAACGAGCGGCCACTCCATCGGGATGATGGTGGAGGTGACGGCCTACTTCGGATTCACCTGCACGGGCAGTTCGGACCACGGCCGCGAGCGCACCATCACCACGCCGATATCACCCACCTACGCCTCCCAGATGCTCCAGCTCCAGGAGGCCGGTGCGACGGACGAGGAGCTGCATCCGATCGTCGCCGAGGCGATCACCGAGTCGTATTTCACGGACTGGGGCACCCGGGCTGACGGGCTGCGCGCTGATTTCACACACGTGCGGTCGATCGAGTTCGCCTCATGGCGCTCGACCGTCCACTCCGTCCCGTCCAGCACCAGCCCGGCGCCGGGGGAAAGGTCCAGCACCGCTGCCGCGGTCACCGGGCAGTCTTCCCAGCGGGCAGCACGAGCGAGCGGTCCTGCAGCGGGCCGGCCAGGTCGACGCCCAGATGCCGAAACCACAGCAGGTGCAGCAGCTGGGCCCGGGCGACCGGCTCGCAGCCCGTCGCCGCCGCGAGCTCGCCGAACCTCCGCCCACTACCGGCCTCGGCGAGCAGCACCGGCCGAAGCCCCAGCGGATCGGACCTCAGCCGGCGCGGCGACGCCATCGCGTCCAGCCCTGCGAAGGCGTGCTCACGCCAGCGGGCGGCCACCGCGTAGTGCCAGCCGCAGGCGACGGCGACCTCGGCGGCCGCGAAGAACGACTCCCGGTCCGACTCCTTGATCAAAAGCTCGGGGCGTACGTCGATCAGCCAGACGACGCGGCGGGTCACCGCGACGTAGTCAGGGGTGTGGGCGCGGCGCTTCCCGCAGGTCCCGAAGGAGATCTTCAGCGGCTGCGAGACGACGTCCACCACATCCCCGGCGAAGTCCAAGGCCAGCAACACCCGGCTCTCCTCCAGGCTCTCCGCGCCGTGGTGACGGCCAGTACTGGTCATGAACTGCAGGCCAGGACGGTGCCGTTGGTCCCGGCGCCAGGTGAAGTGCCGCATCGGGTCGCTCGTGAGCACCGGCTTCTGTACGAGATCGTGCACCGAGCAGGACGCATCGTCCCCACCGGCCCGCCACGAGACCGTCCACCGTCTCGTCCAGCCGTCGCCCAGATCCAGGCCGGACCTGCCCGCGTCGACGTCCGTCGGCACGAAAAGGTCCTCCCAGCTGCACTGATGCGACAAGACGGACCCGGGCGTCAGCGGCGTCGACTACCCTTCCCGACCCGGCACGTGTAGCGGCCATGAGCCCATGGAAGCGCCGTGGAGAACCTCAGGCTCCCGATCTTCGTTTCTGGTGACAGAAAGACTGCTGAATGAGCGCCTGTGACAAGTCGGATGCCTCGCGTGTGACAACCAGGCTGCCTCGGTCGTCCCCATTCACCAGCTCAGCCGGTCCCGCTGGTGACAACTCCTGAGCTTCGGCTCACATATTCGCGGGCCGCCGCACAGCGCTCTGGCGGCGGCCCGCTCCCAAATCCGCGGACGAATGCGAGGACTTGACGACCACACCCTGGTCGTCTCGGCGCGATGTCCGCCGCCCGCTCGCCTCACGCGTCGCCGCGCCCCGCGAGCCGGTCGACCACGCCCGCATCGGCCGGCGTGTCGTGCGCCGCCGCTCAAAGGGCATGGACGCCGCCGCCGTGGCCCGCGCCCTCGAGGAAGCCCGGTTCGATGCGCGCCAGGACTCCCGGCACGAGCACCTGGCCGACGACACGCGCGGCCGGGCGGAGCTGGCGGAGTGGGAGCGCATCGACCAGCTGCTCACCGACACGGCACCGGGCACCGTCTACGACCGGACAGCGACGCCGTCGTCCAGGCCGAGCTCGCCGCCGAAGCAGCGGCCGCCGCCGCACGGGAGGCCGAGCTGCGCGAAGCCGCCCGGATCGCCGCCCGCGCTGATGAGCTCCAGGCGCTGCGCGAGCTCGGCACGCTGGAGCAGACCGAGCCCCGCGAGGGCGACGAAGCCGCCCGGGACGAACTCACCCGCCGCGCGGGCGGGCACGTCCAAGCCGACGTCGACGCCTGGCCCGCCCACGCCCTGGCCGCGATCCTTGGGCACTACGCGGATCCGGCAGCCCGTGAGACCGCCGCCGGTCTCCTGCCGCAGCCCGTCCTCGCCCTCGCCGCGCTGCTCGCCGAACTCGCCCGCCTGGTCCCGGCCGCCGGTGTCGACCAGGTGGCGTTCGCGGCCCGGCTCGCCGCCGCCGACCCCGAGGCCACCGCCGGCCTCGCCGCGTTCCTCACCCGCGCCACCGAGCCGGCCGACACCGCAGGGAGCCCAGCATGACCTCCGCCCAAGAGCCCGAGGTGGTCGCCGTCTGGCGCGAGTCCAGCCCCATCGGCCGCCGCTTCGAGGAGCTGCTCGCCGACGGCACCGTCTGCGCGTGGACCGAGCCGCCGCTCGGCGAGACGTACTAGCCGGCGAGGACGCCCCCGACTACAACCCGATCTGCCTCTGCCCGTGCACACCACGCGCCATCTGCATGGAGTGCGCCGGCTGCGCCGACTGCGATCAGTTCCGCTGCCCTAGTAGGACTCCGTTAGGTCTGTCTCGATCTTGGCGTTCTGGGTGTCCTGCGGGGCAGGGGGCTGGTGGCAGGTGGTGCAGATGCCGGTCCAGCACCTCAAGATGTCTTGGAGGGCGTCGAGGATCTGGTAGAGAGTGAGCCCGGTGCGGTGACTTTTGGGGCCAGCCGTTGTTCGGTGAGGAAGGCGTGGGCGGCGGTCACGAGGGTGACGTGGTGGTGCCAGCCCGGCCAGGAACGGCCTTCGAAGTGGTCCAAACCGAGCCCGTGCTTGAGTTCTCGGTAGTCGTGCTCGATGCGCCAGCGGACCTTGGCCAAGCGGACCAGCTCGGCGATCGCCGTGTCGGCCGGAAGGCTGGACAGCCAGTAGTCGGTGGGGGCCTGGGCCTCTTCCGGCCACTGGACCAGCAGCCAGCAGTCGGGCAGGACCCCGTCCCACCAGCCCTGCTCGGAGGAAGCAGCGGCCTTGATCGGACGCTCGACGGCCTTTCCGGCGGGGCGGACACGCACGGCGGCGAAGCGGGACCGTAACTCTCCGCGGGTGCCTTGCCGCCAGGCAACGGTGGTGAACGCCTGCGGCTCAAGACCGGCGGCCAGAGCAGCCACCGACGGTGCGGGCTGTCGATAGTGCGTTGTCCACGAACGTTCGCCGGGTGGGGGTTCGGCTTGGCGGGTGCTGGTGGTTTGGGGTTGGTGGCCTCATCGTTGACGGCGGCGTGATCGCCGTCGAGGGTGAGGTCGTGGATGGTAGGGCCGGTCAGGGCACGGCGGTTGACTGATCAGGAAGGTCAGTGGCTGCGGCAGATTGTCCGGCGGGGCCGGCATGAGTCGGTGCGGGTGCGCCGGGCGCTGATCATCATGGCGTCGGCGTCGGGTACGCCCGTGACGGCGATCTCCCGTCTGGTTGCCGCGCATGAGGACACCGTCCGGGACGTGATCCATGCGTTCAACGAGAAGGGTTTGGCCGCGCTGGACCCTCGGTGGGCGGGAGGCCGTCCTCGCCTGATCAGCGATGAGGACCGCGAATTCATCATCGCGACGGCCACGACCCGCCCGACGGCGCTGGGGCTGCCCTTCACGCACTGGAGTCTGCGCAAGCTGTGCGACTACCTGGCCCGCAAGCCCGGCCGCCGGGTGCGCATAGGCCGCGAGCGGCTGCGGCAGGTCCTGCACGAGAAGGGAATCTCCTTCCAGCGCACCCGCACCTGGAAGGAGTCCACGGACCCGGACAAGGATGCCAAGCTCGACCGCATCGAGTATGTGACCAGCCGTTTCCCGGATCGGTGTTTCGCATTCGACCAGTTCGGCCCGCTGTCGATCCGGCCCTGTCACGGCACCGCCTGGGCACGGCGCAGCAAACCCGACCGGTTGCCCGCCACCTACCACCGCACCCATGGCATCCGGTACTTCCACGGGTGCTACTCCCTGGGGGACGACCGCCTGTGGGGCGTGACCCGCCGCCGCAAAGGCGGCGACCACAGCCTGGCGGCACTGAAGTCGATCCGCGCCGCCCGCCCGGACGGCGCCCCCATCTATGTGATTATGTGACCCCAGCCATCCGGGCCTGGGCCGGCCAGAACAAGGTCGAGTTGTGCCTGACACCGACCAGCGCGTCGTGGGCCAACCCGATCGAAGCCCAGTTCGGGCCGTTACGCACCTTCGTCATGGGCGGCTCGAACCATCCCAACCACACCGTGCTTGCCCGCAGACTTCAGGACTACCTGCGATGGCGCAACGCCAACGCCCGCCATCCCGACGTCCTGGCCGCCCAGCGGCCGGAACGCGCCAAGGTCCGCAGCGAACGCCGGCAACGCTCGGGCCGCCCACGAACCGAAGCCGTCTGATCAATGTCCTGCCGCAGTGAAGGTTGAGCAAGAACTTTGAGCACCTGCACCTGCTTGATCCCGACATGGGGTCGTGGCCTCAGCCCCGCGTAAGACCATCAGAAGGCGAGCTGACCGGCGGCGCAGGAGCGGGCAGCGCGAGCCAGCAAGTGCGCGTCGGGACCGAGACCTCCGGGATTGGTCATACGGCGCCGGACATAGCCGAAGGCGAGTCTGGTCGAGGGATCCGCGAACCCCCAGCTACCGCCTCCACCGTCGTGGCCGAAGGTGCGGGCGGACAGGTAGGGCTGTGCATCGCCGGGCAGTTGGAAGCCCAAGCCGTAGCGGCTGGGGCAGGCCAGCGTCAGGTCGTGGCCGACAGAGTGAATCTGCGCGAACTCCTCCCGTGTCTCCGCGGCAAGCAGGGCAGGCAGGCCATCCACGGCGTCAAGGCATGAGGCGTACATTCGCGCGATTCCGTGTGCGCTGGCCAGGACTCCCATCGACACCGGCCCGGCTGCACGGAATCGGCGGGCGTTGACGAGGCCGAGCCTGTCGGCCACCGGGACGCTGAATGCCAGGCCGGCAAGACTGTCGGGCGCCGGTGCTGGCACGGGGTCGGAGCCGGCCTGCTCGCTCGGCACAGGCGGCTGGAGGGTCAGAACGCGAGGCTCGTATTCGGCGGGCAGCCCTACGAACATGTCGATGCTTCGTGGCTCGCGGACCATTGCGGCGTGGAAATCCCGCAGGGTGCTGCCGGTGATCCGCCGCACCAGCTCGCCGATCAACGGGCCAATGGTGAACCCGTGGTAGCCGTGCGCCGTGCCCGGCCGCCAAAAGGGGCGCTGGGAAGCCAGCCGGACGGCTGCCGCCTGGTCATCGTGGAGCTCGTCGAGGTTGAAACCGCCGTCCACGCCAACCAGACCGGCCTGGTGACTCAGCAGTTGCCGAACCGTCACGTCCTGTTTGCCGGCCGCCGCGAACTCCGGCCAGTACCGTGCCACGGTCCGATCGAGCTCCAAGTCGCCCTGCTGCACGAGCAGCGCGGCGCAGACATATGCGGCAGCCTTGCCCACGGACGCGACGTTGAGCAGCGAGTCCTGCCGCATCTCCGGGCCAGCCCAAAGATCCACCACCAACCGCCCGCAGTGATAAACCGCCACCTGCATGTCGTGATCCTGGTCGGCTTCCGCCAACGAGGCGAACACCTGCTTGACCTCGGTGAAGCCCTCCTCCGCACCACCATCAAGCCCATACACCGGTTTCCCCCGTGCCCCGACCTACTTGATCAACTCGATGAGACAACGTACCCGTCACCGAGCCTCGCTGAGAACACTCAGCCTTCGAACGACAGAACAATCAACCCCGACAAAGGTTAGTGGTCAACGCACTAGACGGTTCGTCAGTGCTGCGGCCAGATGTTCCGCGTCGGGGTCGGGCGTGGACGGTGTGCAGTCGTCGATGAGCTGCCAGAAGGCGTTCTCGTTCATGTCGCACAGCATGACGGACAGCTGTGACAGTGGCGGGACGGCGTCCGGCTATCGACTTCCGTCGACCGTGGTTCAGCCCACCAGGCGACGGTGGCAGATGAGGGCTGCAGCGATGCCGACGAAGGCAAGGAAGTGCTCGGCCTTGCGTTCGTAGCGGTGGTGCAGGCGGCGGCATCCGGCCAGCCAGGACACTGTCCTTTCGACGACCCAGCGGTGACGGCCCAGCCGCTGCGAGGACTCGATGCCTTTGCGGGCGATGCGGTGGCGGATGCCTCGCTTGCGGAGCCATCGGCGCAGGTGGTCGTAGTCGTATCCCTTGTCGGCGTGGAGCTTGGCCGGTCGTCGGCGGCGTGGGCCGCGCCGGGAGTGGATCGGTGGGATCCCCGCACCAGCGGCTTCAGACCGAGACTGTCGTGCACGTTGGCACCGGAGATGCCCAGCGACAGAGGCAGACCGTTCCGGTCCGTGATCAGGTGGATCCTTGATCCGTTCTTGCCGCGGTCGGTCGGATTCGGTCCGGTCAGTGGCCCCCTTTTGCGGCCCTGAGGCTGACGCAGTCGATGGCGCACCGCGACCAGTCCAGCTCCCCTCTGGTGCCGAGCTCGTCCAGGAGGATGCGGTGCAGCCGGGCCCAGACTCGGTCACGGCTCCACTGGGCGAAGCGCCGGTAGATCGTCGGCCAGGCCGGGCCGAACACCGGGGGCAACTGCCGCCAGGTGCACCCCGAGGCGGCCACGAAGATGATCGCAGCCAGGCATTCGCGGTCACCCGACCGCCGTCAGCCGCCGCCCTGCGGACGTGTGACCTCCGTCGGCCGAACCACCCGCCGGAACAACGTCCATAACTCATCCGGCACCAACCGCTCAATCAGACCCGTCATGCACCGCTCAACGAACGATCAAGCCAAAGGAAACGGCGTCTTACGTACGGCTTGCGGATCTGCAGATGCGATGTTTTGGCTTGGTGTCAGTGAGGGCGTGTCAGTCACGGTTGAGCGGGGAAGCGGGTTTTCCTGCTGGTCGTCGGCTCGTGGCTGGAGCTTGCCACTGACACGGCGGTGGTACTTCGTGGCTCGCGGCTGTCATGAGTAGGTGCATCCCCAGCTGGCTCACTGCCATGAAGACGGCACATCGCAGGGTGCGGGACGGCCATCTCCGCCAGCAGAAGGCCCGCGCGACGTCGAGATCGATTCATGGGGCGCGATCACTCGCGCCAAGGAATCAAGCCCAAAATTGCTTGGCCGAACTCTCAGGACTGCATCCTCGGCCACCTACCTGTTTTCATACCCGGGAGAACCGTAACCAGTCCAAACATCCGAGTCGGCTCGCCAGTTGATCTGACGAACCGACTCGGATGCCGAAGTTACGACCTCTCAGGAGTCATAGGCAATCTTGAGGTCGCTGGTGTAAGGCGTGTCCTCGGTGCTGCCACCGTCCTGCGCAGTCATGGACGGAGTGATCCCGTCGAAGAGAGAATAGTTGAAGCTGAAGCCCAGGTCTGCCTTGCCGGTCCTGCCGCCGACCTGTACGGGAAACGTGCAGTTCCCGTACAGCGTGTAGTTTTTGTTGCGCCGATTGTTGGGGACTGACGAGTGCCAGAAATAGTTGACGGTTACATTGGCGTGACTGTCGTGGTAGGGCAGTTGCATGTGACCGGCCGAGCATGTCATTCGACCTGTTGCTATGGCCTGTATTGCCGGGGAGGTGCGGAACGACCAGGCCATGGGAGCGGGGCGCCCGACGGTACCGGCCATGTTCACCTGGCCGGTGAAGGTGCCGTTGCCGTCCGTCTTCGTGTAGTAGGGGTCTGAGACCTTGAACGTGAACCTGCCCTGCTGCGTCCCGGCATGAGCGGGAACGGCACCCAGAGCGAGAACTGCGGCCAGCGCAGCGGAGCCGACTGCAGCAACCCTTTTCGTGGACTTCGAAGACACCAGATTCCTGTCTGAAGCGCACAACAGCAGAGACCACGCCACTGCTGCGCATACTGATAGGAAAGATTCGGTCGGTTACCGATATAGTGTCAGGAATCGAACCTGATGTTCAGGTCGGATGAATAGCCAGGCTGCTCGCCCTCGTTGGGCGAGCGTCGCGCTCCAGCTCCGGGCCAGACGGACACGGCACGCCAGCTGAACTCGTCCTGTTCAGCCTGCTCGACTGAGAAGGTGACGGACTGGCCAACGGTCAGCTCTCGATAGCCCTCGGCCTGGATGACCGAAAAATGCGCCCACACCCTGTCCGGGAGGGCATCGGAAGCAAGAACTCCCCAGCCCTCTTCGCTGTGCCACTCAAGCACGTGGCCGGAAAACACCTCTGCAGACGTGGTGTCAGACATTTTCGGGTTCCCCCTTGCAACACCGGTAATTCGCCGTTCCGGCGTGCGCTGTGGTCAGCAGCGCTCGACCGAACCGCAGGCACGTTAACAGATGGACCGGAACCGCGCGATCTTGTTTCCCGGTGCTCGGCGACGCGGCGGTTCCCCTCGCCAAGCAGAGCCTCAGCCGGGCGGCCCAGACAAAACGGGCCGTAGCCTGTAGCCGCCTCGGCCCTTCACTGCTCGGCCCGCAGCGCAAGCGCACCAGCCGGGTGAGCTGGGTGGCGTAGGCATCGCACTGCTGTCCTTCACTCGGTTCCGAACAGCCTGCGAGCCCGGGTGTGACCGAGCGCTTCAGTTGGCGGGTGCCCACGCGAGTTGGCGACCGGCGCGGGCAACATTGACGCCGGGTTCCCCCCTCGGGATCAGGCACGCCCAACGCGGGCGTGTGAAACGGACGGTGGAGCGTGGGAGCTCCCCGGCCCTTGTGTCGCGGGGCGGCGTCTCCCTGGGCATACCGCGCGTCCGCCAGCCCCTGCCCGACCTTAGCCCGCAGAGACTGCCCGAGCGGCTAACCGGGAGCTGACCCGGGCACTGAACCAGGCCCGCTGACGCCATCTGCGCGGCCTCGGCGTCCTGGCTCAGACACCAGCCGCACCCTCCGCGGCCGGTGATCTCTTCGGCCGCCTTGTGGACGGCATCGGGGTCACGGTCGGCCAGTCCGGACAGGGCGCCACCAAGGTCGGGGACCCGGGGGTTAGCCCCGCAACCCCTGCCCGACGGCCCGGAACTTCCATTCGGCCGCTCGGCGTGCTCGCCTACGCCGTCTACCGCCTCCCGCGGCTCACCCAGCCGCTGACGGTCGCGCTGGTCGGTGCCGGCGTCTTGGTCGCCGTGGTCACCCGCGCCCGGTGAACCGGGGCGCCCCCGACCATGGGCCCGACCACGTCTGCTCGGGGGCACGGTTGGGCCCATGGTCGGGGTGGACGGAAGCGTCCGTTGTTCGACCTGCGGTTCTGGAGCGGCGTCGGTCGCGGCCAGTAGTCCGGGGGCGACCCGATCGGCCTGCCAGGCAAGGTGGGCAAGGTGCTGGCCACCCGCGGTGCCCACGTCACCGGCGTCGAGCCCACCGACGCGATGTTCGCCTGCAACCAGGAGAAGGAGCGTGCCCTCCAGCAGGGCATCCACTGCATCCAAGCCGACCTGACCCGGATGCCAGATGTGGGCAGCGGGTACAACGCCGTCATCTGCAGCATGATGCTACCCGCCATCCCCGACTGGAAGCCCGCCATGCGAGCCTGCGTGCAGGCCCTGCGACCTGGCGGACTGTTCCTCTTCTCCGTCAACCATCCCGCTTTCGAGCAACTGCTGGCCACCTGGCGCAAACACGGGGAGTACCGCCTGAGGCGGTACCTGGAGGAGTACGAGATCCCCCTCACCCGCGCAACGGACTTCCACCGGCCGATCTCGGCCTACCTCAACGAACTGGCCGCGCTCGGATGCCGACTACGCGAGATCGCCGAGCCGGGCCTCGAACCCGGCATCGCGCGGGAGACAGCGGACACTGAACCTGGCATCGAGAGCTACGTCCACCTCCCCAACTTCTTGATCGTCGCAGCCGAGCATCCATGAGGGCGAAGGTTAAACGACAAGCTCACCAACAGGCTGGCTTCCTCGGGGACCGGCGACAGTCGATTAGGCGGTCACACCAGTAAACCGTTGGCTACAGGCCCGCGATCCAGGGGTGTCCCGGGTGTACGCGGGCGAGTAGCTCGGCCAGGATCTCGCGCTGAGCCGAGGTCATGTGCGGGACGGTCGCCTCGAAGTCTGTTTGATCCTTTCGGCGGGCGTGCTTGGCCTTGAACAGCAGGACCAGTTCGGGCGCCAGATACGGGATGCCGTCCTGGGTGTGATGGACGATGTCGCTGTAGGGAAGCCGGATCCTCTCATCGCGTCGGCAGATCCAGGTGTCGCCGTCGTGCGGTTCGCGGAACACGTCGAGCAGGTAGTTTCCGGTGGCCGGATCGCGGAGCCATGTCTGGTGCACGGCGGCCAGCACCTCCGGTGTGGCGTCCTCCCAGATCCGGCCGCTGCCTACAGCGTCGAAGACGTATCCGGGGAAGCGGTGGCGGACCTCGGGAAAGCTCGCGGCCGGAATCGCGATCTCGATGTCTCCATGAGCGCGCGTCTGCGTGCCGCGGAACAAGTCCAGCGCCCAGCCCGCGGCCACGTACCAGGGCGTGCTGGTCCCAGCCAGCCGCTGCGCGACCTCACTCGGGGCCCAGCATGATGACCACCTGGCGGGGAGGGCTTCGATCTCGTCGGGTGACAGCTCGATGCCGCCGCTGGGTAGTGGCTCGCTCACCGAAGGAATCTATCAGCGGACTCGAAGGCCCTGGCCGTAGTCGATGAAGGCGATGAACGAGTCCTGCGAGTTGTACGCCGCTGGCGATCACAGCCGGTCACCAGCGGGCTGGGTTCCTCGGGGAACCGGCGACAGTTGAATACGCGAGCCCACCAGTACCAAGGCCGCCGTCGCACGCACAGCCCGTCAGCGACGGGGGGCTCACCCGGAGAAGATCGCCCTCAGCGATCCAACGGTTCTCCACGCAGCCGGTCCCACGTCTTCGCACTCACAATGCCGTCGGCCTTCAACCCATGACCCCTCTGGAGTCGCTTCACCGCCGACTCCGTTCCCGCCCCGAAGTAGCCGTCCACACCCTTCGGGCCCACCGAGTAGTCGTGATGATGGATCAGCAGCGCCTGGATCTCCTTCACCTTGGCCCCCGTATCACCGCGATCGGTGTACGCCGACCCCGAGTAGTAGCCGCAGTACGTACCGTCCACCGACGACTTGCACACCCCCGCCTTGGCCCCAGCGGCGAAAGCCTCACTCGTCAGACCAACCGGTACCACAGCCCCAGCAAGCACGGCAGCCGCAGCCACCGACAACCCCGCACGCTTCAGCAAGCCAGCGCTCCTTCCAGTCCGGCGGGCCCGGCCCGCCACTTGGGATATCTGGCAATGAAGCTATCCCCGCACCGGCCGCAGAGGCGGAATACCGAAGGGGCGCACAAGAGCACACGCCGCATCACCCGGCGCACAACACACCACCGGTACAGCCGCCCTTTGGCGGCGGCGGTATCGCGGCGGAGCCGGGCCAGGGCCTGGGCGACGTGAAAACAAACCGACATCGCAAACTCGGTTAGAAGGTGGCTCCCGCAGTCATCTCGAAACGACTCCCGCACTGAGATACAAAGCCACTCATCACGCTGCCAGAACACGATCGAGCGCTGCCCGACCTGCGGGTCCCCAGGTCGGCTTGCCGCCCGGAAGGCCCCGATCTCCGGCCTGGCCCATGAGGATGAGGAAGAGGCTCTTCATTGCAGCCAGCCCGCGGGCGCGCCGGACCGTCGCCTCGTCCGCACGCGCGTACACCTCGAAGAACCGTGGGCCCGCGCCCGCGGGAAGCAGCACCCACGCGGCCGCGAGGTCCCAGGCCGGATCGCCGGCGAACATGGCATCGAAGTCGATCACGCCCGAGAGCGTCCCGTCCGAGACGACGACATTCGCGGGATGGAGGTCACCGTGCAGCCACACCCGCGGACCCTCCCACTCGGGGGCCGCTACAGCATCGTCCCAGACGGCCCGGACGGCCCGGACGTCGGCGGCAATGCCGCCGGGGGCAATGCCTTGCAGGAAATTCTCGAAGCCGTCCGTGCACTTCTTGGGGTGGGCGCCACGGTCCGACATGGTGGGCGCCTCGGTGGGCGCCTCCACATGGAGTGCCCTGAGGAAGCCCGCCAGAGTGTCGGCCGAATGGTCGCCGCGGCTGATCGAGGTGTAGTCCAGTGGCTCGCCGGGGACCCACGTCATAACGCTCCAGGGCCTCGGAAAACGCGCGGACGGTTGGCCGATCCGCACAGGCGTCGGAACCGGGAGCGGAAGACGCGGGGCCAGGACAGGCAGCCACCGGCACTCCTTGCGCAGGAGATCCGTGGCACCTTCCATGCGTGGCATGCGCACGGCCAACTCGTCCCCAAGGCGCCACATCTGGTTGCCCCACCCGCCCGCTACTTCACGGATGGCCAACCCCGCAAGGTCCGGATGCTGCTCCCGCAGCAGCTCGCGGACCAGGTCTGCGGTGATCTCGATCTCAGAGTCGGTCATGCGAAGTCACAGTACTGGGGCAGGTGGAGCGGCTCTCGCTCTCCAGAAGATCTAGCCAAACGGCCTTCACTGCGAGAGATCGCAAAAACGAGCCTGGCATGTTCGGATCAGGAACAGGCACCTATGCCCCCGAGTCCACGCCCCACAGCAGCCACCGGCCAGCGGGTGCGCGCAGCAGCGCATGCGCGTAACCCTCCGGGCCATGCTCGACGAAGACGGGCGGCCCGCCCTCGAACGCGTCGCCGTCTTCCTCGCCGATCAGAGCTACGACGCAGCGGGGGCTGTCGTTGTCGTTCCACGCGCTGAAGATCAGGGCGCCGGGCCCGCCGCCGGCGGCCGGGAGGTACTGGGGACATTCCCAGCCCTTGCCGGTGTGCAGGCCGGCGTGGCCGACGTCCTGCTTGTGGTGGGCGGCGAACGGGCCGCGGTAGGTCCAGGTCTCCAGGTCGGGCGAGTCGTAGAGCAGGGCGGCGCCGCGGCCGTCGGCGAGGGAGGCGCCGACGAGCATCCGCCAGCCGTCCGCGTGCTGCCATACGTAGGGGTCGCGGTACATGGTGCAGCCGTCGGGCACCTTGGGGATGAGCAGTCGGCCGCGCGGGGTGAAGGTGTGTCCGCCGTCGTGGGAGGTGGCGGTGGTGACCGGCTGGTGGTGTGGGCTCTGCTGGCGGTAGGCGGAGTAGAAGGCGATCATCCGGTCGCCGTCGGAGACGGCGTTGCCGGAGAAGCAGCCGTTGGCGTCGACGCCGCCCGGGGTCGGGGCCAGAGCGATCGGAGGGGTTCCCAGCTGATCAGGTCGGGGCTGCGGAAGTGGCCCCAGTGCATGAATCGGGTGGGTCGCGCCGTGCGGGTTGTACTGGTGGAAGACGTGGTAGTGGCCGTCGTGGAAGACCAGTCCGTTGGGGTCGTTGATCCAGTTTTGGGGCGGGCGCAGGTGTGCGACGGGCCGGTGCGGATCGAGGGGTGCGGTGGACACACGCGTGCCTTTCGGTGGATCGGAGAGCGAACCGCGCTCAGCGGCGGGTGCGGGCCATGGGCGGCTCGGCGGCGCCCCGCGCGCGGGGCGGGGAGGGCGCGGGGCGCCGCGGTCGAACCGGTGCGGCCGGGCAGGTCAGGGATGACCGGCCACACCGGTGGTTCGAAGACGCACCTGCCGTGCCGGACGGGTGCGTGGCCGGGGCGCACTGCGCTGGTCGGCTCGGTTTGGGCGTTGTGTCGTGCACAGGTACATGGCGGCTCAGCCTCTTTGGTTCAGGCGTCCGGTGCGGGGGTGCTGTCGCGGACGACCAACGACGGCTCCAGCAGGACCCGTTCGGGCTCGGCGTCCGGGTCGGCCATGCGTGCCAGCAGCAGCCGGACGCATTCCCGGCCGACGGCTTCCAGCGGCTGGGCGACGGAGGTCAGGCCGGGCGAGAGGATGCCGGCGGTCGGCGAGTCGTCGAAACCGACCACGGCCACGTCCCGGCCCGGGGTGGCCCCGCGCTCGCGCAGCGCGTAGTAGCAGCCCAGAGCGAGGGTGTCACTGGCCGCGATCACCGCGGTAGCGCCCGCGTCCAGTAGAGGTTTGACGGCACTGCGCGCGGCATCGACGTCATCGGCGCTCTGGGCCCGCCGGGCCCGCGTCGGAAGGTCGTGCCGTCGCATGGCCCGCTGCCAGCCCTCGGCACGGTCGTCACCGACGCACGAACCGCGCTCCCAGCCCAGAAAGGCGATCTTGCGGTGGCCGAGCGAAATCAGATGCTCTACCGCCGCGTCGGTGCCGGCGGCGCCGTCCACATCCACCCAGTCGCCGATCTGCCGCTTCGACCACATCCGGCCGAAGGCCACGAACGGCACCCCCTGCTTGTCCAGCCAGGGCTGTCGCGGATCCCCTCGCTCGTCGGTGTCGCTGAGGACGAAACCGTCGACATCGTGCTGGTCGAGGAGGTCCTCATATCCCGTGAGGCTTGCGCCGCCGGGCGGTGAGGCGAACAGCAGGATGCGGTAGCCGGCCTCGTCGGCGGCCTTCGACAGGGCGTGCAGGAAACGGTCCATGACCGGGGCCGTGGTGCCGGGCGGGGTAGGCCTGACACCGTAGCCGATCAGCTTGCTGGAGCGGGTGCGCAGGGTCTGGGCGGCGCGGCTGGGCCGGTAGCCCGTTTCCTCGATCGCCCGCAGCACCCGCTCAAGGGTCTCGGGGCGCAACTTCTCCGGCGCGTTGATCGCGTTGGACACGGTCGGCGCGGAGACACCGGCCCGGGCGGCGACCATGGCGATGGTCACCGGGCCCTTGGCCGAGGAGCTGCGAGGGGAGCGGGGCATAACGATCTCCAGGATCGGTCAGACGGAAAGAGACGAGTTGTGGCCTCTATTTAAGCGATTCAGAGCGGCTTGTCAGTCATGTGGCCTCGTGTTTAGGTTCGTTTTATCGATTTAATGAACGAGAGGTTGCGCCCCGTTGGACGTCACTGTCAAGCCCCACGACGGCAACATTTCCGCCACCGCCTCCGCTGCCGCGGCCCAGGGCCTGCAGCCGTTCCTGCATGACGCCGTCGTCACGCTGCACGCCCCGAGCTTCGTCATCTCGCGGGCGGACGGCCAGGTCACAGGCGGTGCGGACGGCTTCTTCCACGGCGACAGCAGGGCGCTGGCCCGGCTGACGGTCGCCGCCGCGGGCATCCCTCTCGCGCCGGTTTCCGGAGGATTGCAGGGCGCCGACCGAGCCGGCTTCCGGGCGGTCTTCCGGGGCCTGGGCGAGGTGACGGAAGACCCGGTGGTGGCGCTGCACCGCCGCCGCAGCGTCGTTTCCGGCCGCCTGGAGGAGACCTTCGAGGTCACCAACTCCGGCGCGCAGCCCGTCCGCTTCCGGCTCACCGTGGAGGCGGCCACCGACCTCGCCTCGATGGACCGGGTGAAGTCCGGGCAGCACCTCGACGACATACCCGCCCAGGCCACGGCGGGCGGACTGGTCTGGTCCCGCGACGGGCTCACGGTACGACTGCTCAGCACGCCGGTGCCCGACACACTGGACGCGACATCCGGGCGGCTGTCGTACGACATCGATCTGGCCCCCGGCCGGTCGTGGACCATACTCCTGGCCTGCACGGCGGCACAGGCCGAGGGCGACCAGTTCCCGGCCGCACCGGCCGAAGACGTGCCGTGGAGCACGCCCGTGCTGCGCAGCGCCGACCGGCGCCTGGACCGCTGGCTGCAGCAGTCCCTCGCCGACCTGGACCGGCTGCGCCTGACCGACCCGCTCTCAGCCGGCACCCCGGCGGGCCGCCCCGATCAGTTCCTGGCCGCCGGAGCCCCTTGGTATCTGACACTCTTCGGCCGCGACGCCCTCTGGGCGGCCCGCATGCTCCTGCCCCTGGGGACCGATCTGGCCGCCGGTACCCTGCGCACCCTCGCTCGCCGCCAGGGCGCCCTGGCCGACCCGACGACCGAGGAACAGCCGGGCAAGATCCTGCACGAAGTACGGCGCAGCACCCAGCAGTTCAGCGACACCCTCGTCCTGCCACCGATCTACTACGGCACCATCGACGCCACCCCCCTGTGGATCATCCTGCTGCACGACTCCTGGCGCTGGGGCCTCGCCTCGCAAGAGGTCGAACAGCTCCTGCCGCACGCCGAGGCGGCCCTGTCCTGGATGCGCGAGCAGAGCGACGTGAGCGGCGACGGCTTCCTCAAGTACGTCGACCAGACCGGCCGCGGCCTGACCAACCAGGGCTGGAAGGACCACGACGACTCCATCCGCCACCGCGACGGGCGCCTCGCCGCATCCCCGATCGCGCTGTGCGAGGTACAGGCGTACGCCTACGAAGCCGCGCGCGGCGGAGCCGCACTGCTGCGCGCCTTCGGCCGTCCGGGAGCCGACGAATGGGAGGACTGGGCCGAGCGGCTGGCCACGCGTTTCCGCAGGCGTTTCTGGGTGCAGGACTCCCAAGGCGCCTACCCGGCCGTCGCCTTGGACCGTGACGGCCGCCCCGTCGACTCGGTCACTTCCAACATCGGCCACCTGCTCGGCATCGGCATGCTTAACCACGAGGAAAGCGCCCTGATCGCGGCCCGACTGAGCGCACCGGACCTCGACTCCGGCCACGGACTACGCACCCTGAGCAGCGAATCGGGGGGCTTCAACCCCTACGGCTACCACACGGGTTCGATCTGGCCGCACGACACGGCGATCGCCGTGCACGGTCTCGTCCGGGCAGGCTTCTCCCAAGCGGCCGCCTCGCTCGCGGCGGGCCTGCTCACCGCATCCGCCGACTTCGACGCCCGCTTGCCCGAACTCTTCGCTGGCCACGGCGCCCAGGCCGGCACCCGCCCCGCGCCCTACCCCGCCTCCTGCCGGCCGCAGGCATGGGCGGCGGCGTCAGCCGTCCTCGTGGTCCAGGCAGCCCTCGGACTGGAGACGGATGTGCCCGGCGGCACGGTCACGGTCACCCCCACCTTCGCGGACGCGTACGGCCCGCTGACGGTGACGGGGCTCCGGGCGGCCGACGGCTCACTCGACGTCGCCATCGCGGCCGACGGCACGGCGAGAGTGGCAGCACCGGCAGGGATCTCGGTGATCAAAGCCAATCCGGAGTGACTGCACCGATCGCTGCTGTGCTCAGGCCAGCTCACGACCCGTGACAACCCGTGCGTTGAGGATCCCCTCGATGCGGGCACCAACAGGCGTCGAGAAGCGGACAACGGACAGCATTAAACCCTGTCCATAATTTCGGCTCCGCCGCCCACCCGGTGGGCAGAGCGGAGTTGTTCACGGCCACGGTCAGCATCGGATCAGGCAGGTTCCACGTCACACGGTCATGCCTTCCACGCCGGCCACCGGCAGTCCGGCTGAGTGGCTTCGTACATGAAAAAGAGGCTCTGGCACAGATCTTGGGGAGCGGTCGCGAAGCGTCACCGCGGCGTTCGATTGCAAGGACCCAGATTCGTGTGAGACCGCGTACGCCTTCCCGCCTTGCAGCAGGGAGTGACGCTCCGTCAGCTCTGCGCTCGACCTCTCCGGTGACCGCAGCGAGCAGTGACGGTGCTTGTCGTGCAGGCCGACGCAACGTTCTGGGACTCGCTCGTGTTCGATGGAATCGACGACGTGGACGTCGAAGCGGTGACCGCCGCCTTCGGCACGATCGACGTCACGGCCAGAGGCCGGACAGCCGGGGCAGCATGTCCGGACTGCGGCCGCTCCTCGAGCCGAGTGCACGACTCCTACCAGCGCAGACTGAAGGATCTGCCGCTCGCTGAACAGAGTGTCGTGATACATCTGACGGTCCGACGCTTCATCTGCAGCACGGACAACTGCCCGCGTCGCACGTTCGCCGAGCCGTTCGCTCAGTTGACCGCCCCGTACGCGCGCTTCACCACGCGGCTGGGCGAGGTCCTGGAGCGCGTCGGGCTTGCACTCGCCGGACGGGCCGGCGCTCGGCTGACCGCCCACCTGGGTTTCCAGGTGGGACGGATGACCCTGCTGCGCAAGGTCATGGCGCTGCCTGACCCGCAGCCCAGCACGCCGCGAGTGCTGGGTGTGGACGACTTCGCTACCCGCCGTGGGCAGACCTACTCCACCGTCTTGACCTGTGGAGAAACCCATCGCGTGGTGGACGTGATTCCGACGCGCGACTCGGGACCGCTGGCCGCGTGGCTGGCCACCCACCCGGGCGTGGAGATCATCTGCCGTGACCGAGCGGGCGCCTATGCCGAGGGCGCGCGACTCGGCGCTCCCGCCGCGATCCAGGTCGCCGACCGGTTCCACCTGTGGCAGGGCATCGGCCGAGCCGTGGAAACCTGCGTCGCCGCCCACCGCGAATGCCTGAACGGACCCACAGCGCCAACACAAACGGACGTTGAGGCGCCGCCCAATGACTCGGTGCGCGGCGGACCGGACAGCTCACCGGCTGGGTCCCACGCTCCCCGCATGGATCGAGGCCGTCGATGCCAGCCAGCTGCCCGGCCTCACCAACTTCGCCCTCCATCTGCTTCGAGACCTCGATGCGGTGACCGCCGGCCTCACCTTGCACTGGAGCTCCGGCGGCACGGAAGGCGCCGTGAACCGCATCAAGAAGATCAAGAGGCAGCTCTACGGACGTGCCGGATTCGAGTTACTCCGCAAGATGATCCTGCTCCAATAGCGTCTCGCCCCAGGCTCTGCAGCCAACCCTGATCACGTCAGCGAGTGTGGTGGGCTGAGAAGATCGCCGCGAGGCCACAGATTCCGTCGAGACCGCGAAGGACAGGGATGTCGAGGAGACTGCCCATAGACCGGGCCGAGGAGCGACTTCAACATGAGCTGAGCCGTGGGCAGCAGCCCCTGGCCGAGTTGGACTTGGACGAGGTGTGGCTCAGGTTCGTACGCTTCGGCTCCCAACGATTCGACACCGCGGATACGCCGGACGCTGATGGCCTTCTCTTCCAGTACGGGACTCACGCCTTCGAGGGACCGCCCGTCTTCACGCTGGACCTTGCCCGGCAGTTCGAGATCAACGACGCTTCCGGCGAGCGTGATCATTACATCCAGCTCCACTGCGAACTTCGATACGAGCCCGTCCCTCAACTTCGGGCGCTGGGGCACTTCGAGTCCTGGTTCTTCCACGACACGGACGACGAACTCGACCGCTGGGCCGACGGCCTTGGCCGCCAGGAATTCTGGACGATCGTCCGCCACTCCCATCCCCAGGAAATCAGGATCTACCAAGAACAAGTGTGATTACAGCCGCGAAACGACCTGACCGGTGATGCTCCGCGACCGCTCCCCAAGATCTGTGCCAGAGCCCAAAACTCGTGAACATGACCCGACCGTGGATCTGGGTGCCTCCCAAACCGTGAACAACTGACGACGCAACTCGTGAACAAAGCCAGACCCGTTCGGGCTCGTTCCGTCGTCGGTCAGCGTCTGGTCTCGGCGTTCGATTGCGGCGGTGATGGCGAGGAAGGCATGGGCGAGCAGGGCCCCCACCTCGTCGCCCTTGTCCGCGCCGGAGACCGCTTCGAACGCGGCCACCTCGTCGAATGCCCCGAGACTCACGCGGCATGAGCTTCTCCGCCGCGCCTGAAGGAGTCCAGTAACGGCCGGGCCGGACTGCTGGCCGTACGTGCCCCGGACCTCAGTGTGTGCGCCCGGCGAGGAACGCATCCTCAGCTGCGTACTCGAAGAACCGGCTGAAGTACGGGTCCTCCGTCTTGGGCAGGATTCCCGCCCGGTCGCCGGCCCGGGCGGCGTCGAGCAGCCAGTCGATCTCAGCAGCGACTGTCGTCGCGTAGTCGCCGGCTGGCCGGTACCCGAGAGCTTCCGCGGCGGAGGTGTCGAGGACCACCGGGTGGGGCGAGTCCCAGGGGGTTCGACCCAGGGTGTCCGGAACCGTGTCGTCGAGGAGGACTTCTTCCCAGGTGTGCTTCAGGTGCCGGGCGATGGCGCGGAAGATCTCGAGTGCGCTCGGCGCGTCGGGGTCCGCGCAGTTGAGGATGCGCGCGCCGGGCTTGTCGGCGGCCGTTTCGATGAGAGCGGCGATGTTGGCCGCCGCCGTCGGGTGGACGACCCCGTTGCCCCGGTTGGCGAGCAGCACAACACCGCGACGGTCCAGGGCGCGTTTGACGACCACCCATTCCCTGGGGCGGGCCGCGCCCACACCGTGGATGCGCGAAGGGCGCACGACAGTGATGGGCAAGCCGCTGTCCAGGGCGACATGCTCGGCCGCGACCTTGTTGGGGCCGTATCCCTCCCGTGACTGGTAGTCCATGTCACCGGGGGGCAGGGTGGGCTGGGTTTCGCGGACAGGACCGTCGTAGCGGGGCGGAGCGTCGGAGTTGGAGTGGTTGCCGTCGGCATCGACGTACACGGCCTTGCTGGAGATCAACACCGTGGAGATGGCGTTCCTGGCCAGTGGCAGCAGGAGCCGGGCGTCGGCTAGCCCGCTTTGTCGCGGCGGACCGGTCTGACGACAGTCAGCTCCAGGCTGCCCTGGGAGACGGTACCGACCTACTGGTCGACTGCATCTGCTACACCGCACCTTGGCGCGGTCGCCGCGGCCGATGTCATATCGCCTTGCGGCCGCCATCGCCGGGGCGTTCCCAGGGTCAGCTGGTGCAGGCGCATCCGGCGGCAACCTTGGCTTCGGCCGGGGTCTGGGTCGGGTCGACGGCCTGCTCGTCGGGGGTACAGCAGGCTGTGGTGCCGCAGCAGGCGTCCGGAGCGGTGCCGGCCTTCTCCAGGGTGTCGGCGTCGGCCTTGACGACGTAGACCTCCCAGGGCTCCTTGCCGGGGCCGGTGACCCACACCTTGTCCTGGAGGGCGTAGCAGCAGGAGGTGTCGTTCTCTTCGAAGGTCGCCAGGCCCGCGTCCTTGAGTCGGGTGGTGGCCGCGGTGACCTCGTCGGTGGTGGCGACCTCCACGCCGAGGTGGTCCAGACGGGTGTCCTCGTCGGTCTCGCCCTCGATGAGGACGAGCTTGAGCGGGGGCTCGGTGATGGCGAAGTTGGCGTAGCCCTCGCGGCGCTTGGCCGGCTCGGCTCCGAAAAGCTTGGAGTAGAAGGCGATCGAGGCTTCGAGGTCGGCGACACGCAGGGCGAGCTGAATACGGGACATGGCGGTCTCCCATCAAACGGGCTGTTTCGACGTCTGTCGATACAACCGACCTTGCCGCCAGGATCGACGGCTGTCAATATTGAGGTATGTCGAAACAAGCTGGTCTGCCGGTGCTCGGGCAGGACGACGCGGCGTGCTGCGCGCCGCTGGTCCGCGAGCCGCTGGGCGAGGAGGCTGCGGCTGAGCTGTCGCGGATGTTCAAGGCGCTGTCCGACCCGATCCGGTTGCGGCTGCTGTCGCTGATCGCCTCCCACGAGGGTGGCGAGGCGTGCGTGTGCGACCTCATCGGCCCGTTCAATGTCTCCCAGCCGACGATCTCCCACCACCTGAAGGTGCTGCGCGAGGCGGGGCTGGTCGGCTCCGAGCGGCGCGGGACCTGGGTGTACTACTGGGTGCTCCCCGAGGCTCTGGCGAAGCTCTCCGCCCTGCTCCAGATCCCCGTCGTGTCCGCGAAGGCCCCCGCGTGAGCGCGCCGGCTCCGCTGCTGCGGCGGGCCGTCGTCGAGGGGCTCGGTACGGCCGCGCTGGTCGCGGTGGTGGTCGGCTCCGGCATCCAGGCCACCGAACTGACCCGTGACGTCGGGGTGCAGCTGCTGGCGAACTCCTTCGCCACCGTCTTCGGCCTCGGCGTGCTGATCGCCCTGCTCGGCTCGGTGTCGGGGGCGCACTTCAACCCGGCGGTCAGCCTCGCCGCCTGGTTCACCGGCCGCCGCACCGGCGACGGCCTGGCCCTGCGCGACGTCGCGGTGTACGTGCCTGCCCAGGTCGCCGGGGCGATCGTCGGCGCGGTGTTGGCCGACGCCATGTTCGGCAAGCCGCTGGTGCGCTTCTCCACCCACGACCGGTTCGCCGGACATCTGTGGCTGGCGGAGGTCGTGGCCACCGCCGGGCTGGTCTGGCTCGTCTTCGGCCTGGCCCGCGCCGGCCGCGCGCACCTCGCGCCGCTACTGGTCGCCTCCTACATCGGGGCGGCGTACTGGTTCACCTCCTCCACGTCGTTCGCCAACCCGGCCGTGACGATCGGCCGGGCGTTCACCGACACCTTCGCCGGCATCGCCCCCACCTCCGTGCTGCCGTTCGTCGCCGCCCAGCTGATCGGCGCCGCTGTCGGCCTGGGCCTGGTCGGCGTCTGCTTCGGCCGCCCGGCCGCCGTGAGTGAGGACGAGGTCGTCGTTCCCCATGGTGGGCAGCAGTCCGCCGCTCCCGCCCGTTCCGCCGAAGAAAGCGCCCTGACCTGATGAGCACCTCTGCCGTTCCCTCCGTGCTGTTCGTCTGCGTGCACAACGCCGGCCGGTCCCAGATGGCCGCCGCCTTCCTGACCCACCTCGGAGGCGACCGCGTTCAGGTTCGCTCGGCCGGGTCCGCCCCCGCGAGCGCCGTTAACCCGGCCGTGGTGGAGGCCATGAAGGAGGCCGGCATCGACATCTCCGCCGAGATCCCGAAGGTCCTCACCACCGAGGCCGTGCAGTCCTCGGACGTGGTGATCACCATGGGCTGCGGCGACGCCTGCCCGTACTTCCCCGGCAAGCGGTACCTGGACTGGCAGCTGGATGACCCGGCCGGACAGGGCGTCGCTGCGGTGCGGCCGATCCGGGATGAGATCGAGCGGCGCATCCGCGGCCTGCTCGCCGAACTCGGCATTGAGGCGGTGGCGTGAGGGACACCGTGACCGGCGTGCGCATCGCGCCGATGCGGCCGGAGCACGCGGGGCAGGTCCTGGCGATTTACCAGCTGGGTATCGACGAGGGCAACGCCACCTTCGAGACCACCGCCCCGAGCTGGGAGGCGTTCGACGCCGCCAAGCTGGACGAGCACCGCCTCGTCGCGTTGAACGAGGACAGCCGGGTCCTGGGCTGGGCTGCCGTGGTGCCGGTTTCCGACCGGTGCGCGTACGCCGGTGTCGTCGAGCATTCCGTCTACGTCCACCCCGCCGCCCGCGGTCGAGGAGTCGGCCGTGCCCTGTTGACTGCTCTGCTCGCCTCCACCGACGCCGCCGGGATCTGGACGGTGCAGTCCGGCATCTTCCCGGAGAACACCGCCAGCCTCGCCCTGCACCAGCGGGCCGGATTCCGCGTTATCGGCACCCGCGAACGCATTGGCCGCCACCACGGAACGTGGCGCGACGTCGTCCTCGTCGAACGTCGCAGTCCCGCAATCACCTGACCCTGCACGGCTGGTGCCCAGTCCGTCGCCTCGTTCGCCAGGTAGCGATCGGAACCGCCAGCTATCGGCCGGTGTCACAGCCGCTGTGACTGTTCGCGATAGTTGGCGGATTGCTCGGGGAGTCTCTGCAGGTCGCAGCGTTTCTGGTCACCGCAGTTGGCGGGACCTCTGCACGATAGTTGGCGGCTCCGGGGCTCTAACGAAGCACTCCACCAGCGAAGACGCAGCTCACGCGGTCGTCTCGGCGCCTCGCCTACTAGGCCGGTTACACCAATCCCTGTCGGTCTCGTCAGGGTTCATGGGCCGGGCCGATACGCGAGCAGCGCCGGGTGTCCGCCGGCGCCGTGTGGGATGGGGTAGTAGCTGAGGTGGGTGGTGGGGTCGACGGCGACGACGTGGGCGCCGTCGGCCAGGAGGGCGCGGCCGGTGACGGTGAGGTGCCGGTTGTGGTTGTTGGCGGTGGTGACTCAGCCGGATTCGACGGCGACGTAGAGGTGGCGGGCGGTGGGGTCGTAGGCGAGGACGTCGGGGTCCTGGCCGACCTGGTCGGTGCCGGTGACGCGCCAGCTGGTCAGGTCGATCGTGAGCAGGCGGGCGTTGCCGTCGCAGGCGACAAACGCCAGCTGGTCGGTGGGGGCGAGGGCTAGGTGTTCTGTTCCGGGAGGCTGTGGACGGTGACAGGGCTCACGGCTGATCGATCTTGAAATGGGTGAGGGCCTTCTGGCCTGGTGTGGATTGCGACATCTGCACCAGCAACAGAAAGGCCCTCGTGCCCCACCGTAATGCACCCCTGACCGAGACCGGCCGCCTGCGTCTGGCTCGCTGCGTGGTCGAGGACGACTGGCCCCTCAGACGCGCCGCGGAACGCTTCCAGGTCTCGCCGACGACAGCCCAGCGGTGGGCTGAGCGCTACCGGCAGTTCGGTGAGGCCGGGATGTGCGACCGCTCCTCCCGCCCGCGCACAAGCCCGCGCCGCACCCCCACCCGCACCGAGCGCCGGATCATCAAGGTTCGTGTCCTGCGCCGCTGGGGACCAGCCCGCATCGCGGGCCTGCTGCGGCTGGTGCCCTCGACCGTGCACCGCGTGCTGACCCGCTACGGCCTGGCCCGCCTCGCGCATCTGGACCGGGCAACCGGCCGTGTCATACGCCGCTACGAACGCCAACGGCCAGGCGAACTGGTCCACGTCGACATCAAGAAACTCGGCAACATCCCCGACGGCGGCGGACACAAGGTCCTGGGCCGGCAGACAGGCCGAAAGACCCGCTCGAACGTCGGCTACAGCTACGTGCACACCGCCGTCGACGACCACTCCCGCCTGGCCTACAGCGAGATCCACACCGACGAGAAGAAGGAGACAGCCACCAGCTTCTGGAAGCGGGCCCACGCCTTCTTCGCCGAGTGCGGGATCACCGTCGAGCGGGTCCTGACCGACAACGGCGCCTGCTACCGCTCACACGACTGGCGAGACGAGCTGGCCCGCGCCGGGATCACGCACAAGCGCACCCGGCCCTACCGGCCCCAGACCAATGGCAAGGTCGAACGCTTCAACCGCACGCTGCTGGACGAGTGGGCCTACGCCCGCCCCTACCGCTCGGAGCAGGAGCGACGCGACACCTTCCCCGGCTGGCTCCACACCTACAATCACCACCGCGGACACACCGCGCTGAAAGGCCAACCACCCGCCAGCCGCGTCCCCAACCTCACGGGTCAGTACAGCTAGGCCGTGGTCGTGGTCGCAGCCGGGCAGAGGGACGCGGCGGGTGATGTGGAGGGAGGCCGGATCGATCACGGCAAGCTGGTTGCGGGTCTGGACGTCGACGAGTATCTGCCGGGTGGTGGGGTCGTAGGCGACGTTGCCGGCATCGCCCCCCAGTGTGACGGTGCCGCGGACCGCTCCGCTGCTGGCGTCGACGACGGTTTCCGAGCCGCCGGACTCGTTGGTGGTCCACACCGTGTCGTGCACGGGGTCGTAGGCCAGTCCGTCGGGGTAGTCGCCGGTGGGGCTGCGCTGCAGGACTCTGCCGGTGGTCTCGTCTAGGGCCACCATCTGGTTGGCCTTCGTGGCGGTGGCGTACACCGTGTGGCGGGAGGGGACGACCAGCACGCCATGGACGCCGGCCAGTCCGTCGATGGTGCGTACGACGCGGTCCGTGTGAACGTCCACCTCGATGAGCTGGCTCGCGCCGAGGTGGGCGATGAACAGCAGCCCACGGTCGAGGTCGAGGCTCGCGTAGTCGAAGCGTGAGCTGTCACCCGGCAGTGCGATCTCCTTCACCGAGCGGAGCGGCAGCGCCACCTTGGGTGCCTGGCCGCCGACCCGGGTGAGCGTTACGCCGGCCACGGCGGCGACGACGGCGAGGACCAGCCCGGTGGCAAGGGCCAGCAGAACTCGAGGGCTGAAACGACGGATCATGTGTGGGCTTTCCCGGGGTTGGTGGTGAAGAGACCCGGTCGTCCCGCCGCCGCCCGCGGGGGCGAGCGGCGGCGGGACGACCGGGCCGTTCAGTACAGGTATCAGTACAGGTAGATGTCCACGAGAAGAGCCGCGATAGCGGCCAGGAGCGCGTTGCGGATGCTGGTGCGGCTCGGCTGCGCGGCCAGCGGGCCGAGCCCGTAGCCGAGGGACGCGGCTGCCAGGGTGAAGACGCCGGAGCCGGTGTCCTGCCAGCTGACGGGAAAGACGATCACGGGTGCGTCGGTGAAGAACTGATCTCCGTGGGCGGCGCGCAGGATCGCGTTCCAGGCCAGGGGGCCGACGGCCGCAGCGAGCGCGCCGGTCGCGACGACGGCACGGCTGCGGCCACGGGTGACGGCGATGAGGACGGCGGCGACGACGGCTGACAGCACGGCGCCGTAGACGATCTGGCCCCAACCGATCACGACGTGGGAGCCAGCGCGGTCGCGTTCAGCGCCGGGCGCAGTGCCTTGGCCAGGGTGACGCCGTCGCCGGTGGCCCAGAAGTGCATGTAGAACAGGCGCGGTTGGTCGTTCAGGGAGTGGTTGTGGAGTTCGACGATGTCGATGCCTCCCTTGCGCAGCGCGCGGATGACCTTCTGCACCTCGGGTGCGGTCATGACGAAGTCGCCGTTGATGGCGGCCCTGTTGCCGCCCAGCGGCTGGAAGTTGATGGCGGTGGTGATGCCGAGCGCGGGCGGCAGCACGTGCATGCCGTCGGTGACGGTGTTCTTACGGGGGATGGAGAACTTGTAGATGCCGCCGTCGGCGGTGCCCTTGCGGCCGATCGCCTTGTCGATGCCTGCGGTGTTCAGGTCGATGGGCGGCTGGGTGGCCGGGGGCGGCGAGGCTGGCGGGATGGCGGTCGCGGCCAGCGCCGACTTCAGGCCCTTGGCGAGAGCGGCCAGGGTGCCCATGGCGTGGACGTGTGTCCACCAGATCGCCGGGGACTGCTGGAGCAGGTGCTTGTGCAGCGCGGTCTGCTCGATCCCGGCGGCCTGCAGCGCGTCGGTGACCTTGGGCAGTTCGTCCTCGGTGACGACCAGATCGCCCATGAGCATGGTTCCGTCGTGGTACTTGGCGAAGGTCGCGTAGCCGCCAAGCGCGAGGCCCGGCTTGATGGTGATGCCCTGAGTGGTGACGGTGAGGTCCTTGCGGGGCAGCGGGACGCGGTAGACGGTGCCCTTCATCAGGGTGCCGGTACGGCCGAGGGCGTCGGCGACCGGCTTCCAGTCCTTCTCGGTGGTCTGCTCGGGCTGCTGCGCCTGGCCGTGGGTGGCGGTCTGATCCGCGACCGCCTGCGTATCGCCACCTGCAGCGCCCTCTGTCGTCGCGGAGCCGCAGCCCGCCAGCAGGCCGGAACCCGCCACCAAAAGGAGGGTGGCCGCTGCCCCTACGGCCGGCTTCATGTGCGAATGGGGTGACATGACCACTCCTCGTCGAGTTCCTCGTCGATGGTGCCTGTGTGGCCAGACAAGCCGCCGCTGATGAAGCTGGCATGAAGAGCACCGCCATCTGGGTGACTTCATGACAGCTTCATCAGCGACCGGGATCGTGGGGGCAAACGGCGCGCAGCAGCAGAAGGCAGAGGGATGGCATCATGCGGATCCTGGTGGTCGAGGACGAGCCCAAGATGCGGGATCTGCTGCGCCGGGCCCTGACCGAGGAGGGCTACGCCGTTGACACGGCCGAGGACGGGCCACAGGCCCTCGCCCTGACGGACGTGGCCGCCTACGGCGCGATGGTGCTGGACGTGATGCTGCCCGGTCTGGACGGCTTCGAGGTCTGCGCTGCGCTACGCTGGCGCGGCACCTGGTTGCCGGTGCTGATGCTCACCGCCAAGGACGCCGTTGCCGACCGCGTCCAGCGCGGCGTGGGCGAGGACGGGCTGCGGCAGGAGAATGGCGGCGGTCTCGCGGGCTGCCGGATCCGCGTAGTGCCCAATGCGCGCGGCCAGGGCGTGGGCGAGCCAGGCGTCGACGTCGGCCTGGACGTACCCTCCCGCGCGGCGGGTGAGTTCGGCCCGGGCGGCTTCGTCGCCCTCGCGGGGCTCGGTCTGCTCCAGCGTGCGAGCTCGCGCAACGCCTGCAGCTCATCGCCGCGGGCGGCGACCAGACGTTTGCCAGGTGAGTTTGACCGCTGCTGGGTTCCTGCCACCCGATCTCGGCCAGCGGCCAGCGCTCGGTGAGGGGCGGTGGGATCAGTGGTTGCGGAACGGTGCCCAGGGGTCGGGGAGGGGAGCGCTCGGGTCCTCACCCTCGGTGGACAGTCCGACGTAGGCGCGTAGGGCGGGGCGGGTACCGGGGAGGCCGTACTGGGTGAACCGCTCGTGGAGGTCGGAGCCGAACGGCACGGGCTGAAAATCCGCGGCGGTCAGCAGCTCGGCCAGGACCCTCAGCAACTCCCGGCGCCCAGGGGAGAGCTCGGCGAACACCGGTACGGTGTCCGCGGGGTCGAACAGGGCTTCCAGCAGGTTCTCGGCGCGGACCGCCAGCGGGCGGGGCACGACTCCGGTCTCCTCGATGCGAGGCAGGGCGCGGACGATCTCCAGGAGGACCCCGTCCGGGTCCTCGGCGGCGCCCATCAGGTGCAGCAGGCTGCGGACGGTGTAGCTGTGCAGGTCGCCCGCGTGGTGGGCGGTGGCGGTCTCGGGGGCCGGCCCGGCGCCGAAGGCCGCCAGCTCGGCGGCGATGCGCTCCGCTGGCGGCAGGCCGGACGCGGTGGCCGGGTGTGCGACCAGCAAGCGGGTCAGGGCGGTGGCGGCGGCCCAGCGCGGCAAGGGGTGCTCGTGGTCGAGGTGGTGCCGGAGTCGGCCGTCCGGGTCGTGGTCGGCGATCAGCCCGACCGAGACGAGGACCGTGGCGACGCAGACTGGGTCCCGCTCGCCGTCGAGGCAGGCCAGCAATGGGAGCAGGGTGGCGTTGGCCTCCTCGGGGAACCAGCCGAGGAGGTACGCGGTCTTGGTGCGGATCTCGGGGTCCTGGTCGTCGAGCAGTTCGAGCAGGACGGGAAGCTGGGCGCGGACCGCGTCATAGGAGCGCAGTGCGCCCTCGCGGGCGTCGACGGGGTGCCCCGCCGCACAGTACGCCCGTCCCTCGCACAGGTTCTTCAGCCGCTCCTCGTCGGTCTCGGCGGCGATCTGCTCGTCGTACCAGCGCAGATTCTCTTCGGGGCTGATGGCTGTGGCGCGCCACGCGGCGGTGTCGATGCCGAGCGGGAGGTCGTACTCGTCGTGCCAATCAATGGCCAGACGGGTCAGCAGCAGCAGCGCGTCGGCCCGGGCGCCGACCGGGCCCGCGACGGCGATTCGGGTGAGGAACGGCACGGCGTACGGAGAGGTCGAGTACCGGGTGCCCTGGTGGAAGATGTTGCCGAACAGGCTGCGGAAGGCGCTCTTCCGGGCCTCCTCGTCCAGTCCGCACACCGTCCGGAGCTGGCCGGGCACGTCCTCGGCGCTGCCATAGGCGTGCCCCAGGGCTGCCCAGTCGATGTCGTCCAGCCCTGCCAGGAGATCGTCGGATCGTTTCATGATCTGTATGCTCGCAGGGACCGCTGACACTGAATGGTCCTGGCCGGGACGAGCCAGCACCGTAGTTACGGTCACCGGCTGCGCCTCGGATGAATCGGACATCCACGAACCCGAGTTGCCGAAGACCACCTCCAAGACGACCGGGAAGAGTCGCGACGACGACCTCAGTGCGCGCCTGGGTGAGCATAGGCGGACCCGCACAAGCGAGCCGTCTTCACCCATGTACGCGTACTCCACCTCCAAGATCACACCCGGGCGACGCGCTCAACGCCATCGAAGGAAAGTGCGCAGAACGGCTCAATCTTCGCGGCGCCATGAACCCACGGGTATGGCCTCGAGCGGATGAGTGGCTGCGACCCGTGGCGTAGTTGAGCACCACAAGCGCGGCGGGCCACGTTCCGACCCGCCGCGCAACCCTTCTCATCCCGCACGTCTCGTGGCTCCCTTCCTGGTGCGGATCTCAACACGTCTGAAAAACGTGCGTTCGGCAGACTCGCTGTGTCGTTGAGCTGGGCGACATCGAACTCTCGCGCGACTTCTGGGGGACGTGTTGGCCTCAGCTCACGAAGAAGCACCGACAATTACCGGACCACTCGACTCCGACTCGTCCATTCCAGAGCCTGAGAACGCATCGGTCCTGATCGTCAACGACCGCGGCGAGTACTTGCTGCACCTGCGAGATCAGGTCCCTGGCATCTGGGAGCCGGGAGCGTGGTCCCTGCTAGGCGGGGGGCGCGAGCCCGGTGACCGGTCCTTGGGGGAGACGGCCCGTCGGGAGCTG
>NZ_PQSR01000036.1 GCF_002920635.1 Streptomyces sp. Ru72 | reverse complement strand
CGGGGTAGGTGACGAGCGGCAGAGAGGCCACGGCGATCCAGACACCGGTGAGCAGGCACTCGGCGAACAGCGCGAACCTCTCGGCGAGCAGCGACTCGCGGCGGGCCTTCGGGCGGGCGTGGTCGGTGGCCATGTCAGCCCTTCAGTCCGGACGTCGCCATGCCGTCGATGAGGTAGCGCTGGAAGGCGAGGAAGAAGAGCAGCACGGGCAGCAGCGCGACCAGGGACATCGCGATCATGCCGCCGTAGTTGGCGGCCACGCCGTCGGAGTCGCGGAACATCATCATGCCGAGGGAGACGGTGTACTTGCCGGGGTCGTTGAGGTAGATCAGCGGGCCCATGAAGTCGTTCCAGGCGTTGATGAACGTGAAGATCGCGCTGGTGATGAGCGCCGGACGGCACAGCGGCAGCACGATCGACCAGTAGGTCCGCAGGTGCCCGCAGCCGTCGATCCTGGCGGCCTCGTCGAGTTCCTTCGGCAGGCTCCGCATGAACTGCACCATGAGGAAGACGAAGAACGCCTCCGTGGCCAGGTACTTGCCGAGCAGCAGCGGCACATAGGTGTTGATCAGCTGCATCTTCTGGAACATCACGTACTGCGGGATGAGCAGCACGTGGTAGGGCAGCAGAAGCGTGCCGATCATGAGAGAGAACAGCAGATTGCGGCCCGCGAACCTGATCCGTGCGAACGCGTACGCGGTCAGCGAGCAGGAGATCAGGATGCCGACGACGGCACCGACGGCGTACAGGAGGGAGTTCTGGAAGAACGTCCAGATGGAGATGTCGGCGATGCCGTTCGCCAGGCCCTTGAAGTTGTCGATGATCGGGTGGGCGGGGAACAGTTGCAGGCTGTTGATGATGTTCTTGCTGGGCTTGAACGACGCCCCGATCACCCAGAGGACGGGATAGAGGACGACCGCGAGGACCAGCAGGGCACCGATGTGCCAGGCGAAGGAACCGGCGCGCCTGCGGCCGGGGCCGCCGAGCCGGGTGCGGACGGTGGTCGTGGGGGTGCTCATCGGGCGTCCTCCTCGTAGTGCACCCACTTCTTCTGGGACCAGAAGAGGACCGCCGTCACGAGGGCCACGGCGAGCAGCAGCATCCAGGCCATCGCGGAGGCGTAGCCCATCTGGGCGTTCTTGAAGCCCTGCTGGTACAGGTAGCAGGTGTAGACGAGCGTGGCGTCGGCCGGGCCGCAGTAGGTGTTGGAGACCACGTAGGCCGAGGCGAAGATCTGGAACGAGTGGATCGTCTCCAGCAGCACGTTGAAGAAGAGCACCGGGGAGATCATCGGCAGCGTGATGTTCCAGAACCTGCGGAAGGCCCCGGCGCCGTCGATCGCCGCCGCCTCGTGGAGTTCGTTCGGCACCTGTTTGAGACCGGCCAGGAAGATGACCATGGGCGCGCCGAACTGCCAGACGGTGAGCGCCACCAGGCAGTACAGGATCCAGTCCGGGTTGCCGACCCAGCCGCCGGCGTGGATGCCGACGGCGGACATCGCGCGGTCCACGATGGCGTCGTCGGAGAAGATCGACCGCCAGACGAAGGCGACCGAGACACTGGCGCCGATGAGCGAGGGGGCGTAGAACGCGGCCCGGTAGAACGCCTGTCCCCGGCGGCTCTGCGCGAGGAGCAGAGCGACACCGAGGGCGAGCAGCAGCTTCAGCGGCGTGCCGATGACGACGTACTTCGCCGTCACCTCCACCGACTTCTGCCACCGGGGGTCGTCGAACATCCTGGTGAAGTTGTCCAGGCCGACCCACTTCGGTGTGTTGAAGAGGTTGTAGTCGGTGAACGCGAAGTACAGCGAGGCGACCATGGGTCCCGCGGTCAGGAGCACGAAGCCGGCGATCCACGGGGACATGAAGAGGTAGCCGGCGAGGTTCTCCCGGCGGCCCCGCCGCTTGCGGGCGGCGGGAGCGGCGGAACGGGCCTTCCGGGTGTCGAGAGGCGAGTCCTTGACGAGCGTCACGGGGGTTCCCATCAGTTCCGGTCAGGCCTGGAACGCGGCCTGCGACTCGTCGAAGAACTGCTTCACCGCGTCGGCGACCTTGACCTTGCCCAGGCCCAGGTCGCCACCGATACGAAGGAAGGCGGCCTCGATGGTGTCGGCGCCTGAGGGGTGCGGGGTGATCGTGCCGAGGACACCGGCCTTGGCGGTGTCGTCCTCGTACTGCGCGATCTCCTTGTTGACCTCGTCCGTCGGCTTGAAGGCCTCGTACTGGTCGGTGCTGGCGAGGATGCCGCGGTCGTAGCCCATGATCTTGCCGACCTCGGGGTCGTGGACCATGAAGTTGATGAACTGGGCGACTTCCTTCGGGTGCGAGGTGCGTGCGGAGGCGCTCAGCATCAGGGAGGCGAGGTACTGGCCGGTGTGCTTGCCGTCCATGGTGGGGATCGGCGCGAGACCGTAGGTGCTGTTCCCCTCGGCGGTGTAACGGACCGTGAAGTTGTCCCAGGTGAATTCGGACGCCCCGTGCCCGGCCGAGAGCGAGGACTTGGGCCGGTCCTGGGCGACAATCTTCGGGTCGGTGACGATCCCGGCCTTCACGCGGCTGTAGCCGTCCTGCCACCACTCCGTCAGATCGGCCTTGTCGAAACCGAGTCCGTCCTTGGTGTAGAACGCCTTGCCGTTCTGCCGGAGGTAGAGGTCGTACAGGTACATGATGCTGAAGTAGCCCGTGTCCCCCGGGACCTTGGTCTTGTCGTGGATGGTCTTGAGGGCCTTGAAGTACTCGTCCCAGGTCCAGCCCGTCGCCGGCTCGATGCCGGCCTTCTGGAAGACCTTCTTGTCGATGACGAGCGCCATGGTGTTGGAGCCGACGGGAATGCCGAGCTGCTTGCCGTCGACCTCGCCGACCTTCGTGACACCGGCACGGAAGTCACTGAGGCTGATATTGCCCGCGTCGATCTGTGACTTGAGGTCGAGGAGGACGCCTCTCTTGTCGTACTTCCGAAGGAATGTGACGGCGTTCTGGAATACGTCCGGGGGATTTCCGCCGGACGCCTGCGTCTGGAACTTCTCCCAGAAAGACTGGTAGTCCTGGAAGTCTGTCTTGACCTTGATCTTCGGATACTTCTTCTCGAAGAGCTTGATGGTTTGGTTGATCTTCTTCGCCCGTTCGTCGGCACCCCACCACGAGTAACGGATCGTCACGGTCCCGTCCGCCGAGGTGCCGCCGTTGCCGCCGCAGCCCGTCGTCGCGACCAGCCCGAGGGTGGCCATCGAGGCTCCCGCCGCCTTCAGGATCGTGCGCCTTTCAACATTCCCGGTTCCCATGGTCGGGCCCCTCCCCGCAGCAACGCCGCCGCTCGTGAATCGTTTCAAGTAAGCGCTTGCTGGCACAAGGTACGGAGACCCTCCGGCCTCGTCAATGATTCGGACAGGAATTGGTGAGAGCGGGGTGGGGCGGCAACGGGCACCACAGAGAGGCGAGTTCGGACCGGGAAACGAGAAGCGCGCAGGTCGCGAGGGTCGGCGCCGCCGAGGCCGGCTGGTACGGCGGCCGAGCCCAGGGTGGCGGATTCGGCCGGTGCGGCGGCCGAGTGCCCGGATGCCGGATACGGCCGGTGCGGCGGCCGAGCGCCCCGATACCCGGCTCCGTGGGGCGGCAGGCCCGGACGTCCGGCTCCACCGCGCAGCGGCAGACCGGGGACGAGGCGAGGAAGCGCTCCTGCGCCCAGTGCCCGCATGCAGGCATACGCCAAGGGCGGCGCCGCTCGTCTCCTGAGCAGCGCCGCCCTTGATTTTGTGGGCGATACTGGGATCGAACCAGTGACCTCTTCGGTGTGAACGAAGCGCTCTCCCGCTGAGCTAATCGCCCGGGCGCAGGAAGAACATTACCGCACGTCAGCGGATGCCTCCGACCAGGGGCGGGTCACTCCTCCCTGATGTTCCAGGGCACCACGAAGCCGAACTTCCAGATGTACACACCGACCAGCGCGGCCACGATCGCCACGCCGGCGGTCGTCAGCAGGAGGTTGCGGCGCCGCACCCTGGGGTCGAGCGCACGGTGCGTCGCCTCGGTGACCTTGCGTTTCGTCCAGCGCAGCACCAGCTGGGCCCAGACGAACTCGCTCGCCCAGATCGCCATGCCGGCGAAGATCACCAGCCACCCCGGGCCCGGCAGCGGAAGCAGGATCACGCCGCCCGCGACCACCGCGAGGCCGACCAGGAAAACGCCCACCTGCCAGCTGAGGTGCAGCGCCCGCCGAGCCTTGATGAATTCAGGCGCCCTGGAACCGAGCGCCCGCTCGGTCTTCGACCCCTCGGCGGCCACGGCGGACTCACCCCGCTCGTCACTCCGCGTATTCATGCAGCCAAACCTACCCGAGAGAAACCAGTCACCGGAATGGCCGCATCGCACGAACGATGTCTCGGCCGGATGAGCTACGTAAAGACAGGCAAAACACTCAGAGGGGTTTACAACGGCACCGTAGGTGGCATGTCGATTTCGCCGACGTGCGAATCCCCGAGCGCACACTGAGCGAAAGGCCCTGGCGCTTATGAACACCACGGTCAGCTGCGAGCTGCACCTGCGCCTCGTTGTGTCGAGCGAGTCCTCACTGCCTGTACCCGCGGGACTGCGGTATGACACGGCCGATCCCTACGCCGTGCACGCCACCTTCCACACCGGAGCCGAGGAGACCGTCGAGTGGGTGTTCGCCCGCGACCTCCTCGCGGAGGGCCTGCACCGGCCCACAGGGACCGGCGACGTCCGCGTCTGGCCGTCCCGCAGCCACGGTCAGGGCGTCGTCTGCATCGCCCTGAGCTCTCCGGAGGGCGAGGCACTGCTCGAGGCCCCGGCGCGGGCACTGGAGTCGTTCCTGAAGCGGACCGATGCGGCCGTGCCTCCCGGCACGGAGCATCGCCATTTCGATCTCGACACGGAGCTCTCCCACATCCTGGCCGAGAGCTAGCGCAAGACAGCCACGCCACCCGGCGCCGTCCACTCGGGGAGACGGCTCGGGTCAGGACAACCGCATACGGCACACCCGGGCGCCGTCACCGCGAGCCCTCGCGGAGGCGGCGCGCCGGCCTTCTACGGAGAGTCACCTCCTCGCTGCACCACGTGACGTGCCCGAAGCCGACCCTGGCGGCGGTCCTCTCGGGGCAGGAAACCGCTAGGCTCGGCCAGCATCGGCGGGCGTCCGCCCGACTTCAGGCCAGGGGAGCGACACGTGCTGATCACCCATGACACCCGGTGCGCGCTCGATCTCGTGGTGGACCTCGTGAACACCACACCGGAGGGCGACGAGCCGGACGGGCTCCCGGACGTCGCCGCCCTCGACGACTTCGCGCGCGGACACGCGGTGAGCGATCTCGGCGTTCTTTCGGAGTTCGACCTGTCGGCGGTGCGCAAGATCCGGGGACGGTTCGCCGCGGTCTTCGCCGCGCCGGACGCCCGGACCGCGGCGGGCCTCATCAACGAGCTGGTCGCGGCGGCGGGCACCACGCCCCGGCTGACCGACCACGACGGCTACGACTGGCATGTGCACTACTTCGCCCCCGGCGCCTCCCTGGCCGACCACATCGCCGCGGACTGCGGGATGGCGCTGGCGTTCTTCGTGGTGGCCGGGGAGCAGGAGCGGCTGCGCCGCTGCGAGGCGCCCGACTGCCGCCGCGCCTTCGTCGACCTTTCCCGCAACCGCTCAAGGCGTTACTGCGACAGCCGTACCTGCGGAAACCGCCTTCATGTGGCCGCCTACCGGGCACGCCGCAAGGAGGCGGCCGGCTGAGCGAGGCACCGACCGCGGGCGCGGACGGGCGCGGCCGACGGCGAGGGGTGGGAGAAGTCGCGAGGCCGGAGCCGGCCGAGGAGCCGGACGCGCGCGGGCACTCACCGTGACCGGAATGCGATCCGCCTTCCCCGCTCACCCGGTGGGCTGACGGAGCCCTCGGCGGGTGGCGCCAGGGGCTCCGCATACGGCTCACAGCAGCAGCAGGTCGTGCAGCGATGCCATGAGCAGCAGACAGCCGATCACCGCAAGGAAGATCATCAGCGGTGGCTGGGAAAGCGCGAAGAGACAACCCCGACGATCCTCGGGAGGAGCGGTGGGGTCGCTCTGGGTTGTGTCCAGCATCTCGCGGCGATGATGGCGCAGCTCGCGCCCGCCGTGCGATCAACACGCACGGGATGACGATGTGATCGCCAATTCCGCGAGGTGCGGAACGAAGATGATCTAGGCGTGCCCACCCTTGATCGCCAGCGCGCCACGAGCCGACCGCTCGCCAGTTTCCCCATCCGGCCCGAGCCGGGTGGCGGCCCGGGGTGGGCGAGGTGTCATATGCCGTGCTTCTTCAGGATGGCCTCGATGTCGGTGAAGTCGTCCGCGGGGTCGGCCGCCCGGGGCCCCGCCGTGGGACGAGCCGCGGGAGGACCCCCGGCGCCGAGCGCCGGCGCGGACGACGTGGGAGCCGTCGCCTCCCGCCGCGAGGCACGCGCGGCCCTGCGCTCCTTGCGGCTGCCGCCGCGCCTGCGTTCCACGGCCCGGGTGGTCGCGAACAGCAGCCAGGCGACCCCGAGCACGCCGAAGCCCGCCCAGGCCGTGGGGCTGAAGGCGGTGTCGGCCAGCCAGCCCACCACCCCTGTCATCACCAGGCCGATGGGCACCAGCGCGTACGCGGCGATACGGGCCGCGGCCAGAAAACGCTTGCGGAAGGCCGTGACCGCGGCGATGCCGAGGCCGGCCGCGGAGACGGCGGAACAGACTGTCTCGGCAATCATCCGGTCCTCCAAGCGGAGATCGGTCGGGGGCGGGGATCGGTCGGTGAGGGGATCGGTCGGATCGATCGGTGAGGGTTCGGTCGTCGGAAGGCGGTTCGTCCTTTCCATCCTGCACCGCCCGACGCCCCGCGGGCCACGCTCCGGACGCACGTCAGGGACATCTCCGGGACATCTCGGGGTCGGTTCCTCCCCAGGGTGCGGACCCGTCTCCACCCCTGACCTCACCGGCGCTCTCCACGCCTCCACCTCCGGGTGCGGAGATCCCGTTTGGGGGCCGTCGCGGGTGCTGGGAGACTGTGACCATGAGCGACTCCTCCCCAGCCCGCGCAGCCGCCCCCGTCCTGGACGTGTGGTGCGAACTCCAGTGCCCCGACTGCCGTACCGCCCTCGATGATCTGCGCGCGCTGCGCGACCGCTACGGCGACCGGCTGGAACTGCGGCTGCGGCACTTCCCGCTGGAGAAGCACCGGCACGCCTTCGCCGCGGCGCAGGCCGCCGAGGAGGCGCTGGCGCAAGGACAGGGCTGGCCGTACGTGGAGGCCGTGCTCGGCCGGGTGGAGAAGCTGGACCGCGAGGGAGAGGCGTTCCTCATCGATGTGGCCCGCGAACTCGGGCTGGACGCCGAGGAGTTCGACACGGCTCTGATCGACGGCCGGCACATCCTGATCGTCGACGCCGACCAGGCCGAGGGCAAGGCGATCGGCGTGACCGGCACTCCCACGTACGTGATCGGCGGTGAGCGCCTCGACGGCGGCAAGAGCCAGGAGGGACTGCGCGAGCGGATCGAGGCGATCGCGGACCGGCTCCTGGCCGGGCAGGGGGCCTGATCAGGCCCCGTCCTACAGCAGGGGCTTGTACAAGACGTAATCCGTCGACCGGTAGCCGAGTGACTCGTAGAGGCGCTCGGCCGGGGTGTTGCCCGCGAACACGTTCAGTCCGAGGACCCGCCGACCGGCGGTGAGAGCCTGCGCCTCCGCCAGGAGCAGGAGCGTGCGGCCGTGCCCCCTCCCGCGGTGGGCCGCCTCGGCCTCCACGTCGAAGACGAACGCCATGTCCTCGCGCACCGCCAGCCACAGGGTGCCCACACGCGTGCCCTCGTGCTCCAGCACGCTGAACGTCATGCCCTCGCTGCGCATGCCCCGCGGCAGCAGCTGCTCGTGGTCGCGTCGCGCCTTGGCGCGCGCCACGGCCTCGGGCACACCCCGCTCGATCCACGTGCGCGCATAGTGCTCCCGTTGGTACTCCTGCCAGGCCGCGAACTCCGCCCCGGTCATGGGGCGTGCGCGGCTGCCCTCGGGCAGCGGGGGCGGGGTGTCATCGAGCCGCTTCTCCATGCCGCGGTTGCGCAGGACGTAACCGAGCGTCTCGGTGAGCCGCAGTGCGACCCGCGCATCGGCGGGGACCCGGGCCTCGATCTGCCGGCAGCCCCAGCCCCGCGCCACCTCCTCCGCGGCGAGCGCGGCCACGGTGCCCCGGCCGCGTCGGCGGTCGGACTCCTCGATGCGCAGGTCGATGATCCGGGCCACCGACTCACCCAGGGACGGCGAGGTGCCGAGGTGTATCGCCCCGACGGGACGGCTGTTCACGCACACCTGGTAGCGACGTGAACGCGTCCCGTCGGCGTGATGCTGAAGCGGCTCGGTCGGCCGCAGGGTCGTGGTCATCAGGGGTGTTCTACCCGCGGCGGCGACCCGCGTCAGCCGGTTTTCCGGGGCTCACGGATCCAGGTCGTTCCCGGATCGCTCGTCGAAGATCCGCATGGCCTTGGCGGTCACCGGCCCCGGCGCTCCCGCGAGTTCCCGGCCGTCGACCCGGTGCACGGCCTGCACGTCCCGCAGCGTGGACGTGAGGAAGATCTCGTCCGCGTGCTCCAGGACGTCCATCGGCAGATCGGTCTCCTTGGCACCGGTCCACTCCACGGTGAGGGCCCGGGTGATGCCCGCGAGACAGCCGGAGGCGAGCGGCGGCGTGTGGATCTCCCCGTCGAGGACGACGAACACGTTCGACCCCGTGCCCTCGCAGAGCCGGCCGACCGTGTTGCCGAACAGGGCCTCGGTCGCTCCCTGCCCGGTCGCCCGGGCGAGCGCGACGACGTTCTCGGCGTACGAGGTGGTCTTCAAGCCGGTCAGCGCGCCGTGCTCGTTACGGGTCCACGGCACCGTGATCACGGCCGTGGAGTCGGGGCGCCGCGTGGTCGCGCCGAGGGCCACGACGAGGGTGGGGCCCTGGTCGCCGCGGTCGGAGCCGAGCGGGCCGTGGCCGCCGGTGTACGTGATGCGCAGGCGCCCGAGCGGCATCGGGTTGGCCTCCAGGACGGCGGCGCAGGCGCGGCGGACCTCGTCCAGGTCCGGATCCGGAAGGCCGAGTCCGCGGGCGGAGCGGGTGAGCCGGTCGAGGTGGCGGGTGAGTGCGAACGCCCGGCCCTCGACGGCCTTGACGGTCTCGAAAACGCCGTCGCCGACGGTCAGTCCGTGGTCGAAGACGGAGACGCGGGCGGACTCGATGTCCTGCAGCCCGCCGTCGAGCCAGAGCTTCACTGCTGTCTACCTCGCAAGATCGTGGCGGAAGCGCCGTGCGACGCGTCGTCCGGCCCGTGGCCGTGCCGCGGAGCCCGGGACGTGTGCCGCGGGTGAAAGGTCATTGCGGCCCCAGGTCCACAAGGTCCTGGTACTCCCCCGACGCTACCGCGAGCAGCCGGGCGGCCTTCAGTTCGGTCTCCCGCCACTCGCCCTCCGGGTCGGAGTCCCAGGTGATACCGGCGCCGGCGCCGAAGCGCAGGACGGCCGCGCCGTCGGAACTCCGCTCGATCCAGAAGGTACGGATGCCGACGGCCAGCTCGCCCACGCCCCGGTCGGCGTCGACCCAGCCGATGCCGCCGCAGTAGGGGCCGCGGGGCGCGGTCTCCAGGGCGTCGATGATCCGCAGCGCGCTCGACTTGGGGGCGCCGGTGATCGAGCCTGCCGGGAAGGCGGCGGCGAGCAGGTCCGGCCAGCCGGCGTCCGGGCGCAGCTCCCCGCGGACCGTGGAGACGAGGTGGACGAGGCCGGGGTGCTTCTCGACGGCGCACAGGTCGGGCACGGTGACGCTGCCGGTGACGCAGACGCGGCCGAGGTCGTTGCGGACCAGGTCCACGATCATCACGTTCTCCGCGTAGTCCTTCGCCAGCAGCTCCGCCTCGGTGCGGGCGGTGCCCTTGATCGGGCCGGACTCGACGGTGCGGCCGGCGCGGCGCAGGAACAGCTCGGGGGACGCGGTGGCTATCTCCACGCCGTGTTCCGGCAGACGGATCGTTCCTGCGTACGGGGCGGGATTGCCGCGGGCCAGCACGGCGGCCAGGGCGTCCACGTCGGCGCCGGGCGCGACCGGCGCCGAAAGCACCCGGCAGAGGTTCACCTGGTAGACCTCCCCGGTGGCGATGTGCTCGCGGATCCGGCGCACGCCTGCCGTGTACGCCGCGCGGTCGAGGGAGGACGCCCAGTCACCGGCGTCGGGTCCCGGCCATCGGCCCGGCACGGGCGCGGGCACCGGCTCTTCCCGTACGTCCGCGAAGCGGGCGCAGGTCAGACGCCCCTCGTAGTCCGCGCAGACCGCCCAGAAGCCGGCGGAGTCGAGGGCGGCCGGGTCACTGGTGACATCGAGGAGACCGGTGGCTACACGGTCGCCGAAACGGGCGAGAGGAGGCAGGTCGGGCACGGTGTCGAGTCTAGGGCGGGTGTCCCCCGGGTGGCCCGCGAGTGTCCCGGCGGTGGTCCGGCCGTGTCCTTGACCAGGCGCAGGGCAGCACGCTGCGCAAACGCGTTTTTGTGCTGGCCCGGGAATCCGCTAGAGTTCAACACGTCGCCGGGACGCGGAAGCGGACCGACAAACGACAAGCGGACGTAGCTCAGTTGGTAGAGCGCAACCTTGCCAAGGTTGAGGTCGCGAGTTCGAGCCTCGTCGTCCGCTCGAAGGAACCAGGAGATCTTCCCGATCCCCTGCACTCCTGGTGGAGTGGCCGAGAGGCGAGGCAACGGCCTGCAAAGCCGTCTACACGGGTTCAAATCCCGTCTCCACCTCCAAGGACGATTAGCTCAGCGGGAGAGCGCTTCCCTGACACGGAAGAGGTCACTGGTTCAATCCCAGTATCGTCCACTGGATCTTCGGATCCCCCGCGCGATTAGCTCAGCGGGAGAGCGCTTCCCTGACACGGAAGAGGTCACTGGTTCAATCCCAGTATCGCGCACGCACTGCCCGTGATCTTCGGATCGCGGTCCCGAGGACGATTAGCTCAGCGGGAGAGCGCTTCCCTGACACGGAAGAGGTCACTGGTTCAATCCCAGTATCGTCCACACATCGAAGCCCCCGGCCGTGCGGCCGGGGGCTTCTTCGTGCGCTCAGCTGGAGAACAGCATGTGACCGAAGCTCTTGTGACGGTGGTGGCCGTAGTGGCCGTGGCCTCCGTGGTGGCCCTCGTGGTGGCCGCCGTGCGGCGCGCCCCAGGCGGGAGCGGACGGGTACGCGGGCGGGGGCGGCGGTGCGGGCTGCGCCCACTGGGCCTCCAGACGGGTGAGCGCCTCCAGCTCCCCGTAGTCGAGGAAGATGCCGCGGCAGCCGCTGCACTGCTCGATCTGGACGCCGTTGCGGTTGTACGTGTGCATCGGCGCATGACACTTCGGACACTGCATGCTCGGCTCAACTCCTCGCCGGTCGGTGGGGCTTCGCCAGATAGGGACTCGGTGCGGGCCGGAACGGTTGCACCCTGGGTCGCAGGTCATTGCCCCAACTTCGGCGGAATCGAGGCTATTCGGGCACAGGCGTCGACCACGGCCTGCTCGACCTCGTCCAAGGCGCGGTCTGCTGCGGCGGACTTGGCGACGGCCCGGGCGGCCGTCTGCACGGTGAGGGCGCGGGCGGGCACGTCCAGGGCCGGCCAGGGCTCACCGGTGGAGGGGACCGCGGGACCGCCCGCCCGGCGGTACGCGTCGAGGAACCGGCCCCACTCGTCCGGCGGGAGCAGACCGCAGGCGTACCAGGCGGCCGGGCGGGCCAGGTCCCAGGCCGGTTCACCGAGGCCGAGGTCGTCGACGTCGATGAGGAGCCAGGGGCCGGTCCCCCCGGGGTGGCGTACGAGCTGGCCGAGGTGGAGGTCGCCGTGACAGAGAAAGCGCGCGGAGGGCATGGGCGCCTCGGCTCTGGCCCAGGCCGGCAGGCCGGCCCAGGCGCGGAGGACGCTTGCGGCGGCCGGGTGGGGGCCGGCGGCCCGGAGGCGCTGGACGGCGCGGGCGGCCTTGGCGGGGCCGCGCATGGCCGGGAGCCCGGTGGGGGCGGGGACCCGGTGCAGCTGAGCGAGAAGGGTGGCGGCGGCCTCCCACGGGGCGGCATCCGGAATATCGGGGTCCACAGGGGTGCCGTAGGGCCAGAAGGACACCAGGCGGCCGTGGAGGTCGGCGGGCGTGGGGCGCAGCGGCGCCAGGAAGACCTCGGGGAGGTCGGCGGCGGCCCCGAGACGGAGGGAGAGCTCCCCGAGGTCCGTACCCGGGGCATGCGCCTTGGCGACCGTGCCACCGTGCCGCACGACCGTCCCGTCCTCCCGCTCGGCCAGCACGGAGTCCGGATGCCCACACCCTCCTCCTCGAGGATGAGCCGCACACCGGACTGTGGCGGTCAGGGCGGGCAGTACGTCGACGGTCACGGGGCTCCCTGGGCAGTACAGCACTCGCCCCAGAGCGTACGCACGAGGCGGGAGCTCCGGTCTTTCACCCGAGACCACAGCAACCGTCAATTGAGGAACCACGACGGCGAGCACCACGTCCGCGAGAGCGGCGCCGGTTAAGGCGCAAAATAACGCCCGCGCAGCTCCCCAGCTGCGCGGGCGTCGGTGCCGTCCGTCGTACCCCCGTCCCCACGGGGTTGCATGGGTGGATATCCCCGCCCGGACCGCTCTTCCGGGCCTGGGGCGCCGCTCAGCGCCCCAGCATCACGCCCACGGACGACGCTTGTGTGACCACTGCATCCCAGCCGCCGAAGGCGTACACGAGCAGGGCCGCCAGGGGGAGGACCATCGCGGTCGCCACCAGGGGGTGGCGGCGGCCCTGGCGGCGGGTGCCGAACGCGGCGTACGCCCTGCGCCCCTGCGTGCGGATCAGTGTCCGCGGTGCCGTGTGGGCCATGGTCCCTCTCCTGACCGTGGTGCTGTTGTCGTTGGCAGCGGCGGATGTCTGACCTCGGGGGACGAGTGCTGCACCCGCCGCTTGACCTCAAATCTAGGCTTCTGGCGATCCCCGGTCGTCATGCCCTCGTATCGATTACCTGGCCTCCCCGAGGAGGAGTGATGGCCTGCGGCGTACTCCCCTGGGTGGAGACGAGGTCCTAGGTTTCGGGGTCTTCCCGGAGGGGACGCCCGGTGTGCCCCTTCTGCTCTGATCCGTCTTCCCGTGGAACCGGCTGCTCCACCAGCGCCAGCACCCGGTTCGCCATGAAGCGGGCGGTCCGCACGACCGTTCCGGAACGCGTGACTTCGCTCACTTCCACCACCCCCCTGCGCACCGCCGTCTCCACGCGGCGGCCCGCCCTGCTCGCCACCACCTCGTACGTGCGCGTTGTGTCCCCCGCGTCCACGACTATCTCCACACGATCACCCTTCACGGGTTCAATCCCCCTTCCCCAGCGGGTGTTTGGGATCATGGACGGCGCGCCACGGACCTGCTCGCGTCCGTCCTGACCACCTCTCAAGTCTCCCACGGGGCACTGACAATCGATCGGGGCGAGAGGGCGCGGCCTCTGCGCGCACCCGGCTGTGGAAACGTAAGCTGTGGCTCGTCAAACGGACCGGGCAGCGGGGATGGACATGGCGATGATGCGCCTGAGGCGTGAGGACCCGCGTGTCGTCGGCTCGTTCAGGCTTCACCGGCGGCTCGGCGCGGGCGGGATGGGCGTCGTCTACCTGGGCTCCGACAAGCGGGGCCAGAGGGTCGCGCTGAAGGTGATCCGGCCGGATCTCGCGGAGGATCAGGAGTTCCGGTCGCGGTTCGCACGTGAGGTCTCGGCGGCACGGCGGATTCGTGGTGGGTGTACGGCGCGGCTGGTGGCCGCCGATCTGGAGGCGGATCGCCCGTGGTTCGCCACGCAGTACGTGCCCGGGCCGTCGCTGCACGACAAGGTCGCCGAGGAGGGCCCCCTCACGGCCGCCGAGGTGGCCGCGGTCGGGGCCGCCCTGTCCGAGGGTCTTGTGGCGGTGCACGAGGCCGGGGTCGTGCACCGGGATCTGAAGCCGTCCAACATCCTGCTGTCCCCGAAGGGGCCCCGGATCATCGACTTCGGCATCGCCTGGGCGACCGGTGCCTCGACGCTCACCCACGTCGGCACGGCCGTGGGGTCGCCCGGCTTCCTCGCCCCCGAGCAGGTGCGGGGGGCCGCCGTCACACCGGCCACGGACGTGTTCGCGCTGGGCGCCACACTGGCGTACGCGGCGACCGGGGACTCGCCCTTCGGACACGGCAGTTCCGAGGTGATGCTCTACCGCGTGGTGCACGAGGAGCCCAAGCTGCACGGCGTCCCGGACGCTCTGGCTCCGCTCGTCCGCGCCTGTCTCGCGAAGGACCCCGACGAACGCCCGAGCACCCTCCAACTCTCGCTCCGGCTCAAGGAGATCGCGGCCCGGGAGACCCAGGGCCTCACGGACGTCAGGCCGTCCGACCGGCGCGGCGAGGTGGACCGGCCGTCGGGGCGGCTCGCGCAGCAGTACGCGGAGCAGCGCACCGTGCGCCGCCCGCAGGGGCCGGGCACTCCCCCGCCCCGCAGCAACGGCTCCCGGCCGGGGTCGCGTCCGACGCCCGCGCAGCGCGGTACCTCGACCCGCTCCGGCGGCCGTCCCGCACCGCGCAGTGGCGCCGGGCGGCCGGCGCCCCGCACCACCGGGACGGGGCGGCGGCCGGCCAACCCGCGGCTGCTGCGCCAGCGGATCTTCGTGTTCGTGGTGGTCACACTGCTGGTGGCGCTGGGCATCGCGGCGGCCCAGGGGTGCCAGGGGCCGGCGCGCGGCATGGACGACGGACGCGTACGCAAGGACGTGCGACCGGAGCAGTCGTATGCGCCCCTGACCGGCGACCTGATGGCCGAGCAGTACCGCAGCGAGCTCGACCGACACGGCTGACCGGGCACAGGCGGACGACCGGGGACCACCGACCGGGCCGACCCGGAAGACGGGGGCTAGGACCGGGGGCGGCCGGTTGCGACCGCGTAGAAGGCGACCGCGGCCGCCGCGCCCACGTTGAGGGAGTCGACGCCGTGGGCCATGGGGATGCGGACCCATTCGTCCGCCGCGACCAGCGCCTGGGTGGACAGCCCGTCGCCCTCCGCGCCGAGCATCAGCGCGACCCGGTCCATCTGGTGCGGAGCCGCCTCGTCGAGCGTCTTGGCCTTCTCGTCGGGGGTGAGCGCGAGAAGCGTGAAGCCGGCCTCGCGGACCGACTCCAGGCCCCTCGGCCAGGTGTCGAGGCGTGCGTACGGCACCGAGAAGACCGCGCCCATGGACACCTTCACACTGCGCCGGTACAGCGGGTCGGCGCAGTCGGGTGACAGCAGGACCGCGTCCATCCCGAGGGCGGCGGCGGAGCGGAAGATCGCCCCGATGTTGGTGTGGTCGTTCACGGATTCCATGATCACGACCCGGCGGGCGGAGGTCAGGAGTTCGTCCGCCGCCGGCAGCGGCTTGCGCTGCATGGAGGCGAGGGCGCCGCGGTGCACGTGGTAGCCGGTGACCTGTTCGGCCAGTTCCGGGCTGACCGCGTACACCGGGGCCGGCAGCTCGTCGATGACATCCCGCATGACGTCGACCCACTTCGAGGACAGCAGCATGGAACGCATCTCGTAGCCGGCCGCCTTGGCCCGTCTGATGACCTTCTCGCCCTCGGCGATGAACAGTCCCTCGGCGGGTTCGCGCTTGCGGCGCAGCTCCACGTCGGTCAGACCCGTGTAGTCGGTGAGGCGCGGGTCGTCGGGGTCCTCAACGGTGATGAAAGCGGCCACAGGGTGATACTGCCTTGTCGGGGGAGCGGTGCCAACGGCTGGAACGGGACGTGTTACCCCGGGTTACTCGACCGGCCCCGGTCCCACCGTCACGACCTCGCCGATGACGATGACCGCCGGGGGCTTCACGTCCTGCTCCCGCGCCGTCTCCGCGACCGTCGCCAGCGTCGCGTCGACCCGGCGCTGGGCGGCCGTCGTGCCCTCCTGGACCAGGGCGACGGGGGTGTCCGGCGCCTTGCCGTGGGCGACGAGCGTCTCGGCGATCTTCCCGATCTTGTCGACACCCATGAGGATCACGAGCGTGCCCGTCAGCCGAGCCAGGGACGGCCAGTCGACCAGCGAACGCTCGTCGTCAGGGGCGACATGCCCGCTGACCACTGTGAACTCGTGTGCGACACCGCGATGCGTGACGGGGATGCCGACCGCGCCCGGCACGGAGATCGAGCTGGAGATGCCCGGGACGACCGTGCACGGGATGCCCGCCTCGGCGAGCGCCTGCACCTCCTCCATGCCGCGGCCGAAGACGTACGGGTCGCCGCCCTTGAGGCGAACCACCGACTTGCCCTGCTTGGCGTGCTCGATCAGCGCGTTGTTGATGGCCTCCTGGGCCATGAAGCGGCCGTACGGGATCTTCGCCGCGTCGATCACCTGGACGTGCGGCGGGAGTTCGGCGAGCAGGTCCCGGGGGCCGAGGCGGTCGGCGATGACCACGTCCGCCTCGGCGAGCAGCCGCCGCCCGCGGACGGTGATCAGGTCCGGGTCGCCGGGGCCGCCGCCGACGAGCGCCACGCCGGGGGTGCGGGTGCGGTGGTGCGGAGCCACCAGGGTGCCGTCGCGCAGTCCCTCCACCACGGCGTCGCGGATGGCGGCGGTGTGCCGGGGGTCGCGACCCCTGGCCTCGGTGGTGAGGACGGCGACCGTGACGCCCTCGCTGTGGCCGGTCGCCGGGGTCCACGCGGTGGCCGCGTCGGCGTCGTCGGAGCGGACGCACCACACCCGGTTCGCCTCTGCCTCCGCCGAGGCCCGGGAGTTCGTTTCGGGGTCGCTGGTGGCGATCAGGGCGTACCAGGCGTCCGCGAGGTCGCCGTCCTCGTACGGGCGCTTCTTCCAGGTGATCTCGCCCGCGTCCGCCATGGCTTCGACCGAGGGGGTCGCTTCCGGGGACACGAGGACGACGTCCGCGCCTGCCGCGATGAGCGCGGGGAGGCGGCGCTGGGCGACCTGGCCGCCGCCGAGGACGACGACGCGGCGTCCGGTCAGGCGGAGCCCTACGGGGTACGGGGGGTGTTCGGCCATGGAGGTGCGGCTCCTCGTGCGGCGGTGGGGACGGCGGCCTCTGCGGCTTTGGAGGGGCCTGACGTGCGGAATTCTATGGTGCGGACGTCAGGGGCGGCTCACCTGGTCGAAGGCTGAGCCGCCCCTGCACGCGGACGTGGTGTGGTGCTACTTCTCGGTGACGCCCGCCGAGTCGAACGTCGCCACCTCGTGCATCGCCCGCGCCGCGCTCTGGACCAGCGGCAGGGCCAGCAGGGCGCCCGTGCCCTCGCCGAGGCGGAGGTCCAGGTCGACCAGGGGGCGAAGGCCCAGCTTGTTCAGGGCGGCCACATGGCCCGGCTCCGCGCTGCGGTGGCCCGCGATGCAGGCCGCGAGGACCTCGGGGGCGATCGCGCGCGCCACGAGGGCGGCGGCGCCGGCGCTGACGCCGTCCAGGATGACCGGCGTGCGCAGGGACGCGCCGCCGAGCAGCAGGCCCACCATCGCCGCGTGCTCCAGGCCGCCGAACGCCGCCAGGACGCCGATCGGGTCGGCCGGGTCCGGCTGGTGGAGTTCGATGGCCCGGCGTACGACCTCGGTCTTGCGGGCCAGGGTCTCGTCGTTGATACCGGTGCCGCGGCCCGTCACCTCCGACGGGTCGGTGTCCGTGAAGACGGCGATGAGGGCGGCCGAGGCCGTCGTGTTCGCGATGCCCATCTCGCCGGTGAGCAGCGCCTTGTTCCCGGCCGCGACCAGGTCGCGTGCCGTCTCGATGCCGACCTCGATCGCCTGTTTGACCTCCTCGCGGCTGAGCGCGGGACCGGTCGTCATGTCGGCCGTGCCCGCGCGGACCTTGCGCGGCAGCAGACCGGGGGTGGCGGGCAGATCGGCGGCCACGCCCACGTCGACCACGCAGACCTCGGCACCGACCTGGTTGGCGAAGGCGTTGCAGACCGCTCCCCCGCCGAGGAAGTTGGCGACCATCTGGCCCGTCACCTCCTGGGGCCACGGGGTGACGCCCTGGGCGTGCACGCCGTGGTCGCCCGCGAAGATGGCGACGGCCGCGGGCTCCGGGATCGGCGGCGGGCACTGCCGGGACAGCCCGGACAGCTGCGCGGAGATGATCTCCAGCATGCCGAGGGCGCCCGCGGGCTTGGTCATCCGCTTCTGCCGCTCCCACGCCTCGCCGAGCGCCTTGGCGTCCAGCGGGCGGATGCCGGCGACGGTCTCGGCGAGCAGGTCGTGCGGCTCCTCGCCCGGCAGCGCGCGACGGCCGTACGTCTCCTCGTGCACGACCCAGGACAGCGGGCGGCGCTTGGACCAGCCCGCCTGCATCAGCTCGGGCTCCTCCGGGAACTCGTCGACGTACCCGACGCACAGGTACGCCACGACCTCCAGGTGCTCGGGCAGGCCGAGGGCGCGGACCATCTCGCGCTCGTCGAAGAAGCTGACCCAGCCGACGCCGAGGCCCTCGGCGCGGGCCGCGAGCCACAGGTTCTCGACGGCGAGCGCGGAGGAGTACGGCGCCATCTGCGGCTGGGTGTGCCGACCGAGGGTGTGGCGGCCGCCCCGGGTGGGGTCGGCGGTGACCACGATGTTCACCGGTGTGTCGAGAATGGCCTCGATCTTCAGTTCCTTGAACTGCTTCGCCCGGCCCTTGGGCAGCGACTTGGCGTACGCCTCACGCTGGCGCATGGCCAGTTCGTGCATCGTGCGGCGCGTCTCGGCGGAGCGGATGACCACGAAGTCCCAGGGCTGCGAGTGGCCCACGGAGGGGGCCGTGTGGGCGGCCTCCAGGACGCGCAGCAGCACGTCGTGCGGGATCGGGTCGCCGCGGAAGCCGTTGCGGATGTCGCGGCGCTCGCGCATCACGCGCAGGACGGCTTCACGCTCGGCGTCGTCGTATCCGGGCGCCGCCGGGCCGGTGGACTGTCGTGCTTCTTCCACGGCGGCCGTGCTCTCCTCCTGGTCGGCGGCCCGGGTGTCGAGGTCGTCCGCCTGCTGTGCGGCCACGGGCTCCTCGGCATGCGGCTCCGGGGCGGGGGCCTCGCCCTCGCGGGGGCCGGGAACCATGGCGACGGGCTCCTGCACCGCCGGATCCTCCTGCCGGGCGGCCGGAGCGGATTCCCCGGCGGGCGGCTGCTCCTGGGCGGGCAGGGGCGGCACGGTCAGGGCGTGCGGCGGGGTGGGGGCCAGGTGCGGGGTGGTCGGCACGGTGCCCTCGACGGGCACGAACCGGCCGAACGACTGGTCGGCCTGGGGCTCCACGGGCGCGTCGGCCCGCGTACCGGCGGCATCGTCCGGGATGCCGGGGGCATCGGCGGGCACATCGGCTTCGGCGGCCGGCTCGCCGCCCGCCTCCTGCTCGCCGTGCGCCTGGGCGGGTCCGCCCACCGAAACGGCCTGCGCGGGCTCGGCTCCCTCGGGCTGCGCCTCCTGGGGGCCCTGCTGCGGCGCGGGCCCGGCGAACACCACCGGGGTGTCAGGAGTCCGGGCCTCGGCGTCCGCGAAAGGCGCGTGCTGGTCCGGTGCGGGTGCCACGGCCGGGGTCCGGCCGGGGTCGTGGGCCTGCTCGGCCGGGGTCCAGCTGGGGTCGTGGGCCTGCTCGGCCGGGGTCCAGCTGGGGTCGTGGACCTGCTCGGCCGGGGTCTGGCCCGGATCGTGGACTTCCTGCTCGGCCGCGGCGTCGGCGACGTGTTGGTGGTCCGGGGCGGGAGCCGTCGGCTGGACGGCGGGCGCCGGAACGTGGGCCTCCGCGGCCTGCCGGGCCTGCCCCGCTTCGGCCGCGGGCGCGGCCACGCCGACGTGCGGCTCGCCGTCCACGGGCGGTACGGCCCCGAAGTCCGGGGCGGCATCCGCCACGGGCCCGGCGTCCGGGGCCTGCGGGGCGAACCCGGCGGGCGTTCCGTCCTGCGCCGGTGCGGCATCCGGCGCCGGTACGGCTCCGGGATGCTGCGAGCCCTCGTTCTGCCAGGCGTCCCCCTGCGTGCCGTCGTTCACCGCGCCGTCCGGCAGGACGTGCCCGGTGTCGTCGGCCACCTCGGCCTGGCCTTGCCCGGGCATGCCGAGCGCGCCCTCCGGGGCCGGCACGCCGTGCGCTGCCTGCGGGGCCTCGGGCGTCGGCTGCGGCACCTGCTGCGGCTCCGAGTCGCCCAGCGGGCCGGAGCCCTGCGGGGGCTCCGGCGCGACCTCGGCGGTCACGGGCGCGGCCTCCGGGGCGACCGGCGCGGCGGTCGGCTGAACCGTCGGCGCGTGCTCGGGCGCCGGTGCCGGCACGACCGTTTCTGTGGCCGTCCCCTCGGTGCCCACCGGCGGCACGGTGTGCTGCTGCGGTGGAGGTCCCCAGGGGACCGCTCCCTGCGGGGAGTTCTCCCCCGACTGCGGCACGTCGAGGTACTCGGGACCGCTCGTGGGCGGCCCGGAGGGGCGCATCGGGGCGTCCGCAGGACCGCGGTCGGAGAGCGTGCGGACCGGGCTCGCGGAGGTGTCCGGAATGGGCGGGCCGAGGTGCAGCGGGCGGCGCGGCGTCGCCTGCGACGCGGGCGGCGTACGGACCGCGCCGACGTCGATGGAGCCGCTGTCCCGGCCGGCCGCCTCGTGCGGGCCGGGCTCGTGGAGGTAGGGCGCCGGAGCCGGGGCGTGCTGCGGCATCTCGTTGCCCCACGCGCCCTGCTGGCCCGGCATCAGGAGCAGGTCGTCGTCCTCGGGAGCGCTGTCGGAAGGGTCGAGGTAGGTGTACGCGTCCGGCGCGAGGACGCCCGGCTGCTCCACCATGCCTGCGTTCTCCGGCAGCCCCTCGCCCGGGATCTGGCCGGTGTCGGTCATGCGTACCCCTCGCCCATCGGTTAGTGCTTCTACGACCAGCTGGCCCGGAACGGCACGCCGACCGCCCGCAGTGAAGAACGAGCGTGCGTGCCCAGCGGCACGAACGACCCGCCCACAATGACGACAAAGCCATTGAACGGCATTGTCCCGGTCGTCCCGCCGTCGCGACAGGGTGATCCGCGACGGCCCGCTGTGGACTGCGCCACGTTGCGCGCCCTCCGGTCCGGCCGTACCGCCTCCACCCCAAAAGAGGTGCGCTTTCCGGACATTGACTGATGAATGCCGGATCACCCGAGTACGGTACGACGGTCGGCCAGCCTACCGCGCCGGTACGACAACCGGATCACGGGGAGCGTTCGGCCAATCGGCCGCTGAGCAGGAACGCGACGCTCCGCTCCTTCTCCGTCCAGGCCCGCGTGTCGAGTTCGACGGACTGCAGCAGGGCGCACTCGACGTCGTAGCCGTGTTCCGTCAGGTCCCTGCCGACGAGTTCGGCCGCGTCGCGGGTCGCGGCGTGAGTGACGATGCGCTGGGGGCGGCGGTCGGCGACGGCGGAGACGACGGCCACTCTCCCGCCGCCGACGCGGACGACGTCCGGTTCGGGCAGGTTCTCCAGGACGTGCGGGGCGGTGCCGTGCACGACCTGGATCTGGACGCCGAAGCGGCGTGCGGCGGCCGTGGTGCGGCCGCATGCGTCGGGGTCCTGGTCGACGGCGATGACGGCGGCCCCGCAGCGGGCGGCCTCCACGGCGAACGCGCCGCTGCCGCTGCCGATGTCCCACACCAGGTCGCCCACCCGTGGCCCGAGGCGGGCGAGTTGGGTGGCCCGCAGCAGATCCGTCTCTCCTTCACCGAGTCCCCCGCCGTACGCTTCGGCGGGCAGGGCCCAGCCGCGCGGTCCGGCGCCCGGATCGCGGCCGGCGATCCAGCCGCCGTCGGCCGCGGTGACGGGTCCGCCGATGACGATGACGACGTTGGGGTCGCGCCAGGTGTGGTCGGCGGCCTTGTCCGAGGTGACGACGGTGACCTGTTCCCGTTCGGTGCCCAGCTCCTCGCAGATGACGAAGGTGCGGTGGACGCCGTCGAGGAGCAGTCCGAGCTCGGCGGGCCCGGCTCCCGGTGAGGTGAGGACCGCGACTTTGGTGTGGGCGCGGCATACGTTGACCGCGCGTCGCAGGGTGCGGCGGTGTGCGACGACCACTTGTGCGTCGTCCCAGGGCATCCCGGCGCGCGCGAAGGCGGCGGCCACGGAGGAGACGGCGGGGACGACTTCGACCTCCAGGCCGTACTCGGGGTCGCGCAGCGTGCGTACGACACCGAAGAAGCCCGGGTCGCCGTCGGCGAGGACGACGGCGGTGCCGCGGTGGGCGGCGATACGGCGGGCGGCGAGGGCGACACTGCCGAGGCGGATGCGCTCGGCGGCCGGAGGCACTTCGGGAAGGGCGAGGTGGTGGGCGGCGCCGGCGACGAGCGTGGCGGCCCCGAGGGCGGAACGCGCCGCGGCGGTCAGCGGCGAGCCGTCCCAGCCGATCACCGTGACCCGGTCGGCCATCGTCGTCAGTCTCCAGGTTTTTCGCGCAGGTCGTCAGGGGGCAGCCCGTACGGCGGGCTCCGTGAGCGTATCCCGTTCGGCCGGGTGCACTCGCCCCGGGCTCGGTCCGTGGGAGCGGTCCCTCGCTGTCAGTTCCAGTTGGGGAACGACGTGAAACCCCCCGTGTCGGCCAGCTCGTCGCTGACCCCGTCGAGGTCCTCCGGCAGCAGGCTCCACACGATGAAGTCGGTCCGTACGTCCGTCCAGCTGCCGTCCTCCGCACGGACGTGCGCTATGCAGGCGTTGCGCAGGACGCCCTCGCTGATGCAGCCGATCTTCTGGGCGACCTGCTGCGAGGCGGTGTTGTCGGCCGCGGTGCGCAGTTCGATCCGCTCGAAGTTCTGGTCGCCGAAGAGCCATTGGGCGGTCGCGAGCGCGGCTTCGGAGGCGTAGCCCTCGCCGCGTGCCCAGGGCGCGATGATGTACGACAGTTCGGTGGACCGCACATGCCAGTTGGTCCTGGTGAGCTGGATGACGCCCACCAGGCGCTGGGTGAGGAACTCGGTGACGGCGAGCTCGAGGCCCCGGCCCGCGGCGCGCTCCGCGGGCGCGTACTCGGTGATCCAGGTGCGGGCGCCCTCCTCGGTGAACGGCTGGGGCACGTCGGTCCAGGCGCCGACCAGTTCGTCGTTCATCATCTCGGCCAGCGCGGGGACGTCGTCCTCGTCGAGAGGGCGCAGGACCAAACGCTCCGTGCTGATGGAGACGTTGGGGAAGGTGCTCGTCATTGCGCCGCTCCGTAACCTTCGAAGAACCGTCAGGGCCTGCTGAACTGCCCAGCATGCAGCATGGAGGCAGCGAAACGCACCACGGGGTCCACACCCGGTGAGGGAGCGGACCCCGTGCGTGGCGATACGCGCTGCACGCGGTTGTACGCGGCGCCGACGGCAGTCGATCGTCGGGATCAGAAGGACGCGATGACCGATCCCTGGTACTTGTCCTCGATGAACTTCTTGACCTCGGGGGAGACGAGGAGCTTGGCCAGCTTCTCGACCCGCGGGTCGTTCTCGTTGCCCTTCTTGACCGCGAGGAAGTTGCCGTAGGGGTTGTTCTTCGCGGACTCCAGGACGAGGGCGTCCTTGGCGGGCTTGAGGCCGGAGGAGATGGCGTAGTTGCCGTTGATCACCGCGGCGTCCACGTCGTCCAGGGAGCGCGGGGTCTGGGCCGCCTCCAGCTCCTTGAACTTGAGGTTCTTCGGGTTCTCGGCGATGTCCTGCGGAGTCGCCTCGTTGCCCACACCGCTCTTCAGCGTGACGAGCCCCTTCGCGGCGAGCAGCTTCAGCGCACGCGCCTCGTTGACCGTGTCGTTCGGAATGGCGACGGTCGCGCCGCTCTTCAGCTCGTCGGCCTTCTTGATCTTGTGGGAGTACAGGCCGAGCGGCTCCAGGTGCACCGTGACGACGGGCACGATGTGGGTGCCGTTCTTCTTGTTGAAGTCGTCCAGGTACGGCTGGTTCTGGAAGTAGTTGGCACCGACCGACCCGTCCTCGGTCGCCGTGTTCGGCGTGACGTAGTCGGTGAACTCCTTGACCTGAAGGTCGAGGCCCGCCTTCTTCGCCAGGTTGTCCTTGACGAAGTCGAGGATCTCGGCGTGCGGGGTGGGGCTCGCGGCGACGACGAGCGGGCCGTCGGAGCCGGAGGAGGCGGAGCTGCTCTTGCCGGAGCCGCAGGCGCTGAGCCCCAGGGTGAGGGCTCCCGCGGCGAGGACGGCGGTGGTGATCTTGGCGGTGTTACGCACGAAAAGTGCCTTTCCTTATGGGTGGTGCTACCCCGTCATGGTTCACGGGGAGTTCAGGGGATGCGCGGGCCCGGCGTGACTCAGGCGACCTTGCTCACGTCGGCCGCCGCGGGCTCCTTCTCCTTCAGCAGCCGCAGCTTCGGCGCCGGTCCGGAGCGGCCGCCGCGGCGATGCAGGGCGCGGGCCGCGAAGTCGCCGGCGAACTGGATGAGCGAGATGACGACGGCCAGGACCGCCACGGTGATCCACATCAGCTGGGTCTCGAAGCGCTGGTAGCCGTAGCGGATGGCGATGTCGCCGAGGCCGCCGGCGCCGACCGTGCCGGCCATCGCGGAGTAGCCGATGAGGGCGACGACGGTGGTGGTCGCGGAGGAGATCAGGGAGGGCAGCGCCTCCGGCACGAGGACCTTGCGCACGACGGTCCAGGTGTTGCCGCCCATCGCCTGCACGGCCTCGACGAGGCCGCCGTCCACTTCGCGGACAGCCGTCTCGACGAGGCGCGCGAAGAACGGGACGGCGCCGATCGCGAGGGGCACGATGGCGGCCTCGCGGCCGATCGTGGTCCCGGTGACCCAGCGCGTGAAGCTCATCAGCGCGACCATCAGGATGATGAACGGCATCGAGCGGGCGATGTTCACGACCTGCCCGAGGACCTTGTTGGCCACGACGTTCTGGAGCAGCCCGCCGCGGTCGGTCAGCACCAGCAGCACGCCGAGCGGCAGGCCGCCGACGACGGCGATGAGGGTGGACCAGCCGACCATGTAGAGGGTGTCCCAGGAGGCCTGGGACAGCAGGGGCTGCATCGCCGAGAAATCGGTCCAGGTCACTTGGCACCTTCCTTCACCAGCGGGGCCTCCTGGCGGCCCACCACGTCGATCTGCAGGCCCTGCTCGCGCAGGAAGCCGATCGGCACGACGTTGTCCTCGTAGCGGCCGGGCAGTTCGATGCGCATCCGGCCGACCTGGAGGCCGCCGACGGTGTCGATGGCGGCGCCCAGGATCGAGATGTCGATGTTGTAGGTGCGGGACAGCTGGGAGATGACGGGCTGCGTGGCGGCCTCGCCCTGGAAGGTGACGTCGACGACGGTCCGGTCGTCGCCGGATGCCCGGCCACCGACCGGGAAGAGGGCGGAGGCCAGGCGGGAGCCGGGGGTGGCGAGCAGTTCGCCGACCGTGCCGGACTCGACGATGCGGCCCTTCTCCATGAGGGCGGCCGAGTCGCAGACGCTCTTGACGACGTCCATCTCGTGGGTGATGAGCAGGACGGTCAGGCCGAGCTGCCGGTTGAGGTCGCGCAGCAGCTGGAGGATGGACCGGGTGGTCTCCGGGTCGAGGGCACTGGTCGCCTCGTCGGAGAGCAGCACCCTGGGGTCGCCGGCGAGGGCGCGGGCGATGCCGACGCGCTGCTTCTGGCCGCCGGAGAGCTGGGCCGGGTAGACCTTGGCCTTGTCGGCGAGACCGACGAGGTCGAGGAGCTCGAGAGCCTTGCGGGAGCGTTCCTTCCCGGACTTGCCGAGGATCTCCAGGGGCAGCTCGACGTTGTCCTGGACGGTGCGCGAGGACAGCAGGTTGAAGTGCTGGAAGACCATGCCGATCCGGCTGCGCGCCGCGCGCAGCTCCTTGCCGGCGCGTGGTCCGCGGCCGGCGAGGGCGGTCAGGTCCTGGCCGGCCACCGTGACCGTGCCGGAGGTGGGGCGCTCGAGGAGGTTGACGCAGCGGATGAGCGAGGACTTGCCGGCGCCGGACTGGCCGATGACGCCGTACACCTCGCCCTCGCGTACGTGCAGGTCGACGCCGTCGAGGGCGGTCACCTCGCGGCCGCGCGAACGGTCGGCCCGGTAGATTTTCGTCAGGCCCGATGTGGTGATCACTGGGTTTCCGTCACTGTCGAGTGCAGGGCGTGGGTGTGCGCCGGGCACGGGTGCGTGTGGCAACGCGGCACGGTTCTCGCAAGGGCGATCGAACCGGGGAGAACGTGTGCGCGGGGGGTCAGTCGCGTACGAGACGTGCGTACGGACATTCCACGGCGGTCTCGCTTCGGGGCGCGAGACTCTGGGAGGTGCGGGGGCCCTCTAGCAGGCGCACATTCGACACATACAACGAGCACCGGGCGTCATGGTCGCCTCGGTCGCAACAGTGCGGCAGCTCGTCGTGGTCATGGATGCAAGTAAAGCAGACGCCGGACCGGGACCTGACACGACTGTCCGAATAGCGGACGGATGGCGCCGGGTGTGGTCAACGCCACGGCCGGCGGGGCGGCGCCGCGGTCGGCCACGGGGGCGGGGACATCGGCGCTTTTGGCCCGTAATAGGGTCGCGGCATGCTTGATGCCCTGACGCTGGCGACCGGTGTCGCCGCGCTGCTGCTCGCCGCCTGGTGCGGCTGGGCCGCGTACCGCGATCAGCCGACGAAGGACTGGCACTTCATCGGCATGGCCGTGGTGACGCTGCTGGCCCTCGTCCAGCTGGTCGTCGGCATCGTCCAGCTGGCTCGGGGCGAGAAGCCGGCGCAGGGCACGACGATCTTCGTGGCGTATCTGCTGGGCGCCTTCGCGTGCATCCCGGCGGCGGGCTTCATGTCGCTGGCCGAGCGCACCCGGTGGGGTTCGGTGACGGTCGCGGCCGGCGGTGTGGTCCTCGCCGTGCTGGAGGTGCGGCTCTATGACATCTGGGGAGGCTGAGATGACGGCCACGCAGGAGAAGCCGGGCAGGACGCGGCTCATCGGCGGACCCGGGATGCTGCTGGTGTGGCTGTACGGGGTGATGGTGGTGGGGGCGGTGTCGCGGTCGGTCGTACAGATCTCGACGCAGTTCGACAAGGCTCCGCTCGCGTACTCCCTGTCCGCGGTCGCCGGCGTCGTCTACGGATTCATCACGTACTCGCTCGTGCGCGGCGGTGAGACGGCCCGCCGGGCGGCGCTGGTGTGCTGTGCGGCCGAGCTGGTCGGTGTGCTCACCGTCGGGACGTGGACGCTGGTCGAGCCGTCCGCCTTTCCCGACGCGACCGTGTGGTCGGACTACGGCATGGGGTACGTCTTCATTCCGGTGCTGCTGCCGCTGTCGGCCATGTACTGGTTGCGGAAGGGGGCCGCGCGTCAGGCGGAGGCGGCCTGAGCTCGGCGGGACGCGCCCCTTGCGGGGCGCTCTTCCCCTACGCCGTCGTGGCGTAGGTACTCGCCGGCTTCTCCAGGACGATCATCGGTACGCCGTCCGCTCCCTGAGCCGTGCCCACCGTCTCGTAGCCGACCCGGCGGTACAGGCGCAGGTTGCCCTCGCTGCGGTGGCCGGCGCTCAGGCGGAACTTCTTCGCGCCGTGCCGCTCCACCAGTGCCGCCTCCGCCGCGCGCAGCAGCCGGGCGCCGATGCCGTGGCCCTGCAGCCGCGGGTGGACGCAGAGTTTGCCGATCGAGGCGGCCCCGTCCTCCGTCACGCTGCCGCGTACCGAGCCGACCACCTCCTCGCCCAGCCGCGCCACGAAGACGCAGTCCGAGGCGACCTCCTCGCGGACGGAGTCCAGGGTCTGGACGAGCGGATCGATGCGGTAGTTGCCGTACAGCGCGGCTTCGCTCTGGAAGCAGAGGTACTGCAGCCTGAAGATCTGCTCGGCGTCCTGCTCGGTCGCCACAGAGATGGTCACGCTCATGCCCATGTGCGCACGCCTCCCGCTCACCTGATCACCGGTCGTCCCCCACTCCTATCCCCGCGGTTCGAGGGCCGCAACCTCCGCCGCAAGCAATCGACGCAGACATCCCAGGCATTTGGAGCGTTCCGGGCCAAGACTCCCTTGTGAGATACCCAACTCCCCTGCGATTTCCCGGTAGGTCAGGTCCTGCGGGGAGAGCAACGCCGCCATGAGGCGGGGACAGCGGCCGGGCAGGCGGCGCACGGCGGCGTGCAATGCCCGGCGGCGGGCGGCGAGGAGCGCCTGCTGCTCGGGGCCGGGTCGGGTGTCGTCGGCCGGGTCGCCGCGGTACGGCAGTTCGAGGCGGGCGGAACGTCGGCCGCGGCGCACCTCCAGACGCACCGCTCGGCGCAGCCATTCCTGCGGGTCGGCGAGCGGCCGGTCGGCCTCAAGCCGCTCCAGGAGCCGTAGCCACACCGCTTGTTCCAGATCGCTCGGCTCCATCCCGGCCGCGTGTGCCTCCGCCGAGGCCTCGGCGGCGAGCAGCGGACGCAGGGTGCTGACCATCTCGTGCCTCATACGCGACGGGACGCGTCCGCCCCGGCGGGGGTTGCCGGGGCGGACGGGAGTCATCCCGACGGGGGACTCGTGGCGCGTGTCGACCGCTCAGCCGCGCAGGAAGTCCTCGCGGGCGAGCACGCCGGTGTCGGCGTTGTCGGTGAAGACGCCGTCGATGCCGGTCGCGAAGTAGGTCCGGAAGGCGCCGAAGACGTCACCGTAGGCCGTCGGGTCGGTGCCCTTCTGGAAGTCGGCGGGCAGGAAGGTGTTCTCGTCGCGCATCGTGTACGGGTGCAGGATCAGGCCCGCGGCGTGCGCGTCGGCGACCAGTGTGGAGGGCTTGGTGAGGTTGCCCTTCGCGTCCTTCGGGATGACCAGGTCGAGGGTGGGTCCGATGCCCTGGGCGTAGGACGCGATCTCCTTCAGGCCCTTCGGGGTGACGAGGTCGGCGACCGTGCGCGGGTCGCCCGACGCGACGAAGTCGAAGGGGCGGGTGTTCGCGGCGGACAGGAGCACGACGAGCGGGTTGTCGACGAGCTTGTTCAGCCGCTGGATGCTGCTCGGCTCGAAGGACTGGATGATCACCGGTGAGTGCTTCCGGTCCTTGCCGTGCTTGCGCAGGGCCTTGGAGAGCAACTGCTCCATGTCGAGACCCTGTTTGCGGAAGTACGTGGGGTGCTTGGTCTCGGGGTAGATCCACACCTGCTTGCCGCGCTTGCGGGTCTGCTCGTCCTGCCACTTCAGGACCTCTTCGAAGGTGGGGATCTCCCAGCGGCCGTTGTAGAGGGTGTTGTGCTGGCGGGTGGCGGGGATGCGCTCGATCGCACGCAGCGTCTTCAGCTCGGCGAGCGTGAAGTCCTCTGTGAACCAGCCGGTGGTGGGGACACCGTCCAGGACCTTGGTCTTCCTGCGGTCGGCGAACTCGGGGTGGTCGGCGACATCGGTGGTCCCGCCGATCTCCGGTTCGTGCCGGCACACCAGGTGGCCGTCCTTGGTGGGCACCAGGTCACCGGCCTCCACGATGTCCGCGCCCAGGTCGAGCGCCAGGTTGTAGGAGCCGAACGTGTGCTCGGGGCGGTAGCCACTGGCTCCACGGTGGCCGATGATCGTCGGCACGGGCAGGCCCTTGAGCCCGCCGCCCGTGTGCCGCGCGTCCGCTCCGGCGACCCCGGGCAGTCCGAGAACCGCCGCGCCGGCGCCGGTGACCGCGGCCCCGAGCAGCGCCCGCCGACCGGTCCCCTGCCCCTGCCCCTGCCCCTGCCCGTAAGACTCCTGCGCGCCCATGTGTTCCTCTCGCCACACCTGTTCGAAACGGCTCGATCGTAGGTGCGGACGGGTGACGTCCGGGAGACGTGTGCGGGAACGCGCGGCGGACGGGGGCCGTCCTCCCGGGTGCATGCCGACGGCGTTGACGGACACCCGGGCTGGCGGCCCGTCAATCGTCGGCGCGGTGTGCGCCACACCCGTCCGGCGGATGACGAACGTGCAACAACACCGCCATCGCAGGTAAACACTCGTCAATGACGCGTATCCACTCGGTGAACCCGGTGTGCGACACCCCGGGTGTCACGAGTATCGTCCTCACCTGCACAGACTCACACCGCATCCCTTGACACCGGAGGGCCCGTTGTCCCGCTTCGCGCTCATCAAGGCAGTGCTCGGACCGATCATGCGCCTGATGTTCCGCCCACAGGTGGAGGGTGCGGAGCACATCCCGGCCGACGGCCCGGTCATCATGGCCGGCAACCACCTGACGTTCATCGACTCGATCGTGCTGCCGCTCGTGACCAAGCGGCAGGTGCTCTTCATCGGCAAGGACGAGTACGTCACGGGCAAGGGCCCCAAGGGCCGGCTGATGGCCTGGTTCTTCACGGGCGTCGGCATGATCCCGGTCGACCGGGACGGCGCGAGCGGCGGTGTGGCCGCGCTGATGACCGGGCGCCGCGTGCTGGAGGAGGGCAAGGTCTTCGGCATCTACCCGGAGGGCACGCGCTCGCCCGACGGGCGCCTGTACCGGGGGCGCACCGGTATCGCGCGGCTGACGCTGATGACCGGGGCGCCGGTGGTGCCGTTCGCGATGATCGGCACGGACAAGTTGCAGCCCGGCGGGCGGGGGATGCCCCGTCCGGGGCGGGTCACCGTGCGGTTCGGTGAGCCGATGGAGTTCTCTCGGTACGAGGGGATGGATCGGGATCGCTATGTGCTGCGGGCCGTCACCGATTCCGTGATGACGGAGGTCATGCGGCTCTCGGGGCAGGAGTACGTGGACATGTACGCCACGAAGGCGAAGGCGGCGTAGCCGCAAGGGGCGCAGCCCCCAACGGCTTACGACGTACTCTCCAGCCGTTGGCCCCGCAGCAGGAACCACGCTGCCACCGCAGTCGCCAGCAGGATCACCGCTCCGGCACCCGTCGCCCATCTCAGGCCCTCGACGAACGCCTCGCGGGCCGACGTCAGCAGTGCCTGGGCGGTGGCCGGCGGAAGGCCCGCCGCCGCTTCCACCGCGCCGCCCAGTGACGCGTGCGCCTCGGCCGGGGTGCCGGCCGGGGCCGGGAAGCTCCGGTAGGTGCCCGTGACGATCGAGCCGAGCAGGGCGATGCCGAGGGCCGCGCCGAGTTCGTACGCCGTCTCCGAGACCGCGGAGGCGGCGCCCGCCTGGTCCTTGGGCACGCCGGCGAGGATCACGTCCGCGGTGACGGTGAACGACAGGCCCGCGCCGACGCCCACGACCAGCAGCGCGGTGCCGATCAGCGAGTAGCCCGTGGTCCGGTCGAGCACGGTGAGTGCGGCCAGCGCCAGGCCCACCGCGGCGAGCCCGCCCGAGACCACCGCCCGTACCGAGAAGCGCCGGGCCGCCGAGCCCGCCACCAGGCCCGCCGCCACCGCGCCGACGGCGGCGGGCAGTTCGGCGAGACCGGCCTCGAACGGACGCCTGCCCTGGACCAGTTGCAGGTACTGGGAGAGGAAGAAGACCAGTCCGGACATGCCGAGCACGGTCAGCAGGTCCGCGAGCACCGCACCGCTGAAGCCCCGGCGCCGGAACAGCCGCATGTCCAGCAGCGGGACCGGCAGCGTCAGTTGCCGGCGTACGAAGCCGTGGAGCGCGGCGGCACCGAGGAGCCCGGCGCCCATGGCCGGCCAGGTGAATCCGTGGGCGGCCGCCTCCTTCACGGCGTACACCGCGCCGATCATTCCCACGAGCGACAAGGCGACGCTCGGCAGGTCCCACGGGCCCGGGTCCGGGTCGTGGGATTCGGGCAGGGTCCTGATGCCGACCAGGACCAGGACCGCCATCACCGGCAGGTTGATGAGGAAGACCGAGCCCCACCAGAAGTGCTCGAGCAGCAGGCCGCCGACGATCGGGCCGACCGCCGTGCCGGCCGAGGCGGTGGCGCCCCAGATGCCGACGGCGAGGGTGCGCTCGCGCGGGTCGTGGAAGATGTTGCGGATCAGGGCGAGCGTGGCGGGCATCAGGGTCGCGCCCGCGACACCGAGGAGCGCCCGGGCCAGGATCATCGTCTCCGGCGACTGGGCGTAGGCGTTCAGGACGGATATCGCGCCGAAGGCCGTGGCACCGCCGAGCAGGACGCGCTTGCGGCCGACGCGGTCGCCGAGGCTGCCCATGGAGACCAGCAGACCGGCGATGACGAAGGAGTAGACGTCGCCGATCCACAGGAGCTGGGTGCCCGAGGGCCCGAGGTCCTCGCTGATGTAGGGGGTGGCGAGGCCGAGGACGGTCGCGTCCACGGCCACCAGCAGCACGGCGAGCACGAGGACGCAGAGCGCGAGCCACCGGCCCGGGCGCTTCTCCGCCTGCGGCGCCCTTGCCGGCTGCAGGGTGCGGGTCATGGTTCCTCTCTTCGCAGGGCGCCGCCGAGCAACAGCTCGGCGATCATGGCGGGGAAGTCCCTGGCGGCCACACGGCCGTCCAGTACGGCCCAGGCGCACGAGGCGATCAGTCCGTACAGCGCCTCGGTGAGCCAGGCCGGGGGCAGGTCGACGCGGAACTCGCCGCTGTCCCGGCCGCGCAGGAAGACCGCGGTGATCCGGGTGTCGATCCGCGACCAGCCCTCGTTCTGCCCCTCGCCCTCCCACAGCTGGTTCTCGCCGTAGAGGAAGGCGAGCAGCCCGGCCGCGGGCTGGATCTCGCGCACGAGCCTGCGTACGGCGTCCGTCGCCGAGCCCTCGTCCAAGCGGGCCGCGTCGAGCGCCGCCTCGCACTCCGCGATGCCGAGCACCTCCAGGGCCCGTACGAGCGCGTCGCGCCCGGCGAAGTGGCGGTGCAGCGTGGCCCGGCTGATCCCGGCCGCCTTGGCGACCTCGTCCATGGTCGCGGTGGATTTGCGGGTCAGCAGGGCGGCTGCGCTGCGCAGCACGTGGTCACGGTCGAGGGCCATGAGACAACCATAGACCACATGAGACATTATTGTCTCATTGTAGGCATGCTCGTCTCGTCAGGGGCCGACCTCGGCGTGGTCTCAGTGCCAGGGCAGCTGTCCGCGCCGCTTCCAGTACGCGAGCGGGCCCTCGGCGAGCGCCTCGAGGCGGGCCAGCTGGTCCTCGTCCAGGTCGACGGCGGCGGCGTGCAGGTTCGAGGCGAGCTGGCCGGTGGTGGCCGCGCCGGAGAGGACGACACCCGCCCAGGGCCGGCGCAGGATCACGGCCAGGGCGACCGCGTCGCAGCCGAGGGACAGCTCGGCCGCCACGGCCTTCAAGGTCTCCGGTGCGTGCGGGTCCGCCAGCCGTCCGTTGGCCATGCCCTCCTTGACGATCACCGTGAGCCCGGCGTCGTGGGCCTCGGCGAGGGCCGGCTCGGCGGAGGTCTCCAGCAGGTTGTAGGTGGACTGGACGGTACGGAAGAGCGGCTCGCCGTCGACCGTCACGGCGAGCGCGGCGCGGATCGCGTCGGCCTGCGCCGGGCCGCTGGTGGAGAACCCGATGGTGAGCCCCTGCGCGGCGGCCTCGGCCAGCCGGGCGTGGAGTTCCTTGTCGGTCAGCGCGGGGCTGTCAGGGGTGACGGAGTGGATCTGGTAGAGGTCGAGCCGGTCGCCGAGCAGAGCGGCGGTCTCGGCGCGCTGCCGCTCGTAGGTGGCGACACCGTGGTCCTTGACCTCGTGCTGTTCGGCGTCGGTGGTCCACCGCGCGGTGTAGGTGTAGCCCCACTTGCTGCCGACCACCACGTCGTCGATCCCGGGGCGGGCGGACAGCCATTCGGCGAGGAACTCCTCCGAACGGCCGTAGGAACGGGCGACGTCGAAGTAGCGGACGCCCTGCGCGTAGGCGGCGTCCAGGAGTTCGTGCGTGCGCTCGCGCAGGGCGTCGACGGTGCGGTCGGCGGGAAGGTCCCGGTCGCGGCCGAGGTTGATGTACCCCGGGCGGCCGACGGCGGCCAGTCCGAGTCCGATGTGCGCGGTGGCCGTCGTGGCGTCGGCCATCGGGGTCTCCCCTGCTCGAGCGAGGCCGAGAGCATGGGGAAGGCTGAACGGCATGGCGGGCTCCTTGCACTCTCGGCGGGCCGGGAACCCGCCCCAATCTACCGGGGGCTTCGGATTCGCCCCGCGCTGACCGCCGGGGCCTGTCGATTCACCCGGTGCTGACGCAGCGCGGTTCGAAGGCCGGGTCGGCCGGGCCCTTGCGGTTCAGGGCGTCGAGCACCCACTGCTCGACCAGCGGCGACTTGGGGGCCTGGTCGTGTTCGGTGGTGTCGAGCGGACAGCGGTCCTGGAGCAGCACGTTGGTGACGTAGGAGGCCGGGCCGTCGAGGAAGGCGCTGGTGTACGGGACCACGACCTCGTCGTCACGGGTGGTGATCACCGTGTAGTCCGGGCCTACCGGGGTCTCCGGGTCGGAGTTGAGCTTCTCCAGGAAGGCCGAGCCGGCGGTCTGGTCGACGCAGGAGGGGCAGACGGTGGCGCCGGCGGCGAGGGCGAGCGGGTTGCTGGTCCCGTGGTTGGAGGGCACGATGCCGACGAGGTCGTCGACCTTGGTGGCACCGCCGAGGAACTTGACGTAGTAGCGGGGCATCATGCCGCCCTGGCTGTGACCGACGATGTCGACCTTCTTGGCGCCGGTCGCACCGAGCACGGCGTTGACGAAGTCCCGCAGCTGGGCCGCCGAGTCCGGGATCGGGGCGGTCTCCATGTCGCCGTAGTCGAAGGAGAAGACGCAGTAACCGGCGTTCACCAGGGCGGGCGAGAGGGTCAGCCAGTTCTCGTACGAGGTCTTGAAGGTGCCGTTCACCAGCACCACCGGCTGCGGGTGGGCCGCGTCCGGCTTGCAGGACCAGTCGTTGGCGCCTGGTGGCGCGATGGCGACGGTGTCCGCGCCGGCCGGTGCCGCGAGGCCGATGGCGCACAGCGCCGCGGTCACGGCGGCGCCGAGGAGCCGGGCTGTTCGCCGTCCGCTTCTTCCACTTGGTCCGCGCATGATGTCCCTTTCGTGCTCGGTACAGGCCGACCGTCGTTCGGCAATGCCGACCGCAACCGGAATAGTTACCTCCGAGTAGACGTGCGTCAAGAATCCGGACAGTGGCTGAAACCCATCCGTTATCCGGCCCGACCGGAGAGCGCGAGCGGACAGCACGAGGGGCCCGGACAGCACGCGAGGGGCCCAAACAGCACGAGGGGCCCGGACGCGATGTCCGGGCCCCTCGGCGGTAAGTCCTGCTACGCCTGCTTGGCCGTGGCCCACGCCCGCTGCGCGGCGAGGTCCGCCTTCACCTCGGCGAGCTGCACCGCGACCGCCTCGGGGGCCGTGCCGCCGCGGCCGTTGCGGGAGGCGAGGGCGCCGGGGACGTTGAGGACGGAGCGCACCTCGGGGGTGAGGTGGGCGCTGATCTTCGCGAACTGCTCGTCCGTGAGTCCGTCGAGCTCCTTGCCCTCGGCCTCGGCGACCTTGACGCACTCACCGGCCACCTCGTGCGCCACCCGGAACGGCACGCCCTGCTTGACCAGCCACTCGGCGATGTCGGTGGCGAGCGAGAACCCGGCCGGAGCCAGCTCCTCCATGCGCTCTCGGTGCACGGTCAGCGTGGCCATCATGCCGGTGAAGGCCGGGAGCAGGACCTCCAGCTGGTCGATGGAGTCGAAGACCGGCTCCTTGTCCTCCTGGAGGTCGCGGTTGTACGCGAGCGGGAGGGCCTTGAGGGTCGCCAGCAGGCCCGTCAGGTTGCCGATCAGGCGGCCGGACTTGCCACGGGCCAGCTCGGCGATGTCCGGGTTCTTCTTCTGCGGCATGATCGAGGAGCCGGTGGAGAAGGCGTCGTGGAGCGTGACGAAGGAGAACTCCTTCGTGTTCCAGATGATGACCTCCTCGGCGATCCTGGAGAGGTTCACGCCGATCATCGCGGCGATGAAGGCGAACTCGGCGACGAAGTCACGGGAGGCCGTGCCGTCGATGGAGTTGGCCACGCTGCCGTGCTCGAAGCCCAGGTCCTCGGCGACCGCCTCCGGGTCCAGGCCGAGTGAGGACCCGGCCAGGGCACCGGAGCCGTACGGCGACACAGCCGTCCGCTCGTCCCACTGGCGCAGCCGTTCGGCGTCCCGGGACAGCGACTGCACGTGGGCGAGCACGTGGTGCGCGAAGAGCACCGGCTGGGCGTGCTGGAGGTGGGTGCGGCCGGGCATCGCCACGTCCGGGTGCGCCTCCGCCAGGCCGATCAGGGCGTCCTGGAGGTCGGCGATCAGACCGCCGATGATCCGGCCGTGGTCGCGCAGGTACAAACGGAAGAGCGTGGCGACCTGGTCGTTGCGCGAGCGCCCCGCGCGCAGCTTGCCGCCCAGCTCGGGGCCGAGGCGCTCCAGCAGACCGCGCTCCAGGGCCGTGTGGACGTCCTCGTCGGCGATCGTGCCGGTGAAGGAGCCGTCGGCGACGTCCGCCTCGAGCCGGTCCAGGCCCGCCAGCATCCGCGTCAGCTCGTCGTCCGTGAGGAGCCCCGCCTTGTGCAGCACGCGCGCGTGGGCCCGGGAGCCGGCGATGTCGTACGGCGCGAGCCGCCAGTCGAAGTGGACGGACGCGGACAGCTTCGCCAGGGCCTCGGCGGGACCGTCGGCGAAACGGCCGCCCCAGAGCCGTACGTCACCGGTGTTGCTGCTCACTTGGGTCGCTCCTAGAGGGTGTCGGTGTGCCACCGCCTCCCCACGGCGAGTGAGGAGGCGGTCGTCGGGCCAGTGGGCCGGTCGGGCAGGATCCGCGTCAGGCTTCGCCTGCGAGATCACGACGTGCCGCGATCTTCGACGACAGGCTGTAGATGTCGATGAAGCCCTTGGCCGCGGACTGGTCGAACGTGTCGCCCGTGTCGTAGGTCGCGAGGTTGAAGTCGTACAGCGACTCCTGCGACCGGCGGCCGGTGACGACCGCCCGGCCGCCGTGCAGGGTCATGCGGATGTCGCCGGAGACATGCTGACTGGCCTCGTCGATGAAGCCGTCCAGGGCGCGCTTGAGCGGGGAGAACCACTGGCCGTCGTAGACCAGTTCGCCCCAGCGCTGCTCGACCTGCCGCTTGTAGCGGGCGAGTTCACGCTCGACGGTCACGTTCTCCAGCTCCTGGTGGGCGGTGATGAGCGCGATCGCGCCCGGAGCCTCGTACACCTCGCGGGACTTGATACCCACGAGACGGTCCTCCACCATGTCGATCCGGCCGATGCCCTGGGCGCCGGCGCGCTCGTTGAGCTGCTGGATGGCCTGCAGGACGGTGACCGGCTTGCCGTCGACGGCGACCGGGACGCCCTCCTTGAAGGTGATGATCACCTCGTCGGCCTCACGAGGGACGGCCGGGTCGGAGGTGTACTCGTAGATGTCCTCGATCGGGGCGTTCCAGATGTCCTCGAGGAAGCCCGTCTCGACGGCGCGGCCGAAGACGTTCTGGTCGATGGAGTACGGGGACTTCTTGGTGGTCGCGATGGGGAGGTTCTTCTCCTCGCAGAACGCGATGGCCTTGTCGCGGGTCATCGCGTAGTCCCGGACCGGGGCGATGCACTTCAGGTCCGGTGCCAGGGCCACGATGCCGGCCTCGAAGCGGACCTGGTCGTTGCCCTTGCCGGTGCAGCCGTGGGCGACCGTGGTGGCGCCGTGCTTCTTGGCGGCGGCGACGAGGTGCTTGACGATCGTCGGCCGGGACAGCGCGGAGACCAGCGGGTAGCGGTCCATGTAGAGGGCGTTGGCCTTGATCGCCGGGAGGCAGTACTCCTCGGCGAACTCGTCCCTGGCGTCCGCGACCTCGGCCTCCACGGCACCGCAGGCGAGTGCGCGCTTGCGGATGACGTCCAGGTCCTCGCCGCCCTGGCCGACGTCCACCGCGACGGCGATGACCTCGGCGCCCGTCTCCTCGGCGATCCAGCCGATGGCGACGGAGGTGTCCAGACCGCCCGAGTAGGCGAGTACGACGCGCTCGGTCACGGGGTTCTCCTCACACTGCGCTCACTGACATGCATGAGTATGCAGAACTCTGCATGATTCGTCAATGCGACGCCTCGCGACGTGCCGTGCGACCGCTCTTTGCGCATCCGTTGAACGGGAGCAATCGCTTTCCCGTATCTCTCGGCGAACGCAGGCGCCGCGTTTTCACGGCAGTCACACCGGTGACCGCCGTGTCCGTCACAGCAGTCACCCCCGACCCGAGTGAGGCATCTTCATGTCCAGGGCTCTTCCGAAGTACAACAAGCGCCGCGTCGCGATCATCGGCGGCGCCGCCGCTGTGGTGCTCTCCGGTGCGGTCATCGCCGGTTCCGCCCTCGCCGGGGAGACGTCCAAGAGCAACGGCGCCCGGACCCTGGCGGCGGGGCCCGGCACGATCACCTGCCAGGACGTGAAGTCGCAGCTCCCCGCGATCCCCGCATCGGCCCGGGACGAGGTGGACCGCAACCTCAAGCTGCTCGGCACCCAGATCGCCGAGGCCAACAAGCGCCTGGTGGACACCGTGGGCCAGGGCGGGCCCAACTTCGTCAACAACGCAATCCTCGGCCCCCTCAAGGACAAGCGGGTGGCGACGATCAACCGGATCGCGACGGCGATCGGCCGCACCGCCGCCAAGCCGCAGGGACTGGACGCGCTGGCGCCGTGCACGCTCAACGCCGGCGGAGCGGCCCAGCAGGCCGGCGGGAACGCCGCCAACGCCGGCAACGGGAACGCCGCCAACGGCAACAAGGGGAACCTGGGCAACAAGGGCAACAGCGGCAACAAGGGGAACGCCGTCGGTGGCAGCGCCGCCGCGGGCACCATCTCCTGCCCCGACGTCAAGTCGAAGCTGCCCGCGATCCCCGCCTCCGCCCAGGCCGAGGTCGACCGCAATCTGGCCCTGCTCGACACCCAGATCGACGAGGCCGACAAGCGGCTCGTCTCGTCGGTGGGCCAGGGCGGGCCGAACTTCGTCCAGAACGCGATCCTCGGCCCGCTGGCGGACAAGCGGAAGTCCACCATCGACCGCATCGCCATCGCGATCGGCCGGACGTCCGCCAAGCCGCAGGGTCTGGACTCCCTGGCCGCCTGCACGCTCACCAAGTGACGTGACAGGCGCTGTGGCCGCCCCGCGCGCCGGCCGGGGCGGCCACGAGCGACCGGAAGCCGCCGTTCGAGGGATATCCCCGGCCGTTCCGGAGAAATCCTTAGACAGTCGAAGGACATGCCCCGATACTCGGTGGACATGGGAAAGACCTATAAGCGCATAGACGGCAGGCTGCGCACGTTCATCGAGGCACAACCCCTGTTCTTCACCGCGACCGCTCCCCTGTCGGCCGACGGCACGGTCAACCTCTCCCCCAAGGGCCTCAAGGGCTCGTTCGCCGTGCTCGACGAACGCACCGTGGCGTATCTGGACTTCGCCGGAAGCAACGCCGAGACGATCGCGCACCTGCGCGAGAACGGCCGGATCACCCTCATGTGGTGCGCCTTCCAGGGCCCGCCCAACATCGTGCGTGTGCACGGCCGCGGCGAGCCGGTCTTCCGCGACGACCCGCGCTTCAAGGAACTGCTCACGCACTTCCCGGACATCGACCCCGTCCCGCACGGCCTGCGCGCCGTCATCGTCGTGACCGCCGAGCTGATCCGGGACACCTGTGGCTACGCGGTGCCCTTCATGGCCTACGAAGAGGATCGCGACCTGCACGCCAAGCGCTTCGCGCGCGAGGACGACGCCTCCCTCGATGAGTACTTCCGGAGGAAAGAACACGTCCGAACGAGTCTGGACGGCCTGCCGGGACTGCCGTTGCCCCTGCCTCCGTCTACGTTCTGAGGCATGCGCCCCGGTGTCGTCGCCGCTCTCGTCTCCGCCTCCCTCCTCCTGCTCGGTGCCGCACCGGACCCCGCAGAGGACGCCCCGCTGCCCGAGCGGATGGCGGACACGGGCGGCGGCACCCAGCTGATCACCGCGGAGGCCGTCACCACCGGAGCGACCTCGGGCACGGTCACCTGGTGGGACCGCAGCGGCGGGCGATGGGTGAAGGCCGGCTCGGCACCCGCGCGCTTCGGAGCGAAGGGCCTCGTGGAGGGCGGCTCACGCCGGCAGGGCACGAGCACGACACCGACGGGCCTGTACGACCTGCCGTTCGCATTCGGCATCAAGGCCGCGCCCTCGGGTGCGAGGGCGCCGTACCGGCGGGTGCGTCAGGACACCTGGTGGTGCCAGGACAACGACTCGCTCTCGTACAACCGCTGGACGCAGCCCCTCCCGGCCGACTGCCGCGCCTCCGAGTCGGAACACCTGATCGCGTACGACCCGCAGTACGACCACGCCCTCGTCATCGGGTTCAACTACCACCTGCCGGTGCGCGGCCGTGGCGCCGGCATCTTCCTGCACGTCAACGGCAAGGGCGCGACGGAGGGTTGCGTGTCGGTACCGGAGGACGCGATGGAGCGGATCCTGACGTGGGCGGATCCCGGGCGCCGGCCGCACATCGCCATCGGGACGGCAAGCGGGGAGACCGCGATCACTCGTTACTAGAGCGGCCCGGGCCGGCGGCAGGCAGGTGCACCGTGAACGTCGTCGCCCCCGGGCGGCTCTCCAGGCTCACGCTCCCGCCGTGCGCCTCCGTCACCGCCGCCACGATGGACAGGCCCAGGCCCGCGCCGCCGCCCTGGTGGTCCGGGCGGCGGCGGTGTTCGGCGCGGGTGAAGCGTTCGAACACACCCGGCTGGATCTCGGCGGGGATCCCCGGTCCGTCGTCGTGGACCCTGAGGACGGCCGTCGTGCCGTCCGTCTCCAGGGATACGGTCACCTTGGTGCCCACAGGTGTGTGCAGACGCGCGTTGGCCAACAGGTTCGCCAGCACCTGATGGAGGCGGTACGCGTCCCCCGTCACCGTCAGCGGCTCCTGCGGCAGCTCCATCGTCCAGCCGTGGCCGGGGCCCGCGGCCCGCGCGTCCGTGACCGCGTCGAGGACCAGGCGGGTGAGGTCGACAGGGCGCCGCTCCAGGGGGCGGCCCGCGTCCAGGCGGGCCAACAGCAGCAGATCGTCGACCATCTCGCCCATGCGCCCCGACTCCGAGGCGATCCGTTCCAGGGCGCGGGTCACCTCCGGCGGCACCGGACCCGGATGCAGCAGCGCCAGTTCGGCGTGCCCCCGGACCGAGGCGACCGGCGTGCGCAGCTCGTGGCTGGCGTCGGCGGCGAAGCTGCGCAGCCTCTCCTCGCTGGCGTGCCGCTTGGTGAGCGCGTCCTCGACATGGCCGAGCATGCGGTTGAAGGCGCCGGCGACCCGGCCGACCTCGCTGCGCGGGTCGCTCTCGGGGGCGCGCGGCGGCAAGGCGACCTCGCCGCTGGCGAGCGGGAGTTCACTGACCCGGGTGGCGGTCGCGGCGACCCGGCTGAGCGGTCGCAGGGACCAGCGAACCCACACGGCGCCCGCGACACCGGTGACCGCGAGGGCGGCGCCGAAGACGACCGCGGCGACCAGTTCCAGGCGGTGCACCGCCGCATCCACCGGCTCGAGCGGCAGCCCGGTGATCAGTACGTCACCGTCCATTCCGCTGGTCGCCACCAGGCGGTACTCACCGAGGGAGGACAGGCAGACGCTGTGGCCCCTGCCGTCCACGGGTACCGCGGCGAGCGTGCGCTCGTCCCCCGTGCTCAGCGGGGCGCTGAGATCGGTGCTGTCACTGCCCGGGTGCACCAGTCCCACGTTGGTGACCCTGTCACCGACCAGCCGTGCGCCGAAGGTGCCGGAGGACTGTTTGCGTGTGTCGGCGTGCTCGTCACCGTCGTGGTCCGAGGGTTTGACACCGTGCTCCAGGCTCGCCGCGAAGCGCGGGCCGACGTCCCGCAGTTGCTGGTCGAGCCGACCGGTGAGGAAACCGTTCAACTCGATCACGGCGGCCACCCCGACGGCGGCGCAGCTGAGCGCCAGCAGCAGGACGAGCCCGGCGGTGAGCCGGGCGCGCAGGGTGCGCGGCCGGGGCAGGCGCCGTACCGCTTCGCGCAGCCGGGCCCTCACCGGGCCACCGGCTTCAGCACGTACCCGGCCCCGCGGACGGTGTGGATCATGGGCTCGCGGCCCGCGTCCACCTTCTTGCGCAGGTAGGAGATGTACAGCTCGACGACATGGGCCTGGCCGCCGAAGTCGTAGGACCAGACCCGGTCGAGGATCTGGGCCTTGCTCAGGACACGACGTGGGTTGCGCATCAGGAAGCGGAGCAGCTCGAACTCGGTCGGTGACAGCTCGATCAGCTCACCGGCCCGGATCACCTCACGGGCCTCCTCGTCCATGACCAGGTCGCCGACGGTCAGCCGGGGCCCCTCCTCCAGCTGCCGGGCCATACCGGCCCGGCGCAGCAGGCCACGCAGGCGCGCGACGACCTCCTCCAGGCTGAACGGCTTGGTCACGTAGTCGTCGCCACCCGCCGTGATGCCGGCGATGCGGTCCTCGACGGCGTCGCGGGCGGTGAGGAAGAGGACACAGACGTCCGGTTTCACGGCGTGCAGCTCGCGCAGCACGGCGAACCCGTCGGTGTCCGGGAGCATCACGTCCAGGACGACGGCGTCGGGCATCAGGTCGCGGGCCTCGGCGACGGCGGCGGCGCCGTCACCGGCGGTGCGCACCTCCCAGCCCTCGTAGCGCAGGACCCCGGACAGCACCTCGGCGAGGTCGGGGTCGTCGTCGACGACGAGGACGCGCACGGGCGTGCCGTCGGGGCGGGCGAGGGCGGGGCGGCCGGAGCGGGGTGTGTTCATCGCGTTTACAAGGATCCACTCTGCCGGCAGCGGCCGAGGACGCGGGCCGCTCTGAGTTCCCTATGAGTGCCTCGGGCGCCCCGGGGCGACTTCCCTGACCAGCGCGCTTCTCCGCCGCCGTCTTCAGCGCAGGCTCAGACTCCTCAGAGCCGCCTCAGAAGTTCCGCCTGCACAGTTGCGGCGTCGAGACGCCCGAAAGGAACAGATCATGACCACGGTCTACCAGCAGCAGGCGCCACCTTCGCCGCCGGTCGTCCGGCGCTCTCCGGCGGCCGCCCTGCTGGCCCTGCTGTGGGCCGGGGCCGCCGCCGTGGTGGCCCTGTGGTGGCAGAGCACCGGCTCGGTGGTGGGCACGGCGGGCTGGCTGACCGGGGCCGGGCGGATCGCGGGGCTGCTGTGCGGGTACTCCTGCGCGGTGCTCGTGGGCCTGATGGCCCGCGTGCCGCTCCTCGAGCGGCGGATCGGCTCGGACCGGGTGGCGCGCTGGCACGCGATGGCCGGGCGGTACACCGTCTGTCTGCTCGTCGCGCACATCGTGCTGATCCTGGCCGGGTACGCCGCCCAGGACCGGGCCTCGCTCGTGCACGAGACGGTCACGGTGGTCCTGGACTACCCGGAGATGCTGAAGGCCACCATCGGGACGATCATCCTGTTCGCCGTCGGGATCACCTCGGCGCGGGCCGTGCGCCGAAAGGTCGGCCATGAGTTCTGGTACTACGTGCACCTGCTGACGTATGCGGCCGTGTTCCTGGCCTTCGGTCATCAGCTCGCGCTGGGCGCCGAGTTCACCGGGAACCCGGTCGCGCAGGCCGCCTGGTACGCGCTCTACCTGGGCGTCGCGGCCCTGGTGGTCTGGTTCCGCCTTCTCACCCCGGTGCGCCTGAACCTGCGCCACCGGCTGCGCGTGGAGTCGGTGCACGAGGAGGCGCCGGACGTGTGGTCGGTCGTCATGCGCGGCCGGCACCTGGACGAACTGGGCGCCGAGCCGGGGCAGTTCTTCCGCTGGCGGTTCCTCATGGACGGGCTGCGCTGGACGTCCACGCCCTACTCGCTGTCGGCACCGCCCCGCCGCACGCAGCTGCGCATCACCGTCAAGGCGCTCGGGGACCACAGCACCTCGGTGGCCCTGCTGCGGCCGGGCACCCGGGTGTGGGCGGAGGGCCCGTACGGGTCGCTGACCGCCGACCGGCAGACCACCGGCAGGTCCCTGCTGATCGCGGGCGGCGTCGGCGTCACCCCGCTGCGCGCCCTGTTCGAGACGCTGCCGGGTGAGGTGACGCTGCTGTACCGGGCGCGCTCGGCGGAGGATCTGGCGCTGGGCGGCGAGCTGGAGTCCATAGCCCGCTGGCGCGGCGCCAAGGTGCTGTACGCCCTCAACGGCGAGGACGGCTCGCGGCCCCGCCTCACCCCCGGCGCACTGCACGGCGCCGTGCCCGAGCTCGCCGACCACGACGTGTACCTGTGCGGCCCGCCGCGGTTCGCGGAGGACATGTACGAGGCGCTGCGGGCGGCCGGGGTCCCCGACCGCCGTATCCACCACGAGTCGTTCGAGCTGTGAGGCAGTCATGCACGCGTTGAAGAGGAAGAGCCCGCTGCGCCGGATGGTGCTGGCGGGCGCCGCGACCGTCTCCGGCATGGTGCTGCTGCTGTCGATGAAGCCGCACTCGTCGCCCGGCATCGCCGCGGCCGCGCCCGCGCCGTCGAGCAGTGCGGGCGTGTCGGCCGGGTCCGGGGGGTCCACCGGTTCGAGCGGGTCGAGCAGCTCGAGCGGGTCCAGCGGGTCCAGCGGGTCCAGTTCCGGCGGATCGGCCACGACCGGCACCAGGACCGTCACCGGCGACTCCGTCGAGACCCGCTACGGCCCCGTCCAGGTCCGGATCACGGTGACGAACGGGAAGCTCACCGACGTCACGGCGGTCGCCTACCCGCAGGACAGCCCGAGGGACCAGGAGATCAACAGCTATGCCGTCCCGCAGCTGAACCGGGAGGCACTGGCGGCGCAGAGCGCGAACATCGACGTGGTCTCCGGCGCCACTTACACGAGTCAGGGTTACCAGCAGTCACTCCAGTCGGCGCTGGACTCCGTGAAGGGTTGAACGCACCGCGGCTGCGCCACGTACCTCTGGGCCAAGGGGGCCACTGGCCTCACCCGCCCCATGAAGGAACACGGAGGAGACCGTGTCCACGATCGCCGGTGGCCGCGCCGCGCGGCGCCAGACGATGCGCGCCATCCGCCCACGCCGCTCCCCCGCCGTCCCGCTGCTGCTCGCCGTCTGGGCGGGCGCGGCGGGCGTCATCTGGCTCTGGTGGACGAACACGCCGTCCATCGCCGACAACAACAGCAGAATCCTCAACGCGGGACGGATCACCGGCCTGCTCGCCGGCTATCTGATGGCCCTGGTGGTGCTGCAGATGGCCCGGGTGCCCGCGCTGGAGCGCCGGGTCGGCTCCGACCGGGTCGCCCGCTGGCACGCCATGACCGGCCGGTACACCATCTGCCTGGTCCTCGCCCACCTGTTCCTGACCATGTGGGGCTACGCCCTGCAGAGCGGCAAGGGGCTCGGCGGGATCGTCCAGCAGACCCTCGACTCGATCGACCAGCTGCCGGACGTGGGCAAGGCCGCCATCGGCACGGGACTGCTGGTTCTCATCGGCCTTCTCTCGATCGGACCGGTCCGGCGCAGGATCTCCTACGACCTCTGGTACCACGTCCACCTGCTCGCCTACGCGGCCACGTACCTGTCGTTCTGGCACCAGCTGTCGACGGGCAACGAGTTCGCCGTGCAACCGGAGGCGAAGACCGCCTGGTACGCGTTGTACGGCTCGGTGACCGCGCTGGTGCTCTGGTACCGGATCCTCACCCCGGTCCGACTCAACCTGCGGCACCGGCTGCGGGTGGAGGCGGTCATCGAGGAGACGCCCGGGGTGGTGTCGGTGCTGATGACGGGGCGGAGACTGCACCGGATGGGTGCGGAGGCCGGGCAGTTCTTCCGCTGGCGGTTCCTCGCGCCCGGGATGCGGTTCAGCTCGCACCCGTACTCCCTGTCGGCGGCGCCCCGCCCGAACATGCTCCGGATCACCGTCAAGGCGATCGGCGACCACAGCTCCGCGCTGCGGGACCTCGAACCCGGGACGCGGGTGTGGGCGGAGGGCCCGTACGGGGCGCTGACCGCCGACCGGCGCAGCCGGGGCAAGGTGCTGCTGGTGGCCGGCGGTGTCGGCATCACGCCGATGCGGGCCCTGTTCGAGACGCTGCCGGGCGCCCCCGGCGACATCACCCTCCTCTACCGCGCCAACACGACCCAGGATCTGGCCCTGTGGGACGAGCTGGCGCAGATCGCGGAGGAGCGCGGCGCACGGCTGATGTACGCGGTCAACAGCCCGGACGGGGAGCGCCCCGACATCTCGGCGGAGACCCTGAGCCGGAAGCTGCCGGACATCGACCGCCACGACGTCTTCATGTGCGGGCCGCCCGGCTTCGCTCAGCAGGTGTACGAAGCACTGCGCGGCGCGGGGGTCCCCGCCCGACGCATCCATCACGAGTCGTTCGAGATGTGAGCGACGGGAGAACAGGAGCCGGGAAGAAGATGAGGAAGAGCCACCCCGTGCGGCGTGTCGTGCTGGCCACCGCCGCCACCGTGTCCGGGATCGTGCTGCTGCTGTCCCTGAAGCCGGCTTCGGGCCCCGCCTCGGCGCAGGCGGGCGGCGGTGCCGCACCGCAGCAGACCGCCGCCGCCCAGGAGTCGCCGCAGGGCGGCAGCGGACAGCAGACCGGCACCCGGACCGTCACCGGTGAGGTGGCCAAGACGCAGTACGGCCCGGTGCAGGTGCGCCTGACGGTGAGCGGCGGGAAGATCACCAAGGCGGAGGCGGTGCAGGCGCCCAAGGGCGGGCTCAGCGACCAGAAGACCGCCATGGCCGTCCCCAGACTCAACCAGGAGGCGGTCGCCGCGCAGAGCGCGCAGATCGACGCGGTCTCCGGCGCCACGTACACGAGCGGCGGGTACAAGCAGTCCCTGCAGTCGGCGCTGGACAAGGCGAAGGCCGCCTCCGGCGGCGGGGCCCCGTCCGGGTCCGCGGGCGGTTCCGGGGCGCCGGGGTCCTCGGGGGCGGCGGCCCAGGCGCGCACGGTCACCGGTAACGTGGCGCAGACGCAGTACGGCCCCGTCCAGGTCCGGGTGACCGTCAGCGGCGGGAAGATCACCAAGGCCGAGGCGGTGCAGGCGCCCAAGGGCGGGCTCAGCGACCAGAAGACCGCCATGGCCGTCCCCAGACTCAACCAGGAGGCGGTGAGCGCACAGGGTGCGAACATCGACGCGGTCTCCGGCGCGACCTATACCAGCACCGGATACAGGCAGTCCCTGCAGTCGGCCCTGGACAAGGCCGGTGGCTGAGTGGCGGGCCGGATGACCGACCCGGATGCACCGCCCGTGCTGCGCCACGCGGAGGAGGTGATGGGCACCGTCTTCTCCTTCGACGTGCGCGGCGGCGAGCCCGAGGCCGTACGGACCGCGCTCGAGGAGGCGATCGCCCATCTCCACCGCGTGGACGAGGTGTTCAGCCCCTACCGCGAGGACAGCCAGATATCGCGGCTCGCCCGCGGTGAGGTGGGTGTGGAGGGCTGCGACCCGGAGGTCGCCGAGGTGCTCGCCCTGGGGGCGGAGGCCGAGCAGGTGAGCGAGGGCTGGTTCAGCACCCGCTTCGCGGGCCGGATGGATCCGACCGGGATCGTGAAGGGCTGGGCGGTGGAACGGGCGGCCCGGCGTCTGACGGCGGCCGGGGCGAGCGGGGTGAGCGTCAACGGCGGCGGGGACGTGCAGATGTACGGCATGCCGGAACCGCACCGGCCCTGGCGGGTCGGCGTGTCGGATCCGCTGCGGCCCGGCGGGCTGGCGGCGGTGGTGTCCGCGGCCGGAGTGGAGGAGCTTGCCGTGGCCACGTCGGGTACGGCGGAGCGCGGCGCGCACATCGTGGACCCGCGCACGGGGCGCTCCGCGGTGACCGACCTGGTGGCGGTGACGGTGGTGGGCCCCAGCCTGACCTGGGCTGACGCGTGGGCCACGGCCGCGTTCGCGATGGGCTCCCGGGCGGGGCTGGCGTGGCTGGAGTCACTGCCGGACGTGGAGGCGCTGCTGATCACCGCCGGTGACGAGGTCCGGTGCACAGGCGGCCTCGCCACGCGGCTGGGGTGAGCGCCCGCCTCGGAGTCAGTGACCGTTCTGCGCCAGCCGCAGCAGGTGGTCCGCCAGCGCCTGGCCCCCCGTCGGCTCCCGGCTGATCAGCAGCACCGTGTCGTCCCCGGCGATCGTCCCCAGGATGTCGTGCAGCTCCGCCTGGTCGATCGCCGACGCCAGGAACTGCGCGGCCCCCGGAGGGGTGCGCAGGACCACGAGGTTCGCGGAGGCCTCCGCGGAGATCAGCAGTTCCTGGGACAGGCGCCGCATCCGCTCCTCCTTGGCCGACTCCCCGAGCGGGGCCCGCGGGGTGCGGAAGCCGCCCTCGCTGGGGACGGCGTAGATGAGGTCGCCGTCGGTGTTGCGGATCTTCACCGCGTTCAGCTCGTCAAGGTCCCGGGAGAGCGTCGCCTGTGTGACGCTCAGCCCGTCGTCGGCGAGGAGTTTCGCCAACTGGCTCTGGGAGCGCACCGGTTGCCGGTTGAGGATGTCCACGATCCGGCGGTGGCGTGCGGTGCGGGTCTGCGGCACGGCGGGCCCCGCGTGGTCGTGGTCCTGCGCCTGACTCATCGTCGTCTCATTCTCCGGATCGTCCGTCCCCATTCACTGGGTGCACTGCCTCGAGGACACCGGGAAGCGCCTGGAGCAACGCCTGCACCTCGTCGTCGCCGAGGTTCAGCGGCGGCATCAGCCGTACGACGTTCGGGGCGGGAGCGTTCACCAGGAAACCGGCATCCTGAGCCGCCTGTTGCACCTGCGGCGCGAGCGGCTCGGTGAGCACGATACCCAGGAGGAGGCCCGCGCCCCGGACATGTTCGATCAACGGGTGGCCCAGCGACTCGATTCCGTCCCGCAGCTTCTCGCTCTGCCGCTTGACGTTCTCCAGCAGGCCCTCGGCCGCGATGGTGTCGAGCACGGCGAGCCCTGCGGCGCAGGCGACCGGGTTGCCGCCGAAGGTCGTGCCGTGCTGGCCCGGCTGGAGCAGCTCGGCGGCGCGGCCGAAGGCGACGGTGGCGCCGAGCGGCAGTCCGCCGCCGAGGCCCTTGGCGAGGGTGACGACGTCCGGCAGGACGCCCTCGTGGGCCTGGTACTCGAACCAGTGCCCGGTACGGCCGACGCCGGTCTGCACCTCGTCGAGCACGAGCAGCGCCCCGGTGGCCGCGGTGATCGCGCGGGCCGCCTTCAGGTATCCGGCGGGCGGGACCACGACCCCGTTCTCGCCCTGGATCGGCTCGATGATGACGAGTGCCGTCTCCTCGGTGACCGCGGCGGCAAGTGCCTGCGCGTCGCCGTAGGGGACGTGGGTGACGTCGCCGGGCAGCGGAAGGAACGGCTCCTGCTTGCCGGGCTGGCCGGTCAGCGCGAGGGAGCCCATGGTGCGGCCGTGGAAGCCGCCCTGGGTGGCGACCATGTGCCGGCGGCCCGTCAGCCGGCCGATCTTGAATGCGCCCTCGTTGGCCTCGGCGCCCGAGTTGCAGAAGAAGACCTTGCCGTCGCGGCCGAAGAGCTGAAGGAGCCGTTCGGCGAGGGCGACGGGCGGTTCGGCGATGAAGAGGTTGGAGACGTGGCCGAGGGAGGCGATCTGCTTGCTCACGGCCTCGACGACCGCGGGGTGGGCATGGCCGAGGGCGTTGACGGCGATGCCGCCGACGAAGTCGAGGTACCGCTTGCCGTCGGCGTCCCACAGCTCGGTGCCCTCACCGCGGACGAGGGGCAGCCGGGGAGTGCCGTAGTTGTTCATGAGCGCGCCCTGCCACCGCGCCGTCAGTTCCTCGTTGCTCACGACTCCCCCTGTTCGTCCGGCTTCTCGTCGGGCACGACCATCGTGCCGATGCCTTCGTCGGTGAAGATCTCCAGCAGGATCGAGTGCTGGACCCGGCCGTCGATGACGCGGGCGGTGTTGACTCCGCCCCGCACGGCGTGCAGACAGCCCTCCATCTTCGGCACCATGCCGGAGGACAACTCCGGCAGCAGCTTCTCCAGTTGGGAGGCGGTCAGGCGGCTGATCACCTCGTCGGAGTTCGGCCAGTCCTCGTAGAGGCCCTCGACGTCGGTGAGGACCATGAGGGTTTCGGCGCCCAGTGCCGCAGCGAGTGCCGCAGCCGCCGTATCAGCATTGACGTTGTAGACATGTCCGTCGTCCTGACTGCGGGCGATGGAGGAGACGACCGGGATACGGCCGTCGGCGAGCAGGGCCTCGATCGCGCCCGTGTCGATCTGGGTGATCTCGCCCACGCGTCCGATGTCGACGGACTCGCCGTCGATCTCGGGCGTGTGCTTGGTGGCGGTGATGGTGTGCGCGTCCTCGCCGGTGAGGCCGACGGCCAACGGGCCGTGCTGGTTGAGCAGCCCGACCAGTTCGCGCTGCACCTGCCCGGCGAGCACCATGCGTACGACGTCCATCGCGTCCTCGGTGGTGACCCTCAGGCCCGCCTTGAACTCGCTGACGATGCCGTGCCGGTCGAGGGCGGCGCTGATCTGGGGGCCGCCCCCGTGCACGACGACCGGCTTGAGGCCGGCGTGCCGCAGGAAGACGACGTCCTGCGCGAACGCGGCCTTCAGCTCCTCGTTCACCATGGCGTTGCCGCCGAACTTGATCACGACGATCTTGCCGTGGTGGCGGGTCAGCCAGGGCAGCGCCTCGATGAGGATCTGGGCCTTGGGCAGCGCGGTGTGTTTGCGTGTCGTGCCCGACTTGGAAGGAATGTCGCTCATGAGGAGTACGCGCTGTTCTCGTGGACGTAGTCGGCGGTGAGGTCGTTGGTCCAGATGGTGGCGGTCTCGGAGCCGGCGGCGAGGTCGGCCACGATGTGGACCTCGCGGTAGCGCATGTCGACCTTCTCGCGGTCCTCGCCGACGCCGCCGTTCTTGCAGACCCAGACGCCGTTGATGGCGACGTTGAGCTGGTCCGGCTCGAAGGCGGCCTTGGTGGTGCCGATCGCGGAGAGGACGCGGCCCCAGTTGGGGTCCTCGCCGTGGATGGCGCACTTCAGGAGGTTGTTGCGGGCGATGGAGCGGCCCACCTCGACGGCGTCCTCCTCGCTCGCGGCGTTGATCACCTCCACCTTGATGTCCTTGCTGGCACCCTCGGCGTCGCCGATGAGCTGCCGGCCGAGGTCGGCGCAGACCTCGCGCACGGCCTCGGCGAACTCGTCGTACCCGGGGGCGATCCCGGACGCGCCCGAGGCGAGCAGCAGCACGGTGTCGTTGGTGGACATGCAGCCGTCGGAGTCGACGCGGTCGAAGGTGACCTTCGTGGCGGCGCGCAGGGCCTTGTCCAGGGTCTCGCTGTCGAGGTCGGCGTCGGTGGTGAGGACGACCAGCATGGTGGCGAGGCCCGGTGCGAGCATGCCTGCGCCCTTGGCCATGCCGCCGACGGTCCACCCGTCCTTCGTCACGACAGACGTCTTGTGAACGGTGTCGGTGGTCTTGATGGCGATGGCGGCCTTCTCGCCGCCGTGCTCGGAGAGCTGGGCGGCGGCGGTCTCCACGCCCGGGAGCAGCTTGTCCATGGGCAGCAGCACACCGATGAGGCCGGTGGAGCAGACGGCGACCTCGATGGCGCCCCGGCCGAGCACCTCCGCCACCTTCTCGGCGGTGGCGTGGGTGTCCTGGAAGCCCTTCGGGCCGGTACATGCGTTGGCGCCACCGGAGTTGAGCACGACCGCCGAGACCTGGCCGCTCTTGAGGACCTGCTCGGACCACAGCACGGGCGCGGCCTTCACACGGTTGGAGGTGAAGACGCCCGCGGCGGCGCGGCGCGGCCCGGTGTTGACCACGAGGGCCAGGTCCGGGTTGCCGTTCTCCTTGATTCCGGCGGCGATGCCCGCAGCCTGGAATCCCTTGGCTGCCGTGACGCTCACGGTGCGACTCCGATCGTCGAAAGCCCGGTGGTCTCGTCGAGGCCGAGCGCGATGTTCATGCTCTGCACGGCACCGCCCGCGGTGCCCTTGGTCAGATTGTCGATGGCGCTGATCGCGATGATCCGGTGCGCGGCGGCGTCGTACGCGACCTGCACCTGAACGGCGTTGGAACCCTGGACGGACGCGGTGGCCGGCCACTGCCCCTCGGGGAGCAGGTGCACGAAGGACTCGTCGGCGAAGGCCTTCTCATAGGCGGCGCGCAGCGACTCACCGGTGACGCCGGGCCGGGCCTTGGCGCTGCAGGTGGCGAGGATGCCTCGGGGCATCGGCGCGAGGGTGGGCGTGAAAGAGACGGTGACCGGCTCCCCGGCGGCCGCGCCGAGGTTCTGGATGATCTCGGGGGTGTGCCGGTGGACGCCGCCGACGCCGTACGGGGACATGGACCCCATGACCTCGCTGCCCAGCAGATGCGGCTTGGGCGCCTTGCCCGCGCCGGAGGTGCCGGAGGCGGCGACGATCACGGCCTCGTTCTCGGCGAGCCCGGCGGCGTACGCGGGGAAGAGCGCGAGGGAGGCGGCCGTGGGGTAGCAACCGGGTACCGCGATGCGCTTGGACCCCTCCAGCGCAGCGCGGGCACCCGGCAGTTCGGGGAGCCCGTAGGGCCAGGTACCGGCGTGCGGGGAGCCGTAGAACCTCTCCCAGTCGGCCGGGTCCTTCAGCCGGAAGTCGGCACCCATGTCGATGACGAGGACGTCGGGACCGAGCTGCTCGGCGACGGCGGCGGACTGCCCGTGGGGCAGGGCGAGGAAGACGACGTCGTGCCCGGCGAGGGCCTCGGGGGTGGTCTCGGCGAGCACCCGGTCGGCGAGGGGCAGCAGATGCGGCTGAAGCGCACCGAGCCGCTGGCCGGCGTTGGAGTTGCCGGTCAGGGCGCCGATCTCCACCTCGGGGTGCGCGAGGAGCAGACGCAGCGCCTCTCCGCCCGCGTATCCGCTCGCTCCGGCGACTGCGGCACGTACCGTCATGGAACCTCCTCCTGGATGGCATGACTATACGTATCGCCGCACGTTTATGCAATCCTGTGCGCCGACAAGTACGTGCACGCCGCGCACCCGTACAAGGCGCCGCCCCGCATCCGCTGACCGGGCGCACCGACCCCACACCGCAGTGGAAGACATGGACCATGCCCTCGGCCCGGTCGCTTCCGGAGCCGACGCTCGCCCCGCCCACCCCGGATCCCGCACTCCTTCCGGATCACGCCACCGAACCGGACGTATTGCCAGGGTTGCTCGCCGCCGCCCGTCGCTCAGGTCTGACACCGAAGTGCGGGGCCTGGATTCTCGGCGGTGAGCACGACAGTGCCATGACAGCTGATCGCGCTTCGGTGTCACTGCCGGGGTGTTCTAGCCGCGGCGGTGTCGCGGAGGAGTCCCGCGAAGGTGAGGGCCGCGGGGGTGAGCGAGTGGTCGGCCATGCGAACCAGGAGGATGCGGCGGATGGGGGCCGGCCGCTGGAGGGGCAGGACGTCGACGCCGGGTCGGATGCCCTCCAGGGCCAGGGTGGGGGCGAGGGCGACGCCGATGCCGGCGGCGACCATGGCCTGGGCTTCCTGGTAGTCGTGGGCCTCGTAGGCGATGTGGGGCTCGAAGCCGGCGGCGCGGCAGCCGCGCACGAGGGCTTCGGCCACCGGGTGATGGTCGGCGCGGGTGATCCAGGGGTCGTCCGCGAAGTCGGCGAGTGAGGCGGCGTCACGGCCGGCGAGTGGATGGTGGTCGCTGACGAGAAGGGCCGGCGGGTCGTCGAGGAGGGGGGTGACGACGATGTCCTCCCGGTCGATTCGGCTCCAGTCGTAGTCCCACATCAGCGACATCTCGATCTCCCGGTTCTCCAGCATGGTCCAGAGTCCGGCGATGCGGGCGCTGCGGACGGTCAGCCGTACGTCGGGGTGGGCGTCCCGGAAGGCGATCACGGCCTGCGGGAGGAGCGAGGCGCCGACGGTGGGGAAGGTGCCGATGCGCAGGGTGCCCGCGCGCAGGCCGGCGAAGTCGGCGAGTTCGTTCTCCGCGGCTCGCAGTTCGCGTTCGATCCGTTGCCCTCGTTCGGCCAGCGCCCGTCCGGCGTCGGTGAGGGTGACGCCCCGGGCGTGGCGTTCCAGCAGCGGCTGGCCTGCCTCCGTTTCCAGGCGGCTGATCTGCTGCGACACCGCTGACGGTGTGTAGTTGAGGGCGCGGGCCGTGGCGGTCACCGAGCCGCGCCGGGCGACCTCCGTGAACAGCAGGATGCGCCGGACGTCGAGCATGCCGCCACCTCCAGCGTTCACTTCAGCTTAATAGCCATGCAGATTTCCGAGATTGTACTTCACGCTGCCGTCACCCACCGTGGAGGACACCACGCACGGCGAGACCGTCGGTGGACTTCCCCTTCCCTGGCTGTGAGGAGTCGGTTGTGCTGCGTCTGCAGGGCGAGATGATCCGCGGAGGAACCAGCAAGTGCTGGATCTTCGACCACCGCGACGTGGTCGCCACGGGCGTGGATGTCGATGCCCTGCTGCTCGCCGCCTTCAACGCCGCCGACCCCCGTCAGATCGACGGCGTGGGCGGCGCCTCCTCCACCACCTCCAAGGCCGCCGTCGTACAGGCGTCGACCCAGCCCGGTGTGGATGTCGAGTACGCCTTCGCGCAGGTCGGCATCGGCGACGAGCGCGTGGAGTGGGCCGGCAACTGCGGCAACTGCGCCACCGCCGTGGCCCTGTACGCCGTCCACCACGCTCTCGTGCCGATCGCGTCGGACACCACCACCGTGCGCATGCTCAACGTCAACACCGGGGCCCACCTCACCGGCACGATCCCCACCCCCGCAGGTGTGGCCCCGGAGGAGGGCACGGCCGTGGTCCCGGGTACCTCGGCACGGGGCGTGCCGGTCCTGCTCGGGTTCGAGGACCCGGCGGGCTCGACGACCGGCCGCGCTCTGCCGACCGGCCGGACGCTGGACGAACTGACCGGCCCGGACGGTCCCGTCGAGGCATCCCTGGTGGACGCCGGCGCTCCGGCCGCGCTGTTCGAGGCCAAGGCGTTCGGCCTCGACGGCACCGAATCCCTCACCGCCTTCGCCACCGCAGTGCCCGCGCTGACACTGCTGCGCCGCCAGGCAGCGCTGGCCATGGGCCTGGCCCGCGAGGGCGACCCGGTCAGCCACGCGGTGCCGAAGGTGGGCATCGTCGCCCGGCCCGCCCCCTACCGCACCACCCAGGGCACACTCGTCGACCAGGACGAGTACGACCTGGCCGTGCGCATGGTCTCCATGCACGCCCCACACCCGGCGATCGGCCTGACCTCCGCCGTGGCCCTGGCCACGGCCGCCGCCACCCCCGGCACCCTCGCCCACCGCGTCGCCCGGCAGACCGCCGACGGCACGCTGCGCCTGGGCACCCCCGCAGGCGTGGTCACCACCCGAGCCGTCCCCGCACCGGACGGCGCGTCCCCCACGGTGCTGCTGCACCGCGCCGCCCGGCGTATCGCCCGAGCCGAACTCCTCGTTCCCGTCCTGGAAGGACGCCCCGCATGAGCCGCAACGACGCCGCCCCGGGTACCGTCACCGCACCACCGGGCCGCATCCGCCGGATGCTGTCCCACCTGTACATCCAGTGCCTGATCGCCGTCCTCCTCGGGGCCGTCGTGGGCGGGCTGTGGCCGTCCGTCGGCGCCGACCTCAAGCCGCTCGGCGACGCCTTCATCGCGCTGGTGAAGATGCTCATCGCGCCGATCGTCTTCTGCACGGTCGTCCACGGCATCGCCTCCATGGGCAACGCACGCGCGGTCGGCCGCGTCAGCCTGAAGGCCCTGGTCTACTTCGAGGTGCTGACCACCGTGGCCATGGTGCTCGGCCTGGTCGTCGTCAACGTCGTCAAGCCGGGCAGTGGTCTGCACGTCGACCTCTCGACCCTGACCACCAAGGGCCTGCCGCCGGAGGCGACCACGGCCCACGAGGGCTTTGCCGAGTTCCTCCTCGCCGTCATCCCGGCCACCCTGGTCAGCGCCCTGACCGGCAACGAGATCCTGCCGGTGCTGCTGGTGTCGGTGCTGTTCGGCTTCGGCCTGCACGCGAGCGGGGAGGCGGGCCTGGGCATCGCCCGGGGCATCGAGAAGCTCTCCGCGGTCCTGTTCACGCTCATCCGGTGGATCATGCGGCTCGCCCCCGTCGGGGCGTTCGGCTCGATGGCCTTCACCATCGGCAACTACGGCCTGGGCACCCTGCGCCATCTGGCCATGCTGGTCGGCTCGTTCTGGCTGACCGCCCTCTTCTTCGTCCTGGTCGTCCTCGGGGCCGTGATGCGCCTGAACGGACTGCGGCTGCTGCCCTTCCTGCGCTACATCAAGGAAGAACTGCTGATCGTCCTCGGCACCTCATCCACCGAGCCCGTCCTGCCGCGCATGATGGCCAAGCTCCAGCACGCGGGCGCCTCGAAACCGGTCGTCGGCATCACGCTGCCCGCCGGGTACTCCTTCAACCTCGACGGCACCGCCATCTACCTGACCATGGGCTCGGTCTTCCTCGCCCAGGCCCTCGGTATCGACCTCAGCCTCACCCAGCAGCTGACCATGCTCGCCGTCATGCTGCTCACCTCCAAGGGCGCCGCAGGTGTCACCGGCTCCGGCTTCATCGCCCTGGCCGCCACACTCAGCGCAGTCCCGCACGTCCCGGTCGCCGCCCTCGCGCTGGTCTTCGGCATCGACCGGTTCATGTCCGAAGCCCGCGCCCTGACCAGCCTGGTCGGCAACGGCGTCGCCACCCTGGCCGTCGCCCGGTGGGAGGGCGAGCTCGACGAGGACCGCGCCAAGGCCGTCCTGCGCGGAGACATCCCCTACGCGCCCGTCCCCGCTCCCTCCGCGGTGACGGCCGAGCCCGATCCGAAGCAGACGCCCGCACCCGAGGTGATGCCCGAACCAACCCGCGACCAGGTCCCCGCCGCAAGCTGATACTGCGTGGGCGGGCCGGCCCGGAGCGGATGCTCGGGCCGGCCCGCCCACGTCTCACCGCACTCGCCGCGGCGGAGGCGCGCAGCGTGGGGGGGGCGGCTCCCGGCATGCAGGCCGTCGACGATCACATGGACGCCCACGCTTGTGGGCACCGCTTGACCTGGAGCGCGCTCCAGGTTCTACGGTCTTGTCATGACCAGCGGACACCCCCTCCCGCGGGATCGGCAGCCGACCCTGACCATCGCCCAGGTCGCCGAGCGCACCGGCCTCTCGCACGACACACTGCGCTACTACGAGAGGGCGGGCCTGATCGAGCGGGTCGGCCGGACCACCGGCAACCAGCGGCGCTACGACGCGGCCGACCTGGCCTGGCTGGAGTTCCTGCTGCGGCTGCGCGAGACGGGCATGTCGATCGCCGACATGCAGCACTTCGCGCGGCTGCGGGCGCAGGGGGACGTCACGGTCGCGGACCGGCTGGCGATGCTGCGGGAGCACCGCGCGGAGCTGGCGGAACGGATCCGCGCGCTGCGCCGCAACGCGGCCGCGCTGGACGACAAGATCGACCACTACGAACGGCTGCTCGGCGACATGCCCGCGCAGCCGGGAACGGATGAGCGGACATGAGCGAGAGCACCACCCGTGACGAGCGTTTCGCCCATGGCCTGGAGGTCCTGAAGAAGGTCGACGGCGAGGCCGGGCAGCGGGTCGTCGACTCGCTCGCCGACATCAGTCCCGAGCTCGGCCACCAGATCGTCTCCTGGGCCTTCGGCGAGATCTACGGCCGGCCCGGGCTCGCCCCGCGCGACCGCCAGCTGGTGACGCTGGGCATGCTCACCGCGCTCGGCGGCTGCGAGGCCCAGCTCGATGTGCACGTGAACGCGGCACTGAACGTGGGCCTCACCCCCGAGCAGATCGTCGAGGCCCTGCTGCACTCGGCGGTGTACTGCGGCATACCGAAGGCGCTGAACGCGACCTTCGCCGCGAAGAAGGTCTTCGCCGAGCGCGGGCTGCTGCCGCTGGAGCAGCAGCCCGCGCAGACCGCGGCCACCTCTGCTTGATCCCCAGGAGATGACCGGCGTGCCGGAGTCGGTGTTCACCGCGTCGCGCGCCACCGCGAGCGTCGTCACCCGGGCCCGGGAGGCCGACCCTCGCGCCGCCGAGGCCGATGCCGTGCCGCGCCGCTCGGCAGGCCGGGTTGTTCTCAATGTCGGATCTTGGGCAGCATTGCGAAGGGCAACATGGAGGCGACATGATCGCGCCACACGGGGCGTGGAAGGACAGGAGGACAGACCCATGGCGGTGGACACCTTCTGGCCGGTCGGGGACGTGCTGGCCCATCTGGCGGGGAGTTGGCACGTGGAGCGCACCGTGCGGGATGTCACGAGCGGCGAGGAAGGCCGGTTCAGCGGGACGACGGTGTTCTCGCCACGGGAAGGCGGCGGGCTGCTGCACCACGAGTCGGGCAGGTTCCTCTGGCAGGGTGCGTCCCGGCCCGCCGAGCGGACGCTGCTGTTCCTGCCCGGGGGCTCGCCGGGCACCTCGGACGTCACGTTCGCGGACGGCCGCCCGTTCCACGGCCTCGACCTCACGACCGGCCGCCATGTCGCCGAGCATCCGTGCGCGGCAGACCTCTACCGAGGCGAGTTCACCGTGTACGACGAGGACCACTGGCGCACGGTGTGGCGGGTCGGCGGGCCCGCGAAGGACCTGGTCCTGACGACCGACTACACACGCGAGCGCCGGCCTCCGGGAACGTCAGACGGGCAGATGTGACGCGGTCTCCAGGCGCAGGTTCCAGCGGCCTGCGTGCCCGGCCAGCGTCACCGTCGAAAGGGGGCGGACGTCGATGTTCCAGTACGACGACGGCTGGGCCCTCAGCGCGTACACCAGGGCCGCCCGCACCACCGACGGCTCCGCCACGGCGACGATACGGCTGCCGTCCTCCACCGGGCGCGTGTCCAGCCAGCCGCCCACACGGGAGATGAACGCCAGCAGCGACTCACCACCGTGCGGTGCGGAGCGCGGGTCCGCGAGCCAGGCGTCCACCGCCGACGGCTCCCGGGCCATCGCCTCCCCCAGCGTGAACCCGCGCCAGCGGCCCATGTCGCAGTCCCGCAGCGCCGGTTGCACCAGCGGCGCGTACCCGAGCGCGTCCCCGGTCGCCCGGCTGCGCGGCGTGGGCGAGCAGTAGCGCAGCTCGGCCGCCGCCAGCGGCACCAGGTCGCGGGCGACACGTTGCACCTCCTCCCAGCCGGCCTGGTCCAGCGGCCGGTCGTCCTCGAAGCGCTCCGCGAGCAGCGAGGAACTGCGCGCGGCGGCGACGAACGTGACCCGAAGATGCATGCGGCGATCGTCGGGCGCGCAAGTGCGCAGGTCAAGAGGGATTACTCAGGAGTTACCAAAGGTATCGCCGACGTCACACACGGACCTTGTTCGACGTGTCGAACCGATGCACCATCCACTGGTCCGGCCGGTCGAGCGGCGCGAACCCGAGCTTGGCGTAGACCCCGTGCGCGTCCTGGGTCGCCAGAAGGACGCGGCGCAGCCCGAGCGGGGCGAGGTGGTCGCGGACGGCGCCGACCAGGGCGGTGCCGATGCCCTTGCCGCGCACCGAACGGTCGACGTAGACATCGCAGAGCCAGGCGAAGGACGCCTCGTCCGTGACCACGCGCGCGTACGCCACCTGCTCACCCGAAGCGGTGTCGTACACCCCGAAGTTGAGGGAGTTCGCGACCGCCCGCTCGTGCTTCTCCCGGGGCCGGTCGATCGCCCAGTACGCGTCGGTCGCGAGCCAGTGGTGGGTGCGGTCGATGTCGATCCGGGCGGAGTCGGCGGAGAATTCGTAGCCGTCCGGGAGGCGGGGGACGTCGGTGGTGGCTGTCATGACCGGAGACTCGCAGGTCGGAGCAGTGCTGTCGAACGAATTCGGGCGGATGGCGATTGCTACCGGGTCCGGAACACCTCGTCGCAGGCCGTGCGCAGACGGCGTACGCCCTCGGCGATCTCCCCTTCCCCCGCGGCGGCCGCGAAGCTCAACCGCAGGTGCGGGCCCGGGGGTTCGGCGCTGAAGTAGGGGCGGCCGGGGGTGACCGCGACGCCCGCGCGCAGGGCGCCCCCGGTGAGGGCGGACTCGTCGGTGCCCTCGGGCAGGCGCGCCCAGAGGTGGTAGCCGCCGGACGGGACGTACGGCAGGGCGAGTTCGGGCACGTGCAGGCGCAGAGCGGCGGTCATCGTGTCGCGGCGGTGCTTCAACTCGGCGGCCACGGCGCGCAGATGCCGGGGCCAGGCGGGCGAGCCGACTAGTTCCAGCGCGGCCTCCTGGAGCGGGCGGGGCACGAAGAAGGTGTCGACGATCTGGATGGCGCGCAGCCTTTCCAGGACCGGACCGCGGGCGGCCAGGGCGCCGACCCGGAAGCTGGGCGAGGTCGCCTTGGTCAGTGAGTTGACGTGCACGACGACGCCGTCGGGGTCCTCGGCCGCCAGCGGGGGCGGCAGGGGGCCGGCGTCCTCGTGCACCAGCCGGCGGACGAAGTCGTCCTCGATCACGAACGCTCCGGCGTCGCGCGCGATGCGCAGCACCTCGCCCCGGCGGCCGGGGGCGAGGACCGCACCGGTCGGGTTCTGGAACAGCGGCTGGCAGACGACGACACGGGCTCCGGTCGCCCGGAAGGCGTCGGCGAGCAGGGCGGGCTTGACCCCGTCCGCGTCGACCGGCACGGGTACGGGCCTCAGGCCCGCCGCGCGGGCGATGGCGAGCATGCCGGGATAGGTGGGCGACTCGACCAGGACGGCGGCGCCGGGCGGCGCGAGGGCCCGTAGCGCGGTGGTCAGCGCCGACTGGCCCCCCGCGGTGATCAGGACGTCGGCGGCGGTCGTCGCGCCGCCGATGCCCCGCGCGAACCACTCGCGCAGCTCGGCGACGCCCTCGACGGGCGGCCGGGCCCAGACGCCGGGGCGGCGGCCGGCGCGCGACAGGGCCGCGGCCATGGCCCGCTCGGGCTGCAGTGAGGGGTGCAGATAACCGCCAGTGAACTCGATGACGCCGGCGGGCGGGGCGGCCAGCGAGACGACCACTCCGGACGCGTCCACGCTGCGCGGCACGAGCTCGGCGGAGACATCGGCGCTGAGCGCGACCTCCTGCCAGGCGGTGTCCCCCACGGCCGGGGCCGCCGCGCGTGGCTCCGCCCGGAATGCCCCGGCTCCGGGGCGCGTGACCACCAGCCCCTCGGCGGCCAGCTGGGCGAGCGCGCGGGACACGGTCACCGGACTCACCCGGAACCGCTCGACGAGCGCACGACTGGATGGCAGCTTCTCCCCGGATGAGTAGCGATTCAGCTCACGTCGGAGGTGATTCGCCAGTTCGGCGACACTGCTACTCTCGTGCATGAGGACACAGGATAGCGCTACTGCCCCTACATCGATAGCAGTGACCGCGGCCGTCGCCGAGGCGGACACCCGCCGCCGCACGGGCACCCTCCAGGCCGCCCTCGGCGTCGTCGCCTTCTCGCTCACCTTCCCCGCCACCGCATGGGGACTCGAGGGGTTCGGCGCCTGGTCGCTCGTGGCCGCGCGCAGTGTGCTCGCCGCCCTCATCGCCGGCGGGTGCCTGCTCGCACTCCGCGTTCCGGTGCCCGCGCGGGCCCACTGGGCGGGGCTCGCCGTGGTCGCGGCCGGCGTGGTGCTCGGCTTCCCGCTGCTGACCACCCTCGCCCTGAAGACCTCGACCACCGCGCACGCCGCCGTGGTCGTCGGGCTGCTCCCCCTGACCACCGCACTCCTGTCCGCGCTGCGCGTGCGTACCCGGCCCTCCCGCACCTTCTGGCTCGCCGCCCTCGCCGGCGCCGCCGCCGTCATCGCGTTCACCGTGCAGCAGAGCGGCGGCGCACTGACCGGCGCGGACGCCTACCTCTTCGGCGCCCTGCTGGTCTGCGCCGCCGGCTACACCGAAGGCGGCCGGCTGGCCAGGGTCATGCCCGGCTGGCAGGTCATCGGCTGGGCCCTGGTGCTGTGCCTGCCGCTCACCGTGCCCGCCGCCGCCGTGGCGCTGTCGTACGAGCCGGTCCACCTCACCGCGCACGGCGTGGCCGGACTGCTGTGGGTGGCGGCCGGATCGCAGTTCCTCGGGCTGGTCGTCTGGTACCGGGGCATGGCCGCGATCGGCATCCCCAAGGCCAGTCAGTTGCAGTTGGCCCAGCCCCTGCTCACAC
>NZ_PQSR01000035.1 GCF_002920635.1 Streptomyces sp. Ru72 | reverse complement strand
TCGGCAACGGACTCGCCCCCGGCGTGGGGCTCGGCCCGGTGATCGACCACAACGCCGTGACCAGACTCGCCGGCCTGGTCCAGGACGCGACCCGCCGGGGCGCACACCTGGTCACCGGCGGCTCGGCTCCCAGCCACCCCGGCTCGTTCTTCGAGGCGACGCTCCTGGACCACGTACCGGCTGACGCCGACCTCGCCCGCAGCGAGATCTTCGGGCCCATCGCCGCCATCCAGCGCTTCTCCCACCAGGACGAGGCCATAGCACGCGCCAACGACACCGAGTTCGGCCTGGCAGGCTATGTCTTCACCGAGAACCTCGACCGCGCCTTCAACGTGGCCGACCAACTGGCCACCGGCCTGGTCGGCATCAACCAGGGCGTCCCCTCGAACGCGGCCGCACCCTTCGGCGGAGTCAAGCAGTCCGGCCTCGGACGCGAGGGCAGCAGCGAAGGACTCGAGGAGTACCAGGAGATCCGCTACTACAACCTCGCCCTGCGCCCCACCACCTGATCTGTGCACAGCCAACACCTGAGAGCGGACGATCGACAAGCTCACCGGGCCCGCCGAAGATCGGCGGGCCCGGTGAGGTGGAAGACCGCCCGGGTCCCCCTCGAAGAGGGGGAATCACTCAGCCCCCGTAGGCCCCGGAAGCCGTCAGCCGCAGTGCCGTGTCGATCAGCGGCACGTGGCTGAACGCCTGCGGGAAGTTGCCGACCTGGCGCTTCAGGCGCGGATCCCACTCCTCCGCGAGCAGCCCCACGTCGTTGCGCAGTGCCAGCAGCTTCTCGAACAGCTTGCGGGCCTCGTCCACGCGGCCGATCATCGCCAGGTCGTCGGCCATCCAGAACGAGCAGGCGAGGAACGCGCCCTCGTCACCCGGCAGGCCGTCCACGCCCTCCTCGTCGCCCGAGGTCGGGTAACGCAGGATGAAGCCGTCCGGCGTGGACAGCTCCCGCTGGATCGCCTCGATCGTGCCGATCACCCGCTTGTCGTCCGGCGGCAGGAAACCCATCTGCGGGATCAGCAGCAGCGAGGCGTCCAGCTCCTTGGAGCCGTAGGACTGCGTGAAGGTGTTGCGCTCCTTGTCGTAGCCCTTCTCGCACACGTCCCGGTGGATGTCGTCGCGCAGCTCACGCCACTTCTCCAGCGGGCCGTCCGCGTCACCGGACTCGATCAGCTTGATCGTGCGGTCCACCGCCACCCAGGCCATCACCTTGGAGTGCACGAAGTGCCGGCGCGGGCCGCGCACCTCCCAGATGCCCTCGTCCGGCTCGTCCCAGTGCTGCTCCAGGTAGCGGATCAGCTTCAGCTGGAGCAGGGAGGCGTAGTCGTTGCGCGCGAGCCCGGTCATGTGGGCCAGGTGCAGGGCCTCGGTGACCTCTCCGTACACGTCCAGCTGCAACTGGTGCGCGGCGCCGTTGCCGACGCGCACCGGGGCCGAGTTCTCGTAGCCGGGCAGCCAGTCCAGCTCCGCCTCGCCCAGCTCCCGCTCGCCCGCGATGCCGTACATGATCTGGAGGTTCTCCGGGTCGCCGGCCACGGCCCGCAGCAGCCACTCGCGCCAGGCGCGCGCCTCCTCGCGGTAGCCGGTGCGCAGCAGCGACGACAGGGTGATCGCCGCGTCCCGCAGCCAGGTGTAGCGGTAGTCCCAGTTGCGCACGCCGCCGATCTCCTCCGGCAGGGACGTCGTGGGCGCCGCCACGATGCCGCCGGTCGGCGCGTACGTCAGGGCCTTCAGGGTGATCAGCGAGCGGATGACGGCCTCGCGGTAGGGGCCGTGGTACGTACAGTGCTCGACCCACTCGCGCCAGAAGTCCTCGGTCGCCTCCAGCGACTGCTCGGGCTCCGGCAGCGGCGGCGGCTCCTTGTGCGAGGGCTGCCAGGAGATCGTGAACGCGAACCGGTCACCCGGTGCGACCGTGAAGTCCGCGTACGTGGTCAGACCCTTGCCGTACGTCTCGGCCTCGGTGTCGAACCACACGGAGTCCGGCCCCGCGACGGCCACCGTGCGGCCCTCGTGCTTGTGCACCCAGGGCACGATGCGCCCGTAGGAGAAGCGCATGCGCAGCGCCGACCGCATCGGCACCCGGCCCGTGACGCCCTCGACGATCCGGATCAGCTGGGGGGCGCCGTCACGCGGCGGCATGAGGTCGATGACCCGGACCGTGCCGCGCGGGGTGTCCCACTCGGACTCCAGGATCAGCGACTCGCCGCGGTACGTGCGCCGGGTCGCCCTCGGCGGCTCGGCGTCCGACGCGTGCGCCGGGCCCAGCCGCCAGAAGCCGTGCTCCTCCGTGCCGAGCAGTCCCGCGAAGACGGCATGGGAATCGAAGCGGGGCAGGCACAGCCAGTCCACGGTGCCGTCCCGGCAGACCAGCGCCGCGGTCTGCATGTCTCCGATGAGTGCGTAGTCTTCGATGCGCCCGGCCAATGCAACTCCAGTCGAACGGCCACGTCGCCCCGAGGGGCGGTCGCTCTGTGCGGTCATGGGGGTCATGAGAAACGCGTTGTTCACCGACCCATTCGAAAATGATGCAGTCGATGTTCAACGAACTGACGAGCTCCTGTTGTTCCGGGGACCGGCGGGGGTGGTGCCGTTTTCCGGGAGTGCTCGGCAGAGAGTGTCCGAGCAGGATACGACGCAGGTGCATGATCCGCGTGCCCCGCCGGGCAACCGGGCTGCCCCGAACGAGTGAGCCGCGGGTGAAACCCCGGTGAAAACCTCTTAAGGTTCGCGCGTCCGTGGTGACACATGCGCGGAGCGTGGCCGGAAGCAGTCCCCTCGCGGCGCTGATACGCTGGTAGCCCGTGGACCGGTGGGCACGAAACCCCCGAACCGCAGCGACGGCGCCCCCGAAAAAAATACTTCGAGGACCAGCCGTACCGCACCCCATACCGCGACCACGGGAGCCCCCTCTTGGCCATGCCGCCCGCTGCTTTTCGAAACAGCACAGCCACGACGACCAAGCACATCTTCGTCACCGGGGGTGTCGCCTCCTCGCTCGGCAAGGGTCTGACCGCCTCCAGCCTCGGCATGCTGCTCAAGGCCCGGGGCCTGCGCGTCGTGATGCAGAAGCTCGACCCGTACCTGAACGTCGACCCGGGCACGATGAACCCGTTCCAGCACGGTGAGGTGTTCGTCACCAACGACGGCGCCGAGACCGACCTGGACATCGGGCACTACGAACGCTTCCTCGACCGCGACCTGGACGGCTCGGCGAACGTCACCACCGGGCAGGTCTACTCGACGGTGATCGCCAAGGAGCGGCGCGGTGAGTACCTGGGCGACACCGTGCAGGTCATCCCGCACATCACCAACGAGATCAAGCACCGCATCCGGCGTATGGCCACCGACGAGGTGGACGTCGTGATCACCGAGGTGGGCGGCACGGTCGGCGACATCGAGTCGCTGCCGTTCCTGGAGACCGTCCGCCAGGTCCGCCACGAGGTCGGCCGCGACAACGTCTTCGTGGTGCACATCTCGCTGCTGCCCTACATCGGCCCCTCCGGCGAGCTGAAGACCAAGCCGACCCAGCACTCCGTGGCCGCGCTGCGCAACATCGGTATCCAGCCGGACGCGATCGTCCTGCGCTGCGACCGCGAGGTCCCCACCGCGATCAAGCGCAAGATCTCCCTGATGTGCGACGTCGACGAGGCCGCCGTCGTCGCCTGCCCGGACGCCCGCTCGATCTACGACATCCCGAAGACCGTGCACGGCGAGGGCCTGGACGCCTACGTCGTCCGCAAGCTGGACCTGCCCTTCCGCGACGTGGACTGGACGACCTGGGACGACCTGCTCGACCGGGTCCACAACCCCGAGCACGAGATCACCCTCGCCCTGGTCGGCAAGTACATCGACCTGCCCGACGCCTACCTCTCGGTGACCGAGGCGCTGCGCGCGGGCGGCTTCGCCAACAAGGCCCGGGTGAAGATCAAGTGGGTCACCTCCGACGACTGCAAGACCCCGGCGGGCGCCAAGAAGCAGCTGTCCGACGTGGACGCGATCTGCATCCCGGGCGGCTTCGGCGACCGGGGCGTGTCCGGCAAGGTCGGCGCCATCCAGTACGCCCGTGAGAACAAGGTCCCGCTGCTCGGCCTCTGCCTCGGCCTGCAGTGCATCGTGATCGAGGCCGCCCGCAACCTGGCCGGCATCCCCGACGCGAACTCCACCGAGTTCGACGCCGCCACCGCCCACCCGGTCATCTCCACCATGGCCGAGCAGCTCGACATCGTCGCGGGCGAGGGCGACATGGGCGGAACGATGCGGCTCGGCATGTACCCGGCCAAGCTCGCCGAGGGCTCGATCGTGCGCGAGGTCTACGACGGCAAGGAGTACGTCGAGGAGCGCCACCGCCACCGCTACGAGGTGAACAACGCCTACCGCGCCGAGCTGGAGAAGAAGGCGGGCATCGTGTTCTCCGGGACGTCGCCCGACGGCAAGCTCGTGGAGTACGTGGAGTACCCGCGCGAAGTGCACCCCTACCTGGTGGCGACCCAGGCGCACCCCGAGCTGCGCTCCCGCCCGACCCGCCCGCACCCGCTGTTCGCGGGCCTGGTGAAGGCGGCCGTGGAACGCAAGAACGGGAAGAACGGCAAGTAACACGGGGCCTGTACGGTGGCCGGGGTATGCGTCCTCACGGAGGCGTACCCCGGTTCGTGCGAGGCGTGGGAGGAACAGGGCGACATGGCCACGATCAAGGACACCGCCGAGGAGTGGGAGATCCGGGCGAGCGAGACCCCGTTCGTCGGCAACAAGACCTCCGTCCGCACCGACGACGTGGTCATGCCGGACGGCTCGGTGGCGCGCCGCGACTACCAGGTCCACCCCGGCTCGGTGGCCGTCCTCGCCCTGGACGCCCAGGACCGGGTGCTGGTCATCCGGCAGTACCGCCACCCGGTGCGCCAGAAGCTGTGGGAGATCCCGGCCGGCCTGCTCGACGTCCCCGGCGAGAACCCGCTGCACGCCGCCCAGCGCGAGCTGTACGAAGAGGCGCATGTCAAGGCCGAGGACTGGCGCGTGCTGGCCGACGTCTACACCACGCCCGGCGGCTGCGACGAGGCCGTGCGCATCTTCCTCGCCCGCGACCTGTCGGAGGCCGACGGGCAGCGCTTCGAGGTGGAGGACGAGGAGGCCGACATGGAGCTGGCCCGGGTGCCGGTGGCGGACCTCGTGCGGGGCGTCCTCGCGGGTGACCTCCACAACAACTGCCTCGTCGTCGGCGTGCTGTCGCTGGTCGCCGCGCGGACCGGTGAAGGCCTGGACGCCCTGCGCCCGGCCGAGGCCCCGTGGCCGGCCCGGCCGTTCCAGGCGTGACACCTCCGGTTCGGACACCCCCTTCCGGGGCTCCGCCCCTTCGCCCCCGGACGGGGTGTGGAGCGGGTGCGGGCCGGGAGCCGGTTCGAGCCGTGGCGCCCCCCGCGGGCTGAAAAATCATGACTGGTCGTACCATCGCCTGATCCGATCGGGGGACCTGTCCGCCGTGCTCCGCCGGGATCGTCGCAGAGCGTCAACTAGGCTCTGACAGCGACCCGCCCGAGGCTTCGGCGGGCCCGTGTGCGCAGTGGACGGGAGCGTGGCCCGTGACGGATCAGGCGGTGGACACAGACGGTGACGTGCGGTCGGACAGCGGTCCGCGTCCCGTCGTCGGCCACGGTCGGTTCCTCGGCCGCACACGGGAGTTGAAGGAACTCCGTGCCGACATCGAGCGCGCGGGCCTGGACACCCTCTCCGGACGCAAGGCACCCCGCGCCCGCGTGCTGCTCGTCGCGGGCCGCCCCGGTTACGGCCGCACCGCGCTCGCCGAGGAACTGGTGCGCCAGGTCGCGGATGCCTACCCGGACGGCGTGCTGCGCGCCCGCCTCAGTGAACCCGACGGCACCCCCGTCCCCACCGAGCGCACCGCCCGCGAGCTGCTGACCGCCCTCGGTGTGCCCACCCCGCCCGGGGCCGACGAGGACGAGCTGGGCCAGGCGGTGCGTGAGGCCCTCACGGGGCGCCGTGCGCTGCTCCTGCTCGACGACGCGGCGTCCGCCGAGCAGGTGGACGCGGTGCTGCCGGACGCGCCCGACTGCCTCGTCGTCGCCGTCGCCCAGGGCCCGCTGACCGGCATCGCGGACGTGCGCCCCTGCACGCTCGGCGGCCTCGACACCAAGGCCGCCCTGGAGCTGCTCACCCGGTACGCCGGCTCCGTGCGCGTCACCGTCGACCCGCTTGCCGCCGAGGGGCTCGTCGAGGAGTGCGCGGGCCAGCCCGCCGCCCTCGTCCTCGCCGGGGGCTGGCTGGCCGCCCAGCCCAAGGCCGCTGTCGCCGACCTCGCCCGGCACCTGCGTACCGGCACCGAGGACGGGCCGCCCCTCGCCCGCGCCTTCCGGCTCTCCTACGAGGCGCTGCCCGGCCCCGCCCAGCGGATGCTGCGACTGCTGTGCCTGGCCCCGGCCGGCCTGCCGGATCCGCACACCGCCTCCGCGTTGGCCGGCTGCCCCGTGGACACCGCCCGCGCCGCCCTCGACGATTTTGTGGACCGCGGCTTCCTGCGGCGCCTTGAGACACCCCTGCCGCAGTACGAGGTCCCGGGCTGCCTGCTGCCCCTGCTGCGCGCGCTCGCCGAGCGTCACGACCGTCCGGCCGAGCTGCAGCTGGCCCGCGCGCGGATGCTGGAGCGCACGGTACGGCTGCTGCAGACCTGCCGGGTGATCACCGAGACCGACAGCCCCCAGGCGCGCGAGAAGCTCGCCGGGCTGCCCCGCGAGTTGCGCTTCGCGAGCCCCCGAGCGGCCGAGGACTGGCTGCGCCTGCGGCAGCCCGCGCTGCTGGCGTCGGCCCGGCTCGCGGTGGCCGACGGCGAGCTGGACACCCTCGCCCGGCGCCTGATGGCCGCACTGGTGCGGGCCCTGGTCGCCCACTTCGGCACCCGGGCGGCCGCGCCCGAGCTGTACGCAATCCACCGGCTCGTCCTCGACGTCGCCGAGCGCCGTGGCCTGCACCGAGAGAAGGCGGCGGCCCTGCTGAACCTCGCGGACGTGGACGCGCGGACCGGCCGGACGGGGGAGGCACTGGCCCGTTACCGGGCCGCGCTGGACGCCGGACGGGCCGGCAACGACCCGTACGCGACCGGCCGCGCGATGGAATCCGTAGGCGGCGCCCACCAGGAGCTCGGGGACTTCGACCGGGCGGCCGACTGGTACGGCAGGGCCCTGGCCCATCGCCTCGCCCGCGACGAGCGTGCGGAGGCCGCCCGCCTGTACGGCCGCCTCGCCACCGTCCAGACCTACGCCGGCCGCTACGGCGAGGCGCAGCGCAACTGGCGCGCGGCGATCGCTCTGCACCGCAGGAGCGGCGATGTGGCCGCGCACGCCCGGGCGTTGAGCGAACTGGCCCGTGTCCAGGAGTACGCCGGACGTCCCGAGGAGTCGCTGCGCACCTGCGAGGAGGCGGTCGAGTGGGCGCGACAGGCCGACGACACCCGGCTGCAGGCGGCGCTCCGGCTCCGGGTCGCCGACACCCTGGAACGTCTCGGCGACCCGGCGGCCGCCGCCCTGCACCGGTCGGCGGCCGAGCGCATGCTGGGAGACGGTGCGCAGGAGGGCCCACTGACCCCGGAACACTCCGCTAACGCCTGCGAAATCCGTAGTGCACCCGCTGAAGATTGATGCAATGAAAGGCTAGACAGCGGGAACGCCTTCATTAAACTGGCTTCGCCGCACGTTCTCCTGCGGTGTCTCCCGGTGTGCGCCTGTGCGTCCGGGTATGTCTTGCAATGCCCCCACATTCCCTGAGCCAAGGACCGTGATCGACGTGAAGGTCGGCATCCCCCGCGAGGTCAAGAACAACGAGTTCCGGGTGGCCATCACCCCCGCCGGCGTGCACGAGCTGGTGCGCCACGGCCACCAGGTCGTCGTCGAGCGGAACGCCGGTGTCGGCTCCTCGATCCCGGACGAGGAGTACATCGCCGCAGGCGCACAGATCCTGGACACCGCCGACGAGGTGTGGGCCACCGCCGACCTGCTGCTGAAGGTCAAGGAGCCCATCGCCGAGGAGTACCACCGCCTGCGCAAGGACCAGACGCTCTTCACCTACCTGCACCTGGCCGCGTCCAAGGAGTGCACGGACGCGCTGCTCGAGTCCGGCACCACGGCGATCGCCTACGAGACGGTCGAGCTGTCGAACCGGGCGCTGCCGCTGCTCGCCCCCATGTCCGAGGTCGCGGGCCGGCTCGCCCCGCAGGTCGGCGCCTACCACCTCATGGCCGCCAACGGCGGCCGCGGTGTGCTGCCCGGCGGCGTCCCGGGCGTGCCCGCCGCCAAGGCGGTCGTCATCGGCGGCGGCGTGTCGGGCTGGAACGCCGCGCAGATCGCCATCGGCATGGGCTTCCACGTCACCCTGCTCGACAAGGACATCAACAAGCTCAAGGAAGCCGACAAGATCTTCGGCACGAAGATCCAGACGGTCGTCTCCAACGCCTTCGAGCTGGAGAAGGCCTGCCTGGACGCCGACCTCGTCATCGGCGCCGTCCTCATCCCGGGCGCCAAGGCCCCGAAGCTGGTCACCAACGAGCTGGTCTCCCGGATGAAGCCCGGAAGTGTCCTTGTCGACATCGCGATCGACCAGGGCGGCTGCTTCGAGGACTCGCGCCCGACCACGCACGCGGAGCCGACCTTCCGGGTCCACGAGTCGGTCTTCTACTGCGTCGCCAACATGCCCGGCGCCGTCCCCAACACCTCCACCTACGCGCTGACCAACGCCACGCTGCCTTACATCGTGGAACTCGCCGACCGGGGCTGGGTCGAGGCCCTGCGCCGCGACGCCGCGCTGGCCAAGGGCCTCAACACCCATGACGGCAAGGTGGTTTACAAGCAGGTCGCCGAGGCACACGGCCTGGAGCACGTCGAGCTCGAGTCCCTGCTCGGCTAGGTCGTCACCAGGTCGGCGACGGGCGCGGGTTCGATTCGCCGTGCCCACAAGGCGATAGGTCAACACGCCTCGTCAACACCGCTCATCCGGCCGGACCTTGCCCGACAAGGTCCGGCCGGGTGTGTGTATGGTCACTTTGCGACACTCGTTCAAGTCGCCTCGAACGCAACCCTTCCACCGTTTCGCACACCGGTGAAACCGGGCGAATGACACCCGGGCGCCCTTGACAGCGGGATGTTTCAATGCCGACACATCGATCCGGGTCCGGCGGATTGTGTTGCTGCGGACCGCCGACACGCCATAGAGTCGCCAACCGTCGGCATGGTGCCACGCTGACCTATCTAGAAGTTTCCTGGTCACCAAGGAGGTAAGACGACTTGTGAATGAGTCGACATTTACTCCCGGGGGTGGTCAACCAGGAATGCCTGCGCGGGGCACGGGCCCCACGGGGCTCGAGGCTGTCGGCTCCGTCGCTGTCCGTACCTTCGCAGCCCACCAGAGCCAGAGCCCCCATATGGCTCAGACAGCACACCAGAGCATGGATGGCCAACACGTGAACGCCATGTCCGGCGACGGAAGTGGCGGAGTCCACAACCACTTCGCCGACTACGAAGAGCTGCCCGAGGGGCACTTCTACGACCCCGACGCCGAATACGAGCCCGATCCCGAGTACGCGGCCACGCTCGCGCCCGACGCGGCCCGGCAGCGCCGTGAGCGCATCGGCCCCACCGGCCGCCCGCTGCCGTACTTCCCGATCCCCGGACCGCTGACCGACCACGGCCCGGCCACGATCATCGCGATGTGCAACCAGAAGGGCGGCGTCGGCAAGACCACGTCGACCATCAACCTGGGTGCCGCGCTCGCCGAGTACGGGCGCCGGGTGCTGCTCGTCGACTTCGACCCGCAGGGCGCGTTGTCCGTGGGACTCGGCGTGAACCCCATGGAGCTGGACCTCACCGTCTACAACCTGCTCATGGAGCGGGGCATGTCGGCGGACGAGGTCCTGCTGAAGACCGCGGTCCCCAACATGGACCTGCTGCCGAGCAACATCGACCTCTCGGCCGCCGAGGTCCAGCTGGTCTCCGAGGTCGCGCGCGAGTCCACGCTCCAGCGGGCGCTCAAGCCGCTGCTGCCGGACTACGACTACATCGTGATCGACTGCCAGCCCTCGCTCGGCCTGCTCACCGTCAACGCGCTCACCGCGGCGCACAAGGTGATCGTGCCGCTGGAGTGCGAGTTCTTCGCGTTGCGCGGTGTCGCGCTGCTCACCGAGACCATCGAGAAGGTCCAGGAGCGGCTCAACCCCGACCTCGAACTCGACGGCATCCTCGCCACGATGTACGACTCCCGGACCGTGCACAGCCGTGAGGTCCTCGCGCGGGTCGTCGAGGCGTTCGACGACCACGTCTACCACACGGTGATCGGCCGGACCGTGCGCTTCCCGGAGACCACGGTCGCCGGTGAACCGATCACCACGTACGCCTCCAACTCCGTCGGTGCCGCCGCCTACCGCCAGCTCGCCAGGGAGGTGCTCGCCCGGTGTCACGCCGAGTGAGTCTGCCGGGGGCCGACGAACTGTTCCGTACCACCGGGGGAACGGCGCTCCAGGCGTCCACCCCCAGGCGCCAGGCCAACGGCGAGGCCCGGGTGCCGGCTCCCGCGGGCGAGAGCGACCCGGCGGCCCCGGCGGAGGACGCACCGCCGTCGGTGCCCGTGCAGGGCGGCGACGGCGAGGGCGACGAACACGTCGCGGCGGACGTCGCGGAGGCGGAGGCCGGGGAGTCCCGCGCACGGTCCGCCGCCGCGGAGCGGACCGCGCGGCGTGGCGCGGCGGCGGCGCAGGAAGGTTCTGCCGGTCCCTCCGCGGCCTCGTCCGCGGCCCAGCAGCGCAAGCGGGGGCGCGCGGCCGGGCGGCGGCCCAGCGGGCGCGAGCGGCACGACGAGAAGATCACCGTGTACGTGTCCGCGGAGGAGCTGATGGACCTCGAGCACGCACGGCTGGTGCTCCGGGGCGAGCACGGCCTCGCGGTGGACCGCGGGCGGATCGTGCGGGAGGCCGTCGCCGTGGTGCTGGCGGACCTGGAGTCCCGGGGGGACGCGAGCATCCTCGTACGTCGGCTCCGGGGGCGGTAAGAGGTAGCCTGCGACGGCTATGACCTCGAACGACGGCTCCGCTTCCGCCACCGGTTCCTCCGGCTTCGGTGGGCGTCGGCGTGCGCTGGGGCGGGGTCCCGGAGCGGCACCGGTCGCACCGGCGCCCGTCCAGGAGGCGGCGCCGCTCCAAGAGGTACCGCCGGCCGCCGAGCCCGGACCTCAGCCCGAACCTTGGCCCGAACCCGGGCGTCAGCCAGAATCGCGGCCCGAGCCGGAACCCGAGCCCGACGAGTCTCGGCCCGAGCCCGAGCCTCAGTTTGCACCTCGGCCCGAACCCGGGCCTCAGCCAGAATCGCGGCCCGAGCCGGAGCCCGAGTCTGACGAGTCTCGGCCCGGGCCCGAGCCCGACTTCCCGCCTCAGCCCCGACCCGGGGCCGCGGACGAGGAGCCCCAGGCCCCCGCGCCTGACGTCGACGAGACCGAACCCGGCGACGGTGTCTTCAAGGTCCGGCTCGACAACTTCGAGGGGCCCTTCGACCTGCTCCTGCAGTTGATCTCCAAGCACAAGCTCGACGTGACCGAGGTCGCCCTGTCCAAGGTGACCGACGAGTTCATGGCGCACATCCGGGCCATGGGGCCGGACTGGGACCTGGACCAGACGACCGAGTTCCTCGTCGTCGCCGCCACACTGCTCGACCTCAAGGCCGCGCGGCTGCTGCCCGCCGCCGAGGTGGAGGACGAGGCCGACCTCGCGCTGCTCGAAGCCAGGGACCTGCTGTTCGCGCGGCTGCTGCAGTACCGCGCGTACAAACAGATCGCCGAGATCTTCAACCGGCGCACCGACGACGAGGCCCGGCGGTATCCCCGTACCGTGGGCCTCGAGCCGCACCATGCCGAGCTGCTGCCCGAGGTCGTCATCAGCATCGGGCCCGAAGGATTCGCCAAGCTCGCCGTCAAGGCGATGCAGCCCAAGCCCAAGCCGCAGGTGTATGTCGACCACATCCACGCCCCGCTGGTCAGCGTGCAGGAGCAGGCCGGGATCGTCGTGGCCCGGCTGAGAGAGCTCGGGGAGGCCAGCTTCCGGGCGCTGATCGAGGACACCGACGACACCCTCACCGTCGTCGCCCGCTTCCTCGCACTGCTGGAGCTGTACCGGGAGAAGGCCGTGGCGCTGGAGCAGGAGGCCGCCCTCGGCGAGCTGGTCGTGCGCTGGACCGGTGGGGACGGGGACGCCGACGTCATGGTCACCGACGAGTTCGACCGGCCGCCCGAGCAGCCCGAGCCGGCCAAGGAGGAGGAGAAGGCGTGAGCGAGGACACCATCGACGCACCGGCAGGGCTGAACACCGTCGCCGACCTCGACCTCAAGCCCGCCCTCGAGGCCGTCCTCATGGTCGTGGACGAGCCCGCCACCGAGGAGCACCTGGCGAAGATCCTGGAGCGGCCCCGCCGGCAGATCGCGGACGCGCTGCGCGAGCTGGCGGACGAGTACACCGTGCAGGGGCGCGGCTTCGAGCTGCGGTTCGTCGCGGGAGGCTGGCGCTTCTACACCCGCGCCGAGTACGCCCCCGCCGTGGAGCGGTTCGTGCTCGACGGGCAGCAGGCCCGCCTCACCCAGGCCGCCCTCGAGACCCTCGCCGTGGTCGCGTACCGCCAGCCGGTCAGCCGCAGCCGCGTCTCGGCGGTGCGCGGAGTGAACTGCGACGGGGTCATGCGCACCCTCCTCCAACGCGGTCTGGTCGAAGAGGCGGGCACGGAACCCGAAACAGGTGCGATCCTGTACAGGACGACGAACTACTTCCTGGAGCGGATGGGCCTGCGCGGTCTGGACGAGCTCCCGGAGCTCGCGCCCTTCCTCCCGGAGGCGGAGGCGATCGAGGCCGAGACCCAGGAGGGCGTACCGTCGTTCGACCCGGACGCTCCCGATGCTCCGGACGCAGACGACGATCACACGACGAAGACGACGACGGAACTTTGATGCGAAGCAGCGGCAGCGGCAAGAGCGGCGGGCGCGGTAACTACCGCGGTGCCGGCAACAACAGGGACCAGAAGCAGGGGCAGGGCCGCCCCCGCAAGCCCCGCCCCGAGGAGCGCCGCTACGACGTCGGCCCGGGCGCCACGCAGGACGGCCCGAAGGCCGGGCGCGGCGGCGCGGCCCGCGGCGGCGCCAAGGGCGGCCCGAAGCAGTCCCAGCAGCGCGGCGGGCGCGGTCGTACGGCCCCGGCGCGCCCGCGCGAGTACGAGGCGCAGATCGAGGAGCGCAACCGCGAGCGGTACGCGGGCAAGAAGGACCTCAAGCTGCCCAAGACCTTCCCGGGCGCCGAGCAGGAGGGCGAGCGGCTCCAGAAGGTGCTCGCGCGCGCGGGTTACGGCTCCCGGCGTGCCTGCGAAGAGCTGATCGAGCAGGCCAGGGTCGAGGTCAACGGCGCGATCGTCACCGAGCAGGGCCTGCGGGTCGACCCCGAGAAGGACGAGATCAAGGTCGACGGGCTGACCGTGGCCACGCAGTCGTACCAGTTCTTCTCGCTCAACAAGCCGGCCGGTGTCGTCTCCACCATGGAGGACCCGGAGGGCCGCCAGTGCCTCGGCGACTACGTCACCAACCGCGAGACCCGGCTCTTCCACGTCGGCCGGCTCGACACCGAGACCGAGGGCGTCATCCTGCTCACCAACCACGGTGAGCTGGCGCACCGGCTGACGCACCCCAAGTACGGCGTGAAGAAGACCTACCTCGCGCACATCGTGGGCCCGATCCCGCGCGACCTGGGCAAGCGCCTGAAGGAGGGCGTCCGGCTCGAGGACGGGTACGCGCGCGCGGACCACTTCCGGGTGGTCGAGCAGACCGGCAAGAACTACCTCGTCGAGGTGACCCTGCACGAGGGGCGCAAGCACATCGTGCGGCGCATGCTGGCGGAGGCCGGTTTCCCTGTGGACAAGTTGGTCCGCACCGCGTTCGGGCCGATCACGCTGGGGGACCAGAAGTCCGGTTGGCTGCGGCGGTTGTCCAACACCGAGGTCGGCATGCTGATGAAGGAAGTCGATCTGTAACGGCTGAGAACCCGGTGCCTGATGCCGGGTCGCGTCCGGCGGCTCCGTCGTGGTCGATCGCGCCCACGCGGCGGAGCCGCACATCGTCACAGCCCGCGTCCCTATCGGGGTGCGGGGCGTGCTCTACGCTGGTGAGCAGACCTTTTCCGTAGATCAGCAAGGAGCACCAGCGTGGCGGTACGAGCGGTCCGGGGCGCCGTTCAGCTCGAGCGGGACGAGGCCGGGCACATGGACGAGCAGGTCGGCGCCCTGCTCACCGCCGTCCTGGAGCGCAACGGGCTGACCACCGACGACCTGATCAGCATCTGGTTCACGGCCACGCCCGATCTGCACAGCGACTTCCCGGCGGCCGCCGCCCGCAAGCTCGGCATCGTCGACGTGCCGCTGATCTGCGCCCAGGAGCTGGACGTCGAGGGCGCGATGCCCCGGGTCGTCCGCATCCTCGCCCACATCGAGTCCGACAAGCCGCGCGCGGAGATCGCGCATGTCTACCTCGGCGCCGCCGCCGCTCTGCGCAAGGACATCGCCCAGTGAGGACCGCACTCGTCATCGGCACAGGGCTGATCGGCACGTCCGCGGCCCTGGCGCTCGCCGCCCGCGGGGTCACCGTGCACCTCGCCGACCACGACCCCGAGCAGGCCCGAACGGCCGCCGCGCTCGGAGCCGGGACCGACGAGGCGCCCGAGGGCCCGGTCGACCTGGTGGTCGTCGCCGCCCCGCCCGCCCACGTGGCGGCCGCGCTCGCCGACGCCATGCGGCGTGGCCTCGGTCGCGCCTACCTCGACGTGGCCAGCGTCAAGGGGGGACCGCGCCGCGAGCTGGAGGCGCTCGGCCTCGACCTGACCTCGTACATCGGCACACACCCCATGTCGGGACGGGAGAAGTCCGGCCCGCTGGCGGCCAGCGGCGACCTCTTCGAAGGGCGGCCCTGGGTGCTGACCCCGACCCGGGACACCGACACCGAGGTGCTCAACCTCGCTCTCGAGCTGGTCTCGCACTGCCGCGCCGTGCCGGTCGTCATGGACGCCGACGCCCACGACCGCGCCGTCGCGCTCGTCTCGCACATGCCCCACCTGGTCTCCAGCATGGTCGCCGCGCGCCTGGAGCACGCCGAGGAGGCGGCCGTGCGGCTGTGCGGGCAGGGCATCCGGGACGTGACGCGGATCGCGGCCTCCGACCCCCGGATGTGGATCGACATCCTGTCCGCCAACCCGGGCCCGGTCGCCGACCTGCTCTCCGAGGTGGCCGCCGACCTCGACGAGACCGTCCAGGCCCTGCGGGCCCTGCAGTCCTCCGACGAGGCCAAGCGGCGCGAGGGCACCGAGGGCATCCAGGACGTGCTGCGCCGCGGCAACGCCGGGCAGACCCGGGTGCCCGGCAAGCACGGCAGCGCGCCACGGGCCTACGAGACCGTGGCCGTCCTCATCGACGACCAGCCCGGCCAGCTGGCCCGTATCTTCGCGGACGCGGGCAGGGCCGGGATCAACATCGAGGACGTCCGCATCGAGCACGCGACGGGGCAGCAGGCCGGCCTGGTCCAGCTGATGGTGGAGCAGACGGCCGCTCCGGTGCTGAGCGCCGCGCTGCGGGAGCGGGGCTGGGTGATCAGGCAGTAGGGCGGCGGTACGACCGGTCACGGGTCCGCGCCGGGCGCTGCGGCGACCGGGTGACGGGCAGGCCCGGCCTACCGGGCCCCGCGAGCCAGTAACCTTGTGCGGGGCGCCCTCGCGTCCCGTCCGTCCACCCACCCGCCACACCCCACCAGGAAGGTGTTCCCACCGTGGAAAACGGCGCCGCCCGGACCGCCCCGGCAGTGATTGTCGCCATCGACGGCCCCGCCGGCACGGGCAAGTCGAGCACGTCGAAGGCTGTGGCCGCACAGCTCGGGCTGAGCTACCTGGACACCGGCGCCCAGTACCGGGCGATCACCTGGTGGATGGTGCACAACGGCATCGACATAGCGGACCCCACGGCCATCGCGGCGGTGGCGGGCAAGCCGGAGATCGTCTCCGGCACCGACCCGAAGGCTCCCACCATCACGGTGGACGGCACGGACGTCTCCGGGCCGATCCGTTCCCCGGAGGTCTCCTCCAAGGTCAGCGCGGTCAGCGCGGTGCCCGAGGTGCGCGCCCGGATCACCGAGCTGCAGCGCTCGCTGGCCGCCTCCGCCGAGAACGGCATCGTCGTCGAGGGCCGTGACATCGGCACGACCGTGCTGCCCGACGCCGATCTGAAGATCTTCCTCACCGCCTCCCCGGAGGCACGCGCCGCCCGCCGCAACGGCGAACTGAAGGGCGCGGACCTGCACGCCACCCGTGAGGCGCTGATCAAGCGGGACGCGGCCGACTCCAGCCGCAAGACCTCCCCGCTCGCCAAGGCGGACGACGCGGTCGAGGTGGACACCACCGAGCTCACCCTGCAGCAGGTCATCGAGTGCGTCGTCACCCTCGTCGAGGAGAAGCGGGCCGGGAAGTGACCGAGGTTCCTTCCGCGCGGAGCGCCGAAGTCGGACGTCGCATCGGCGTCCCGCTGATGTACGGGCTGTGGAAGCCGCGCGTGCTCGGCGCGTGGAGGGTGCCCGCGAGCGGCCCGCTGATCTTCGCCGTGAACCACTCCCACAACATCGACGGGCCCATGGTCATGGGCGTGGCGCCCAGGCCGACGCACTTCCTGATCAAGAAGGAGGCGTTCGTCGGCCCCCTGGACCCCTTCCTGCGCGGCATCGGCCAGCTGAAGGTGGACCGCACGTCCACCGACCGCACGGCCGTCACCCGGGCGCTCGGCGTGCTCCAGAACGGGGGAGTCCTCGGCATCTTCCCCGAGGGCACCCGCGGCGGGGGCGACTTCGCCTCGCTGCGCGCCGGGCTCGCCTACTTCGCGGTCCGCAGCGGGGCGCCGATCGTCCCGGTCGCGGTGCTGGGAAGCTCCGAGCGGCGGGGACGGTTGATAAAGGGGCTGCCCCCGTTGCGCAGCCGTATCGACGTCGTCTTCGGCGACCCGTTCCAGGCGGGCGACGGCAGCGGACGGCGTACGCGCAAGGCGCTGGACGAGGCGACCGTGCGCATCCAGAAGCAGCTCACCGAGCACCTGGAAAACGCCAGGCGTTCGACCGGGCGCTAGGCGACACTTGAGTAGTGGATCACCGTAGGCGCGGTGCCCCACCGATCACCACGATGAACGAGGTACGGACTTCATGAACGACCAGATCCAGCCCGATGGCTCGGCCGAGCACGAGTACGAGCACGGGGCGCTCGGCGACGCCGAGTACGCGGAGTTCATGGAGCTCGCCGCGGAAGAGGGATTCGACCTCGAGGACGTCGAGGGCGCCATCGAGGAGGCCGGACACGGCCCGCTACCGGTGCTCGCCGTGGTCGGCCGCCCCAACGTCGGCAAGTCGACCCTGGTGAACCGCATCATCGGCCGCCGCGAGGCCGTCGTCGAGGACAAGCCCGGCGTGACCCGCGACCGCGTGACCTACGAGGCCGAGTGGGCGGGCCGCCGCTTCAAGGTCGTCGACACCGGCGGCTGGGAGCAGGACGTCCTCGGCATCGACGCCTCCGTGGCCGCGCAGGCCGAGTACGCCATCGAGGCCGCCGACGCGGTCGTGTTCGTCGTCGACGCCAAGGTCGGCGCCACCGACACCGACGAGGCGGTCGTCCGCCTGCTGCGCAAGGCCGGCAAGCCCGTGGTGCTGTGCGCCAACAAGGTCGACGGCCCGAGCGGCGAGGCCGACGCGGCGTACCTGTGGAACCTCGGCCTCGGCGAGCCGTACCCGGTCTCCGCGCTGCACGGCCGTGGCACCGGCGACATGCTGGACGCCGTCCTCGAGGCCCTGCCCGAGGCGCCCGCCCAGACCTTCGGCGGCGCCGGGGTCGGCGGACCGCGCCGCGTCGCCCTGATCGGCCGCCCGAACGTCGGCAAGTCCTCACTGCTGAACAAGGTCGCCGGCGAGGAGCGCGTCGTCGTCAACGAACTCGCGGGCACCACCCGCGACCCGGTCGACGAGCTGATCGAACTCGGCGGCAGGACCTGGAAGTTCGTCGACACGGCCGGCATCCGCAAGCGGGTCCACCTCCAGCAGGGCGCCGACTACTACGCCTCGCTGCGCACCGCCGCCGCCGTCGAGAAGGCGGAGGTCGCGGTCGTCCTCATCGACGCCTCCGAGTCCATCTCCGTACAGGACCAGCGCATCGTCACCATGGCGGTGGAGGCGGGCCGTGCGCTCGTCCTCGCCTACAACAAGTGGGACACCCTGGACGAGGAGCGCCGCTACTACCTGGAGCGGGAGGTCGAGACCGAGCTGGGCCAGGTGGCGTGGGCGCCGCGCGTGAACGTCTCGGCGCGCACCGGCCGCCACATGGAGAAGCTGGTCCCGGCCATCGAGACCGCTCTCGCGGGCTGGGAGACCCGGGTGCCGACGGGTCGCCTCAACGCGTTCCTCGGCGAGCTGGTGTCCGCGCACCCGCACCCGGTCCGGGGCGGCAAGCAGCCGCGCATCCTCTTCGGAACGCAGGCGGGTACCAAACCCCCGCGGTTCGTGCTCTTCGCCTCCGGCTTCATCGAGGCCGGCTACCGCCGGTTCATCGAGCGGCGGCTGCGCGAGGAGTTCGGCTTCGAGGGGACGCCGATCCACATCTCGGTCCGCGTGCGCGAGAAGCGCGGCAAGAAGAAGTGAAGTGACGTGATGTGACACAAGGGCCGGCCCCGTGGGGGCCGGCCCTTTGCCTGTTCTGCGTCCTCGGCCGCCCCGCTCACAGTCCCCTGCGTGGTGCGGGGGGCAGCGCCGGGACGTGGTGCATGCCGCGCGCGTGCCGCGCCACCTGCTGCCAGACGTCGGCCGCCGAGGCCGTATGGCCGTGCTGGGCGGCCAGGTGCCCGGTCCCGTGCTGGGGGGAGGCGGAGAAGGCGGTGAAGCCCAGCTCCTCCTCGCCGCTGCGGTCGCCCGGGCACGTCCGGAAGGCCCTGACGTACTCGGCGTAGAGCGCGTCGTAGATCGGCGTGGCGGAGGGGTTCTGGACCGCTGCCCCGGAGCGGATCGGCTGGTAGGACTGGCGGCGGGGGACGTCATATGCGTGCACGTAGGTGCCAACGACCCCGCCGCTCAAGGGATGCGCACGATTAGTCCGCTTCGTCGGCAGCGGCGGCGCCCTGGACGGAGCCCAGGTCTCAGATGCCCGCCAGAGGCAACGCAGCTGCCACGAGCTTGCCGTTCGCCGCCGCCCTGTCCAGCGCCTCACGCAGCAGGTCCTCGCGCGGCTGACGCCCGATCGATCCCACCGGCGCGGCGAACATCAGCACCTGCTGGTGCTTGTTGGCGGCCGCCCGCCACCCGTCCGTCACCTGCAGCGGCTGGTGGGCCTGCCACCATGCCACCGGCTGCCCGCCGTTCGCTCCGGGCTGCAGCACCGCGTGCAGCTGGCCCACGGCGAGCAGGACCGACCAGCCGTGCAGCACCGGCGGCACCGACTCGATCGCCGTCAGCGGCATGAAGCCCTGCTCGATGAGCAGCGGCAGGAAGTCGTCGCCGATCCCGGTCGTGCCCGGACGGGCGATCGGCGCGGTCGGCTCCACGACGAGCGCCGGGTGCAGCTCTCCGGCGATCAGGACGAGTCCGCTGGTGACACCGAGCACCGCCTGCTCGGGGACGGCCGTACCGGGCCCCTGGTCGGCGGTGATGGACCGGACGGCGCCCTGGAGCTGTTCCTCGGTGACCTGGACGACCTGGGAGGGCAGGCAGGTGGCGTGGGCGAAGGCGAGGACGGCGGTCTCCTCGCCGACGAACAGGACGGTGCTGGTGCGCTCCTGGTCGGAGTCGCCCGGGGTGCGGCAGGAGGTGCAGTCGTAACTGCCCGGGGTGTTGTCTCCGGCGAGCAGCCGGTCGGCTTCTTCGTCGCCGATCTCGGCGCGTACGGCGTCGCTGACGTCGAGCATGCGCGGCACGGGTGGCTCCCTCGGGATGCGGTACGTGACGGTGCCGGGCGGCTCCCGGCCCATGAGCCCGGGGGTCCCCGGCTCATGAAGATGACAACGGACGATCTGTGGCCGGAGTCACGCCCGAAGGCGAACGGAATCGAACCAACCAGCGCGCAGGGTGAGGCCCCCCGCGGAATCGGTTACTCCATGTCAACTTCTCTGACGCCGCTGTGAGTTGATTCCGTGAACTGACTCACAGACCGACGCGTGCCCTGGTCGACAAATCCGGAAATCAGCGAATGAAATGGGTGGCCTGAAATCGACGATACCTGCGGTAACGGCCAACTGGCCTGGAATGACATGGAGTTGGTTGATTTCGGGCCGCCGACCTCCTTACATTCCTCCGCCGTGTGCAACGAGCACCGCCCGGGTACGTCCACCGGCCGCGCCGCACAGCCGGCGCGGAGCACCACCTCCGGTGGACGGGGCGGAGTGCGACGACCGCGTTCCATGCGCGGGACGGCGCGCCTCGCCTTGGGGGATCCGGGTCTGTGGAGAGGGAATTACATGTCCGAATGTGCCGATAACGCCCGTAAGACTCGTACGACCCGTAACTCGGCGGTCCTCGCCGGCGCGGCCCTGCTCGCCCCGCTCGGACTGCTCGCCGCGACCGGCAACGCCGCCGCGGCCGACGGTGGAGTGTGGGACCGCATCGCCCAGTGCGAAAGCGGCGGGAACTGGCACATCAACACCGGCAACGGCTACTACGGAGGACTGCAGTTCTCCGCCGGCACCTGGCGCGCGTACGGCGGCACGGCCTACGCCCCGACCGCCGACCAGGCCTCCCGCCAGGCGCAGATCGCCGTCGCCACGAAGGTTCAGCAGGCCCAGGGCTGGGGCGCCTGGCCGGTCTGCTCGCAGCGCGCCGGAGCCTACGGCAGCGCGCCCGCCGCGTCGGGCGCCGAGGTGAGCACCCGCTCCTCCTCGAAGGCGGCCACCACCGAGTCCGCTCCCGCGAAGCAGTCGTGGAAGGCGCCGCAGCGCTCGACGGGCCACGTCAACCGCAGCGCGTCCCGCGGTGACTACACCGTGCGCCAGGGCGACACGCTCAGCGGCATCGCCGAGCGGCACGGCACCACCTGGCAGCGGCTGTACGAGCGCAACAAGGCGGTCATCGGCGGCGACCCCGACCTGATCGTTCCCGGGCAGCGACTCGAAATCTGACCGCGCCCGGCACTGGGGCCCCGACGTCACAGCGGGACGTCGGGGCCCGACGCGTTCGAGCACGGCCGACGGGTCGCCGCCCACCGCAGCGGTGAGCAGCGGCCCCGCCTCCGACGACGCGCATGAGCCGCCCGTCCGTGGGAGGCTGGGAGGACAGCGCCTTCGGGACCGGAGGGACGAACCGCACGACGTACAGCGTCGCGAGCGCGCTCGCCGAGCAGCACGACGTGGCCCCGCATGATGACCGAGCCCCCACACACCGCCCCGCCCGTGACCGCCGACTGCGTCGCCGACACCGCGGGAGGGCTGACCTTCGACATCGGCATCGCCGGGCCGGGTCCCGCCTACCTGCTGCTGCGGCGCCGCGACGGCGAGGAGTGCGCGCTGCCACTGGCTCCCGCCGAGGGCGGCCGGCTGCGCGCCGCCCTACCCAGCAGCGTCGACCTGCCCGAGGGCCGCTGGAACGCCTACGCACGGTTCGCCGAGGACGAGCAGCACCCCCTCGTCCCGGGCGTCAGTGACCTGCGGTCCCTCGTCGACCGCGTGCCCGGGGAAACGGCCGCCCGGATCGCCGTCCGCATCCCCTACACCACCAGGCAGGGCACGCTGGCCGTCCGCAGCTGGTTGCGCGCCCCGCACGCCGAGGCCGGAGAACTGCACCTCACCCAGGGCGGGTTCGCGGTGAGCGGCCGGGTGTACGGCACCGGGCTCGAGCCGGACGCCTATGCCGAGGTCCGCGAGCGGAGCCGCGCGGAGAAGGTGCTGCGCGCGGACGTCACCGCCCGGGAGGCGGAGTTCGGCTTCACCGTTCCCTACGCGCCGCTCGACCCCGGCATCTGGGACCTCTGGCTGCGCCCGGCGGGGGAGGAGGGACCGAGGGTGCGGATCGCGCGGCTGCTCGACGACGTCGTGGACAAGAAGCCGGTCTTCCGCTACCCGAGGGCCGCGGTGCGGGCGGAGCACGGCGAGGTCCGGGCACGGCCCTACTACACCGTCGACAACGACCTGTCGGTGACCGTCAGCGCCGTGAGCTGACCGCTTCGCGGCCAGGCCCGGCCGCCGGGCCTGGCAGACTCGGGCCCATGCTGGACACCTCGGCCCGACTGCTGCGCCTGCTGTCCCTGCTCCAGGCCCACCGCGAATGGTCCGGAGCCGACCTCGCGCAGCGGCTGGGCGTCAGCCCCCGCACCGTCCGCCGGGACGTAGAACGGCTGCGCGACCTCGGCTACCCCGTCAACGCCAGCCCCGGGAGCGGCGGCGGCTACCAGCTCGGCGCGGGAGCCGAACTGCCGCCGCTGCTGCTGGACGACGACGAGGCCGTCGCCGTGGCCGTGGGGCTGCGCACGGCCGCCGGGCAGGGCATCGAGGGCATCGGGGAGAGTTCCGTCCGCGCCCTCGCCAAGCTGGAGCAGGTGCTGCCCGACCGACTGCGCCGCCGCGTCGGCGCCCTCAACGCCTTCACCGTGCCGATGCTGCGCGGGCCCGCCCCGTCCCCCGTGGACCCGGGCGTCCTCACGGAGCTGGCCCACCTGTGCCGGGACGCGGAGCGGCTGCGCTTCGAGTACCGCGATCACGAGGGCGCCGCCACCCGCCGTACGGTCGAGCCGCACCGCCTGGTGTGCACCGAGCGCCGCTGGTACCTGGTCGCCTGGGACCTCGACCGCGACGGCTGGCGCACCTTCCGCGTCGACCGCATCACCCCCAAGCCGCCGCACGGCCCCCGCTTCACCCCGCGCACACCACCGGCCGACGACCTGGCCGCGTACGTGTCGCGGGGCGTCTCCACGCGCGCGTACTCCGCGCAGGCCGTCGTACGGCTGCTGGTGCCGCTGCACGAGGCGGCCGAGCGTGTCTCCCCGTCGGCCGGGACTCTGGAGGAGGAGAGCGAAGGCAGCTGTCTGCTGCGGACCGGGGCTCCGAGCCTCGAGGCGATGGTGGTCCATGTGATGATGACCGGCTTCCCCTTCGAGATCCTGGAGCCCGCAGAGCTCACCGAGACCATCAGGACGGCTCGTGACCGGCTTGATGCGGCTCTGGCTCGGGCTGGGGGGCCTGGCCGGCGTACAGCGGATGGTGCAGGTCGAACGCCGGGGACTCCGAGCGGATCCGGGGCAGCGTGACGAAGTTGTGCCGTGGCGGCGGGCACGAGGTCGCCCACTCCAGGGAGCGGCCGAAGCCCCACGGGTCGTCCGACTCCACCTTCGGCGCGTACTGGGCGGTGCGCCACACGTTGTAGAGAAACGGCAGCGTCGACAGGCCGAGCAGGAGCGCGCCGATCGTCGAGACGGTGTTGAGCGCGGTGAACCCGTCGGCGGCCAGATAGTCGGCGTACCGGCGCGGCATCCCCTCCGCGCCCAGCCAGTGCTGCACCAGGAACGTGGTGTGGAAGCCGGTGAACAGCGTCCAGAAGTGGATCTTGCCGAGCCGTTCGTCGAGCATCCTGCCGGTGAACTTGGGCCACCAGAAGTAGAAGCCGCCGAAGGTCGCGAAGACGACGGTGCCGAAGACCACGTAGTGGAAGTGGGCGACCACGAAGTACGAGTCGGTGACGTGGAAGTCCAGCGGCGGCGAGGCGAGGATCACCCCGGTCAGCCCGCCGAACAGGAACGACACCAGGAAGCCGGTCGCCCACAGCATCGGCGTCTCGAAGGAAAGCGAACCCCGGAGCATGGTGCCGCTCCAGTTGAAGAACTTCACGCCCGTCGGCACCGCGATCATGAAGGACATGAACGAGAAGTACGGCAGCAGCACCGCCTGCGTGGCGAACATGTGGTGCGCCCAGACGACGATCGACAGACCGGTGATCGCCATGGTGGCGCCGACCAGCGTCAGATAGCCGAAGATCGGTTTGCGGCTGAAGACCGGGATGATCTCCGTGATGATCCCGAAGAACGGCAGCGCGATGATGTAGACCTCGGGATGGCCGAAGAACCAGAACAGGTGCTGCCACAGGAGGGCGCCGCCGTCCGCGGACTCGAACACCTGCGAGCCGAACCGCCGGTCCGCCTCCAGGACCAGCAGCGCCGCCGCCAGCACCGGGAACGCCATCAGGACGAGGATCGACGTGAACAGCGTGTTCCAGGTGAAGATCGGCATCCGGAACATCGTCATCCCCGGCGCGCGCATCCCGACGATCGTCGTCAGGAAGTTCACCGCGCCGAGGATCGTGCCGAAGCCGGACAGCGCGAGTCCCAGGATCCACATGTCGGCGCCGATGCCCAGTGTGTGCTGGTGGCTGTTGAGCGGGGCGTAGGCGAACCAGCCGAAGTCGGCGGCGCCGTCCGGCGTCAGCAGCGACCCCAGCACGATGAGTCCGCCGAACAGGAACAGCCAGTACGACAGCATGTTCAGCCGAGGGAACGCCACATCCGGGGCGCCGATCTGCAGTGGCATGATCTCGTTCGCGAAGCCCGCGAAGCTCGGGGTCGCGAACAGCAGCAGCATGATCGTGCCGTGCAGGGTGAACAGCTGGTTGTACTGGGTGTTGCTCATGATCTGCAGGCCGGGTCGGGCCAGTTCCGCGCGCATCAGCAGCGCCATGACGCCGCCGATCAGGAAGAAGCCGAACGACGTGATCAGATAGAGGTGGCCGATCTTCTTGTGGTCGGTGGTCGTCAGCCAGTCGACGACCAGCCGCCCGGCCCGCCTCCTCGGTACGGGCCCCGCGATCGCCCGCGCCGTGTCCGTGCCCATGCTTGCCTCTCGCTCGTCGCGCCCTGGGCCTGCCGGCGCCCGCGGCTCGGCACTCCCGCGGGCTCACGCCATGCTGCGCGCCGCCGACGGCTCCGACCGCAGACATACGGGGATTCTGTGCCGAAGCCGTGTGTTTCTTATGCGGAGTCGGGCGGCGCGGGCCGTCCTGGAATCGGAATGGAAAGAGCCGTGGTGAAGTGCGCACCCGGCTTTCCGCGGGGTTATTCCGAACCCCTTCCGACCGTGGTCAAGCTAGCCCTGAATTGCGTTCTGCGGCGTGCTCGGCGCGAGCGGAACCGCCCGTACGTGTGACGCCGTTGGGGCGAAACGGGTGTCGTGATCCTGTGACAGAAGCGTGATCAGAGGGGTATCAGGGCCACCTGAGGCGTTCCGGGCTTCCGCCTCGGGAGCCCGCGTCCTACGGTGGCGGCATGGCACCCCATCCCACACCTGACGCCGAACCCGAGGACTCCCCGGAGCGTTACGTCGGCCTGGAGGCCGGGCAGGCCGAGCGGCTCGCCCGGGAGCGCGGCTGGCGCACGGTCCGCTCGCTGCCGCCGGGCTCGATCATCACCATGGAGTACCTCTTCGGACGGATCAACTTCGAGGTCGAGGGCGGCAGGGTCAAGCGCTCCTGGAAGGGCTGACCGAACCGCGCGCACCCATGACGAAGGCCCCGGCTCCCAGGAGCCGGGGCCTTGGAGTTCCAAGCCCTGCGGAGAGGCGGGTGTGCGTACCGGTCCCCGCGATGCGGGCCGCTCAGCCGCCCGCCAGGGGCCGGGCCGAGGCGGTGCCGCGCGAGGCGCGGTCCGAGTGCGGCGGGCGGCGGCTGCCCACCGGGGTGACCGGAGTGCGTTCCGCCCGGGTCAGGTGCGGTCCCGGGGCCAGGTACGCCGGTGAGCGGGACCCGCGGGTGGCGGTCACCGGCTCCCACACGGGCGCCGGCTCGTCGGCGGCGCGCGGGGCGACGACCAGCGACGGGGCGCCGACCGGGGCCGGAGCGGGCACGGAGGCGGCACCGCGGCTGCGCAGGCGGTCCCGCAGCGCCAGGATGCGGACCTCGGCGGTGGCGATCGGCGACTCGAACCAGGGCAGCGCCAGCAGGATCAGCAGGCCCGCGGCCCAGCCGAGGAGCACATCGCTCAGCCAGTGCGTACCGAGGTAGACGGTGGTCATGCCGACCCCCAGGGAGGTCACCGCGGAGAGCGCGGACAGCCAGCGTCTGGCTCGCGGCGTGGAGGCCAGATAGGCGAGGATGCCCCAGGTCACCACGGCGTTCGCGGTGTGACCGGAGGGGAATATATCGCCGCCGCGCCACATCTCGTTCGACCCGATCACGGTCGCGTAGTGCGGTCCGAGACGGCCCATGCCGTACTTGGCGGCACCGACCGTGATGTTGAGCAGCAGCAGCGCCGTGGCCAGGGTGAGCAGCGGGCGCAGGGTGTGCTGCCGCCAGGAGCGCCAGCCGAGCCAGGCCGCGACCATCACCGCGGTGGGACCGCGCTGGCCGAGCACCACGTAGTAGTCGAGGAACGCGTGGATCTGCGGCCACTGCTGGTACGGCCGGAAGAACATGACCTGCCAGTCGAGCCGGACCAGCCAGGAGGAGACGACGACGGCCCACACGATCGCCAAGTAGAAGGCCAGAGTTGCCGAGAAGAGAACCACTCGGTGCCGGCTCATCCTGGGCACGTCGATGTGGGCCGGTCGGCTCGGCTCACGGTCCAACCGGGCGAAGACCCGCTCCCAACGGCTCAGCTTTCGTTCGGTACGCACTCAATCGACGTTACAGCGGGTGAGCTGTGAACCCGCCCGAAACACTGGGGTCGTGATGACGATGTGATGTGGGATTCCTCTCAACAGGCCGTTTATTTCGACGGATTCCGCAATGAGCCGCGAGGAGTGACCTTCAATTCCATTGATCTCCGCGGGTCCGTGTTTTGTGGACCCTTATCTATTCGTTCACCGAATGCTGGGACTCAATTCCCCGGCCGACCACCGCCCGTCGCGGAGTGGATCACAGGGGACCGGAGCCGTTCAGCCACAACGCTCCGTAGAGGGCCGATGCCACCGCGACACCGCCGAGCACCGACGCCGAAGCCGGTGTCCGTCCCCGGGCGAGAGCGCGGGCGAGGGGCAGCAGCAGCGGGAAGGCGGGCATCAGGAGGCGCGGTTTGGAGCCGAAGTAGCTTGCCGCGCCGAGCGCGAGCGCCGTGACCACGCCCGTGTACACGAGCAACGGCAGCGGCTGGCCCTGCCGTACGCACACCGCGTACAACCAGACGATCAACGCGACCCCGGCCACCAGACCCAGGCCGGCCGGCACCGAGGCCGGCGACGTGAACTTGGCGGCGGCGAAGCGCGCGAAGGCGTAGCCGCCGTCGAAGCCGTTGCGCCAGCCCGCCTGGACGTCGAGGTAGCCGAGCGGGCCCCGGCCGGTGCGGTGCCCGACCCACAGGACGTACCCGGCGGCGCCGAGCGGGGCGAGGAGCATCCCCAGCGCCCGGCGGACCGGGCCGCCCGTCCGCCCGTCCGCCGCCGACGCATCCCGGTCGCGTAGACACGAAAGGATCGCCGCCACCCACACGGCCGCGACCACGGCCGCACCGACCGGACGGGTCAGGCCCGCCAGCGACGCGAGCAGGCCCGCACTCACCCAGCGGTCCCTCAGCACCGCGTGCAGCGCCCAGGCGGCCAGCGCCGTGAACAAGGACTCGCTGTACGCCGTCGACTGCACGATCCCGACCGGCAGTGCCGCCCACACCAGCACCGCGCACACTCCGACACGGCGCCCGTACACATGGTCCGCGACGGCGAAGATCCCCCAGGCCGCGGCGAGCGAGGCGATCGTCGAGACGGCGAGGCCCGCGTCGGCGTACGACAGCGGGGTGAGTGCCGCGCCGAGCCGCTCCAGCCAGGGCAGCAGCGGGAAGAACGCGAGGTTCGAGTGCACGTCGCCGTTCGGCAGCCGGACCTCGTAGCCGTAACCGAGCGCGGCGACCCGGGTGTACCACAGCGAGTCCCAACGGGCGCTCAGCAGCGTGTGCGGGCTCGTGCCGCGCGCCGCGCTCCACACGGCGAGCACGACGAGCCCCAGGGCGCGCACGGCTGCGTACCCCGCCAGGGCGGGGGCGGCCCGGCGCACGGTGCCGGTGGGGGGCGGCACCCGGCGCGTTGCAAGATCGGTCACGCGCTCGATTATCGGCGCCGTACGGAACCGCAGCGGTCATCCGTGCGTGGTGACCGGGGGAGGCGTGGCGCATACCACACCCTCTCCCAGAGGAACGTGAGAGGTCTGCCACGTGACGGCCGGGGGAACTCGCGTACGCTGACCACTCACTCGCTTCGTTGCGCGGGCCCGGAGTACCGCTCCTCCCGGCCGTTACCACGGGGACGTCCCCACCTCGTGGATCCGCCGAAACGAGGGACCATCTGGGAGGTACGTACATGTCCGGGACGACCACGGGCGCCGCTCGGCTGCGCCGTAGGACGGCCGGGGTGGGTGCCAACCGCTGGGTCGTGCTCGTCGTCCTCTGTGCGAGCCTGCTGCTCGTCGCCCTCGACGCGACCGTGCTGCACGTGGCGATGCCCGCCGTCACCGAGGATCTCAAGCCCGGCGCGATAGAACTGCTCTGGATCGTCGACACCTATCCGCTCGTCTGTGCCTCGCTGCTGATCCTGTTCGGCACACTGGGCGACCGGATCGGTCGCAGACGCGTCCTGCTGCTCGGCTACGGACTCTTCGGAGTCGCCTCGGGTGTCGCCGCCCTCGCCCAGGACGCCCAGGTGCTGATCACGGCGCGGGCGCTGCTCGGCGTGGGCGGCGCGATGATCATGCCGGCGACGCTGTCCATCCTGCGCCAGGTGTTCCCCGACCGGCGCGAGCGAGCGCTGGCGATAGGCGTCTGGAGCGCGGTGGCCGCCGTGGGCGCGGCGGTCGGTCCGCTGCTCGGCGGCTTCCTGCTCGAGCACTTCTGGTGGGGTTCGGTCTTCCTGATCAACATCCCGCTGATGCTGGTCAGTCTGCCGGTCGGACGGCTGCTGCTGCCCGAGTCGAGGGGGGAGCGGGACGGCCCGTGGGACGTGGTCGGTGCGCTCATGGCGGCGGGCGGTCTCTTCGGGCTGGTACTCGGAGTGAAGCGGCTCGGCGGCGGTGAGCCGCCGTTGGGCCCGGCCACCCTGCTGCCGTTGCTGGTGGGCGCGGTCCTGCTGACGGGTTTCGTACGGCGGCAGCGACGCCGCGCGCACCCCCTGGTGGACCTGAGGATGTTCGCGCGTCCGGCGTTCAGCACATCGGTGGGGTGCATCGTGCTGGCGATGCTCGCGCTGGTCGGCCTGGAGCTGATCGCGGCACAGTACCTGCAACTGGTGCTGCGTCTCTCGCCACTGCAGACGGGCCTCAGGCTGCTGCCGCTGACGTTCGCGGCGATGGCGGCGGGCCTGGTCGGCTCCCACCTGCTGCACCGGTTCGGCCCGCGCCGGATGGTCGCCTTCGGCTTCTGCCTCACGGCGGCGGCGGTGCTCCTGCTGACGGCGATGGGCGGGGAGGACGACCCGGCACTGCTGCTGTCCGGTTTCGTCCTGCTGGGCTTCGGGCTGGAGACCACGCTGTTCGCGGCGTACGAGTCGATGCTGAGCGAGGCGCCGCAGGAGCAGTCCGGCGGCGCGGCGGCGATCGGTGAGACGTCGTACCAGCTGGGCGCGGGCATCGGCATCGCGCTGCTGGGCAGCGTGATGAACGCGGCGTACGCGCCCAGGCTGTCCTCAGTGCCCGGAGTGCCGGCCGGGGCGTCACGGGCGGCGGGGCACTCGCTGGGCGAGGCGTACGAAGTGGCGGACCGGCTGGGCGGTGCGCGGGGCGCCGCACTGCGCACCGCCGCGCGGGACTCCTTCGTGCACGGTCTGCATGTGACGCTGCTGGTGAGTGCGGGGCTGTTGCTGCTGGGGGCCGTGATGGCCGTGAGGCTGCCGCGGGCGATGAACTGTGAGGCGCCTCCGGCCGCCGTGCCGACCTCGCGCGAGGCCGCCGACACGCGCGTCTCGGCGTAGCCACGGCCTTTCCCACCCCCTGCAACGAGGTGCCCGGGTGGGCCCGGCCCGGTACTGGACGTGGAGCGCGCCGCGCCGTAGCGTCGGCCCCGTCCAACTTGGCTAGCGCTGTTAGTTTTCAGTGTCACGGAGGCTGCCCCCATGACCGCGTCCTCGACGTTGCCACCCTTCGACCCGGCCGACCCGCTGGGGATCGACGACCTGCTGGACGCCGAGGACCGCGCCATCCGCGACACCGTACGGGCCTGGGCGGCGGACCGCGTGCTGCCCTTCGTCGCCGAGTGGTACGAGAAGGGCGAGCTGCCCGGCATCCGCGAGCTCGCCCGTGAGCTGGGCGGCATCGGCGCCCTCGGTATGTCCCTCAGCGGCTACGGCTGCGCGGGAGCCAGCGCCGTGCAGTACGGGCTCGCCTGCCTGGAACTCGAGGCCGCGGACTCCGGTATCCGGTCCCTGGTCTCCGTGCAGGGCTCCCTCGCCATGTACGCCATCCACCGCTACGGCAGCGAGGAGCAGAAGCAGCAGTGGCTGCCGCGCATGGCCGCCGGGGAGGTCATCGGCTGCTTCGGGCTCACCGAACCCGCCCACGGCTCCGACCCGGCCTCGATGCGGACGTACGCCAAGCGCGACGGCTCCGACTGGGTCCTCAGCGGCCGCAAGATGTGGATCACCAACGGCTCCGTCGCCGGGGTCGCCGTCGTCTGGGCGCACACGGACGACGGTATCCGCGGGTTCGTCGTCCCCACCGACAGCCCGGGCTTCTCCGCCCCGGAGATCAAGCACAAGTGGTCCCTGCGCGCCTCCGTCACCAGCGAGCTGGTCCTAGACGACGTACGGCTGCCCGCCGACGCCGTACTCCCCGGGGTCGCAGGACTCAAGGGACCGCTCAGCTGTCTGTCCCACGCCCGCTACGGGATCGTGTGGGGTGCCATGGGGGCCGCCCGGTCGTGCTTCGAGGCCGCCGTGGAGTACGCCAAGAGCAGGGAACAGTTCGGCAGGCCCATCGGGGGATTCCAGCTCACCCAGGCCAAGCTCGCCGACATGGCGGTCGAACTGCACAAGGGGATTCTGCTCGCCCACCATCTGGGGCGGCGCATGGACGCGGGACGGCTGCGTCCCGAACAGGTCAGCTTCGGCAAGCTCAACAACGTCCGCGAGGCCATCGAGATCTGCCGCACCGCGCGCACGATCCTCGGCGCCAACGGGATCTCCCTCGAGTACCCCGTGATGCGGCACGCCACCAATCTGGAGTCGGTTCTCACCTATGAGGGCACCGTCGAGATGCACCAGCTCGTGCTGGGCAAGGCGCTCACCGGACTCGACGCCTTCCGCTGACCCGGAACCCGGGAGCGGGCAGGGCCGGTGAGCGGCCCTGCCTCAGCTCTGGTTGAAGAAGCCGTCGCCCTGCCGGCTCGCGGTGTCGCCGCTGACGATCTCCGTGTTCGCCGGGGTCAGCAGGAACACCCGGCTGGAGACACGGTCGATCGAGCCGCGCAGGCCGAAGATCAGCCCGGCCGCGAAGTCGACCACGCGCTTGGCGTCGCCGGGCTCCATGTTGGTGAGGTTCATGATGACCGGGACCCCGTCCCGGAACAGCTCGCCGATGGCCCGGGCGTCCCGGAAGCTGTCCGGGGTGACCGTGCCGATCCGGCGGCCCTTCTCCTCCGCCGTGTCGGAGGCGACCTTGACGCGCGGGTCGGTCACCCAGGCGTCGCCGTGCTCCTGGTCCTCGGCGTAGTCGTCGTCGTAGTAACGCTCGTCATCGTTGTCGTCGACGAGGCCGAGCCAGGCACTCGCCTTGCGCACCGATCCCATGGACGCCTCCTCTCACAGCGGTCTTTTTCATGCCTTCCGCAACCCCATGGTCGTCCATGATGCGGATGTGGCGCCAAGGGGATAGACGCCGCGCGGGGGTTTCGTGACGGTACTGGTGCACAGCGGATCCGTCGAGAGGCCGTATGCCCCAAGAGTTCGGGCTCAGACGCCTGCTGACTATGAGTGAAATACGATTTGTCGCGGCGTCCGGGTGACGATGGGTGCGTACGGGTGAACGAGTCGGCGGATAATCTGCCGCAGCTCAACATCGTACGAGCCACGGGGGAGTGTCGTGTTCGGAATGGTCCGGCCCTGCCGTCACCGGATGAGCGAGGGCCTGAGGGCCCAGTGGATGGCGCACTTGTGCGGGCTGTGTCTCGCGCTGCGCCGGGACCACGGCCAGCTCGCGCGTGTCGTCACCAACTACGACAGCCTGCTGATCTCTGTTCTGACGGAGGCTCAGGCCGGGGGGTCCGCGGGGTGGCGGCGCACCGCCGGTCCGTGCCCGTTGCGCGGGATGCGCACCGCGTCCGTCGCGCGGGGCGAGGGGGCACGGCTCGCGGCCGCCGTGTCGCTGGTGCTCGCCTCCGCCAAGGTGCGCGACCACATGGCCGACGGAGACGGGTTGTTGGCGCGCGCGCCGGTCGCGTTCGCCGCACGCCGGGTGGCCCGGAACTGGGGCAGCGCAGGGGCCCGTACCGGCTCCGACGTCGGGTTCGACACCGCCGTGCTGGTGGACGCCGTGGAGCGGCAGGTGGGCATCGAGGCGCTCGCAGGGCCCGGCACTCCGCTCCTGGCCGTCACCGAACCGACCGAGACCGCCACCGCCGCCGCCTTCGCGCACACGGCGGTCCTCGCCGGGCGCCCCGGCAACGCCGCACCGCTCGCCGAGGCCGGCCGGCTCTTCGGGCGGCTGGCACACCTGCTGGACGCCGTGGAGGACCGGGAGGCGGACGCCGCGTCGGGCGGCTGGAACCCGCTGGCCGCTACGGGTACCTCACTGGAGGAGGCCCGTCGCCTCGCCGACGACGCGTTGCACGGGATACGCCTCGCGCTGCGCGAAGTGGCCTGGGGGTCCGGGGCCTTTCCGGAAGGACACAGCGGCGATGGGCGGCTCGCGCACGTCCTGCTCGTCCACGAGTTGCGGCGCTCGGTGGACCGGGCCTTCGGCACCGAGTCCTGCGGGCACGGCCCCCAGGGCGCCTTCGGCCCACCGCGGCAGGACGGTCCGCACACCACGGAGGACCTCTCGAAGCCCGGCAAGCGGGGCTTTCTGGCCGGCTGCGCGGTCGCCATGGGGCTGTGCTGCACCTGCCAGGTGTGCTGCGCCGACGAGTTCGAAGGACCGTGGTCGCGGAAGAGGCGCGAGGGATGGTGCAACAACTGCGACTGCGACTGTGGCGGTTGCGGCGACTGCTGTGAGTGCTGCGGCAACTGCTGTTCCTGCGGCGACGGATGTGACTGCGGCTGCGACTGCTGACGTCCGCTGCTTAAAAAGATGTCCCTCAGGTGAAACAAGCACATGATCTGGTGACCGGTGCGCCATGGTGATCGTTGGCCGGGGGCAGAACGATTTTCTGCCCCTCCGACCATTCGTCCTCCATATAAGGCACTTCATCAGTGGACGTCACACCCCCCACCACCCGCGCCAGGCTGCTGAGGTTCCTCGTCCTCGCCCTCGCCGTCCTGCTCGCCCTGCTCGGCGCGGCAGCCGCCCAGCAGATCTCCCGACACCGCGACGCGGCCGCCACCGCCGACCATGCCCGGCTCGAGACCGCCCTCCAGGGGCTCGTCCACGAGCTGCAGAAGGAACGCGGGCTGACCACCGGATACGTCGGCGGCGTACGGCAGTTCGGCGCGAAGCTGCCCGCGCAGCGCAGAGCCACCGACACCGCACGCGCCCGGCTGGAACGGGAGCTGCGGGGCCGGGACGATGCTGCCGCCGCCTCCGTGCGCGCGTCCCTGGGACGGCTCGACGGGCTGACCGCGATCCGCCGGCACGCCGACGACGGTACCGGCGCCTTCCAGGAGACCTTCGCCTCCTTCAGCACCGGCATCACCGTCCTCGACCGGGTCGAGCTCGGCCTCGACGACGTGTACGACGCCCGGCTCCGCGCCTCCTGCCGGGCGCTCGACATCCTCGGCGACGCCAAGGAGTCCGCGGACGAGGAGCGCGCCATCGTCCTGGGCTCGCTACGCGCCGGACGGTTCCGCGGCGACGACTACAACCGCTTCCTGCAGCTCCGTGCGGCCAGGCTCGCCGCCCTTGAGAGCTTTCCGCACTCGGCCACCGCGGCCCAGCGACGGCGCCTCGACGCCGTGTTCGGCACACCCGAGGCCGAACGCGCCCTCGCCTACGAGAGCGTCGCCGTGCACGCGGACGGCCGGCTCACCACGGCCGCCATTCCCCCGATCGCCTGGTGGGAGTCCATGACCTCCACCGACGACGGACTGCGCGCGGTGCAGATCTCGCTCGGCAAGGACGTGGAGGAGCGCGCCGCCGCACTCCGGAGCGCCGCCCAGCGCGATCTGCTGCTGTTCGTGCTGTGCGCGTTCGGCACCGTCGCAGCGCTCGGCCACCTCGCCCTCGACTGCGTCCGGTCCCTCTCGACTCCGCTCGCCTTCCTGGCCCAGCAGGCGCTGGAGGCGGCCGCCACACAGCCGCCGCGCGCCGTCGCCGCCGGGCGGCACGGCACTTGGGTCGAGCACCCGGGCCCGCCCGCACCACTCGCGGTCCCGGGCCGGGCCGGGGCGGAGGTGCGCCACGTCGCCGAGGCGTTCGACCGTGTGCAGCGCGTCGCCCTCGACCTCGCCACCGAGCTGCGCCCCGCGTCCCTTGACGACGGGGCGGAACCCGTCAGTTCCTCAGCTCCGGAGGTGAGATCTGCGACGTGCTGATCGCCGAGTCCGTCGTCCCCCACTTCTTCAGGATCTTCCCGTACGTTCCGTCGGCGATCAGACGGTTCACCGCGGCCTGGAACGCCGCTGCCAGTTTCGTGCCCTTCTTGAAGGCGAAGCCGACGTCGAGGCGGTGGTACTCGTTCAGGAACTTCAGCCCCGGCTGCTGGGCGACCGCGTACCGCAGGCCGTTGATCGTCGACATCACCACATCGCTGCGGCCCTGCTGCAGGGACGACCACAGCGCGCCCGACTCGCTGTACGTCTGCACGCCGTACGGCTTCTTGCCCGCGTCCGTGCAGACGTGCTTGTTCTCCTCCAGGGTCGCCTCGAAGGTCGTGCCGGCGCCGGTCGCCACGTTCAGCCCGCACAGCTGCTTCAGATCGGTGACCTTCTCGAGGTCGCTGTCCTTGCGGGCGGCGAAGCCCTGGCCGTCGTTGATGTAGGTGACGAAGTCGATCGCCCTGCGTCGCTCGTCGGTGACACCGAAGTTGCTCGCACCGAAGTCGTACTTGCCGCTGCCGAGCGCCGGCAGGATCGCCTCGAAGCTCGCCGGTTCGAGCTTCAGCCTGAGCCCGAGCGTCTTCGCGACGGCGTTCGAGAAGTCGATGTCCTGCCCGACGAGCGTCTTGCCGTCGTCCAGATAACTGGTGCCCGGCAACTGGCCGGAGACGGCGACCCCGACGGTCAGGTCGTGCACGCCCGCCGGCAGCAGCCTGGCGGCGGGCTCGTAGGCCTTGACGGCCGAGACCACGTCCGTGGCCGGGATCTTCCCGGTCCTGGCGGCGGCCCGGGCATCGGTACCGCCCGATCCCGACGTGCCGCCGGAACCGCACGCGGTGAGCGACAGAGCTGCCGAGACAGCAAGGGCAAAGGGGGTGAGAAGCCTCGTGTTTGTACGTGTCGACGTACGCATGGGTCAGGGGTCTCCTGGGAGCGGAAGTGACAGCGCGCGAGGGAACGCGAAGAGGGTCAGGGCGCGTGTGAAGGCGTGGAAAGCGCGTGGCGAACGCGAAAGAGGCCCTGCGGATCAGGGCGTACAGGGCGTCGGAAAGTGCAGGGCGTCAGCTCAACAGGAACAGGACCACACACGACCGAAGTCGATGTGGGAGCGGGTGACCAGCCGCTGCTGTGGGCGCATGTGCCAAGTGGAACAGGCATCCGTTACCCCGTCAACCGACTTGAGACGCACGGCCCACACTGTGGACGGCCTTGACAGCTCGGGGAAACGGCCACGTACGCTCAGGACACGGCCCTGCTGAGGGGCTCGGCCGTACAGGGCCTGTGTGAAGGCACCCACCCGTGTTCGACTCGACGTATCACGGAGCCTTCGCATGTCCTCCGAGACCCTCGCCAAACCGGCCGCGGCCGCCGATGAAGCCGCACCCCCACGTCTCGTCCCGCGGCGCCACCTCGGTCAGTGGGCCGCGGCCCTCGTGGTCCTGGTCCTGCTCGGCTTCGCCCTCGCCTCCATCGTGCGCAACGAGGCGTTCCAGTGGGACGTCGTCGGCGCCTACTTCACCTCCACCGCCGTCCTGCGCGGCCTCTGGCTGACCCTCTGGCTGACCGCGGTCGTCATGGGCCTCGGCTTCGCCCTGGGCACCCTTCTCGCCGCGGCCCGGCTGTCCGCCAATCCGGTGCTCAAGAGCGTCAGTTGGGGTTACGTCTGGCTGTTCCGCTCGGTGCCGATCCTGGTGCAGCTGCTGTTCTGGTTCAACATCGGCGCCCTGTACCCGCACATCCTCGGCGTGAAGACCGTGAACCTGTTCGGCCCGGTCACCGTCGCCGTCGTCGGTCTGACGCTGCACGAGGCCGCGTACGCCGCCGAAGTGGTGCGCGGCGGCATCCTCTCCGTCGACCGGGGCCAGATCGAGGCCGCGCAGGCTCTCGGCCTGAGCCGGTGGCAGCGCTGGTGGCGGATCGTGCTCCCGCAGGCGATGCGGTCCATCGTGCCCCCGGCCGCGAACATGCTGATCGGCACCCTCAAGGGCACGTCCATCGTCAGCGTCATCGCCGTGCAGGACCTGCTCTACTCGGCGCAGCTCATCTACCACCGCACCTACCAGGTCATCCCGCTGCTGATGGTCGCCACGCTCTGGTACGTCATCGTCACCTCGGTGCTCAGCGTCGGCCAATACCACGTGGAGAAGCACTACGCGCGCGGTGCGGAGCGCACACGATGAGCGGTGACCGACCTTCGCTGGTGATCGTGGGGGCCGGACCGCGGGGGACCGGTTTCCTGGAGCGGATCGCCGCCAACGCGCCCGCTCTCTACGCCGGTTCCGAGCTGGACGTGCACCTGGTGGACCCGTATCCGCCCGGCGCGGGACGCATCTGGCGCCAGGCGCAGTCGCCGCTGCTGTTGATGAACTCGCACGCCGAGGACGTCACCATGTTCACCGACGAGACGGTGACCATGCAGGGCCCGGTGCGCGAGGGCCCCACCCTGCACGAGTGGGCGGGCGTCGACGGGCGTCTGTTCGCCGAGAGGCAGCGGCAGGGCGCGTACCTGCGCTGGGTCTACGAGCAGGCGGTCGCCGCCCTGCCGCCCGGTATCCGCGTCCACCACCACCCCCGTTTCGCCGTCCGGGTCGACGGCCCGCGCGAGGGCCGGCAGCGGGTCTGGCTGGAGGGACGGGCCGAGCCGCTGACCGCCGACCTCGTGGTCCTCACACTCGGCCACCTCGACGCCGAACTCGACGGCGAGCAGAGGGCGTTGGCGTCGTACGCCCGCGCGCACGGCCTCGTCCATCTGCCGCCGGACTTCACGGCCGACAGCGACCTGTCACCGCTGAAGGCCGGTGAGCCGGTCCTCGTCCGCGGGTTCGGACTCGCCTTCGTCGACCTCATGGCGCTGCTCACCGAGGGGCGCGGCGGACGGTACGAAGGGGACACGTACGTGCCTTCGGGACGCGAACCCGTCCTGTACGTCGGCTCCCGGCGCGGCGTGCCCTACCACTCCAAGCTCGGCTACGGCTGGACGGGGGAGAGGCCGCCGCTGCCCCGGTTCTTCGGGCCCGCCGAGGTCGACGCGCTGCTCGCACGCCCCGAGCGCCTCGACTTCCGGCGCGACGTGTGGCCGTTGGTCGAGAAGGAACTGGGCTTCGCCCACTACCACCGGCTGTTCACCGCCCACCCCGGGCGCACCACGGTCGCCTGGAGGGACTTCGAGGAGAAGTACGCCGTCGCGGACGCGGCCTCGATGCCCGCGCTGGTGTCCGCCGCCGTCCCCGACCCCGCCGACCGGCTCGACCTGAGCGCCCTCGACCGTCCGCTGGACGGGGTGCGCCACGCCTCCTTCGACGACCTCCAGGACGGTCTGCGCCGCTACATCGAGGCCGACCTGACCCGGCGCCACGACCCTGCCCACAGCCCGGACCTCGCGGTCTTCCTCGGGCTGCTCTCCGTCTACGGGCAACTGGTGCGGCTCGGCGACATCGGACCCTGGTGGCACGGCTTCTTCAGCCACCTGGCCTCCGGTCCGCCAGGGCCCCGGCTGCGGCAGATGCTCGCGCTGTCCCGCGCGGGCGTCCTGAGGTTCCTCGGCGCCGACATGACCGTCACCACCGAGGACGGTGTCTTCCGGGCGTCGAGCGGCACCGTGCCCGGCGCGTTCGTCGAGGCCCGCGCGCTGGTCGAGGCGCGGCTGCCGCACCCCACGGTCGAGCGCACCCGCGACCGGCTGCTGCGGGAGCTGCACGCGGACGGCGCGGCCGCCACCGGCGAGGGACTGCTCGCCGTGGACCCCGCCGACGGGCGCGTCCTGGACCGCTCCGGCCGCCCGCATCCCCGGCGCTTCGCGCTCGGCCCGCACACCGACGCCCGGGGTTCCGGCGCGTTCACCCGGCCCCGTACGGGCGGGCCCGCGTTCCGGCAGAACGACGCGGCGGCACGGGCGGCACTCACCGTCCTGCGCGGCCGGTCCACGACGCTGTGACGCCCCATCAGCCACAGAAGGGTTTCACTCGAGATGACCTCATCCCACGGCCGGGGACTGCTGCACCTGGCCGCCGCCGTCGACCAGCGGGAGGCCCGTGATGTCGACCGCCATGTCGAGGCGGTACGGCTCGCGGAGCGCGGTGCGCTCGACTTCGTCACGCTCGGCGACCACTCCGCCTGGTCCGGCCCCCACCGATCCCTGGCCCCGGGCCCCGATGCGCTCGCCGTGCTGCACCGCGCCGCGGCCGCAACCCGCCGTATCGGCCTGGTGCCCAGCACGTCCGCGGAGCCGTCCCGTGTGCGGACGGCCCTCGCGACCCTCGACCGGGACAGCGGCGGCCGGGCGGGCCGGCACCTCGACCTGCCGGCGGCCGAGGGAGATACCCGGCTACGGGAGGGGTGGGAGGACTCCGGGTCGCCGCAGGGCCACCCGGTCCGCGTCGCCGACGCCACCGACGCGGGCACCCGTACCGACGTCGCCCGCCACGCCGACGTGGCACTCGCCCGCGTCACGAGCCCCGCGCAGGCCGCTGCTCTGCGCGACGAACTGCGGGACGCGGCACGCGAGTCCGGCCGTCAACCGGACGCCCTGCGCGTCCTGGCGAGCCTCGTCGTCGACCTCGGCGACGGCGAACACGCGGCCGAACCCGGATGGGGGTCCCCGCTGTTCATGGGGGTCCCCTCGCTCGAGCGAAGCCGAGAGCGGGGGAGAAGCCGAGAGCTTGGGGGAGGCGGGGGCATACCTCGGCAGACCGCGCACGGCCCCTTCTACCGCGGCGGCCCCGTCGGCCTGGCAGAACTGATCGCCCACTGGCACACGGCCGGTGTCGTCGACGGCTTCCACCTCAGGCCCGCCGAGCCGCGCCGTGACCTGGAGCGGCTCGTCAACGGCACGGTCGCGCTGCTCCAGCACCGCGGTCTGTTCCGCACCTTCTATCCGGGCAGCACGCTCAGGGAGCACCTGGGCCTGCGGCGGCCCGCCCCCCGGTACGTCGTGACGGGCGGAAGGTCATGATGCCGCGCTCTGCGCGACGTTCGCCCGAGGGACGGGTTCGTCCGATCGGGCGCCGCCGATGGGTTCTTCCTCGTACCGCATCCCACCACGCTGCGCTCGCACCCCGGGCGCACGTGTCCCATATGGAAGGGTTGACCACATGACGACGGACGCATCCGACGAGTGGAAGCAGTGGCACGAGCACCGCACCGCGCAGGTGTCGGAGCCGTACGGGCCGCTCGCGTTGACCGGTACCTACTGGCTGGAGGATTATCCGGACGGTCACATTCCGGGCATTCCCGGACGGTGGACGGACGACGGTGACGCGGTGGCACTGACGGCCGGTGAGACCGACGGACTGACGGTCGACGGGCGGCCCTTCACCGGTGAGGTCCGCCTGGACGCCGATACCGGGCCGGTGGGCGCGGCCCGCGTCGCGGCCGGCGAGCGCCGCCTGGTCGTCCTCGCCCGCGAGGGCGTGTGGGGCGTGCGCGACTACGACCCGGCAGCCCCGGCACGCCGGGACTTCCGGGGTATCGACGTCACGCCCCACGATCCGCGCTGGTCCGTCGAGGGGCACTTCACCCCGTACGGGGAGAGCCGCACCGTACGCGTCGAGAACGCCGACGGACGTCACCGCGGGCTCGGTCTCGGCGGAGTGCTCGCCTTCACCCTCGACGGGCAGGACCTGACCCTCCAGGTGTCGGTCGAGGGCGATGGCTCGCTGTGGGCCGTGTTCGCCGACACCACCAGCGGGGACACCAGTTTCCGCTTCCGGTTCCTGCGGCCGCCCGCACCCGATGCCGAGGGGCGCACGACCGTGGACTTCAACCGCGCGCTGCTGCCGCCCTGTGCCTTCGCGGACCACTTCGTCTGCCCGTTCCCACCGCCGGGCAACACGCTGGGTGTCGCGATCGAGGCGGGGGAGCGTGCCCTGCTGTAGACACAAGGCGTCACAGGGCCGCTGTCAATCCCTTGGAGCCCCAGAGAGGTTAAAGACTGCGCGGCCGAAAGGCGCCCTTGCGTCCTTCGGTCACGCGGCCGAATACTCCCCCACAGCGCTTGTCAGGGGCACGGCGTGTCCGGAATCCGGATGGCACGGCCCCCGGCTGCGACTCACGGGCCCCATCCCCCACGTGGGCCCCCGACTTCCCTTGGAGGGGAACGACAAGTGAGGTTCAAGCGCACCAACCCCACGAGCGGCATCGCGAGACGGACCCGGCTGATCGCCGTGGCCACCGGACTCCTGGCCGCCGCCGCGTTCACGGTCCCCAGCGCGAACGCGAGCTCCGCACAGACCTTCAGCGCGAACCAACTCACCAAGGCGAGCGACTCGGTGCTCAAGGCCGATGTCCCGGGCACCGCCTGGGCCGTCGACCCGAAGACGAACCGCGTCGTCGTCACCGTCGACAGCACGGTCTCGAACGCCGAGATCGCCAAGATCAAGCAGGAGGCCGGCGGCAACGCCGGTGCCCTCACGATCAAGCACACCCCGGGCAGGTTCAACAAGCTGATCTCCGGCGGCGACGCCATCTATGCGAGTAGCTGGCGCTGCTCGCTCGGCTTCAACGTGCAGGACAACAGCGGGAACTACTACTTCCTGACCGCCGGTCACTGCACCGACGGCGCGGGCACCTGGTGGTCGAACTCGTCGCACTCCACCACGCTCGGCACCACGGCCGGCTCCAGCTTCCCCGGCAACGACTACGGCATCGTGCGCTACACCAACAGCTCGGTGTCCAAGTCCGGCACCGTGGGCAGCGTCGACATCACGAGCGCGGCCACGCCCTCCGTCGGCACCACCGTCTACCGCCGCGGCTCCACCACCGGCATCCACAGCGGCCGCGTCACCGCGCTCAACGCGACGGTCAACTACGGCAACGGTGACATCGTCTACGGCCTCATCCAGACCACGGTGTGCGCCGAGCCCGGCGACTCCGGTGGCCCGCTGTACTCCAACAGCGGTGTCGCCTACGGTCTGACCTCCGGTGGCAGCGGCAACTGCACCTCCGGCGGCACGACCTTCTTCCAGCCGGTCACCGAGGCCCTGAGCGCCTACGGCGTCCACGTCTACTGACGCGGAGGACCTCCACGCCGGCACACCCGCACGGCTGACCTGCATCCGGCAGCAGGCGAGCCCCCGTACGCAACCCGCGTGCGGGGGCTCGCCCTTGTCGCGTCCCGGGTCTACCGCCGAGGCGGGCACCGGGCAAGCACCTGATGCGCCCACTTCGGACCCTGTGGGCCGGCATGGTGGAGGAGCCGGAGGCGGCGGGGGCGGCGCTCGCGTCCGCCGGCGCCGTCTACGCGATGGCGGCGGTCCGGGGCGTCGAGCAGTACGAGCCGGGACGGTGTTCCGCCTCGGGTGGCTCAGGCCGAGGTGCGGGGACCCGGGCTGACGCTGGTCGTGCCGTTCGCCGACCGGCTCCGCCGGGTCGACGTGCAGATCGTGACGATGCCGGTGCCCGCGCATGAGGGCATCACCCGCGACAACGTCACGGTCCGGGTGGACGCCGACGCGGAACTTTGGGCTTCGAAGAAGTCGGCGGAGGCGGCGCAGCAGATGGCCGAGACGCCCGTCGCGCTGCAACTGCGGCTGCTGCAGACGGTGGTGGCGGTGGCGCCGAGAAGAACTCCTCGCCGGTCCTGCCCTTCCCGGTGGAGCTGCTGCGGTTCCCTGGAGCGGACGCAGCGGCCGGTGGCGGGGTACCGCGGCAGACGCCGGAGGCGGCCGAGTCGTCGATGCAGGAGCAACGCGCGCTGCCCGCGGTCACCGGCTTGAACCAGAAACCTCAGAGGCGAAATCCAGCCAGGACTAGACCGCGCTGCCCGCATGGGGACAACCCTCGGATGCACCGCTTGTCGGGATCGCCGGCCGATGGATCGAGGGCGCCGGCCGCGACGGCCTGGGCAGGACCGTCTCCGTCGGCGGGTGCCCGGGGGTGCTCGGCGTCGCGGCGTGGCTGAGCATCGGGAGTTTCCGATCATCGGGAGTTTCCGAGCCGCGTTCACGCCGGTGCGGTGGGTGTCTCTGCCCCCGTGTGTCCGCGATCCGCAGGCGGGCGACCGTATGTCCGCACGCTCTTGCGCGGGTATTTTGTCCATGTTTGGGCAGGAGCGCGCGCCCGAAAGGTAGTCGTACGACAGTTCGAAAATTGGTCTATGGTGGTGGTGAGGGAGATGGGAACGGACGTTCGAGAGCCGTGTGAGTGGCTCACGGGTACGGGAGGTGCGTGTGCCGGGTTTCGCGCATCTGCACACCGCCTCCGGGTTCTCCCTGCGGTACGGCGCCTCACACCCGGAGCGGCTGGCCGAGCGCGCCGGTGAGCTGGGCATGGACGCCCTCGCGCTCACCGACCGGGACACCCTCGCGGGCACGGTCCGGTTCGTCCGGGCCTGCGCGGCGGCGGGGGTCCGGCCGCTGTTCGGGGCGGAGCTGGCGGTGGCGGGGTATGAGCCGGTGCGGCGCGAGAGACGCCGTACCCCCGTGCGCGGCGGTGCCTTCATCGACGAGTCGACACCCCGCGCGGTCTTCCTCGCCCGGGACGGCGCCCGCGGCTGGTCCGACCTGTGCCGCCTGGTCTCCGCCGCCCACACGCAGGACACCCCGCTGCTGCCCTGGGCCGACAACCACGCCGACGGTCTGACCGTCCTGCTCGGTCCCGACTCCGACGTGGGCCGCGCCCTCGCCGCCGGACGCCCGGACCGCGCGGCGAAGCTGCTCGCACCCTGGCGTGAGGTCTACGGCGACGCCCTGCGCCTGGAAGCCGTCTGGCACGGCCGCGCCGGCACCGGCCCCGGCTCCCTGCGCCTGGCCGCCCGCACCGTCGGCTTCGCCGCCGAGCAGCGCGTCCGGCCCGTGCTCAGCAACGCCGTCCGGTACGCCGACCCCGGCCTCGGCCCGGTCGCCGACGTCCTGGACGCCGCCCGCCGCCTGGTCCCCATCGACCCCACCAAGGAGCTGGACTCCGGCGAGGCCTGGCTCAAGGACGCGGGCGCCATGTCCGAGATCGCCGAGCGGGTGGTGGAGGCGGCCGGCTTCCGCCGCGACACCGCCCACCGCCTGCTGGAGCAGACCCGGGCCACGGCCGCCGAGTGCCTGGTCGACCCCGAGGACGACCTGGGCGTCGGCACCGTCCACTTCCCCGAACCACACCTCGTCGGCGCCGGCCGCCGCACCGCCCAGCGCGTGCTCGCCTCCCGGGCGGCGGCGGGCATGGTGCTGCGCGGCTACGCCGGCCGCCGGGACTACTGGGAGCGGATGCACGAGGAACTGGACATCATCGCCCACCACGGCTTCGCCTCCTACTTCCTCACCGTCGCCCAGGTCGTGGACGACGTGCGGAAGATGGGCATCCGGGTCGCCGCGCGCGGTTCCGGCGCGGGCTCCCTCGTCAACCACCTCCTCGGTATCGCGCACGCCGACCCCGTCGAGCACGGGCTGCTGATGGAGCGCTTCCTGTCCAAACGGCGCACCGCCCTGCCCGACATCGACATCGACGTGGAGTCCGCGCGCCGCCTCGAGGTCTACCGGGCGATCATCGACCGGTTCGGCACCGAGCGGGTCGCCACGGTCGCCATGCCGGAGACGTACCGCGTGCGGCACGCCATCCGCGACGTGGGTGCCGCCCTGTCCATGGACCCGGCCGAGATCGACCGCATCGCCAAGTCCTTCCCGCACATCCGCGCCCGCGACGCCCGCGCGGCGCTGGAGGAGCTGCCCGAGCTGAGGCGGCTGGCGGGGGAGAAGGAGAGGTACGGCAGGCTGTGGGAGCTGGTCGAGGCCCTCGACGCCCTTCCGCGCGGGGTCGCCATGCACCCGTGCGGGGTCCTCCTCTCCGACGCCTCCCTCCTTTCCCGTACGCCGGTCATGCCGACCAGCGGCGAGGGCTTTCCCATGTCGCAGTTCGACAAGGACGACGTGGAGGAGCTCGGGCTGCTCAAGCTCGATGTGCTCGGGGTGCGGATGCAGTCCGCGATGGCGCACGCCGTCGCGGAGGTGAAGCGGACCTCCGGCAGGCGGATCGACCTGGACTCCCTCGCGCCGGGCGACCCGGCGACGTACCGGCTCATCCGTTCCACCGAGACCCTGGGTTGCTTCCAGATCGAGTCGCCGGGCCAGCGGGACCTGGTCGGGCGGCTCCAGCCGGCCGGCTTCCACGACCTGGTCGTCGACATCTCCCTGTTCCGGCCGGGGCCGGTCGCGGCCGACATGGTGCGGCCGTTCATCGAGGCGCGGCACGGGCGGGCGCCCGTCCGCTATCCGCACCCCGACCTGGAGGAACCGCTGAAGGAGACGTACGGCGTCGTCGTCTTCCACGAGCAGATCATCCACATCGTCGACATCATGACCGGCTGCGGGCGGGGCGAGGCGGACCAGGTGCGGCGCGGGCTGTCCGACCCTCAGGCGCAGGGGCGGATCCGGGTGTGGTTCGCGCAGCGGGCGGCGGCGAACGGATACGACGCGGAAACGATCCAGCGGACCTGGGAGATCGTCGAGGCCTTCGGCTCCTACGGCTTCTGCAAGGCGCACGCGGTCGCCTTCGCCGTCCCCACGTACCAGTCCGCGTGGCTGAAGGCCCATCACCCGGCCGCCTTCTACGCGGGGCTGCTCACCCACGACCCCGGGATGTACCCGAAACGGCTGCTGCTGGCGGACGCGCGGCGCCGGGGCGTGCCGATCCTGCCGTTGGACGTGAACAAGTCGGGCGCCGCCCATCGCATCGAACTGGTGTCTGAATCGCCTGGTTCCGGCGGGCGTTGGGGCCTCCGCCTCGCCCTCTCCGACGTGCACGGCATCAGCGAGGCCGAGGCCAAACGGATAGAGGCCGGGCAGCCGTACGCCTCCCTCCTCGACTTCTGGGAGCGGGCCCGGCCGAGCCGACCCCTCGCCCAGCGGCTCGCGCAGGTCGGCGCGTTGGACGCGTTCGGCGCCAACCGCCGCGATCTGCAACTGCACCTGACCGAGCTGCACCGGGGCTCCCGTGGCGCGGGCGGCGGCCAGCTCCCCCTGGCCGGCGGGCGCAGGACCGCCCCGGCCGGGCTGCCCGACCTCACCGCTGAAGAACGGCTCAGCGCCGAGCTGGGAGTACTGTCCATGGACGCCTCGCGCAACCTGATGGACGACTACCGCACCTTCCTCGACGAGCTGGGCGTCATCTCGGCACGCCGGTTGCGTGACGCACGGCATGGCGAGACGGTGCTGGTCGCGGGCGCCAAGGCGGCCACCCAGACCCCGCCGATCCGGTCCGGCAAGCGGGTCATCTTCACCACGCTCGACGACGGCACGGGCCTGGTCGACCTCGCCTTCTTCGACGACTCCCACGACACCTGCGCCCACACCGTCTTCCACTCCTGGCTGCTGCTGGTGCGCGGGGTGGTGCAGCGGCGCGGGCCGCGCAGCCTCAGCGTGGTCGGCTCGGCCGCCTGGAACCTCGCCGAGCTGATGGAACTGCGGGCGGAGGGCGGCCTCGACGAGGTCGCGGCGCGGCTGGCGGAGCCCGTACCGGCCCCGCCGGACGGCGGCGACGGCGACGCGGCGAGGGGCCGGCGCATCCGGATGTCCACGGGGTACGAGATGAACCCCTGGGCCGACATGCGTCCCGCGGGCGAGGGCCCGGCGGGCGGAAGGAAGTTGTGGCACCAGAGTCCGGGGAGTGCGGGATGACCATCCTCTGCGTACGTTTCCAGCTGCCCGAGCTGTACGAGGCGGCCCTGCCGGGACTGCTCGGGCTCCTCGAGGAGTTCACGCCCGTCGTCGAGGCGCTGCCGCCCGACGCCGCGCTCGCCGACCTCGGGGGAGCGGAGCGGTACTTCGGCCGGGACGCCGTCGAGCTGGCCAGGCTGATCCGGGTACGGGCCCTCGCGCACCACGGGGTCGACTGCGCGATCGGGGCCGGGCCGGGGCCGATGCTGGCCCGTATGGCCCTCGGGGAGGCCGCGCCCGGGGAGATCCGGGTGGTGCCCGACGACCCGGACGCCATCACGGAGTTCCTGGCCGACCGCCCGGTGCGGGCGCTGCCCGGGGTCGGCGGCGCGACCGCCCGCACCCTGTGCGAGTACGGCCTCGACAGCATCGGCAGGCTCGCCGCCGCGCCCCTGTCGACGGTGCAGCGCCTCGTCGGCGCCCGGGCCGGCCGTGAACTGCACGAGAAGGCGCACGGCATCGACCGCGGCCGGGTCGTGCCCAACGCCGTGACCCGCTCGTTGGCCACCGAACGCACCTTCCGGCGCGACGAACTGGACCCGGACCGGCACCGCCGCGCCCTGCTGTCGGCCACCGAGGAACTGGGCGCCCGGCTGCGTGCCGTGGAGCGGGTGTGCGGCAGGCTCACCCTCACCGTGCGCTACGCCGACCGCTCCGCGACCACCCGCACCCGCGCCCTCGCCGAGCCGACCGCGCACTCCACTGCGCTCACCGCCGAGGCGTACCGCATGTACGAGGCGCTCGGCCTCCAGCGCGCCCGTGTCCGTGCGATCGCCCTGCGCGCCGAGGACCTGGGCTCCGCCGAACACGCGGCCCACCAGCTCACCTTCGACCCGGTGGACGAGAGGGTCCGCCGCATCGAGGAGGTCGCGGACCGCGCGCGGGCGAAGTTCGGGCCCCGGGCGGTGATACGGGGGTCCCTGGCCGCGTAGGCGTCAACTCGCCCAGGGGGGCGTGATACGCGTGCCGTCCGCGAGCACCGCCTCAAGGCCGATGGATGTGGTGACCCAGGAGACGGCCACCTCGTCCGTGGGGTTCTCGACTCCGAGGGTGGCGCCGGGATTGATGATCACCGTGTCACCCGCGGTGATCCGCTCGGTATGGCCGTCGAGGGTGATCAGCAGTTCGCCGCTGAGCAGGTGGAAGATCTCCTCCCGGCTGACTGTGTGGAGGGGGGCGCGGGTCCCCGCCGGGATCTCACCGCGCCACGCGCACAGCTCCTTGCTGCCGGTCAGGGGGGTGGCGTACGAGACGAAGCGGGCGCCGTGCAGTTCATGGGTGACGGCTCGGGAAGGGCGGACGACGGGCATGGGCGCCTCCGAAAGTGGTCAAGCTGCTTGACTAATCGCTGTGCCCCCATGGTCAACCTGCTTGACCATTCCGTCAAGGGTGTTTCAATGCCCTCGTGCAGAACTCCGAGGCCATCTCCCTGTCCGCAGCCCTGCTCGCCGTCGCGGGTGAGCTCACACAACGCATTCATGACGGCGTTGTCGCGCGCGGCTTCGAAGGACTGCGACCCGCGCACGGGTTCGCCTTCGCGCGGCTGGCCCCGGATGGCGCGACGGTCACCGAGTTGGCCGCCCATCTGGGCGTGACCAAGCAGGCCGCCAGTCAGCTCGTCGAGGAGATCGTGCGCAAGGGGTACGCCGAGCGGCGGCCGCACCCCGGTGACGCGCGGGCGCGGCTGATCGTGCTCACCGGCCGCGGATGGGCCTGTACGCGGGCCGCCGAGGAGGCCGCGGCGGACGCCGTGCGGCCATGGGTGGAGCTGCTGGGGGAGCGTGAAATCCGCGCGCTGCAGCGCCAGTTGCTGCGTATCGCGCCCTATGGGCCGGTCAAGCCCGTCTGGTGACGGGTCGCCGCATACGTTCAGGGCATTACCAGCAATCGCTGCCGCGGTCAGCTATCACTGGAAGTTTTTACCGACGCGTAACTTCACTTGTCTGCTACTCGTTCGTAACTTGACGAGTGAACAGCATCCCGTGATCCGGATCACAGGGCGCAAGGTCGTCGCTTCTCCCCGAGCCGCAAGGAGATCACCCGATGCTGCCCTGGAAACGCCTGCTCAGACCCCTTGCCGCCCTGGCGCTGACCGCGGCGGTCGCCTTCGTCCCCGCCGCCACCGCCGAGGCCGCCGCCCCCAGCACAGGCTGGAACGACTACTCCTGCAAGCCGTCCGCCGCCCACCCCCGCCCGGTCGTGCTCGTCCACGGGACCTTCGCGAACGCGGTCGACAACTGGCTGGCCTTCGCGCCCTACCTGGAGGACCGCGGCTACTGCGTCTTCTCGCTCGACTACGGTCAACTCTCAGGCGTCCCGCTCTTCTACGGCCTCGGCCCCATCGACCAGTCCGCGCAGCAACTGTCCGTCTTCGTCGACAAGGTGCTCGCCGCGACCGGCGCCGCCAAGGTCGACATCGTCGGCCACTCCCAGGGCGGCATGATGCCCCGCTACTACCTCAAGTTCCTCGGCGGCGCCGCCAAGGTGAACGCCCTCGTCGGCATCGCGCCCGACAACCACGGCACCACCCTGGACGGACTCACCAACCTGCTGCCGTACTTCCCCGGCGCGCAGGACCTTCTCTCCGCGGCCACGCCCGGGCTCGCCGACCAGATCGCCGGGTCCGCCTTCCTCGCCAAGCTCAACGCGGGGGGCGACACCGTGGCCGGCGTCCACTACACGGTCATCGCCACCAAGTACGACGAGGTGGTCACGCCGTACCGCTCCCAGTTCCTGAGCGGATCCGACGTCCACAACGTGCTGTTGCAGGACCTGTGCGGGGTGGACCTCTCGGAGCACGTGATGATCGGGCTGTCCGACCGCATCGCCTTCCATGAGGCGGCCAACGCCCTCGACCCCGCCCACGCCACCGCCACCACCTGCGCGTCGGCGTTCAGCTGAAGCGCCACCGGGGCCTGTCCGGCCTGAGCCGCCGGACAGGCCCCGGAGTGAGGGGCGAACAGCAAGCTAGCCGCAGGAAGCCGTGAAATCCCCTGTTCAGGGCCGGTGGTGGAGATCCTTATGGTGCCGTTAAGGGAGTGCTGAGCCTGCGATCAGCCAAGTACCGTTCGGCCCATGACAGATGCCACGGAAGACGCCGGTACGCCCGAGGGGATCAGGCCGGCCCTCGCCGCCGATGTGCCGGCCGTACGGGCCGTGACGGATGCCGCGTACCACCACTACATCGCGCGTATCGGAGTGGTGCCCAAGCCGATGGAGGCCGACCACGCCGACGACGTGGCCGCGGGGCGGGTGTTCGTGACGGGAGAGCCCGTGAACGGGCTCGTGGTGGTGGAGGCGTTCGAGGACCATCTCTTCCTCGACAGCATCGCCGTGCACCCCGGCGCCCAGGGGCTGGGCGTGGGGCGCAGGCTGCTCGCCTTCGTGGACGCACACGCGCGTACGCTCGGCCTGCCCGAGGTCAGGCTCTACACGAACGCGCTGATGTGGGAGAACCAGAAGATCTATCCGAAGTACGGATACGAGGTCGTCGAGCGCCGTGTCGACGGGCCGTACGACCGAGTCCACTACCGCAAGCGGCTGGGCTGAGGGCATCAGCGCCCGGTCTGGATCGCTTTCCGTGTCTTTCGCGGGGGCACGGCACCTCGTGACGGTCGGTACGCCCCGGGTCAGCCGTCCGGCCACCAGATGCGGGCGATGTCCTTGCGGACCTCCGGGCGCTCCGTGGGGCGCTCGTCGGCCTCCTCGCGCGTCCGGCGGGAGTCGGTCCTCTTCAGGGGCTTGTGCACGGTCACTCGGCGCATGGCTGCCTCCTTGTGCCTACCGGGTTCCGCGTTTGCGCGGAGGTAGACCCTTTCGGCGAGGGTTCCTCATCGGTCGAGGTATGTCTGTGGCGGCTGTCACGATTCGACTGTCAGTGGTGGCTGTCACCCTGGCGTCATGGACCGAGACATCAACACGAACATGACCAGGAACATGGCCAGGAACAGCGGAGCCCAAACCTCCGTGGGCACGGACCCCGGCGTGGACTGGGACGCCGAGGCCGCCACCTTCGACGCCGAACCGGACCACGGCCTGCGCGACCCGGCGGTGCGCGAGGCATGGGCCGCCCGGCTGGGTACGTGGCTGCCGCGGCGGGCCGGTGACGTCCTGGACCTCGGCTGCGGCACCGGCAGCCTGTCACTGCTCGCCGCCGAACAGGGACACCGGGTGACAGGGGTCGACCTGTCACCGGCCATGGTCGCGCGTGCCCGCGCCAAGCTCGCCGGACGCGACGCGGTGTTCCTCGTCGGCGACGCGGCGGCGCCGCCGGTCGGCGAACAGCTCTTCGACGCCGTCCTCGTCCGCCATGTGCTGTGGACCCTGCCCGACCCCGGCCGCGTCCTGCGCCACTGGCGGGGACTGCTGCGCCCCGCCGGCCGCCTGGTGCTGGTGGAGGGCGTGTGGGGGACGGTGAGCCCGGTCGGCATACCCGCCGACCGCCTGACCGCTCTCCTCGCGCCTCTCGCCCAGGACGTACGCCTCGAGCGGCTGTCGGACGACGCGCGGCTGTGGGGGAGGGAGGTGGACGACGAGCGGTATGCGGTGGTGGCGGTCGTCTGACGGGCGGCTCGATGCGGACCGCTCGGTGCGGGTCAGCGCACGCGGGTCAGCGCACGCGGGTCAGTGCAGCAGAGCCGCGAAGCTTCCCTCCTTGGCCAGGAGTTCGAGCTCGTCCAGGGCGCTCACCGCGGCCGCCGCGGCTTCCGGGTCCCTGGCCGCGAGGCCGCTCGCCGCGAACTCGTCCTCGTCCAGGCGCAGTACGGCCGTGCCGTCCGCCGAGCGCCACAGGTCCAGGTCGAGGTCCTCCACGACGAGTTCGGAGCCGGAGACCGTGGCGGGGCGGGTGATGTCGCAGTACCAGCCCTTGAGCGTGCCCCGCGCGTCCCTGACCTCCTTCACCGCATACCACCGGTCGCGCCAGTAGTACTCGGTGAAGACGTCACCGGGCTCGAACCGCACGAAGCCGAAGTCGCGGACGCCGTCGCCCGCCCAGGGAGCGCGTACGGCGATCCGGTTGCCGTCGTCGGCCACGAGCTCGCCCCTGTAACGGATCTTCGTACGGCCCGCCTTGACCAGGACGACGTCCACCGGGGTCGCCGTCTCAGCCGAGTTCGCGGACATGGCGCACCTCCGTGCCGCAGATCTCGTAGCCGAACCCCTTGTTGATCGCGATCATCGGGCCGTTGCCCGCGTCGTTGCCCGTGAACGCCTCCGTGTACCCGGCGGCACGGGCACGGTGCAGGGAGTGGTTCTTGGCGAGCTTGGCGAGGCCCCGGCCGCGGAAGGCGCGGGCCGTACCGGTCATCACGGTGCCGTAGCGGGTGTCGCCGTCGGTGCGGGCCGCGCTGAACGCCACGGGGCGGCCGTCGACCACCGCCACCGAGGTCAGCTCGGGGCTGAAGAGGGGGTGGCGCCAGGTCTCCTCGAGCCAGGCCTCGTAGTCGGTGAACTCGTATGCGATGTCGCTCGGCTCGTCGGACATCGTCTCCGCGTCCAGTTCGAACAGGGGGCGAGGGTCGTCCGCGAAGTCCGCGCCGGTGCGCAGCTCGACGCCCGGCGGGGGGTCCTGGAGTGGGGGCAGGGTGCCGTTCGCCAGATCCAGGCGGAGGAAGTGGGCGGAGCGACTGCGCTTGTAGCCGTGCCGTTCCGCGAAGGCGCGGTTGCCGGGCTCGTCCAGGACCCAGGCGAAGATCCTGGTGGCGCCCACGGAGGCCAGGTGCTCCTCGGCGGCGCGGACGAGGAGCGTGCCCGCGCCGCGGCGGGTGCGTTTGGGGTGCACGTAGATGTTGAGGTTGCCCTGGCCGGGCTCCCGGCTCTCATGGGCGAGGTGGACCTGGGCCGTGCCGATGATCTCGCCGTCCTCCTCGGCCACGAGCGGGCGGTAGCGGACGTCGGCATGCATGTGGGCGGCGTCGTAGGCGATGGACTCCGGGGTGAACAGGATGAAGGGGAGGGCGAGTCGCCGGACCCGGGCGAAGCCCTCGGTGTCGGCTCGTACGTCGGGACGGAGGTCGCGCACGATCACTGTCATGGGGGCGCACGGTATCCGGGTCGGGCGCGGGGATGCCTCTCATTTTCCGGTGGGTGCGGGAGAATCGGGCCGTGACCTTGAAGATCCACATCGATGGGAGCGCGCCACCGTACGAACAGGTGCGGGCGCAGATCTCCGAGCAGGCCCGGGCGGGGGCGCTGCCGGTCGGGTACCGGCTGCCGACCGTACGGGGGCTGGCCGAGTCCCTCGGCCTCGCGGCGAACACGGTGGCGAAGGCGTACCGGGCGCTGGAGGAGGACGGCGTGATCGAGACACGGGGGCGCAACGGCACGTTCGTGGCTGCCGCAGGCTCGGCCGCGGAGCGAGAGGCGGCTGCCGCCGCCTCCGCCTACGCCGAAAGGGCGCGACGGCTGGGACTGGGCGAGGAGGCGGCGTTGGCCGCTGTGCGGGATGCCCTGCGGGCGGCCTACGGGCGTTGAGCAGTGCGGTCGGCCGGCCGCCGGGTGGCGGGGAGGGTTCGGCAGCCGCCCCACTGCCTCGACGGCGTGGGGGACCCCAGCTCCGCCGTCGTGGCTGATCGCCGTTGTGCGGTGGAAAGAGGCGACCCACCGCTGCGGCGGGAGGCGGTCACGTCGCCGTGTCCGCGGCTGGGGCGGGCAGCTTTCGAGGCGTGCGTGTCACCCGCATGCCCGCCGTGGTCGCCAACCGCGCGAACACCGTCGCGTCCAGGACCGCCGCCGCGTGCGGGTCGTTGTTGAAGTAGGCGTAGACGTCCACCTCCTCCGGCCACACCGCCCCGATCCGCTGGACCCACGTCGTCAGGGACCGGCGGCCGTAGCGGGGCCACGGGCGGGCCCGCCCCGTGTGGAAGCGGATGTAGCCCCAGTCCGTGGTGCGCCACAGCGGGGTGACCGGGCGGGACAGGACGTCGGCCCAGCACAGGGCGGCGCCCCGCGCCTCCAGCACGGCGCGCACCTCGGGGGTCCACCAGGAGTCGTGGCGTGGCTCCACCGCGACCCGGGTGCCGGACGGGAAGCAGGCGAGGCAGTCGTCCAGGAGCGCCGGATCCGCGCGCAGGGTGGGCGGGAGCTGGAGCAGGACCGGGCCCAGGCGGCTGCCGAGCCCGGCCGCGTGGCTCATCAGACGGTGCACCGGCTCCTCGGGCTCCTTGAGCCGCTTGATGTGCGTCAGGTAGCGGCTCGCCTTCACCGCCACCACGAAGTCCGCCGGCACCCGCTCCCGCCAGGCCTCGAACGTCTCCCGCGACGGCAGCCGGTAGAACGCGTTGTTGACCTCCACCGTGGCGAACCGCGTCGCGTACTCCTCCAGCCACAGCCGCATGGGGACGTCCGCCGGGTAGAGGACGTCCCGCCAGTCCCGGTACTGCCACCCCGACGTGCCGACGAACAGGGTCATATGTCCATCAAAGCACCGGTCGCCGTGGCGGCGCCGGTCGTGCCCCCGGCTCCGGGTGTCGACGCCGGTCCCGGCCCCGCTCCAGGCGTCGTACCCGGCGGCGGCTTCGTGCCCCTACAGGTACAGTCCCGCGCCCGCTCCCGCCCGCTGGTCCGGCACCGAAGCCGGGGACGTGCCCCGCCGCAGCGCGTACAGCTCCGCCAGCGTCGCGCCGTCGCGGCCGATCCCCTCCTCGCGGCCCAGCCAGCTCACCGCCTCCGTGCGGGTGAGCGGGCCGACCTCGATACGGGCCAGGCAGCGGCCGGGCCGGACGACGGCCGGGTGCAGGCGCTCCAGGTCCTCGTTCGTCGTCACGCCCACCAGCACGTTGCGGCCCTGCCCCAGCAGTCCGTCCGTCAGGTTCAGCAGGCGGGACAGCGCCTGGCCCGCCGTGTGCTTCGCCTCGCCGCGGATCAGTTCGTCGCAGTCCTCCAGCAGGAGCAGCCGCCAGCGGCCCTTGCCGGCCGTGTCCTCCTCGCCGATCGCGATGTCCATCAGATAGCCGACGTCGCTGAAGAGCCGCTCCGGGTCCAGGACGCAGTCCACCTGGCACCAGTCCCGCCACGAACGGGCCAGCGTCCGCAGCGCCGAGGTCTTGCCCGTGCCCGGCGGGCCGTGGAGCAGCAGCAGACGGCCCGCGATGTCCTCCGGGGTCGTCTTCATCAGCCGGTCCATGGCGTCCGCCACCGGCGCCGTGTAGTTCGGGCGGACCTCCTCCCAGGTGCCCGCCGAGATCTGCCGTGTCGTACGGTGCGGGCCGCGTCGCGGCGACACGTACCAGAACCCCATCGTCACGTTCTCCGGCTGCGGCTCCGGCTCGTCGGCCGCGCCGTCCGTGGCCTCGCCCAGCACCTTCTCCGCCAGCTCGGCGCTGGTCGCGGTCACCGTGACGTCCGCGCCGCGGTTCCAGCGGGACACCAGCAGCGTCCAGCCGTCGCCCTCGGCGAGCGTCGCGCTGCGGTCGTCGTCGCGGGCGACCCGCAGCACCCGGGCGCCCGGCGGCAGGAGCGTGGCCCCGGACCGTACCCGGTCGATGTTCGCGGCGTGGGAGTAGGGCTGCTCGCCCGTCGCGAAGCGGCCGAGGAACAGCGCGTCGACGACGTCGGAGGGGGAGTCGCTGTCGTCGACGTTGAGCCGGACCGGCAGAGCGTCGTATGGGTTGGCAGACATGCCGCCATGATCCGTCACGGGGCCCCCTGGTGCATCCGCTTTCCGCGGTGCGCCGGATGTGTCGTCTTTGCCTGGTGTATACCCGGCGGATCAGATCCTTCCGGTTCATGCTGTTACCTGGCTGTCGCAGCCGAAATCTGTCCGCGGCCCAAGGAGCGCCGTTAGTGTGGCCCATGATGGGACGTCATGGGTGGAATTCGGGGGAACGGCGGTGGCGACTCACCGCACTGCTCGGCGTGGCCGTGGCCGCTCTGGCCCTGCTGGTCACACTGATCAGCACACTGCCCGGGAACGGCGCGAGCATCAGAGGCACGACGCGCGACGGCGACAAGGTGCACGGCACCCCCGCCACCCCGCCCGAGGTGACGAAACCGGACGTCGGCTGGGGCTTCACCCACACCCAGTACAGCGCCGACCAGGGCAGCGACGCCGCCACCGGGCGCGTCGAGGGGCTGCTGTCCGGGGCCGTGCTGCCGCAGAACCAGGCGATCATGGGGTGGGGCGCCGACAACCCGGAACCGGTCAAGGGCCGATACGACTTCGCGGCGATGGACCGCCGTATCGACTTCGTCCGCAAGACCGGCGGCACCCCGGTCGTCACCCTGTGCTGCGCCCCGGACTGGATGAAGGGCGGCAGGGCGGGCGCGGACAACACCGACTGGAGCCAGACCGCGCTCGAGACCGCCCCGAGGCCCGAGCACTTCAAGGACTACGCCGCCCTCGCCGCGACCGTCGCCAGGCGCTACCCGGACGTACGCCACTTCATCGTCTGGAACGAGTTCAAGGGCTTCTGGAACGACTCCAGGGCCCGCTGGGACTACGAGGGGTACACCGAGCTGTACAACCTGGTCTACAAGGCGCTCAAGCAGGTCAACCCCGAGATCATGGTGGGCGGCCCGTACCTCGTCATGGACAGCGTCGACCCGCGGCAGAAGGAGAACGCCTCCACCGCCCTGCGCGGCCCCTGGGGCGCCATGGACCAGCGGATCATCGACGCCTTCAGCTACTGGAACACGCACAAGGCGGGTGCCGACTTCGTCGTGGTGGACGGCTCCAGCTACACCAACGACGACGAGCTGCTTCCGAACGAGTTCGCCGCGACCGACAAGTTCACCGCCGTCGGCGCGTGGGTGCGCCGGCAGACCCACGACCTGCCGCTGTGGTGGGCCGAGTACTACGTCGAGCCCGCCGACGGCGATGACGAGCGCAGGGGGTGGAGCGAGGACCGCCGCGTCGCCGTGCAGGCCGCCGGGATGATCGCCCTGGTCAAGGGCGGCGCGTCCTCGGGCTTCTACTGGAACCCGGAGGACGAGAAGGGCACCGACTGCCCCGGCTGTCTGTGGACGCCGACCGACACCGCCGCCGGCGGCCGGGCACTGCCGATGTACGGCCTGGTGTCCCGTTTCTCCAAGGAGTTCCCGCCCGGCGCCGCGTACCGGACGGTGACGGTGGCCCCCGACGACGTCCCGAACGTCCGTGTCCTCGCCACCGACAAGGTCGTGCTGGTGGTGAACACCTTGGGCCGCACGATCAGCGCCCAGGTCGACGGCAAGCGGTTCGACATGAAGGCGTACGAGGTGAAGTGGCTCCCGCGCTGAGCCGCTGCACCCCGTACGCCCCCCGGTACGGCCTCGTACGCCCCCCTAGACACCTGTAGACGGTGTGAGCCTCAGCCCTTCCCCATGGTCAGGAACCGCTGCACCAGCGAGGCCAGCAGCACCGCCAGCAGCGGCAGCGAGAACCAGAAGCTCGACTGCAGCACCCGCAGCTGCCGTACGCCCGGCCGCACCGCGACCCGCACCAGCTCCCGCGCCGTCAGCATCAGCACCAGCGCCACGGCCGCGAGCCCCCCGACCACCGACCACGGAGTCCAGGTCACCCGCGGGCCGATCGGGCCCGGATGCGGCTGCGGGACCTCTCCGGCGGGCTGCTTGCGCAGCGCGTACAGGGTCACGTCATCGTTGACCAGGACCTTCTTCAGCTCCTGACGGTCGTCCAGGTTCCTGATGAGCCGGGATTCCCAGGTCGCCGAGTAGCCCACGTCCATCTGGAGATACGTCACCTGGCTGCGGTTCACCATGAGGTACGAGTTGGGGCCCGCGTCCTTGAGCGACTTGACCAGCCCCGACACCAGGACCGGATCGGTGGGCGCCAGGGTCGGCACGTAGTTCACCTTCTCCATGTCCCTGGCGCCCCACGGCATCGCCGGTGTCACGTCGTTGACCGTGTCGTTGCTCAGCCACAGGAGTCGTACCGACGGCTTGTCGTGCGCGTACACATAGTCCATGGCCGCGACCTCGCCCGGGCGGATCCGCTCGAACGGCTCGTTGCCCCAGCGGGCCACCAGGAAGCCGCCCATCAGCAGCAGGCCCGCCATCAGTGCGGCCAGCGGGGCGAGGCTCACCCGGTCCTTGTCCCGCTCCTCGGCCGTCACGCCGGTGCGCGGGAACAGGGCGAGCGCGCAGAGAAGGGCCGCGCCCGGCACCGCGAACATGAACACGCGCAGCGCCATCTCGCCGCCGTAGGACTGCATGCCGAAGCCCAGGAACGGCACGAAGGTGAGTACCAGCAGCGACCGCTCCCGGTACTTGTGCTCGCGCCGCCGCCACCAGCCCCAGCAGGCGAACGCCATCACGACGCCGGCGAGCAGCACGCGCGTGTACAGCACCAGCTTGTGCGTGGAGTCGCCGCCCTGGATACGGCCGGAGACGGACGTCGACACATTGCTGCCGACGCCGCCGACGCCGCCGAAGAGTTCGTCGAAGTGCCCGGACCAGTACGGCTCCGCCATGAAGCCCAGCCAGAACATGACCAGCACCGCGAAGAGCACCGGTAGACCGCGCAGTTCGGAGCGGCCCACCAGGACGAGCACCGCCAGGACGCCCAGCATCATGAACGGGGTGAGCTGGTGCGCCGGCACGCTCGCCGCGTACAGGGCGATCAGCACCATGAGCAGCACGGCGCGTTGCCCGCGGCTGGTGGGCTCCACCTCGGCCTCGCCCGGGCGCCGCCTGGTCCACAGCACGCGCGGTGCGCGGAACCAGACCAGCAGGATCGCCACGAAGGCGAGGTAGAACAGATACGTGAAGCCCTGCGGGGAGAAGTAGTCCTGGCCGACCCAGCCACTGAGCACGAAGATCCAGACACCGGTCCACTTGGCCCGCCAGCTCGCCCGCATGGAGCGGACCAGCAGGAACATCGGCGCCAGATAGAGCAGCTGGATGGTCAGCGGCCACCAGCGGATGACCTCGGTGAGGTCGGTGACCCCGCAGGCCTTGGCGACGAACGCGGCCACCGCGAAGAATCCGGGCCAGCTCCAGCGTGCGTCGAGGAAGGGCACGGCCGACCCGGTGCGGTCGATGTAGTCCAGGAACCCGAGGTGCTGCCAGGCCGTCGGGAACCGCGGCTCGCTCTCGATCACGGCGGGCAGCGCGTGCAGTGAGACGACGGTGGCGAGCAGCGTGGCAAGGAGCAGGAGCTTGTGCTCGCGGCCGCGCCACAGCAGGGCGGTGAACACCACGACGAGGAGTGCCGCGCCGAGCAGGGTGGGCGGCGGCAGCACGGAGATCAGCCCGAGGCCGCCCATCCGGTCCAGGGAGGCGTCGTTCAGCCCCAGCGCCGGTACCCAGTACAGCAGGAGCGCGAGGACGAGCAGGCAGCCCAGCCCGATCGGCCCCAGAAGAGAGCCGGGGACGCGCGCGTCGTCCGTGGCCGGTCGTGCCTCCGCGGCCGAGCCGTCCGACGCCTCCTCCCGCGCCCCGTCCGGGCCGCTGTACGGCACCGGTGTTCCCGCGGGAGGGGTGCCCGGCCCCGGCCGCACGTCCGGCCTGCGCTCCTGGTGGTCGAAGTCCACGTGGACGCCGAGCGCCAGCGTGTCCGCGTCCAGCTTCCTCGCCCAGGACGGGCCTCTCCTCGGCTCGGGGACCTCCAGGTCGGCGAGGTCCCCGTCCGGTGCCGCGTCCTCGGGCACGGCGTCCGCCGGGGCGGCGCGCACGATTCCGATCAGCTTCGGCGCGGCGATCGCCACGATCACCGCCAGGCTGGAGATCTCGGCGACGCCGGCGCCGGTCAGGCCCATACGGGGCAGCAGCAGGACGGTCAGCCCGAGCACCAGGACGCACAGCAGCCCCTGGAGGTAGGCGAGTCCGGAGGTACGGCTCTGGGCGCGGAGTACCGCGAAGTACGTCTCCATCACGACCCGCAGCAGGGCGCCGACCGCGAACCAGCGCAGCAGCGGGGTCGCCGCGTGGGCGTAGCCCTCGCCGAAGACGTGCAGGACGACGGGCGCGCCCAGGAACAGCAGCCCGCACACCGGCAGCATGATCCGGGCCATGCGCTTCAGCGCCGCCCGGGTGTTCGCGGCGAGCCGCGCCGGGTCGTGCGAGCCCTCGACGGTGAGCGAGGCGCCCATGTTGATGGCGAGCAGGTTGACCGTGCCGCCGATGGTCGTCGTGATGTAGAAGTACGCGTTCTCCTCGGAGCTGACCTGCGAGGCGATGATCACCGGCACGAGGTAGACGACGGCGAGGGAGAAAAGCGAGCCGGTGTAGTCGCCGGCCAGGAACCTGCCGATCTCCTTGAACGTCGGTGGACCGGAGTGGCCCGCGGTCGCCTTGACGTGTCGTGGCACCAGGCGCCGGAACACCAGCCAGCCGAGCGGTATCACGGAGGTGCCGATCGCCAGCACCCAGGAGACGAAGACGCCGGTCGTCGGGATGGCGACCGCGAGCCCGACCAGCAGCGCGAGCTTCACCGCGGAGAACACGGTGTTGCCGACCGGTACCCAGGGCGCGCTGCGCAGCCCGGTCAGCACCCCGTCCTGGAGCGTGAGCAGGTTCCAGGCGACGATGGCCATGATGAAGCCCAGGCCCTTGGCCGGCCCGTGCAGGAAGCGGTATGAGGGCCCCCACACGTCGAGCGTCAGCAGGAAGATCGCCGCCGCGACCGCCACGACGGCCGAACTCGCCGCGTATGTACGGAAGATGAGGCGTCCGGTGGCGCGCCCCGCGACCGGGATGAAGCGGGCCAGGGCACCCGTGAGCGTCACCGCGGTGAGTCCGGCGAGCAGCTTCATCGCGGCGATCGCGGCCGAGCCCTGGCCGACCGCGGCGTCGGAGTAGTAGCGGGCCGCGACCAGCCAGTAGCCGAGGCCCAGCACCGCGGAGATCCCGGTGTTGAGCATCAGCGCGTAGGCGTTGCGGAACAGCTGGTTGCCGCCTCCTGGGCCGCCGCCCCTTCCGGGCAGGCGGAGGCGGCGGCCCGACGGCTGCCCGGGTTCCGCGGTGGTGGCCTCACCGGCCTGGGTTGTGGTGGTCGTGTCAGACACGGGACGGGATGGCCTTCCGGCGGACCTGGCGTGCTCTTCGGACCACGGCGTACCCCTTGGTCAGGGCGCGGTCCCTGGCGAAGGTGCGGGCGATCGCACGGCCCTGGACGAGCCGCTCGAACTCCTCGGCACCGGTGGTGCGGCGCACGGTGACCCGCTGCAGGGCGTACGGACCCTGGCGGCGGCGCGCGAGAGCGTTGCCCACGGCGAGCGACTGACCGAAGCCGGCCTCGCGCACGATGCGGCGCACCCGGCGGCTGGAGTAGCCGTAGGGGTAGGCGAACGACACCGGGCGGGCGCCGAGTTCGTCGGCGATGATCTCCTTGCAGCGCAGCAGCTCCAACCACAGCGCGTCATCGGGGAGCTGGTCGAGCTGCGGGTGCGTGTGGCTGTGTCCGCCGATCTCGACCCCCGCGTCCACGAGGTCGCGGACCTGGCGCCAGTCGAGCATCGTGTCCAGGCCGCCGCCGGTGTCGTGGGCGCCCCGGATCCAGCCGGTGGAGACGAACAGCGTGGAGGCGAAGCCGTGCCGCGCGAGCACGGGCAGCGCGTGCCGGTGCACGCCCTCGTAGCCATCGTCGAAGGTGATGAGGACGGGCCGCTCGGGCAGCGGGCCGCCCTCCCGCCAGCTCCTCGCCAGTTCGGCCGTGGTGACGGGCGTGAACTTGTGGTCGGCGAGCAGGGCCATCTGCTCGCGGAACGCCTCGGGCGCCACCGACAGCGCGCGCGTCGCCTCGTTGGGCGCCGTCGCCACCGAGTGGTACATGAGGATCGGCACGGGCTGGTCGCTCATGCGGCCGCCCCCTCACCGTCCGGGATGCCGGCCACGGCGAAGGTCGCGCTACTCCTGCGCGCCCGGACGCTCCCGACCAGGTACCCGCCGGCCGCCGTGAGCACCCCGGCGACGATCGCCCCCGCCCGGCCCGCGCCCCCCGGGCGGGCCAGCAGCGCGTCGCGCAGGCCGCGGCCCACCCCGGCGGGCAACACCCGGGTGGTGTAGCGGCGTTCGGACTCCAGGCCCTTCCCGGCGCCGACGCTGCGGGCCACGAGCGCCTTGGACAGGCCCTCTGCGTAGGTGCGGGTGCGGAAGTACGCGAAGTGCTCGCGCGGCTCGGGCACCCGGTGGTGGATCACCGCCCGGTCGTCGATCAGCAGGATCGCGTCGGGCCTGGCCCGGGTGAGGCGGATGCACAGCTCCGTCTCCTCGCAGCCGAGGGGACGCTTGTCGCCGTCGCGTCCGATGCCGGTGGCGAAGCCGCCCGCCGCGTCGAACGCGCTGCGGCGGAAGGAGGCGTTGCCGCCGAGGACGTTGCGCACCCGGGCCCGGCCGGGCGGCAGCCCCTTGTACGTACAGCCCACCACCCAGTCGAACTCCTCTGGGAACCAGGCCGGGCGGCGGCCCGACGCCCAGATCGGCATCGTACGGCCGCCGACGGCCATGACCCGCGGGTCCTCGTATCCTTCGGCGAAGTGCTTCAGCCAGTCCCGTTCGGCCACCGCGTCGTCGTCGAGGAAGGCGATGACCTCCCCGCGCGAGGCGGCGATCCCGGTGTTGCGGCCCGCGGACAGGCCGCGGGGGCCCGCGTTGGCGAGTACCCGGACCGATCCGTCCTCCCGGGCCTCCTTGTATTCGCCGGTCAGCCTCTCCAGCAGGGGTTCGTTGTGGTCCACGACCAGGAGCGTCTCGCGCGCCGGCCGGGACTGCGCCCGCACCGAGGCGACCGCCGCGAGGATGTCCTCCCAGCGGTCCTCGGTGTAGACGCAGATGACCACGGAGATATCCGGATCGCTCAAGACAGCTCTCCCCGGCCGGAGTTGAGCGCGACGGCACGAGGACGGCGGCGCTGCGCACGCCGGTTCGAGCGCTCCTTGAGGATCACCTTCAGCACCCGGAGCCCGTCACGCACCGCGCTCAGATTGCTGGTGCCGTGGATGCGGAGGTACTCGTGGCTGGGTATCTCCTGCACCTTCAGGCCGGCCTTGACCACCCGGATGTTCATCAGGGTCTCGACCTCGAAGCCGGTGCAGTCCAGGTCGATCTTGTCCAGGCAGTGCCGCCAGAACGCGTTGTACCCGTAGCAAAGGTCGGTGTAGCGGGCGCCGAACTTGGCGTTGACGATCGCGCACAGCACCCGGTTGCCCAGCTTTCGGATCGGCGTCATGTCGGAGGTCCCGCCCCCGTTCGCGAACCGCGAGCCCTTCGCGAAGTCCGCCCCGGACACCAGCGCGGAGACATAACTGACGATCTCCTGACCGTCCGCCGAACCGTCCGCGTCGACCATCACGATGATGTCGCCGGTGCACGCCGCGAAGCCGGTGATCAGGGCGTCACCCTTGCCTTTGCCCCGCTGCTCGACGACTTTCACGTCGGGCCACAGCTCGCGCGCCACCTCCACCGTGTTGTCGGTGGAATTGCCGTCCACCAGAACGACTTCGTGAATCCAGTCCGGAAGGGTCTTGAAGACGTAGGGGAGATTCTCCGCCTCGTTCATGGCGGGGATCACCACGCTCACCGGCGGCGCGATGGCCAGGTGCGAGGAGATCGGCCGGTACTTCCCCTGCGTTAACGGACCCTGATCCGAAAAGGCAGGGCGCAGAACAGAACTCATGAGTCTTGTCCCTCTCGTCCGGTCGGACCGTCCGCCCCTGGACGGTCCGGCTCTGTGTCCGGTTCGAAAGGGGGGGTTCTCACCGACGGCATGCTGCACGGATCTCCGTGCATGCCGGGTGAGCTGGCAAAGCTGACCGTCTGCCGGGAAAACGGCGGCCGGTCGCGCGGCACGACTCGTACGACCTCTCGGGTCGCCGAGCACGGCACCCCCCTACCGCGCCCCGCGCCGGAACCATCGCGGTACCTGAGCCCTCCCCTGGACCGCATGATGATGGACCGATGCGGGTTGATGTATGACGGTATTGACGATTGCGGCGATATGGCAAGACCTGTGACAGGGTCCGCGTTTTTGTTGGTATGGCCGTAACTCAACTCCTCGAACGGATTTGTCCCATCCGTTTGAGTGTCCGAGCGGTCGGTTCGAAGAGTTCCGGCCGCGACAGCGATGCATCGCGCGGTGCCCGGACCGGGGCGCGACGGGCCCCGTCTCCGAACACGGCAGGGTGACAAGGCGTCACCCGCCCTTCGGGCACGGAAGACGTCCGTGCCTTCGGGGAGTCCTTGTGTTCCGTTCGGGACAGGGGTCTCGGCATCGGCGGCGGAGCCGTCCACGTCGCCCGGCCGGCCTTCGTGGGCTCGCCGGGGGGTTGCGCGCCGATGTCCACGTCCTCAGCCCCGATTTCGTGCCGCGCGGGCGCGGTGACGCCGTACCAGGACCGGCAGGAGGACGAGGGCGCTGATCACGGTCACCGCGACGATCCCGCCGGTGACGGACCACCGGTGCACCGCCAGCATGCCCTGGGCGACCAGAAGATCGATCGCGATCGCTCCCGCCACGGACACCACTGTGCGGGGAAAGGGTTTCAGCCCTCTCAGGGTGGCGGCCACAGCCGTCGCCGGCGCGGCGAGCAGGAAGAAGAGGGTGAACGGGCCGCGCAGCGGTGAGTCGGAGCCGCTCAGCGCGAGGGTCGCGCCGGTCGCCGCGACCGCGACGGCCACACCCATGAGCAGGGGAAGCAGGTCCCTCCCCGGACCCTGTCCCGGCCGCCCGTCTCTCTGTGATGAAGGTGGCTCGATGCCTAAGGTCTGCATTGGCGACTTTGCCCCCCCGAAGCGCCGGATGCCGGGCTTCAATGTCGCGCAGTGAGCGGCAGGGCGTCAAGATGCGCACGCCGCCCGCGCAGGTTCTCGGCCTGCTTCAAACATCCGTTCTGCGGGAGTGAATCGGGCGGACCCCGAAAAGTCTTGGCATGGACACTTCCTGTCAACACGCGTAGCTGCTATGCCGGTTGTGGCAGAGATCCTGCTAAAGGGAGGTTCCATGAGACGTTCCCGATATGCGGCCTTTATGGGCTCGCTCCTCCTGGCCCTCGGCCTCGCCCTCACCGGGGCCGCCGCGGCGCAGGCGTCCCCCCTCGCCGCGGCCACCGGGTATGTGGCGCTCGGCGACTCCTACTCCTCCGGTGTCGGAGCCGGCAGCTACATCAGCTCCAGCGGCGACTGCGACCGCAGCACGAAGGCCTATCCGTACCTGTGGCAGGCCGCGCACGCTCCCGCCTCGTTCAGCTTCATGGCCTGCTCCGGCGCCAAGACCACCGATGTGCTGAACAGTCAGCTCGGCACCCTCAACGCCTCCACCGGGCTCGTGTCGATCACCATCGGCGGCAACGACGCGGGCTTCTCCGACGTCATGACGACCTGTGTGCTCCAGTCGGACAGCGCCTGCCTCTCCCGGATCGCCACGGCGAAGGCGTACGTCGACTCGACCCTGCCCGGCCGACTGGACGCCGTCTACTCGGCGATCCGCACCAAGGCCCCCTCGGCCCACGTGGTCGTGCTGGGCTACCCCCGCTTCTACCAGCTCGGCACCACCTGCCTCGGACTGTCCGGAACCAAGCGGTCGGCGATCAACGGCGCCGCGGACTACCTCGACGCCGCCATCGCCAAGCGCGCCGCCGACCACGGCTTCACCTTCGGCGACGTCCGCACCACCTTCACCGGCCACGAGATCTGCTCGGGCGACTCCTGGCTGCACAGCGTCGACTGGCTGAACATCGGCCAGTCGTACCACCCGACCACGGCCGGCCAGTCCGGCGGCTATCTGCCGGTGCTCACCAGCGCGGCCTGACGGTCACGAACCTCACGAAGCACCCGGCGGTCAAGAACGTCACGAAGAAGAGGGGGAGGCCCCGCCCGACGGGGTCTCCGTCTCACAGGTCACCGAGAACGGCACCGACTCGGACGTGACCTCGACCGGGCTGCGCACCTCCACGCCGATCGCGTTCCGCACGGAACCGCCCTCCTCGTACGTGGTGACGATGACCTGCCGCTGCTTGGTCTTCGCGTCACCCGCCGCGAACGACAGCGTCTTCCAGCCCGGGTCCGAGACCTGCCCCGTCTTCGTGACCCAGCGGTAGGACACATCGACCGGAACCCTGCCCACGGTGAACGTCGCCGTGAACGCGGGCGCCTCGGCGTCCGGCGGCGGACAGCCCCCCGCGTAGTCGGTGCGCGTGCCGGTGACCGTCACCCGGACCGACTGGGTGGGCGGGCTCGTCGTACGACCACCGCCCCCACTGCCACCACCGGCCGAGGTCCCGCGGGTGGCGGAAGCGGCCCGCGACGTGCTCACCTCCGGGCTGCTCGAGGACCCGCCGCTGACCGTGCCGCCCTGCGTGGCCCCGCTGTTCGTGCCGCCCGTGCCGTTCCGGTTCACCAGCGCGTACGTCAGCCCCGCCACCGCCAGGACGAGCGCGGCAAGGCCCGCGGCCAGCACGATGCCGGCCCGGCGGTTGCGGGGCAGCGGCTCCGACGGAGCGGCGTACCCGGGTGCGGGCGCGGGCCGGGTGGTGGCCGGCGGCGGAAGCGGGGCGGTGGGCGGTTCCGCCGGACCCGGGAACGCCGCGACCGTCGGCGTGTAAGCGGCGGCACCCGTGCGCGGGGTGCCGCCCGCCGCGATGAGCCGCAGGTCCCGCTCGGCCCGCTCGGCCGGGATCCGCTCGGCCGGGTCCTTGCGCAGCAGCCCCTCGATCACCGGAGCCAGCGGCCCCGCTCGGTGCGGCGGCGGCAGCTCCTCGTCGACGACCGCGCGGAGCGTGCTCAGCGGAGTGTCGTGCCGGAACGGCGAGTTGCCCTCGACCGCCGCGTACAACAGCACACCGAGCGACCACAGGTCGGACTCCGGTCCGGGAGTACGCCCGAGCGCCCGCTCCGGAGCGAGGAACTCGGGGGATCCGATGACCTCGCCTGTCATGGTCAGCGCCGAACTGCCCTCGACCATGGCGATACCGAAGTCCGTGAGCACCACCCGGCCGTCGTTCGCCAGCAGCACGTTGGCCGGTTTCACATCGCGGTGCAGCACCCCCGCGGCGTGCGCGGCGCGCAGGGCCGCCAGCACCTCGGCGCCGATGTGCGCGGCGCGCTGCGGGGAGAGGGGGCCCTCCGCGTCCAGCAGGTCCGACAGGGCGATGCCGCGGACCAGTTCCATCACGATCCAGGGGCGGCCGTCCTGGTGGGCCACGTCGTAGACCGTCACCACGTTCCGGTTCGCCACCCGGGCCGCCGCCCAGGCCTCCCGCTCCAGCCGGGTGTACATGCGCTGGACCTCGGGCGAGGGAAGTCCGGCCGGCGCGCGCACCTCCTTGACGGCGACCTCGCGGTGCAGGACCTCGTCACGGGCCCGCCAGACCGTCCCCATGCCGCCCTGGCCGAGGGGGGACAGCAGACGGTAGCGCCCGGCGATCACACGTTCACTGCCCGGTTCTTCGGACACGGGCCGTCCCCCATTCGCATCCGCGCGATGTATCCACGTATCCACTCCGCGTGATTTCTCCCCAAAAGTAGCTCAACCGAGTGCGGATGCCGCCCCCTTGAACACCAGTCCGGCGCCCAGGGCGAGGACCACGAAGGCGGATCCGAGGGGCGCGGTCCTGCGCAGGAGGGCGGCCGCCGGGTTCTGGGTCCAGCGTGGGCGCCGGTCCAGGAGGCGGTTCATCCCGCTGCCCAGCTTGACCACGGCGAACCCCGCCGCGGTCAGCGTCAGGGCGAGGCCTACGCCGTAGGCGACGACGAGCAGCAGCCCGAACCAGGCCTGGCCGAGCGCGGCGGCACCGACGAGGACGACGACGGCGGAGGGACTGGGGACCAGCCCGCCGGCGAAGCCGAGGAGGATCGTGCCGCGGAGGGTGGGGGCGGTGGGGTGGGTGTGGGGGATGCCGCCGTGGGTGTGGGTGTGGGTGTGGGTGTGGGTTTGGGTGCGGGTGTGTTCGTGTCCGGGATCGTGACTGTGGGCGTGATGTTCGTGCCCGTGGTCGTGTTCATCGGGGCGCTCGCCGTCGTGTGCATGCGCGTGCCCGCCGTCGTGTGCATGCGCGTGTCCGTGGTCGTGCGCGTGCCCGTGGCCCCGGTTGCGCCAGGCCCGGCGCACGAGGGACGCGCCCGCCACGGTGACCAGGACGCCGCTCGCCATCCCCAGCCAGGCGATCACCGACGGCGCCGCCGCCGAACCGGCCGTGACCAGCAGGCCCAGGGCGACCACGCCCAGGGTGTGGGTGACCGTCACCGACGCGGCCAGCGGAAGAACGTCCCGGAGCCCGGCCCGGCCCCCGCGGGCGGCTGCCGTCGCCGCCATCAGGGTCTTGCCGTGTCCCGGCGCGAGCGCGTGCATCGCGCCGAGGCCGACGGCGACGACCAGGGCGAGCGCGGCGAAACCGAGCGTGAGGTGGTGGCGGGCGACCAGGTGGTCCAGAGCGCGCGTCCAGCGGTCCGCGCCGCGCGGAAGGATCGAGGCGGCGGGCGCGTCCCGCCGGTCGTCGGCCAGGGCGGGGCCTCCCGGGCGCACCCGGAGCGAGGCCTTGACGGTGTCGGCCGGTGAGGAGAGCAACTCCTTGGGATAGCTGGTCAGTTCGCCGGACACCGACGTCTTCGGCACATCGGACGCGGTCAGCGTCATGCGGTCGCCGCGCGCGGTGATCTCGCTCCAGCCGGGCCCGGTGGTGGCGCCCGCGCTGTGGAAGCCGACGGCGAGGGTGTCGCCCTCGGGCAGCGCTGCGGTCAGCCGGCACTCCACGCGCAGGGTGTTGAGCCCCGCCTGCCCGGCCCGCAACTGGGCGCGGCTGGTACGGACGCTCAGCGGGGCCCGGTGTCCGCCGACGGTGAGCGTGCTGCCCTCGGCCGCCTTCGCGCACCGCTGCCGGGCCCATGCGGTCAGGCCGAGCCTGGTGACGTCGGGCCTGGCCTGGGTGGCGGGGATCTCGGCGAGGTCCTCGACGTGGTCGACGCGCATCTGCCCGGGCGCGGCGACCAGGCCGTCGTAGCGGTTGACGGTGAAGTTGCCGAGCGGGTGGGCGCTCGCTGCGGAGGCGGGGCCGAGGACGAGCGCGCACAGGGCCGTGAGGAGGGCCGCCCCACAGGCGGCGATACGACGGGTGTTCACCGCATCGCCTCCAGGACCTTACGGGCCTCACGCGCGCCCAGCGGGGAGAAGCCGGGGTTCAGCTTCAGCGCGTCGGTGAGGGAGGCGCGGGCCTGGTCGGTGTGACCGGTGGCGTGCTCGATCATGCCGCGGTGGTAGAGGAAGGCCGCGTTGCGGTAGCCGGTGGCCGTGGCCTGTCGGGCGTAGGGGAGGGCTTCCTGGTCGCGGCCGTTGACGTGCAGGGCCCAGGCCAGGGCGTCGGCGGTGTGCACGGTGTGGCGGCGCCCCCACTCGGCACGGGCGGCCTTCAGCGCGGCCGCGCGGTCGCCGTGGTCGGCGGCGGCGAGAGCGGTGTCGAGGTCCGCGTCGACCCCGTTGGCGCGGGCCAGGGAGACCCAGGCGTCGACGAGGGCGTACTGGTCGCGGGCCTTGGCCAGGTCACCGGACGTGCCGCGCGCCTCGTACAACTCTCCCAGCTCCACGAGGGGCTGGGGCAGCGGATACCGCTCCACGACCTG
>NZ_PQSR01000034.1 GCF_002920635.1 Streptomyces sp. Ru72 | reverse complement strand
CCCGGCGGCGGCCCCCGGGTGGGCGTCGACGCGGATCAGGCCGAGGGCCTCGAGTTCGGCGGCCACCGCTCCGGCGGTCGCCCGGGTGACGCCCAGCTCGGCGGTGAGCACGGCGCGGGTCGGCGCGCGGCCGGTGTGCACCAGCTCCAGCGCGGGTCCGAGCGCGCCGCGCCCCCGGTCCAGCCGTGTCCGTGTGTTTCCTTCCCCTACCGCCCGGGGGCCCGCCTTACCGCTCATGAGGGCGAGTCTCCCATGATCCGCTGGGGGTCCCGACCGAAGCCGCTGACCCTGAGGGTGATGTTCAACCGGCCCGTCAGCCCCAACGCCGGCGGCGCGGTCCCCGGCCGCACCTTCGGCACCCCGTGGTGGGCGAGCCGCGCCGGGCCACCGAAGACGAACAGGTCCCCGCTGCGCAGCTCCACGTCCGTGTAAGGGCGCCCCCTGGTCTCGGTGTTGCCGAAACGGAAGACGCAGGAGTCGCCGAGACTCAGCGACACCACGGGCGCGTCGGAGCTCTCGTCGCTGTCGCGATGCATGCCCATGCGGGCGTCCGCGTCGTAGAAGTTGACCAGGGCGATGTCGTACGGCTCCGACGGCACCGCCCGCGGACCCAGCGCGGCCTCGACCGCCTCGCGGCCCAGGGCGGCGAGCCAGTCCGGGAACGGCTTCACCGGGGCGCCGTCGCCGTCGACGACCGTGCGGGCGTACCCGTAGGGATACCAGTGCCAGCCGAGGCAGACCTGCCGTGAGGTCATCGTGCCCCCGCCGGGCGTGCGCACGGTCCGCAGCCCGGCCGGCGGGCGCGCCCACTCCCGGCAGGCGTCCAGGAGCCGCAGCTGACGGTCCGCGTCCAGCCAGTCGGGCACATGGACAGCGCCGGGGGCGACCTGTGCGCGGTTCCGCGGGAACAGCTCGGCGTCCATGGCCCCATCATCACGTATCCGGCCCATCGGGGACGGGGCCCCACCTGCGGCTCCGCTAGCCTGGACACACGATGAACGACCGTTTGACCACGCCGTGGGGCGAGTACGCGCTGGCCCGCTTCCCGCACGACCCCCGCGACCGGCTGCGCGCCTGGGACGCCTCCGACGCGTATCTGCTGCGGCACCTCGCGACGGGCGGCACCCCGCTCGACGGTGCCGTCGTGGTGGTCGGCGACCGGTGGGGTGCGCTCACCACGGCGCTCGCGGGACACCGCCCGACACAGATCACCGACTCGTTCCTGGCGCACGAGGCGACCCGCGCCAACCTCGCGCGCAACGACGTCGACGGGGGCGCCGTCCGGCTCCTCAGCACCCGGGACGACCCGCCGTCCCGCATCGACGTGCTGCTGATCCGTGTCCCGAAGAGCCTGGCGCTGCTGGAGGACCAGCTGCACCGGCTGGCGCCCGGTGTGCACGAGGGCACGGTGGTGATCGGCACCGGCATGGTCAAGGAGATCCACACCTCGACGCTGCAGCTGTTCGAGCGCGTCCTCGGGCCCACCCGCACCTCGCTCGCCGAGCAGAAGGCCCGGCTGATCTTCTGCACCCCCGACCCGGACCTCGACCGGGGCGCCAACCCGTGGCCGTACCGCTACCGACTCCCCGACGGCATCGGGGCGTTGTCCGGCCGGACCGTCACCAACCACGCGGGCGTCTTCTGCGCCGACCGCCTCGACATCGGCACCCGCTTCTTCCTCCAGCACCTTCCGCGTGGGCGGGGCGCCGAGCGGATCGTGGACCTCGGCTGCGGCAACGGCATCGTGGGACTGGCGGCCGCGCTGGCCGACCCCGAGGCCGAGGTGCTGTTCACCGACGAGTCGTACCAGGCGGTGGCCTCGGCGGAGGCGACCTACCGGGACAACGCCCGGGGGCGGGCGGAGTTCCGGGTCGGTGACGGTCTGTCCGGGGTGCCCGCCGCGAGCGTCGACCTGGTGCTCAACAACCCGCCGTTCCACTCCCATCAGGCGACGACGGACGCCACCGCCTGGCGCATGTTCACCGGCGCGCGGCGCGCCCTGCGGCCGGGTGGCGAGCTGTGGGTGATCGGGAACCGCCATCTGGGCTACCACGTGAAGCTGCGCCGCCTCTTCGGCAACAGCGAACTGGTCGCGAGCGACCCGAAGTTCGTCGTGCTCAAGGCGGTCAAGAAGTAGACCGACGCGCGACCGCCCCGCCTGGGGCGCGCGGAGTCGGGCCTACGGGGGCGGGGGCTGCGGTGCGGGCGTGCCGCCGTCCCGCAGCACGGTCACGAGACGGGTCACGGTCCGGGCCATCGCCTCGCGTCCCACGCCGAGGTAGCCGCGCGAGTCGACCGCCTCGGGACGGCCGGCGAGGAACTCCCGGATCGCGTCGGTCATCGCGACGTTCAGGGCGGTGCCGATGTTGACCTTCGTGATGCCGCCCGCGACGGCCGCGGTCAGTTCGTGGTCCGGCAGTCCTGACGAGCCGTGCAGCACGAGCGGTACGTCGAGGGCGGCACTGAGCCGTTCGATCAGGCCGTGGTCGAGTGCGGCCGTGCGTGTGGTCATCGCGTGCGTGCTGCCGACGGCGACGGCCAGCGCGTCGACACGGGTGTCCGCCACGAAGTCGGCGGCCTGGCCCGGGTCGGTGCGGGCGCCGGGTGTGTGCGGGTCGGGCGGCGGTTCACCGTTCTTGCCGCCCACCTGCCCCAACTCCGCCTCGACCCACAGCCCTTGGTCATGCGCCCAGTCGGCTGCGGCGCGGGTCGCGGCGAGGTTCTCCTGGTACGGCAGCCGGGCCGCGTCGTACATCACGGAGCCGAACCCGGCGCCGGGTGCCTGGCGGAGCAGGTCGTCGGTGCGGACGTGGTCGAGGTGGAGGGCGACCGGCACGGCGGCTCGCGCGGCGGCCGCGGCGGCGGCGCGGGCGAGCGGGAGAAGCCGCCCGTAGCGGTACTTGACGGCGTTCTCACTGACCTGGAGCACGACGGGGGCGTCCGCGGCCTCGGCGCCCGCGATCACGGCCTCGATGTGTTCGAGGGTGATGACGTTGAACGCGGCGACGGCACCGCCGGCCGTGGCAGCGGCGGCGATCAGCTCACCGGTGGGGGCGAGGGGCACGGCTCCTCCTTCTCACCTGGCGCGGGAATCGGGTGCGAGGACCACCGAGCGGGTCAGATGGCGCGGCCGGTCGGGATCGAGTCGGCGCGCGGCGGCGAGGGCGACGGCGAGCCGTTGGACGCGGAGGAGTTCGGCGAGCGGGTCGAGACCGCCGGACACCCACAGTCCGCCCGTCTCCCTGACCTGTGCGGCCAGTCGGTCCGGTGCCTCGCCGAGCATCCAGGTCGCGGTGGTGTGGGTGGTGATGCTGATGGGGCCGTGCCGGTACTCCATCGCGGGGTATGCCTCCGTCCACGCCTGCGCGGCCTCGCGCAGCTTCAGCGCGGCCTCGTGGGCGAGCCCGACGGTCCAGCCGCGCCCGAGGAAGGTGAACTGTGCGCGCTGGAGAAGCCCTTCGGGCAGCGGGGATCTCAGGGCGGTGCGGGCGTCGTCGACCACGGCGTCCGAGTGCAGGCCGAGGTGGGCGCGGAGCAGGGTGAGGGCGGTGGTGGCGAACCGCGTCTGCACGACGGACCGTTCGTCGGCGAAGCCGAGTTCGACCACCTCGTCGGCGCACTCCGTGACGGGCGTGCGCGCGTCGGCGGTGATCGCGGTGGTCCGCACCTGACCGCGGAGCCGGCCGAGGAGGTCGAGGACCTCCGTGGTGGTCCCCGACCGGGTGAGGGCGACGACCCGGTCGTAGGACCGGCCGTGGGGGAACTCGGAGGCGGCGAAGGCGTCCGTCTCGCCCTGCCCGGACCGCTCGCGCAGCGCGGCGGCGGACTGCGCCATGAAGAACGAGGTCCCGCACCCCACGATCGCCACCCGCTCCCCCACCGCCGGAAGCGCGTCCTTGTGGCCCTCGGCGCTCTCGGCGGCGCGCGTCCAGCACTCGGGCTGGCTGGTCAGCTCTCGTTCGACGTACGTCATGCCGCACCCTCCCAGCACTTCCACCGATGCTTGTTCTTGCAAGATAGAGCTGACTTTCGAGCAGGATCAAGCATTGCGGCGGAAGTGTGGTGCGCTAGGGTCACCCGCAAGGTCAAGGGAACGGAGAGTGCGGATGTCCCGCGACGCCCGGTGGAAGGCGCTGCTGGAGCTGCTGGTCGAGCGAGGCCGGCTGGAGGTCGAGGAGGCGGCGGCCGAGCTGGAGGTGTCGGCCGCGACGATCCGCCGTGACTTCGACCAGCTCGCGGAGCAGCAGATGCTGGTACGCACCCGGGGCGGCGCGGTGGTGCACGGGGTCTCCTACGAACTGCCGCTGCGCTACAAGACCGCCCGCCGGGCCTCGGAGAAACAGCGCATCGCCCAGGCGGTGGCCGCTCTGATCACGCCCGGCGAGGCGGTGGGTCTCACCGGCGGCACCACCACCACCGAGGTGGCGCGGGCGCTCGCGGTGCGCGGCGACCTGGCGTCGGGCTCCCCCGCGCTGACGATCGTCACCAACGCGCTGAACATCGCCAACGAGCTGGCCGTGCGCCCCCAGTTCAAGATCGTGGTCACCGGCGGGGTCGCACGACCGCAGTCGTACGAGCTGATCGGTCCGCTCGCCGACTGCGTGCTCGGCCAGCTCACCCTGGACGTGGCCGTACTCGGCGTCGTGGCCCTGGACGTCACGCAGGGCGCGGCGGCGCACGACGAGGCGGAGGCCGCGATCAACCGTGTGCTGTGCCGGCGTGCCGCGCGCGTGGTCGTGGCGGCGGACTCCAGCAAGCTGGGGCAGCGCGCGTTCGCCCAGATCTGCGCGGTGCAGGCGGTGGACACCCTGGTCACGGACACGGCGGCCGGAGCGGACACGGTGCGGCGGTTCGAGGAGGCGGGCGTCCGGGTGATCACGGTCTGACGACCGGCCGCCCGGGGCGGATCCGCTCCCCGTGCCGCCCCCTCGGCTTGCGCCTACCCTGGGACCTGCGGTGCGCGTACCCGGTGGTCAGGGAGGCTGCGATGGCCGAAACGCCGAGCGAGCAGTACGGGCCCGGGCGCTCCCGGTACCTGCCGATCGCCGACCACGGTCTGATCGGTGACATGCGCACCGTCGCGCTGGTCGGCAGCAACGGCACCATCGACTGGTACTGCTGTCCCTCCTTCGACTGCCCCAGCGTCTTCGGCGCGATCCTGGACGCCGAGCGGGGCGGGTGCTTCGAGCTCGCCGCGACCGTGCCGGGCCGCACGAAGCAGTTCTACTTCCCCGACACCAACGTCCTGATCACCCGGTTCTTCACCGAGGACGGCGTCGGCGAGGTGCAGGACTTCATGCCCGTCGGAGCGGGAACGGTCGAGACCGAACGCCACCGGCTGATCCGGAGGGTCCTGTGCGTGCGGGGCTCTTTGCCCTTCCGGGTACGGGTGGCTCCACGGTTCGACTACGGCAGGCAGCCGCACACCCTGCGGCTGCTCGGTGACGTGGCGGTCTTCGAGTCCGCCGACCTGTCACTGGGCCTGACCGCCACCGTCCCGCTGGAAGGCGACGACCGGGACGTGTGGGCGGACTTCAAACTCGCGGAGGGCGAGTCGACGGTGTTCGCGCTGGACCAGGTCGGTGAACATCTGGCGCCGCGCATGTGCGCACGCGTCGAGGCCGAGAAACAGTTCGCCGCCACGGTGGAGTACTGGCGGCGCTGGCTGCACCAGTCCCGCTACCGCGGACGCTGGCGGGAGATGGTGCACCGCTCCGCCCTGACCCTGAAGCTGCTCACCTATGCCCCGACCGGCGCGATCCTGGCCGCGCCGACGACCAGCCTGCCCGAACGGCTCGGCGGCGAACGCAACTGGGACTACCGCTATGTGTGGGTGCGGGACGCGGCCTTCTGCGTCTACGCCATGCTGCGGCTCGGGTTCGCCGACGAGGCCGAGGCGTTCATGAAGTTCGTGAACCGGCACATCACACCGGGTGACGGCGGACCGTCCGGCCCCCTGCAGATCATGTACGGCATCGACGGCCGCACCGACCTGCCCGAGTACGAACTCGACCACCTCGAAGGGCATCGGGGCTCCGCGCCGGTCCGGGTCGGCAACGCGGCCGCCGACCAGCTCCAGCTCGACATCTACGGCGCCCTGATCGACTCCATCTATCTCTACGACAAGTGGGCGCAGCCCATCTCCAGCGACCAGTGGGACCAGGTCTGCGCGCTGGTGGACTGGGTCTGCGACCACTGGGACCAGCCGGACGAGGGCATCTGGGAGACCCGGGGCGGCCGCAAGAAGTTCCTGTACTCGCGGCTGATGTGCTGGGTGGCGATCGAACGGGCCATCCGGATGGCCCGGCGCCGCGGCCTGCCCGCCGACATGGTGCGCTGGCTGCAGTGCCGCGACACCATCTACCGGCGGATCATGCAGCGCGGCTGGTCCGTCAAACGCCAGGCCTTCGTCCAGCACGAGGACGGCGACGTGCTGGACGCGTCCGTGCTGATGATGCCCCTGGCCAAGTTCATCGCGCCCACCGACCCCAAGTGGCTGTCCACACTGGACGCACTCACCCAGGACCTGGTCTCCGACTCCCTGGTCTACCGCTACGACCCGCAGGCCAGTCCGGACGGCCTGCGGGGCGACGAGGGCACGTTCTCCATCTGCTCCTTCTGGTACGTCGAGGCACTTGTCCGCGCCGGACGGCTGGACGAGGCACGTCTGGCGTTCGAGAAGATGCTCACCTACGCCAACCATCTGGGCCTGTACGCCGAGGAGATCAGCCACACCGGCGAGCAACAGGGCAACTTCCCGCAGGCGTTCACGCACTTCGCTCTGATCAGCGCGGCGTTCAATCTGGACCGGGCGCTGGGTTGAGGCGGAGCAGGACGGCGGACGGGGCGGTGGGGAGGATCGCGGTGTGCCGCTCCTTCAGCTCCGCCTGCGCGTCAGACGGATCATGTTCCAGGACAGGGGCTCGAGTTCACCACGCAGGACCCCGTCCTCGACGAGGGTGCCGGTGGCCGGGTGCGGGGTCACCCGCTCGGGGTCGTCCTGCGTGTTGCGGGCGTCGGGGTCCGTGTCGGACAGGACCAGGTGCTCCTCCACGGTGTGCGCGTCGACGCCGCGCAGGTCGACCTCGAGCGGCAGCGCCTCGCTCTGGCTCCGGTTGACGGCGAACACGGTGACGGCGCCGGTCCCGTCGTCGGTCACGGCGGTGGCGTGCAGCAGGGGAACATCCCCGAACCGGGCCGTCGCGCAGGTGGGGCTGTCGACCTCGACGCGCAGCACGCGGCCGCGTCCGTACCGTGACGCCTGGGCGAAGGGGAAGAAGGTGGTCTGCCGCCAGGCGGGCCCGCCCGGCTCGGTCATGATCGGTGCGATGACGTTGACGAGCTGGGCGAGCGAGGCGGCGGTGACCCGGTCGGCGTGCCGCAACAGGGCGATCAGCAGCGAGCCGAAGACCACGGCGTCGGTGACGGTGTAGACGTCCTCCAGCAGACGAGGCGCCTGCTGCCAGTCCTCCACGGTGTGCGGGTTGGGCCGGCTCTGGTACCAGACGTTCCACTCGTCGAAGGAGAGGTTGATGCGCTTGGTCGCCTTCAGCCGGGCGCGGACGTGGTCACAGGTGGCCACGACCGACTCGATGAAGTGCTCCATGTCGACCGCGGAGGCGAGGAAGGAGTCCCGGTCGCCGTCGGTCTCCTCGTAGTAGGCATGCAGTGAGATGTGGTCGACCAGGTCGTACGCGGCCTCGAGGACGGTCGCCTCCCAGGCGGCGAAGGTGGACATCCCGGAGCCCGAGCTGCCGCACGCCACCAGTTCCAGGTCCGGCTCGATCATCCTCATGGCGCGGGCGGTCTCGGCGGCGAGCCGCCCGTACTCCTCGGCCGTCTTGTGGCCGATCTGCCAGGGGCCGTCCATCTCGTTGCCCAGGCACCACATCTTGATGCCGTACGGTTCCTTGCTCCCGTGGGCGGCGCGGCGGTCGGACAGCTCGGTGCCGCCCGGGTGGTTGCAGTACTCCAGCAGCCGTACGGCGTCCTCCACGCCGCGGGTGCCGAGGTTGACGGCCATCATGGGCTCCGTGCCGGTCTTGCGGCAGAAGTCCATGAACTCGCCGAGGCCGAACTCGTTGGTCTCGGTGGTCTTCCAGGCGAGGTCGAGGCGCACCGGCCGCTCCCCGCGCGGTCCGACGGTGTCCTCCCAGCGGTAGCCGGAGACGAAGTTGCCACCCGGGTAGCGCACGGTGGTGACACCCAGCTCCCGGACCAGTGCGAGCACGTCCTGCCGCAGGCCGGCGGCGTCGGCGGCGGGGTGCCCCGGTTCGTACAGACCGCTGTAGACGCAGCGGCCCAGGTGTTCCACGAACGACCCGTACAGACGGGGGTGGACGGTTCCGATCCCGAAGGCCGAGTCGAGGGTGAAGCGTGCCGGGGTGGTGGCGGGGGCGGGCATGTCTGCCTCTCGGTTCATATGTGGGCGGGATGTCGATGCGGTTTTCAGAGGGGAAGCGTGCAGACCACCGACGGCAGCGAGGCCGCCGGGGCTGGCTGTTCGAGGGTGCCGTCGTCCCGGACCCGAAGTGCGGCGAGGGTGCCGCTGTGCTGGTTGGCGACGAGGAGGTGACCGGCCGTCAGCGTGAGGCCGCGGGGCCAGGTGCCGCCGCTGGGGACCTCGCCGATCGGCGTCAGGCCGGTGCCGTCGATCCGGAACGAGGCCACCGTGTCCGCTCCGCGGTTGGTCACCCACACGAAGCGCCCGCACGGCGAGGCGACGATCCCGCCGGGATAGTTGTCGACGTCCTCGGCCGTGGTGGCGGGCACGGCGGAACCCGCTGTCAGGATGCCCGTCCCGGCGTCGTAGCGGTGGCAGGTGACGGTGGAGGAGAGCTCGTCGGCGCTGAACACCAGCTCGCCGCCGGGGGCGAACGCGAGATGGCGGGGGCCGGATCCCGCGCGCAGCCGGCTCACCGCCGTCTGTGTGAGCGTTCCGGCGCGGGTGTCCAGCACATAGGCGAACACCGCGTCCGCGCCCAGGTCGGTGGCCAACACGAAGCGGCCCGCCGGATCGACCACGACCTGGTGGGCGTGGCTGCCCTCCTGGCGTCCGGTGACCGGGCCGGAGCCCTCGTGCACGACGACGTCGGTCGGCTCGCTCACCCGCCCCTCGTCGTCGAGCCGGTGCACGGCCACGGTGCCGGGTGCGGTGTCGCTGCCGTAGTTGGCGGTCAGCAGCCAGCGGCCGTCGGGGTGGACGGTCAGATGGCACGGGTTCGTCCCGCCGCCGGCGACCGGGGTGCCCAGGGGCGTCAGGGCGCCGTCGGGCTGCCGGGTGACCGCGGTGACAGTTCCGGGGTCGGTCTCGTTCGTGCTGTAGACGACGTCCAGGGTCGGGTGCGCCGCCAGGAAGGAGGCGCCGCTGACGGGTAGCGGGGGCAGTCCGCTCTCGGGGGCCACATGGCCGCTCGCAGGATCGAAGCGGACGGCGGCGAGTCCGGCGCCCTCGCCCCCGGTGTCGGGTGTGTAGGAGCCGGTGAGGACGAGGAGGGGGCCGGACGAGGCAGGTGTGGGCATGGGGTTTCCCGGGACTTTCCTTGGAAGGAGCGGTGGCGGGCTGTTCAGCGGACGTTGTCGTCGTGGTGGTCGAGCAGGGCCAGTTCGCAGCGGTGGGGCAGGCCCTCCCAGTCGCCCGCGGTGCTGACCGCGAAGGCGCCGAGCAGGGCAGCCGTTCTCAGCCGCCGCTCGGGCGGTTCATCCGCGAGCAGTTCGGCGAGGTAGCCGGCGGCGAAGGCGTCGCCCGCGCCCACGGAGTCGTGCACGCGCACGGGTATCGCGGGCTGCCGGTGCGACTGCCCGTCGAGGAGGGCGAACGCACCCTCGGCGCCCAGTTTGATGACGGCGCCGGACGGGCCGAGGTCGCGGATGCCCCGGGCGAGCTCCACCGGGTCGTCGGTGCCGGGGACCGCGAGCCGGGCCTCGTGCACTCCCGCGAAGACCAGGTCGCAGCGGCGCAGCAGCGGCAGCAGCGCGCTCCTGGCCTCCTCCTCGTTCCACAGCAGGGAGCGGAAGTTGATGTCGAGTGAGATGGTCACCCCCGCGTCGGCGGCGATGTCCACGGCCCGGGTGACGGCCTTCGCGGGTCCGTCGCCCAGCGCGGGGGTGATCCCGGTGAGGTGCAGGACGGCCGCTCCGGCGACGACGTCTTCGGGGATGTCCTGCGGGGACAGTCCGGCACCGGCCGTGTGGGTGCGGTAGTAGCGCGTGCGGTGGTGGCCGGCGGTGCGCCGTTCCTTCAGCATGAGCGACGTGGGGGCGGGGTCGCGTACCGCGAGGGCGGTGACCCCTTCCGCACGCAGCTCGCGCAGGACGAGGTCGCCGAGCGCGTCCTCGCTGACGCGGCCGATCCAGACGGCGCGGCCGCCGAGCCGGCTGACCCCCACGGCGACGTTCGACTCCGCTCCGGCGAGCCCGAGGCGCAGATCGGCGCCCAGGGAGAGCGGGCCCGGCTGCGACGCGGACAGGGCCGCCAGGGTCTCCCCGACCGTCACCAGGTACGGCGTGCCAGGCGGGCTGTTCATCGGCCGACCTCCTCGGCCACGACGTCCGCCCCGACCGTGGCGAGCAGGGTGCGGGCCCGCTCGGTGAGCGCTCCCAGGGCTTCGGGGCTCGGGTCCCGGTCCACTCCGCGCAGCAGCGGCGAGCCGATGCCCACGGCGCAGGCTCCCGCGTCGATGTAGTCGAGCGCCTGGGCGATGTCGACGCCGCCGACGGCCATCAGCGGGATCTCGGGCAGCGGGGCGCGCAGCTGGCGCAGATGGGCGGGACCGCCCGTGCAGGCCGGGAACAGCTTGACCGCGGCGGCGCCCGCCTGCCACGCGGCGGCCACCTCGGTCGGTGTCCAGGCACCCGGGTAGCAGGGAACGCCGCTCTTCGCGGTACTGCGGATCAGATCGGCGTCCACGACCGGGGAGACGAGGAACTCGGCCCCGGCCGCCAGCGCGTCACGGGCCTGGCCGGTGGTCAGCACGGTACCGGCACCGACCGCCACCGTGGGTCCGAGGTCGTCCCGGATGCAGGCCAGGGCGTCGAGGGCACCGACGGTGGTCAGGGCGACCTCGAGGCAGGCGATGCCGCCGTCCGCGAGCGCCCGTGCCACGGCGGGCAGCCCGGAGGCGTCGGCCGACCGGAGGACGGCCATGACCCGGGTCCGGCCGAGCTGCGGGGTGACGGAGGGACGCTCCATCACCCCACCGCCCCGGGCGACTTGCCGATTCCTTGCATGTCGGTCATGCGAAGTCCTTTGGCAGAAGGTTCGGTGTCATGCCCGGTCGGCCGATGTGCCGGGCCACACGGCAGAACTCTTGTCAGGCTTCGCCCAGATATATCGCCTATTTCCGTCTGAGGAAACCGGTTGACCGCCACTCCCGCGGACGTTAAGTTCCGTCGCCGGAACGTGTCAAGACCTTCCAATCCAGCGAGAGGGGTGCCCAGTTGGCGCAGCAGACCGCCCGGGCCAGGCTGGTGGACGTCGCACAGGCGGCCGGGGTCTCCAAGGCGACCGTGTCCAAGGTGCTCAACGGCCGCCAGGACCTGTCCGTCCGGCCGGAGACGCGGCGGCGCGTCCACGAGGCCGCGGAAGCGCTCGGCTACCGTCCCCACTCCGGGGCGCGGGCGCTGGCGGGTGCCAGCACCCACGCCCTCGCGCTGCTGGTCCCCGCCCTCGCCAACCCGACGTACGTCACCATCGCCCGCGGCGCCTACCAGCGGGCCCGTGAGCTCGGCTATCTCTCCCTGCTGGCCGAGGACTTCGACGGGCAGGAGGCGGACGAGTCCTTCAACGACCTGGTCCAGGAGGGCCGCGTGGACGGACTGCTGATCGCCTCGGCCCGTCCCGGTCACCCCCTGCTCGACGCGCTCGGCCGCAGTCCGGTCCCGCACGTCTTCCTCAACCGGTCGGTCGAGGGCTCCGGCCGGAACGTCACCATGGACGTGGCCCGCTCCAGCGTCACCGCGTTGGACCACCTGTACGACCTCGGCCACCGCACGATCGGCCACATCGCCGGTCCACCCGGCATCACCCCCAGCGACACCCGCAAGCAGGCGTTCCAGCGCCACGCAGAGGAGCTCTCGGTCGCCGCTCCCGTGGCCTCCGGAGACTTCACCGAGGACGGTGGCGTGTCCGCGGCACTGGAACTGCTCCGTCCCGCCGACGGCGGCACCCACCGCCGGGTCACCGCGCTCTACACCAGCTCGCTCGCCCAGGCCATCGGCGCGATGGGCGCGATCCGGAGCCTGGGGCTTCGGATCCCCGAGGACATCTCGGTGGTCGGCAACGACGACCTGCCCGTCGCCGGGCACCTCCATCCGCCGCTGACCACCGTGGCCATGCCCCTGTACGAGCTGGGTACCGCCGCCGTCGACGCCCTCGTCGCCGCCATCCGGGGCACGCCGCCAGGAGACGTGGTCGTACCCACCGAGCCGCGCCTGGTGCTGCGCGGTTCGACCGCCCGCCCCGGAGACGCTCCATGACCGCCGCCCCCGCCCGCTTCGCGGGGCGGACCGCCCTGCTCACCGCGGCCGGCTCCGGCATCGGCGAGGCCACCGCCCACCGCTTGGCCGCGGAGGGGGCGTCCGTCGTCGTCACCGATGCCGACGACAGGGCCGCTCACCAAGTGGCCGAGGAGGTCCGCGCCGAGGGGGGCCAGGCGCGCAGCCGCCGACTCGACGTCACCTCGCCCGACGAGTGGGCCGCCGCCGTCGCCGAGATCACCGCGCGCACCCGGCAGCTCGACGTGCTGCATCTCAACGCCGGCCGGAACCTGCCCGGAGCCGCCCACGAACTGGACGACACGTCCTGGCACGACGCCGAACCCTTCACCTTCCGCGACGGCTACATCGAGCGCCTGACCGCGCCCGGCCTGGGCATCGCCATCGACGAGGGATGCGGTCCGTGCCGCCGCCGAGCGCGGGCACCGCTGGCGCAACCTGGTGTGGCGCAACGCGGACGGGTCGCTGGCCTCCTGGTAGGAGCGTTCGCACGCGGGCTCGTCGGCGCGTCACGCCGCCGACGAGCCGACCGCGGACTGCTCGACGGCTGTATCGACTCCTTCCCCGAGGTGGCCGCGGTCTTCGGCGGCAGCACGTCGCAGAAAGCCGCCCGGTGGTCGGGGCGACCCGCACGGCCGGGCGCCTCGAACTCCCGTCGCTCCGGCGGACGGAGCTACAGCGTGCGCTCCAGGCGGTCCGCCACCAGCTTGGCGAAACGCGCGGGTTCCTTGGGCTGGCCGCCCTCGGCGAGCACCGCAAGGCCGTGCAGCAGTTCGGTGGTCTCGGCGAGCACGGTGCGGTCCTCGCGTTCCTTGTACGCCTGGTTCAGGCTCTTCACGAGCGAGTGGTCGGGGTTGAGTTCCAGGATCCGCTTGGTGCGCGGCACCTCCTGCCCCATCGCCCTGTACATGTTCTCCAGGGCCGGGGTCAGGTCCTGCGCGTCCGAGACGATGCAGGCCGCCGACACGGTGAGGCGCGACGACAGACGCACCTCCTTGATGTCCTCGTCCAGCTGTTCCTTCATCCAGCCGAGCAGACCGGCGTACTCCTCGGCCTGCTTCTCCCGCTCCTCGTCGCCCTTCTCGTCCCCGCGCGCGCCGAGGTCGATCTCACCCTTGGTGACGGAACGCAGCGCCTTGCCCTCGTACTCGCCCACGGCGTCGACCCACACCTCGTCGACGGGGTCCGTGAGCAGGAGCACCTCGATGCCGCGGTCCCGGAACGCCTCCATGTGCGGGGAGTTCTCGATGCTCTGCCGGGACTCACCCGTGATGTAGTAGATGTCCTCCTGCCCGTCCCGCATCCGCTCCACGTAGCTCTTCAGCGTGGTCGGCTCGTCGTCGCCGTGCGTGGTGGCGTACGAGGAGACGGCGAGGATGGCGTCGCGGTTGTCGGGGTCGGTGACCAGTCCCTCCTTCAGGACGGCACCGAACTCCCGCCAGAAGGTGGCGTACCGGTCCGGCGCGCTGGTCATCATGTCCTTGACCGTGGACAGGACCTTCTTGGTCAGGCGACGCTGCATCATCCGGATGTGACGGTCCTGCTGCAGGATCTCGCGGGACACGTTGAGCGAGAGGTCCGCCGCGTCGACGACGCCCTTGACGAAGCGGAGGTACGGCGGCAGCAGCGCCTCACAGTCGTCCATGATGAGGACGCGCTTCACATAGAGCTGCACCCCTCGCTCGAAGCCCTGCGTGAACAGGTCGTGCGGGGCGTGCGACGGGAGGAACAGCAGGGCCTGGTACTCGAAGGTGCCCTCCGCCTGCAGCCGGATCGTCTCCAGTGGATCGCGCCAGTCGTGGCCGATGTGCTTGTACAGCTCGTGGTACTCGTCATCGGACACCTCATCGCGCGAGCGCGCCCACAGGGCCTTCATCGAGTTGAGCGTCTCGGGTTCGGGCGCGCCGTCGTCACCCTCCGCCGTGCCCGCCTGGGGCACCAGCCGGATCGGCCAGGTGATGAAGTCGGAGTACCGCTTGACGATCTCCCTGATCTTCCATTCGGAGGCGTAGTCGTGGAGCTGGTCGTCCGGGTCCGCCGGCTTGAGGTGCAGGATGACCGCGGTGCCCTGCGGCGCGTCGTCGACCTTCTCCAGCGTGTACGTGCCCTCGCCGCGGGACGTCCAGCGGGTGCCCTGGCTCTCGCCGGCGCGGCGGGTCACCAGGGTCACCTCGTCCGCCACCATGAAGCCGGAGTAGAAGCCGACCCCGAACTGCCCGATGAGACCCTCGGCTCCGGCCCCGTCCTCGGCCTCCTTGAGCTCCTTCAGGAACGTGGCCGTGCCGGAGTTGGCGATCGTGCCGATGAGCTGCCCGACCTCGTCGTACGACATGCCGATGCCGTTGTCCCGCACGGTGAGGGTGCGGGCGTCCTTGTCGATCTCGATCTCGATGTGCAGGTCGGACACATCGGCGTCGAGCGTGTCGTCCCGCAGCGCGGCGAGGCGCAGCTTGTCCAGCGCGTCGGAGGCGTTGGAGACGAGCTCGCGCAGGAAGACATCCTTGTTCGAGTAGACCGAGTGGATCATCAGCTGCAGCAGCTGACGGGCCTCTACTTGGAACTCAAACGTTTCGGTCGGCATGGTTCGCGATTACCTCACGGGTCTGGGTCGCCGGAACGGTTGGTAGTCACTGTAGAACACCATGTGAGGACGGGAGGCCGACCCGTCGCCGATAATCGAACGGCAGGGGTTAGCATATGAGCGCCGCCTAGCTCGAAAGATAAAACTGTGACTGTCAACGACGACTCGTTCACCAGCTGGAAGCACCGCGAGGAGATCGCGGAGTCGATGATCCCGATCATCGGGAGACTGCACCGGGAGCGGGACGTCACGGTCCTCCTCCACAGTCGCTCCCTGGTGAACAAGTCGGTGGTCAGCATCCTCAAGACCCACCGGTTCGCCCGTCAGATCGCCGGGGAGGAGCTCTCGGTCACCGAGACACTGCCGTTCCTGCAGGCGCTCACCGCCCTCGATCTCGGCCCCTCCCAGATCGACATCGGCATGCTCGCCGCCACGTACAGGGCCGACGACCGGGGTCTGCCGGTGGAGGAGTTCACCGCCGAGGCCGTCGCCGGTGCCACGGGGGCGAACAAGATCGAGCGCCGTGAGCCGCGTGACGTCGTCCTCTACGGCTTCGGCCGCATCGGGCGCCTGCTCGCCCGACTGCTCATCGAGAAGGCCGGCTCCGGCAACGGGCTGCGACTGCGCGCCGTCGTCATACGCGGCGGTGGTGACCAGGACCTCGTCAAGCGCGCCTCGTTGCTGCGCCGTGACTCCATCCACGGCCAGTTCCACGGCACGATCACCGTCGACGAGGCGAACGGCACGATCGTCGCCAACGGCAACGAGATCAAGGTGATCCACGCCGACGACCCGAGCGAGGTCGACTACACGGCGTACGGCATCAAGGACGCCATCCTCATCGACAACACCGGCAAGTGGCGTGACCGCGAGGGCCTGTCGAAGCACCTGCGCCCCGGTATCGACAAGGTCGTCCTGACCGCCCCGGGCAAGGGCGACGTCCCCAACATCGTCCACGGCGTGAACCACGACATGATCAAGCCGGACGAGCGGATCCTGTCCTGTGCGTCCTGCACCACCAACGCGATCGTGCCGCCGCTGAAGGCGATGGACGACGAGTTCGGCGTGCTGCGCGGGCACGTGGAGACGGTCCATTCGTTCACCAACGACCAGAACCTGCTGGACAACTACCACAAGTCCGACCGCCGCGGCCGCTCGGCGCCGCTCAACATGGTCATCACCGAGACGGGTGCCGCCTCCGCCGTCGCCAAGGCTCTGCCCGACCTCAAGGCGAGGATCACCGGCAGTTCGATCCGCGTCCCGGTGCCGGACGTCTCCATCGCGATCCTCAACCTGCAACTCGCCCGCGAGACCACCCGCGACGAGGTCCTCACCCACCTCCGTGACGTGTCGCTGACCTCGCCGCTCAAGCGCCAGATCGACTTCATCAGCGCCCCCGACGCCGTCTCGAGCGACTTCATCGGCTCGCGCCACGCCTCGATCGTCGACGCCGGAGCCACCAAGGTCGATGGCGACAACGCGATCCTCTACCTGTGGTACGACAACGAGTTCGGCTACTCCTGCCAGGTCATCCGGGTCGTCCAGCACGTCTCCGGCGTGGAGTACCCGACCTACCCGGCGCCCGCGGTCTGAGCGGACGCGGGTCGGCCTCGGCCGGATCCGGCGGACTCCCGGCACGGCGGACACGCGGTGCCGGGAGCGGGACGTCCCTCAACGTGCCGGGGTCCGCCCTCTGCCGGACTCCGCCCCGCCCGAGGTGCGCAGGGTGCCGACCGTCTTCAGCAGCCGGTCGGCCGGTTTCCGCAACTCGGGGTGGGCCAGGACCGTGTTGCGCAGGCCGCGCACCGGCCTGCGCCACAGCCGGTACGCCGCGGCCACCGGGTGGGGGCGGGTGGCGAACCCCTCGCCCACCCGCAACTCCCGGGTCTTGAGCCAGTCCTTGTACTCCTTGTCGCCCCGCCCCAGGTCCACGAGCGTCACACCGTTCCGGGCCGCCGCCTCGGTCAGCCGGAGGTGCATCATCAACCCGGGCGAGTAGTAGCGGAGTTCGGGGTCGTAGGCGGTGAACCAGGCCGCGAGCACGGTGCTGGACCTCGGCCCGAAGTGGGCGGCCATCGGCCGGTCACCGGCGTACAGCACGGACAGAACGCCGGTGAAGTGCTCCTCGCGGACTCGGGAGAGGTGGCCCACCAGGTCGACGATCCACGGCCGCGAGAACCGGTCCATCCGTCCGGTCCTGCGGTACTGGGCGGACTTCCACTGCATCAGCGTGCGCAGCGCCCGCGGATCGCGCTCGTCGAACACGAACCGCACCTCGCCGACGTCGCGCCCCACGCGGCGCTCCTTCTTGAGGACCGTCTTGGCCAGCCCCGGATACGTGTCGCGCAGCCAGTGCGGGTAGTCGCCGTCGCCGGGTTTCACATCGATCACCGGTGAGGCGAACGTCCCCGTGACGTGTCGGCCGAAGGGTTTCTGCTCCTCGACGAGATGGTCGAACTCGAAGATGGACAACCCGCAGGCCTGCAACAGGTCCCGAGTGTCCCAGGAGATTCCGGGTCGGTGCACGAGGGCCTGGCAGTCGGACAGGCCCAGACCGATGGCCCGGCCCACGCCCAGGGCGTTGCGCTCGTACGGGAGGAATCCGACGGGCTCCCCGTTCTCGCGCAGCACCGCCACCCGCGATCCGCCGCGGTACCGGCCGATCCCGGTCGCGAACTCGGGTGCCAGGAAGGGATTGGCGTATTCGGGCGACGCGTCCATGGCCTGGTGCCAGGCCCCGCGGAGCGCTTCGCTCAGCTCGTGCGGCCGGTGAATGGTGATGTCCACCTCACATCAACCGCCCTTCCGCAGGCTCCGCGAGGAACGTGCCGGCGACGGCACAGCCCGGCAAGGCGTGGTGACGACTACTCGTGGATCTGCATGTGGATCGCATCGGACGACCGCTCCCCCCTGTGACGCTGTCCGCGTCCTGTCACTGCTTCGGGCCCCTGTCGGCCCACGCCGTGTACGCGCTCGCCCCATGGTCGAGGACCGGGACGGGACACGTTCGGCAAGGATCAAACGTCGCGAAACAGTGCGCACGCTGTCAAGAGTGCCTGCCGCAACGAAAGTTCGCGCGCGAGACGTTCTGTTCGACCGGCTCAGGGCCGCCCGCGTCCCGGACTCCCCGTACCGGCCCCCGCGACGCCCGGCCCGGTCGGCACCCACCATCGCCTTGCCCGCCCAGGAGTACTCTCCTAGCCTCATTTTGTGCCGCTCATAAACAAATCCATCCTGCACAAAGGCGTGCCAGGTGGCGACCTGTCCCGGCTCCGTGTCGCCCTCACCGCCTTCTTCGCCCTCGACGGTTTCGTCTTCGCCGGTTGGGTCGTCCGCATCCCCGACATCAAGGAGCAGACGGGCGCGTCGGCGAGCGCCCTGGGGCTCGCGCTTCTCGGAGTGTCCGCGGGCGCGGTGATCACGATGACGCTCACCGGCCGGCTCTGCCGCCGGTTCGGCAGCCACCCGGTGACCGTCGTCTGTGCGGTCCTGCTGTCGCTGAGCGTCGCCCTGCCCCCGCTCACCCACTCCGCACCGGCGCTCGGCGCCGTCCTGCTGGTCTTCGGGATGGCGTACGGAGGCATCAACGTCGCGTTCAACAGCGCCGCCGTCGACCTGGTGGCCGCGCTGCGACGGCCGGTCATGCCCAGCTTCCATGCCGCGTTCAGCCTGGGCGGCATGGTGGGCGCCGGGCTCGGCGGGCTGGTCGCGGGATCACTGTCGCCCACCCGGCACCTGCTCGGGCTGACCGTGACGGGCCTGTTCGTGACCGCGGTCGCCGGGCCCACGCTGCTGCGTCAGCGGCCTCCGCAACCACCGGACACGGCGCGGCCCGAGGATGCCGCGCCGCACCGGCTCGGCACGCGCAGCCGGGGCCTGGTCACCGTGTTCGGTCTGATCGCGCTGTGCACCGCCTACGGTGAGGGGGCGCTGGCGGACTGGGGCGCGCTGCACCTGGAACAGGACCTTGGCGCCCACCCCGGGGTCGCTGCGGCCGGTTACTCCTGCTTCGCGCTCGCCATGACGGTGGGCCGGATCAGCGGCACCACGCTCCTGGAACGGCTCGGGCGCGTCCGTACCGTGGTGGCCGGCGGCGCCACCGCATCGGCCGGCATGCTGCTCGGCTCGCTCGCGCCGTCGGTGTGGGCGGCGCTGCTCGGCTTCGCCGTCACCGGGCTCGGCCTCGCCAACCTCTTTCCGGTCGCCGTGGAGCGCGCCGGTGCGCTGGCGGGCCCCGGCGGAGTCGCGGTGGCCTCGACACTCGGTTACGGCGGCATGCTCCTCGGCCCGCCCGCCATCGGGTTCATGGCCGACTGGTTCTCGCTGCCCACCGCGCTCACCAGCGTGGCGGTCCTCGCGGCCATCGCCTCCGCGATCGCATACGGGGCACGCCGCGCGACCGCCGGCCGCCTGTGACCGGAAGAGGCCGTGGAGGACCCCGCACCGGCCGCCGCGGCCCAGGGAGTCCTTGCCACCGGGCTCGCTCTTGCCCTGGAGCGCGCTTGATCCGGCACACTCGTCGCATGGAGACTGCCGAGTTCGTGCGAGCCCTGGAGCGGGAGGGCCGGCTGCTGTCCGAGGCGGCCGAGGAGGCGGGTACCAAGGCGAAGGTGCCGACGTGCCCGGGCTGGCAGGTACGGGATCTGCTGCGGCACACCGGCATGGTGCACCGCTGGGCGGCGGCCTTCGTCGCCGAGGGGCACACCTCGTACCACCCTGACGGCGGGCTGCCGGACCTCGACGGGACGGAGCTGACGGCCTGGTTCCGGGAGGGGCACCGCTATCTCGTGGACACCCTCTCCACCGCCGCGCCCGACGTCCGGTGCTGGCACTTCCTGCCCGCGCCCTCGCCGCTGGCCTTCTGGGCCCGGCGGCAGGCGCACGAGACCACCGTGCACCGGATCGACGCCGAGTCGGCGCGCGGCGGTACGCCCACCGCGATCGCCCCGGAGTTCGCGGTGGACGGCATCGACGAGCTGCTGCGCGGCTTCCACGCCCGCCCCAAGAGCAGGGTCCGCAGCCAGGAGCCGCGGGTGCTGCGGATGCGTGCGACGGACGTCGACGGCGCGGTGTGGACCGTACGGCTGTCGGGCGAGCCTCCCGTGACCGAGCGGGGCGGGAGCGGCGACGCCGACTGCGAAGTGGCCGGACGGGCGACGCACTTGTATCTGTCGCTGTGGAACCGGCTGCCGTTCCCCGAGGTGACCGGTGATGCCTCCCTCGCCACGCTGTGGCGCGAGAGGTCCGCCGTCACCTGGGACTGAGCATCCTCGTCAGTACCGCGCGCTGCACCGGACGCACCTCGCCGTGCAGGGCACGGCCCTTGTCGGTGAGCGTCACCCGCACACCCCGCCGGTCCTCGGAGCACAGGGCGCGCTCGACCAGACCGTCCCTCTCCAGGCGGGCGATCAACCGTGACAGCGCGCTCTGGCTGAGGTGGACCCGCTCGGAGATCTCCTGGACGCGGTAGCCGCAGGATCCGTCCGCCCCCGGCCCCGGCCCGCCCGACAGCACGTCCAGCACTTCGAAGTCGCTGGCGCACAGGCCGTGCTGGTGCAGGGCGCGGTCGAGCTCGCACTGGGTGCGGGCGTGCAGCGCCAGGATGTCGCGCCACCGTTCCACCAGCGCCCGGTCGGGAGTGTCCGCCTCGTCCTTGGCAGCCATGGCCGCACCGTAGCAGAGAACGAAGTTTGCTGCACCTGAATTAAATGCGCTTGCATTCAATGCAGACGCATGAAAGTCTCTTGGGTATGACCTCTCCGCTCACCACACCCGCGTTCGAAGGACGCTGGACCCCCCGGCTGTGGGGCACCCTGCTGGTGCTCTGCGCCGCCATGTTCCTCGACGCGCTGGACGTGTCCATGGTCGGCGTCGCCCTGCCGTCCATCGGGACCGACCTCCACCTGACGACGTCGACGCTCCAGTGGATCGTCAGCGGCTACATCCTCGGCTACGGCGGGCTGCTGCTCCTCGGCGGACGCACCGCCGACCTGCTCGGCCGGCGCCAGGTCTTCCTGGTGGCGCTGGGCGTCTTCGCGCTCGCCTCACTGCTCGGCGGGCTCGTCGACTCCGGTCCGCTGCTGATCGCCAGCCGGTTCATCAAGGGCCTGAGCGCCGCGTTCACCGCACCGGCGGGCCTGTCGATCATCACCACGACCTTCCCCGAGGGCCCGCTGCGCAACCGAGCCCTGTCGATCTACACCACCTGCGCCGCCACCGGGTTCTCCATGGGCCTGGTGCTGTCCGGCCTGCTCACCGAGGCCAGTTGGCGCTTCACCATGCTGCTGCCCGCGCCCATCGCGCTGCTCGCCCTGCTCGCGGGCCTGAAGCTGCTGCCGCGCAGCGCACGCGAGAAGGACCACAACGGCTACGACATCCCCGGCGCCGTCGTCGGCACCGCGTCGATGCTGCTGCTCGTCTTCACCGTCGTCGAGGCGCCGCACGTCGGCTGGGCCTCCGCCCGCACGCTGCTGTCCTTCCTCGCCGTCGCCGCGCTCCTGACCGTCTTCGTCCTGGTCGAGCGACGATCGGCGGGACCGCTGATCCGGCTCGGCGTACTGCGCTCCGGCAACCAGGTCCGCGCCCAGCTCGGCGCGATGGCCTTCTTCGGCTCGTACGTCGGCTTCCAGTTCCTTGTCACCCTGTACATGCAGTCGCTGCTCGGCTGGTCGGCACTGCACACGGCACTCGCGTTCCTGCCGGCGGGCGCGCTGGTTGCGGTGTCCTCGACGAAGGTCGGCGCGATCGTGGACCGCTTCGGCACCCAGCGGCTGATCGCGGTGGGCTTCGCCCTCATGGTCGTCGGATACGCCCTGTTCCTGAGCGTGAACCTGCACCCGGTGTACGCGGCGGCCATCCTGCCGAGCATGCTGCTCATCGGCGCGGCCTGCGCCCTGGTCTTCCCCTCGCTCAACATCCAGGCCACCAACGGCGTCGACGACCACGAGCAGGGCATGGTGTCCGGCCTGCTCAACACCTCGGTCCAGGTGGGCGGCGCGATCTTCCTCGCCGTCGTGACCGCGGTGGTGACCGCCAACGCCCCCGCGCATCCCTCCGCGCAGGCGGTCCTCGACAGCTACCGGCCCGGCCTGATCGTGGTCACGGGCATCGCCCTGGCAGGTCTCCTGATCACTCTCACGGGCCTGCGCACGCGCCGGACACAGCGGTCCCTGGTGGTCGCGAAGTCCCTCCAGGAGGAGGCGCACGCGGAACCGGTGGCGGTCCGCGACTAGGGTCTCTCGTCCGGATCAGGCGAGCCGGCGTGATCCGGACGAGAGGCCTCAGGGGGGCGCCTCCCCACGTACGCCCGGCGGGGTTCCTTGCCCCGCCGGGCGTACGCCTGTTTGACTCGGGACATGGAGAACCACGGGGGGCGTGCGTCGGGGAGCGGGCGGCGGTCACAGGCGCAGCGCGACGCGATCACCGTCGAGATCGGATACGCCCTGTGCAGTGCGGCGTTCGCGGCGGCCCTGGTGTTCGGGGCGGTGGCGGGGCCGGCCTTCGTCTTCGGGCTGTCGGGCGGCACGCGGCACCCGCTCGTCGTCTCGGGTGCCGCGGTGGCCTCCGTGCTGTTCGTCGTGCGCGTCGTCAGCGTGCTGGTCCGCTTCGGGCGCGGCGTGGGTGCTCAGCCCAGCCACCCCGGTCGCACCAGCCCCGACTCGTAGGCCAGTACGACCAGTTGGGCCCTGTCCCGCGCGCCCAGCTTGACCATGGTGCGGCTGACGTGGGTCTTCGCGGTGAGCGGGCTGACGACGAGCCGGCGGGCGATCTCCTCGTTGGACAGGCCGATACCGACCAGGGCCATCACCTCCCGTTCCCGCTCGGTGAGTTCGGTGAGCGACGCGGTGGCCGCGGGCTCCTTGGAGCGGGCCGCGAACTCGGAGATCAGCCGCCGGGTCACGCTCGGAGAGAGCAGGGCGTCGCCCGCGACCACCGCCCGTACGGCACGCAGGAGTTCCTCCGGCTCGGTGTCCTTGACGAGGAAGCCGGAGGCACCGGAGCGGATCGCCTCGAAGACGTACTCGTCGAGTTCGAAAGTGGTCAGCATGACCACCTTCACGCCGTCCAGGTCCGGGTCCCGAGTGATCCGGCGGGTCGCGGCGAGCCCGTCGAGCAGCGGCATGCGGATGTCCATCAGCACGACGTCGGGCCGCGCCTCGCGCACCGCGCGCAACGCCTCCTCGCCGTCGGCGGCCTCCCCCGCCACCTCGATGTCGGGCTGGGCGTCGAGCAGCGCCTTGAACCCTGCCCTGACCAAAGACTGGTCATCGGCGAGCAGTACCCGGATCAACGGTCCTCCCTGTGCGCGAGTGCCCCCTCGGTCGACGTCCTCAGCGGCAGTACGGCAAGCACCCGGAAACCGCCGTCCGTGCGCGGGCCCGCCTCGATCGTGCCACCGAGCGCGGCCGCCCGCTCCCGCATCCCGGCCAGGCCGTTCCCGCTCCCGCCCGCCTCGGCGCCGGTCGCGGGCCCGTCGTCGTCGACGCGAAGCCGCAGCGTGCCCTGAGCGCTGTCGATGCGCACGCGCGCGTGCCGTGACCCCGAGTGGCGTACGACGTTGGTGAGCGCCTCCTGCACGATGCGGAACGCGGCGAGATCGGTGCCCGGCGCAAGCTGCGGCGCCTCGCCGTCGACCGTCACCGTCAGCCCGGCGTCCGCGGCCTGCTCGACGAGTTCCGGCAGCCGGTCCAGACCCGGCGCCGGCGCGCGCGGCGCGTCCCCCGGCGTGCGCAGACTGTCGAGCACCTGACGCACCTCCCCGAGCGCCTCCTTGCTGGCGGCCTTGATGGTGGTGAGCGCCGTACGCGCCTGCTCCGGATCGGAGTCCAGCAGTGCCAGGCCGACGCCGGCCTGGACGTTGATCACCGAAATGCTGTGGGCGAGGACGTCGTGGAGCTCACGGGCGATGCGCAGCCGCTCCTCGTCGGCGCGCCGCCGCGCGGCCTGCGCCCGTTCGGCCCGCTCGCGCGCCCACTGCTCGCGCCGGATGCGCACGAGTTCCGCCATCGCCACGATCGCCACCAGCCAGGCGGAGATGAGCAGTTCCTGCCCCCAGGAGGCCGCGGAGTCCCCCGGCGGCGGCAGCCATCGGTACAGCCAGTGCGCGACCAGGACGTGTCCGGCCCAGAACATCCCGACAGCCGTCCACGCCGCGGTGCGGCACCCCGCGGCGAGGGCGCTGAAGCAGCCGACGGCGACGGTGAGGAAGACCGGGCCGTACGGGTATCCGGCGCCCAGGTACACCGTGGCCGCCACGGCCGTCACGAAGACGACCGGCACGGGATGCCGCTGCCGCCACAGCAGTGCCCCGGAGGCGACGACGACCAGCACGTAGGCGAGGACGTCGAGGGACGCGCGGTGGCCGTGCTGGTTGCGGGCGGAGAAGTGCGTGCCGACGAGCACGAAGGCGGTGCACAACAGGGTGGAGCGCCAGGGCAGGCCGGAGCCGCCGGGTCCATGCCTCCACCACCGCGGTCCGTGCCACCGCCACGGGGCGTCTGCGTGCTGCTCCTCCATGCCGTTCACGCTAGACGCGCCTGAGGGGAACAGCGTCGACCGGGGGAGGTGATCACGGGTACTCCCCGGGGAGTACGCCTATGGGAACACCGGGCCCCCTACGGGAACACCAGGCCCACGCCGTGCGCGAGCTGGGCCGCCGCGTGCCGGAAGAACGTCGCGCGGTCCTCCACGACGTTGTCGAACTGCCCGAACAGCTCGAACCCCACCAGCCCGTACAACTGCGCCCAGGCGGCGACCAGCGCGGCGACCGCCTCGGGCGGCAGGTCGGGCGCCAGCTCGCCGGCCATGCGCCGGGCTTCGGGCTCGAGCTCGGCGGGGATCCGGGTGCGGGCCACACCGCGCTGCCGGTACGCGTCGCGGACGATGCCGATCAGCAGGACCCCGACGCGGGAGGCGGCCGGGACCGTGGCCTGGGGTGCGGAGTATCCGGGCACGGGCGAGCCGTAGATGAGCGCGTACTCGTGCGGTTGCGCCAGCGCCCAGGCGCGCACGGCTTCGCACACGGCGACCCAACGCTGGGCGGGGGCGGCGTCGCCTGCCTCCGCGTCGGCGGCCTCGGCGGCCTCACCGAGGGAGTCGTAGGCGTCGATGATGAGCGCGGTGAGCAGGTCGTCGCGGCTGGGGAAGTAGCGGTAGAGCGCGGAGGAGACCATGCCCAGCTCGCGGGCGACGGCGCGCAGGGAGAGCGCGGCGGCGCCCCCGGCGGCGAGCTGTCTGCGCGCCTCGTCCTTGATGGCGGCGGTTACCTCCCTGCGGGCGCGGGCGCGGGCTCCTTGGGGGACGTTCATGGGGGCAGTGTGCCACGGTTCCGGAGCAGCGCACACAAACGAGAGCGGTGCACTCTGAGGTGAGCGGTGGGCTCCGAGGTGTGTGGTGGTCGCGACGGAAAGGCGCGACTGAGTGCTCACCAAGGAGCGCTGCTCCGTACCAAGAGCGCCGCCCTAAAAAGAGAGCACTGCTCTTGACTCGGATCACCGATCTCGCGCACACTGCTCTCAAGCGAGAGCACCGCTCACACTTTCAGGCCCAGGGAGGCCCGTCATGTCCGACGCCCGGTCCGCGCACGTCCGTAAGCCCGGCTGGTTCACGGTGAACGTCTTCAACCGCGCCGTGGCCTGGCTGACCCGCCGTGGCATCAGTGTCTGGGGCTCCCGGGTTCTCGCGGTCCGCGGTCGCAAGACCGGCGAGTGGCGGACCACCCCCGTCAACCTGCTGACCGTGGACGGGCAGCAGTACCTTCTCGCCCCCCGCGGCCACGTCCAGTGGACTCACAACATGCGTGCCGCCGGCGGCGGCGAGCTCCGGCTCGGCAAGGACGTGGACGTGTTCACCGCCACGGAGGTCGCCGACGACGACAAGGTCCCGCTGCTGCGCGCCTACCTCAGGCGCTGGAAGGCCGAGGTCGGCGTCTTCTTCAACGGGGTCGGCGCCGACTCCCCCGACGCCGACCTGCGCCGCATCGCCCCCGACCACCCCGTCTTCCGGATCACGGTCACGAACTGACGTCGCCGCCCGCCGACCCCCGGTCCAGCGCGGTCAGGGCTCGCTGGGCGATCGGGCGGTTGCGGACGATCTCGCCCAGGGACGTGGCGCCCTGCGTGATGTCCTTGAACGCGTTCCAGGCGGGCCGGAACCCGGTCAGCGCCGCGTGGAAGAGACCAGGGCGGCGTTCGAACACGCTCAGCAGCCGCCTGCCGACGCTCATCTCGACGCCGAGCCCGGCCTTGATCGCGAAGGCGTAGTTCAGGGCCTGACGGCGCGTGTCCACGGCGTCGTGCGCCTCCGCGATCCGTACCGCCCACTCCCCCGCCAGCCGTCCCGATCGCAGCGCGAAGGAGATCCCCTCCCGGGTCCACGGCTCCAGCAGCCCCGCCGCGTCCCCGCACACCAGCACCCGCCCGCGCGACAGCGGCGAGTCGTCGGCGCGGCAGCGGGTCAGGTGCCCGGAAGAAATGCTCGGACGGAACCCGGAGAGTCCGAGCCGGGCGATGAAGTCCTCCAAGTACCGCTTGGTCGCGGCGCCTTCACCGCGCGCCGAGATCACGCCCACGGTCAGCGTGTCACCCTTCGGGAACACCCAGCCGTAGCTTCCCGGCATCGGTCCCCAATCAATGAGGACGCGCCCCTTCCAGTCCTCCGCGACGGTCTCCGGAACCGGGATCTCCGCCTCCAGGCCGAGATCCACCTGGTCGAGCTTCACCCCGACGTGGGCTCCTATCCGGCTGGCGCTGCCGTCCGCGCCCACCACGGCCCGGGCCAGCAGCGTCTCGCCGCCCTGCAGGACGACGGCGACCGTGCGCCGGTCGGGCACCGCCGAGCCGTGCTGCTCGACCCGCGACACCGTGGCACCGGTACGCAGCTCGGCACCCGCCTTCTGCGCGTACTCGACGAGCTGCTGGTCGAACTCGGGCCGGTTGATCAGTCCGAACAGCATCTGCTTGGAGCGGCGGGTGCGGGTGAAGCGGCCGTTGTTCGAGAAGGTCACCGCGTGCACCCGGTCGCGCAGCGGCAGCTCGAAGCCGGGCGGCAGGGCATCGCGCGAGGGGCCGATGATGCCGCCGCCGCAGGTCTTGTAGCGGGGCAGCTCGGCCTTCTCCAGCAACAGCACGCTGCGTCCCGCGACCGCCGCCGCGTAGGCGGCCGAGGCCCCCGCGGGTCCCGCGCCCACCACGACGACGTCCCACACCCGCTGCACGCCGTCCGCCGAAGAGTTCTCGCCGCTCACGATGGTCTACTGCTCCCGATCAAGCCGCCTGCCGCATCTGTCCCCCGCATCCTACGGCCGCGTCCTCACAGCCCGCTGTGGGAGGATCTGCAGCGTATGCGCCATGCGCCGGCATGCGCGTACGCCCGAAGGACCGCCCGTACACATCCACACACGTACACACCCGAGGTACTCATCGGTACCTGAGTCGCACCCCAGGAGGAGCGCTTCCATGTCGTCGAATCCGGTCGCCGAGACCGTCGCTTCGCTGATGCCCAGGGCGAAGGAGGAGCTCACCGAGCTGGTGGCCTTCAAGTCGGTGGCGGACTTCGACCAGTTCCCGAGGAGCGAGAGCGAGGGCGCCGCGCGGTGGATCGCCGACGCGCTCACCGCCGAAGGCTTCCAGGACGTGGCGCTGCTCGACACCCCGGACGGCACGCAGTCGGTCTACGGCTACCTGCCGGGCCCCGAGGGCGCGAAGACAGTGCTGCTCTACGCCCATTACGACGTCCAGCCGCCGCTGGACGAGGCCGGCTGGACCACACCGCCGTTCGAGCTGACCGAGCGTGACGGCCGCTGGTACGGGCGCGGCACCGCCGACTGCAAGGGCGGCGTCATCATGCATCTGCTGGCGCTGCGCGCACTCAAGGCGAACGGTGGCGTGCCCGTGCACGTCAAGGTCATCGCCGAGGGCTCGGAGGAGCAGGGCACGGGCGGTCTGGAGCGGTACGCCGAGGAGCATCCCGATCTTCTCGCGGCCGACACGATCGTCATCGGCGATGCGGGCAACTTCCGCGCCGGACTGCCGACCGTGACCACCACCCTGCGCGGTATGACCCTGGTCCGCGTCCAGATCGACACCCTCGAAGGCAACCTGCACTCCGGTCAGTTCGGCGGCGCGGCGCCCGACGCGCTGGCCGCGCTGATCCGTGTGCTGGACTCGCTGCGCGCTGAGGACGGTTCGACGACCGTGGAGGGACTCGACGGCGAGTCCGCGTGGGAGGGCCTGAGTTACGACGAGGAGCAGTTCCGCAAGGATGCCAAGGTCCTCGACGGGGTGGAGCTGATCGGTTCCGGGTCGGTCGCGGACCGCATCTGGAGCCGCCCGGCCGTGACCGTCCTCGGCATCGACTGCCCGCCGGTCGTCGGTGCGACCCCGTCGGTGCAGGCGAACGCGCGGGCGCTGATCAGCCTCCGGGTGCCGCCGGGCGTGGACGCGGCCGAGGCGACGAAGCTGCTCCAGGCCCACCTGGAGACGCACACGCCGTGGGGCGCCCGGGTGCGGACGGAGCAGATCGGTCAGGGCCAGCCGTTCCGCGCGGACACCTCGAGTCCGGCGTACGCGGCGATGGCCGAGGCGATGGCGGTCGCCTACCCCGGCCAGGAGATGAACTACGCCGGTCAGGGCGGCTCCATCCCGCTCTGCAACACCCTCGCGTCCCTGTACCCGGGTGCGGAGATCCTGCTGATAGGTCTCAGCGAGCCGGAGGCCCAGATCCACGCGGTCAACGAGAGTGTGTCCCCTGAGGAGTTGGAGCGGCTGTCGGTGGCGGAGGCGCTGTTCCTGCGGAACTACGCGGCGAGCTGAAGCCGCGCGGCGGCGATGTCCAGGTTCCGGCGCGCGTAAGGACGTCGGCGGGCAGTCTCCGTGCGGTGAGGACGCCCGCCCCGTCGCGCGCCGAGCGCCTCGCGGCGAAAGCGTTGGGCAAGGGCCCGTCCGGTCAGGAGCTCCTCTCGGTCGGTGACTTCTCCAGCGCGGCGAGCGCCGGGTCGAGGACGACGTCCTCGCCGCGTGCCTCGACCGTCGGTTCCTCGGGAAAGTGGCAGGCGGTCAGATGTCCCTCGGGGTTGTCCGTGAGGCGGACGAGCGGCGGCTCGTCGGTGGCGCACTTGTCCTGGGCCTTCCAGCAGCGTGTGCGGAAACGGCACCCCGAGGGCGGGTCGATCGGGGACGGCACGTCGCCGGCCAGGCGGATGCGCTCGCGCCGCACGGTGCTGTCCGGATCGGCCTCGGGAACGGCGGACAGCAGTGCGTGCGTATAGGGGTGCCGAGGCCGGGTGTACAGCGTCTCCCGGTCGGCGACCTCGACGATCTTCCCCAGGTACATCACCGCGACCCGCTCGGAGAAGTGGCGGACGACGGCGAGGTCGTGGGCGATGAAGACGAAGGCGATACCGAACTCCCGCTGCAGGTCCTGCAGCAGATTGACGACCTGGGCCTGGATGGACACGTCCAGCGCCGAGACCGGTTCGTCGGCCACGATCAGCTTCGGCCGCAGGGCGAGCGCGCGGGCGATGCCGATGCGCTGGCGCTGGCCGCCGGAGAATTCGTTCGGGTAGCGGTTGTAGTGCTCGGGGTTGAGACCCACCGTCTCCAGCAGTTCCTGGACCCGCCTCTTGTGGCCCTGCGGCGGGTTGATCCCGTTGAGCTTCATCGGCGTCTCGACGATGGTACCGACGGTGTGCCGCGGGTTCAGCGAGGAGTACGGATCCTGGAAGATCATCTGGAGGTTGCGGCGCGCCTCCCGCATCTTCGCGACGGGTTTGTGGGTGATGTCCTCACCGTCGAACACGATGCTGCCGGCCGTGGGCTCCAGCAGCCGCGTGATCAGGCGTCCGGTCGTCGACTTGCCGCACCCGGACTCGCCGACCAGACCCAGCGACTCGCCGGTCCTGACGGAGAAGTCGATTCCGTCGACGGCGTGCACGGCCCCTATCTGCCGCTGGAAGACGATGCCCTGCCGGATCGGGAAGTGTTTCTGCAGACCACTGACCTCGAGCAGGTTCTCGCCGGCCGGCGGCTTCGCGGACGCCGGCGAAGCGAGCTCTTGCTCGGGGATGGACCGGGTGGTGCTCACGGCATGCTCCTGTTCGTCCGCCGCCGTCACTGCGCGGCCCCTGCGGCTCGGCCGCCGCGGATCTGTTGTTTGGTCTCTGCGGTCAGGTGGCAGGCGACGATGTGCTCGTCGGTACCGGAGACCGTCAGCAGTTCGGGCCGTTCCACCGTGCAACGCCCCTCCGGCACCCAGCCCTTGTAGGCGCAGCGCGGGTGGAAGGCGCAGCCGCCGGGAAGGTTGATCAGACTCGGCGGGCTGCCCGGGATCGGGTTCAGCCGCCGGGTGACGTCGTCGCGGATGTGCGGCATGGACTGGAGCAGTCCCCACGTGTAGGGGTGCTCGGGCTGCTTCAGCACGTCCCGCACGGTGCCGTACTCGATGCGACGGCCGCCGTACATGACCAGGATGTCGTCGGCGATGTCGGCCACCACGCCGAGGTCGTGGGTGATGATGATGACGGCGGAGCCGAACTCCTCCTGAAGATCGCGGATCAGGTCCAGGATCTGCGCCTGGACGGTGACGTCGAGGGCGGTGGTCGGCTCGTCGGCGATGAGCAGCGCGGGGTCGCAGACCAGGGACATGGCGATCATGGCGCGCTGTCGCATACCGCCGGAGAACTGGTGCGGGTAGTCCTTCACCCGCCGCTCGGGCTGCGGGATGCCGACCCGCTTCAGCATCTCCACGGCGCGGTCCTTGGCCTCCTTCTTGGAGACCTTGTGGTGCACCTGGTAGGCCTCGGCGATCTGGGCGCCGACGGTGAAGAACGGGTGCAGCGCGGAGAGCGGGTCCTGGAAGATCATGGAGACCGTGTCGCCGCGCAGCTCCCGCATCTCGTTCTCGGGCAGGGCGACGAGTTCCCTGCCCTCCATCCAGATCTCGCCGGTGACTCGGGCGCGCGTGCCCTTGTGCAGGCCGAGCAGGGCCAGCGAGGTCACCGACTTGCCCGAGCCGGATTCACCGACGATGCCGAGGGTGTGGCCCTTCTCCAGGGTGAAGGACACTCCGTCGACGGACTTGACGAGGCCGTCCTCGGTCGGGAAGTGCACGCGCAGGTCCCGCACGTCGAGGAAGGGGGAGGGCGCGGGCGTGACGTCCGCGGGCTGTGGCGAGGTCTGCAGGGACACTGGTGTTTCCTTGGGGGCTGCGGGTCGGGTGTCAGGCGAGGCGTACGCGGGGGTCGATGAGGCCGTACACCAGGTCCACCACCACATTGGCGAGGACGACGAACGTGGCGGCGAAGAGGGTGGTGCCGAGGATGACGGGCAGGTCGGAGTTCTCCACCGAGTTCACCGCCAGCTTGCCGATGCCGTTGATGCCGAACACCGACTCGGTGATGACCGCGGAGCCGCCGATGAGGGAGCCGACGTCCATGCCGAAGATGGTGATGATCGGGGTGATCGCGGCGCGCAGCCCGTGCTTGAGGACGACCGTGCCGGCCGGCAGCCCCTTGGCCCGGGCGGTGCGCATGTAGTCCTCGCTGAAGACCTCCAGCATGGAGGAGCGTGTGAGCCGGGTGTAGAAGGCGAGGTAGACGATGACCAGGGTCGCCCACGGCAGAAGGAGCCCCTGGAACCACGCGAGGGGGTCCTGGGTGATGGGGGTGTATCCGGAGGCGGGCAGGATCTGCCACTTGTCGACGAACACGAAGAGCAGCAGCAGACCGATGAAGTAGATCTGCGTGGAGACGCCGACCAGCGCGAGTCCGACCGCCGCCTTGTCGACGGCCTTCCCCCTGCGGACCGCGGCCGCCGTGCCGAGGCCGACACCCAGGACCAGGAAGGCCACCGCTGCGCCGGCACCGAGTGAGAGGTCTGCCGGGAAGTCCTGCAGCAGGGTGGTGAGGACAGGGGTGTCGGTCTGGAAGGAGACCCCGAGGCAGGGCGCGCCGCAGTGGATGCGCATGCTCTGGTCGCCGTAGTCGCGGCCGACGAAGAGTCCTTTGAAGAACTCCCAGAACTGCGTCGTGGTGCTCTGGTTCAGGCCCAGCGAGTGCTTGATCTCCGCGAGACGGGAGGGGGAGCAGGTCTTTCCGCAGGCCAGGAGCGCGGGGTCGGAGGGCAGCGCGAAGAAGATGAAGAAGGTGATCACACTGATCACGAGCAGGATCACGGCCGCTGCCAGCAAGCGGCGGATGAGATAACGAAGCATGTCGTGCTGGGACCTGGCGGGTGCCCGGTCCGCCTCCCTCTAGCTGTGGGCCGGTGGGGTGGTGCCTGCGCCCGGTTGGGCTTGACGTGGGTGGGGTGGCCCCGCCGGTGGCGTTTAGCCGGCGGGGCCACCGGCGGGGTCACTGCTTGACGTAGACGTGCACGAGGCTCGGCTCGGCCATGATGGTGTCCGGGATGACCCCGCCCACCTTGGAGCCGCTGATGGCGCTGAACTTCATGTACATGAGCGGGACCACAGCGGCGTCCTTCATGATCTGCTCGTCCAGGTCCCCGTAAGCGGCGTTGCGCTGCGAGATGTCGGCCACCTTGGAGATCTTGGTGATCTGCGCGTTGACGTTCGGGTCGTTCAGGTACGACAGGTCCTGGTTGGCCTGCGGGTTCTTCGCGATGAGATCACCGTCGAACAGGGTGGGGAGCACGGTCGAGGCGTTCGGCCAGTCCGCGATCCAGTCGCCCCAGGTCAGGTCGTACTGGTTCTTGACGTTGCTGACGGTGTTGAAATAGTTCGCCAACTGGATCGGCACGAGGTTCACCGTGATGCCGATCTGCGCGAGGGAGGTCTTCACCGCGTCACCGAAGTGGTCCTGGGTGGGCGTGTTCTCGATCGCCATCGACATGGTGAGCTTCGGGTCGCCGGCCTGCTTCATCAGCGCCTTGGCCTTGGCGATGTCGCCGGCCGGGTTGGTGCTGTACAGGTTGAACTTCTTGTAACCGCCGATGCCGGGGCTCAGCATCGTGCTCGCGTAGTCGCCGTACGCCTCACCGCCGAAGGCGCCGCGGACGGTGGTCTTGTCGATCGCGTACTCGATCGCCTCGCGGACCCTGATGTCCTTGACCGTCCGGGTGTTGATCGCCAGGTAGTTGATGCCCGGAGCGGCGTTGTTGTAATAACGCGACTTGATCGTCGGGTCGTTGGCGAACGAGTTCAGGTCGGATCCGGCGAGCGGGTACTGCTCGATCGAGGTCTGGGCGACCCCTCCGTCCGACTTGATCTGCTGGTCGATGGCCGCCTGGTCCTGGCCGAACTTGAAGTCGAACTCGTCGACGTTCTGCTGGCGGATCGGGTCGGTCGACTGCTGCCAGTACTTGTTCTTGACGAGGACGAGTTCCTTGTTCTTGGTGTACGACTTGATCATGTACGGGCCGTCGGACCAGACGTGCGTGTCGTAGGTCGAACCCGTGTCATGGGCCTTGGGTACCGCCGACCACCCGGACATGGCCGTGGTCTCGTTGAAGTCGGCGACCGGCTGGTCGAGGTGGAAGACGATGGTGTACTGGTCCGGCGTCTGGATGGAGTCGAGCTGCTTGCCGCTGTAGGGGCCCTTGTAGTCGCCGCCGCCGACGAGCCACTGCGCCGCGTACGGCGGGCCGCCGTTGATGTCGCCGGAAAAGGCGCGCTCCACGCCGTACTTGACGTCCTGGGCGGTGACGTCGGTGCCGTCCTGCCACTTGACGCCGTGGCGCAGGTGGAAGGTCCACACCGTGTCGCCCTTGCTGGGTGTTCCCGTGTCGGTGGCGAGGTCACCGACCAGCTTCGGCGTGGACCCCGCCTCGTCCCATGCGGTGAGGGTGCGGACGAACAACTCGTCCGTGCTCTCCCCCTCGGTCGTGTAGGTGCGCTGTGGGTCGGTGTGGTCGAAGTCCGACTCGTCGAGGACCGTCAACGTACCGCCCTTGACCGGGGCGCCGCTGCTGGTGTTGCTCGAGGAACCACCGCACGCGGTGGCCCCGAGTGCTATCGCCACGGCAGAGGCCGTTAGAGCGACCGTGCGCGTTGTGCGCATCATCTGGGAACTCCGTTCTTGTCATGGGCTCGGCCTCGGCAGTCGTTCGTGGGACGGCCTGTGCCGACACTCGGGAGGCAGCGCGTCAGCTGCGGTTGGCGCGGGGGTCGAGGGCGTCCCGGACCCCGTCCCCGAGAAGGTTGAGCGCCAGTACGAGGATCAGGAGCAGGACGCCGGGGATGAACAGGTACATCGGGTCCTGCAGGAAGAACTCGGACGCGTCCGAGAGGAGGGCTCCCCAGTCCGGAGCGGGCGGGATGACTCCGACACCCAGGTAGGACAGGGCCGCCTCCGTGGAGATGTTCTGCGGGACGGCGAGGGCGAAGGAGATCAGGATCGGCGCCCACAGGTTGGGCAGCAGTTGGCGGAAGAGGATGTGCCGGCGGCCGGCGCTCATGATCCGCGCGGCGTCGACGAACTCCCGCTCGCGCAGGGACAGCACCTGACCGCGCACCAGGCGGGCGGTGTAGGCCCAGGCGAAGACCGCGATGTTGAGGACCAGGACCAGCAGCCGGAGGTTCTCGTCCGTGCCGCCGTGGCTGTCGGTCTGCAGGGCGTTCTGGATCACCGGGGTGAGCGCGATGATGAACAGCAGTTGCGGGAAGGCCAGCATCACGTCCATGACCCGCGACAGGGCGGAGTCGATCCAGCCGCCGAAGTACCCGGCCGCCAGCCCGGCCACGACGCCGACCACGGTGGACAGCACCGCCGAAGCGAAGCCGACGAGGAGCGAGGTGCGCAGGCCGTAGACGATCCGGGCGAAGATGTCGTACCCCGTGCCCGGTTCGACGCCGAGCAGGTGGGTGAGGCTGATCCCGCCCAGCGATCCGTACGGCTGGTTGCCCGTGTCCGGGTTGATCGCCTTGGAGTCCGGTGTGATCGGTCCCCAGCCGGTGAGCGAGGTGAGCACCGGAGCCAGCAGCGCGATCACGATGAACAGCAGGGTGACGACCAGCGCGGTCGTGGTGATCCTGTCCCGCCTGATGCGCCTCCAGGCCATCCTGGCGGGTGAGCGGCCCTCGACCGCCGTGCCGCCGGGCGGGGAGTCCTGCGACGGTTCTCCGGCCGGGAGCGTGGTACCGCCGGCGGCCTGGACCGACTGGTGTTGCGTGGTCATCGTATGGACATCCCGGAGGTGAGCTGGGGCTGCCGCGAGGACCTTCCGTCCGGCTCACCCACGGCCTTCGCGCTCATCTCGCCGGCGGCGGGCAGGCGGACCGGGGTCCGGCGCGCGGTCGCCCTCGTGGTCGAACTCGTCATGGCGGTTCTGCCCCTGAATGCAGGAGGTGGCTGGCGGCCGGTGGCGGCACCAGAAGACTGAGCGGACTTTCGCAACCCTGCGCGAGCTCGGTCAACACCGATAAGGCGCCGAAAGGGGACTGTTTACCCGAATGGACAAGGCTTGACGGATGCGGGATGCGAGGTTAGCCCTGCTGTGAATACATCGCGAGAGTTTCTTGGCCATCGATTGGCGCAACGCTGCGTGGAGAAGTCGGACACGCCCGGCTCATGGGGGCGGGCCTTTGATCCATGGATCGACCGTCGCCGCAGGTGGCGAGGTTCCTCCAACTCTTCTGCCCCGTCTTCGAGTTGCTATTCGCACCCGGACGGGGCAGGCGTCCTCACGCTTCTGCGGGAACTCTACGAGCCCAGCGGAAATCGCCGGGGATTATTAAGAATTCTCAGAATGCGCGCCGCCCTCCGAGGGCAGGCGGGCCGCCGGCTCTCAGCCGAGCGGAATTCCAGCTTCGAGGTACAGCGCGGCACCGCGTTCACGCGCCCGCAGTGCCCAGCGGAGCCGTTCGAAGCGCACGGGCGGAAGCAGATCGGCCGCCTCCTCTTCCGTGACGAACCGCCAGTCGCGCAACTCCGGGCCGGGCAGCAGGAGTCGGCCGGCTTCGGCGCTGTCGAGGCGGCCGCCGTCGAAGAGGAGGCGCAGGCCGCCGTATCCGGGCGGCGCGGGGGGCTCCCAGTCGAGGACGAGCAGCCGGGGGACCTCATCCAGCCTGATCCCGGTCTCCTCCTCGACCTCGCGCATGCCGGCGCGGGCGGGCGCCTCGCCCGGTTCGACGACTCCGCCGGGGAACTCCCAACCGGCCTTGTAGGTGGGGTCGACGAGCAGCACGCGGTCCCGTTCGTCGAACAGGAGCACTCCGGAGGCGACGGTCTCGGAGGTCGGCTCGGGTGTCTGCACGATCTCGCAGGCCGGTGCCCGGCCGGTCCGGACGGCCTCGGCTATCCGCACGGCGGCCTCGTACGGGGTGAGGGCGCTGGTGTCCACGGGGTGCGCGTCGGCGGTGAGCCAGGCGGCGAGGGCGGTGCGATAGGGCTCGATGTGGTCGTACGACCACTGGCGGATGCGCATCTCCCCGTCGGGGAGGTCGGGCGGGACCTCCCGGTCGGCTATGCGCTGGCGCAGGATCGTTTCGGCCGGAGCGAGGAGGACATGGCGTACGGGGATGCGCCGGGCGGCGAGGCCGCCGAAGATCTCGTCGCGGTACTCCTGGCGCAGCAGGGTCATCGGTACCACGAGGACACCGTCGAGTTCGGCGAGCATCGCGGCCGCGGTGTCGATCACGAGCCGTCGCCAGATCGGCAGGTCCTGGAAGTCGCCGACCTCGGCGAGGCGTTTCGGCGGCAGGAGCTGGGTGAGCACTGCGCCGATGACCTCGGGGTCGAAGAGCGTGCTGTTCGGGATCAGTTCGATCAGTTCCCGTGCGGTGGTCGTCTTCCCCGCACCGAACGCACCGTTGATCCAGACGACGGTCACGGTTCCCCCTCTTCTGTTGGCCCCCTGGGGCTTGCCCGCTCCACCCTGCCACGGAAACCCGGCGCTGATGAGGGCGCCTCGGCGTGGCCGAGGTCACCACCACCGCGGCCGCCGCGCTCCGCACACCGCGGCGCCGGGCCCCACCGTGCGGGGGCTCCGGCGCCGCGACGTCGGCTCCCCTCAGCCGTCCTGCCCCAGGGCGTCGTCGTCCACTGCCAGGCTGTCCTGACCGATGGTGTGGTCGACGGCGCCGAGCGTGTCCTTGACGCTCAGATCACCGAGCCTGTCGTGGTCGGCGGCATGGGAGGGGCTGACGGCGGCCACGACGAATCCGGTGGCGAGGGAGGCGATGGCGAGCATGCTGCGCTTCTTCATGCCCTGTTCAACTGCCGAAGGACGCCGGGGTCACGCAACCAATCCCGGCAGCTCTTCGGCTTCACACCCCGGCAGCCGTCGCGTCCGTGCCTTTCGCCAGCGCCGCGGCAGCCGCGCCCACCAGGCCCGCGTCCGTGCCCATCAGGGCCGGCGCCACCGTCAGGCGCTGGACGAAGGACAGGGTGGCGTAGTCGGTCAGGGCCTTGCGCAGAGGGGCGAACAGGAGGTCGCCGGCCCCTGCCACTCCCCCGCCGATGACCGCGATGTCGATCTCGACCAGCGTCGCGGTCGCCGCGATCCCCGCGGCCAGGGCCTGGGCGGCCCGCTCGAAGGACGCCACGGCCACCGGGTCACCCGCACGGGCGGCTTCGGCCACCGCGGCGGCCGAGGTGTCCCCGTCGGGCCCCGGCCGCCAGCCGTGCTCCAGGGCGCGGCGCGCGATGTTCGGCCCGCTGGCGATGCGCTCCACGCAGCCGCGCGAGCCGCACGGGCACGGATCGCCGTCCAGGTCCACGCTGATGTGCCCGATGTGCCCGGCGTTCCCCGTCGGGCCCGGGTGCAGCCGCCCGCCCAGCACCAGACCGCCGCCGACCCCCGTCGACACCACCATGCACAGCGCGTTGTCATGGCCGCGGGCCGCGCCCTGCCAGTGCTCGGCGGCGGTGATGGCCACGCCGTCGCCGATCAGCTCGACGGGCAGGCCGCCCATGGCCGCCCGGACCCGCTCCACCAGCGGGTAGCCGCGCCACCCCGGTACGTTGACCGGGCTCACCGTGCCCGCGGAGGCGTCCACCGGCCCAGCGCTGCCGATGCCGACGGCACGCGCCCGCCCCCACAGCGGGGAGCCCGTCAGCTCCCCTATGACGTCCTCGACGGCTCCCATCACGGTGTCGCCGTCCTCCCGCGCGGGTGTCGCGCGCTGCGCGCGCAGCAGGATCCGGCCGTGGCCGTCCACCAGCGCTCCGGCGATCTTGGTGCCGCCGATGTCGAGCGCGGCCACGAGGTCGGTGTGCATCAGTGTCAGATCTCCCAATGCGTGAGTGGTGTCGGCCCCGGCGCACGGCATGCGGTCGCCGCCGCGGGGTCCGGGCGCCGGGCACTGGCGGGCAGGGAGCGCCCCTGGGGGAAGGCGCGGCCGGAGAGTGCGGTGGACAGTCTCTCCCGCATCTGACAACGTTGTCCAGGCTCTATGCTCGACGCCACATCCTCATACGGCCCCATGGAATCCCGGTAGAACCGGGGACCGCGCATCTTCCGTGGACGACAGACAGGACAGCGCATCGTGCCCGAGACCGCCCGCCGCACCGGCCGCTCCGCAGACCGCCACGCCGGGACCCGCTACGGCAACCGTCCGACCATGAAGGACGTCGCGGCACGCGCAGGGGTGGGCCTTAAGACGGTGTCGCGTGTGGTCAACGGCGAGCCGGGTGTCACGCCCGACACCGAGCGCCGGGTCCAGGAGGCGATAGAGGCACTGGGGTTCCGGCGCAACGACAGCGCGCGGGTGCTGCGCAAGGGCCGCACCGCGAGCATAGGTCTGGTCCTGGAGGACCTCGCGGACCCCTTCTACGGGCCGCTGAGCCGCGCCGTCGAGGAGGTCGCCCGGGCGCACGGGGCCCTGCTGATCAACGGCTCCAGCGCGGAGGACCCGGATCGGGAGCAGGAGCTGGTACTGGCGCTGTGCGCACGCCGCGTGGACGGACTGGTCATCATCCCTGCGGGCGACGACCACCGCTATCTGGAGCCGGAGATCAAGGCCGGCGTCGCCACGGTGTTCGTGGACCGCCCCGCGGGGAGGATCGACGCCGACGTGGTGCTGTCCGACAGCTTCGGCGGCGCCCGGGACGGGGTCGCCCATCTCATCGCGCACGGCCACCGCCGGATCGGCTTCATCGGGGACATGCCGCGCATCCACACCGCGGCCGAGCGGCTGCGCGGCTACCGGGCCGCCATGGAGAACGCGGGCATACCGGTCGAGGACTCCTGGATGTCCCTGGGCGTCACCGATCCCGAGCGGGTGCGGCGGGCCGCCGAGGCGATGCTGGAAGGGCCCGCCCCCGTCACCGCGATCTTCGCGGGCAACAACCGCGTGACCGTCACCGTCATCCGCGTCCTGGCCGCGCACAGCCGTCCTGTCGCGCTGGTCGGTTTCGACGACATCGAGCTGGCCGACCTGCTCCAGCCCGGCGTCACGGTCGTCGCGCAGGATTCCGCCGCCCTCGGCAGCACGGCCGCCGAGCGCCTGTTCCGCCAGCTCGACGGCACGCTCATCACCCCGGAACGCATCGAGCTTCCCACCCGGCTGATCACCCGGGGCTCGGGCGAACTGCCGCCCGTCGACTGAGGTCCCGCCCAAGACCGCGACCGGGCACGACTGCCGAAGCCACAGCGCCCCTCACTGCGCCGATGCCGTCAGGTCCCCTCGCCTCGGCGCCGCGAAGCCCTCCAGGTCGGCCCGGGTCAGGCCGGTGGCCCGCGTCACCTCGCCCGTGTCCAGGGCGCCGCAGTCCATCCCCCGCAGCAGATAGCCGCTCAACGCCTTCGCCGTGGCCGGTTCGTCCAGGACGTCGCCGGCGGTGCGGTCGGCGTAGCGGGCGAGACGTGCCGCGGCCTGCTGGAAGCCCTCGCGGTAGAAGGCGAAGACGGCCGCGTACCGGGTGGGAAGGTGGCCCGGATGCATGTCCCAGCCTTGGTAGTAGGCGCGGGCCAGCGCCCGTCGGGTGAGCCTGTAGTGCAGTCGCCAGGCGTCGTGGACCTGCTCGGTGGGGCCGACGGGCAGGACGTTCGTGGAGCCGTCCGACACACGGACGCCGGTGCCCGCCGCCGCGACCTGCATGACCGCCTTGGCATGGTCGGCGGCCGGGTGGTCGCTCGCCTGGTGGGCGGCGGACACACCGAGGCAGGCGCTGTAGTCGAAGGTGCCGTAGTGCAGTCCGGTGGCGCGGCCCTCGGCGGCGTGGATCATGCGGGCGACGGCGGCGGTGCCGTCGGCGGCGAGGACGGCCTGGCTGGTCTCGATCTGGATCTCGAAGCCGAGGCGCCCCGCATCGAGCCCGTGCGCCTTCTCGAACGCCTCCAGCAGCCGCACCATGGCGGTGACCTGCTCCGGGTACGTCACCTTGGGCAGCGTCAGGACGAGCCCGTCCGGCAGCCCGCCGGCCTCCATCAGGCCGGTGAGGAAGATGTCGAGCGTGCGGATGCCCCGGTCGCGTACCGGCGCCTCCATGCACTTCATGCGGATGCCCATGTACGGGGGGGCCGTGCCCTCCCGGTACGCCTGAGCGAGCAGCCGTGCCGCGCGGGCGGCCGCCCGGTCCTCCTCGGCATGGGGGCGCGGCCCGTAGCCGTCCTCGAAGTCGACGCGCAGGTCTTCGATCGGCTCGCGCTCGAGTTTGGCGCGGACGCGGTCGTGGACGGGCTCGGCGAGTTCGTCGCCGAGCCCGAGCACGGAGGCGAACGAGACGGCGTCCGGGGCGTGTTCGTCGAGGGCGGCGAGGGCCCTGTCGCCCCAGGAGCGCACGGTGTCGGCGGCGAAGACGTCACCGGGGACGTAGACCGTGTGGACGGGCTGGCGGGTGCCGGGGTCGCCCGGGTAGCGGCGGGCCAACTGGGCGTCCACCACGGCGAGGGAGGCACTGATCTCCTCGCCGACGGCACCCGCGAGGCTCGTCGACACCCGCTCCTGCCGGCTCTGGGCCATTCCACACCCCTCCCGCTTTCCACTGCACGGAATCAACAATCCGTAGAGCGAAGCTATCCGTGGCTCTTGCCGCCGGTCAACACCGTCTCGCGCCCGGAGCGCTCCCCACCGGTAGCCCCGGGACGAGCGAAGGCCCCCGCGACCGCAGGCGCGGTCGCGGGGGCCTTCCAGCCCTGGAGCGGCTCAGCCCTTGCGGGCCTTGATCTGCTCGGTGAGCTGCGGGACGACCTCGAACAGGTCGCCGACCACGCCGTAGTCGACCAGGTCGAAGATCGGCGCCTCGGCGTCCTTGTTGATCGCCACGATGGTCTTCGAGGTCTGCATACCGGCGCGGTGCTGGATCGCGCCGGAGATGCCGGTGGCGATGTACAGCTGCGGGGACACGCTCTTGCCGGTCTGGCCGACCTGGTTGGTGTGCGGGTACCAGCCCGCGTCCACCGCGGCACGCGAGGCGCCGACGGCCGCGCCCAGGGAGTCGGCGAGGGTCTCGATGAGCGAGAAGTTCTCCGCACCGCCCACGCCACGGCCGCCGGAGACCACGATCGCGGCCTCGGTCAGCTCCGGACGGCCCGTGGACTCACGCGGCGTACGGCCGGTGATCTTCGTGCCGGTCGCCTTCTCGGAGAAGGTCACCGACAGGGCCTCGACCGTGCCCGCGGCCGGGGCGGCCTCCACGGCGGCCGAGTTCGGCTTCACCGTGATGACCGGGGTGCCCTTGCTGACACGGGACTTGGTGGTGAAGGACGCGGCGAACACCGACTGGGTGGCGACCGGGCCCTCGTCGCCGGCCTCGAGGTCGACGGCGTCGGTGATGATGCCCGAGCCGATGCGCAGCGCCAGACGCGCGGCGATCTCCTTGCCCTCCGCGGAGGACGGGACCAGCACGGCGGCCGGGGACACCTGCTCGTAGGCGGCCTGCAGGGCGTCCACCTTCGGCACGACCAGGTACTCGGTGTACTCGGAGGCGTCGTGGGCGAGGACCTTGACCGCGCCGTGCTCGGCGAGCGCGGCGGCGGTGTTCTCGGCGCCGGGGCCGAGTGCGACGGCGACCGGCTCGCCGATGCGGCGGGCCAGGGTCAGCAGCTCCAGCGTGGGCTTGCGGACGGCACCGTCCACGTGGTCGACGTAGACGAGAACTTCAGCCATGGGAACGGATCTCCTTGCGGATTGCGAAGTCTGAGGGTCGGTAAGGGAGTCGATCCCTTAGATGAACTTCTGGCTCGCGAGGAACTCAGCGAGCTGCTTGCCGCCCTCGCCCTCGTCCTTGACGATCGTGCCCGCGGTGCGCGCCGGGCGCTCGGACGCGGCCTCGACCGTGGTGTAGGCACCCTCGAGACCGACCTCGTCGGACTCGATCTCCAGGTCGGACAGGTCCCAGGACTCCACCGGCTTCTTCTTGGCCGCCATGATGCCCTTGAAGGACGGGTAGCGGGCCTCACCCGACTGGTCGGTCACCGACACGACGGCCGGAAGAGACGCCTGAAGCTGCTCGGAGGCGGCGTCGCCGTCCCGGCGGCCCCTGACCGTGCCGTCCTCGACCGAGACCTCGGAGAGCAGGGTCACCTGCGGGACGCCCAGACGCTCGGCCAGCAGCGCGGGTACGACACCCATGGTGCCGTCGGTGGAGGCCATGCCGGAGATCACCAGGTCGTAGCCGGCCTTCTCGATCGCCTTGGCCAGCACCAGGGAGGTGCCGATGGCGTCCGTGCCGTGCAGGTCGTCGTCCTCCACGTGGATCGCCTTGTCGGCGCCCATCGACAGCGCCTTGCGCAGCGCGTCCTTGGCGTCCTCCGGGCCCACCGTCAGGACGGTGACCTCGGCGTCGTCCGCGTTCTCGGCGATCTGCAGCGCCTGCTCGACCGCGTACTCGTCGAGCTCGGAGAGCAGACCGTCCACGTCGTCCCGGTCGACGGTCAGGTCATCGGCGAAGTGCCGGTCGCCAGTGGCGTCGGGCACGTACTTCACAGTGACAACGATCCTCAAGCTCACGCCGGCTCTCCTACTGCATCGTCATTTCTGGGCTGCCTTCTTGCAGGCAGCATAGGCGCCTGAAGCGGCCGATCCCGGTCGGGGCGACTCCGCGCTCCGAACGAGATATTACTCGCCAGTACATCGAGTGAATGCCCGCTAAGCAAGCGCTTTGAACTGTGACCTTGACAACGGTGCGTAACCGGATGGGCGACGCCACGGTCAAGGGTCCGGCTGAGGACGACTCAGTCGCGGAGGCCGTTGAACCGGCCCTGGTGGTAGAGCAGCGGGCGTCCCGAACCCGAGGGATCACCGAGGACGACCTCGGCGAGGACGATGCGATGGTCCCCGGCGGGCACCCGGGCCACCACGCGGCACACCAGCCAGGCGATGACGTCGTCCAGAAGGGGCACCCCCTCCGGGCCCTCGCGCCAGCTCGTCGGCGCCCCGAAACGGTCGGCGCCGCTCGTGGCGAAGGTGCCGGCCAGGTCCTCCTGGTGCTCACCGAGTATGTGCACGCCGACGTTCTCGGCCTCCGCGATGACGGGCCAGCTGGAGGAGCCCACGCCGATGCCGAAGGAGACGAGCGGGGGCTCGGCGGAGACCGAGGTGAGGGAGGTGGCGGTGAAGCCGACCGGCCTGCCGCCACCCTGGGCGGTGATCACGGCGACCCCGGCCGCGTGCCGCCGGAAGACGGAGCGGAGCAGGTCCGGGGAGGCGAGCCGATGGGTGGCGAGGTCGGGCGTGGCCCTCATGCGATGGTCCTTCTGGGAGAGGTGACCTGAAGTCGGCGAGTGCTCAACACGCCGGACAGCGGGCACTCGCGGTGCGGGCCAGATCCACGTGGACACGCTCGAAGAGAAGGAGTTCCGGGGGCATACGGTCAGGCTGACGATAGGTGGTACACGCAGTCAAGTGCGTCCCGGCATCCGGGAGGCACGTCACCGTCGTGGACACAACCGTCAAACCGCCTCCCCCAGCGCCGCGATGACCTCGGCCTTGCGAGGCTGGCCGGTGGCCCGCCGCACGACCCGTCCGTCGGCGTCGAGGACCAGGACGGTGGGCGTCTTCAGGATGTCGAGTTCGCGCACGAGGTCGAGATGCGCCTCGGCGTCGATCTCGATGTGGGTCACGCCCGGAACCATGTCGGCCACCTCGCCGAGGACCCGTCGCGTGGCCCGGCAGGGAGCACAGAAGGCGCTGGAGAACTGAACGAGCGTCGCCCGCTCGCCGAGCCCCTGGCCCAACTGGGCCGCGCCGAGCCGCTTTCCCTCGTCCCGCCCGCGCACTCGCACTCTCCCGCTCCGTCGCCGCTGCAGCACTCCGTACGCGCTCGCCAGCGCGAGCACGGCCACGCACACCACAAGTCCCGTCATCTCCTGCTCCAGCGTTCATCGGACCGCAAAGATTCCCGGCTCCCCGATCCGATTCTCATGCGGAATGCTTGAATCATGGACATCGATGTGAGGGGCCCGCGCTTCGGGGCGGCCGTGACGACTCTTGTGCTGGCCGTGGTCCTGGTCACCGGCAGCGCCTGGCTGCTCGCCTGGCAGTTGCTGGCCTTCGCGCTGGGCGCGGCCGGGGGCGTGGCGCGTTCACCGTACGGATGGCTGTTCCGGAGGGTCGTACGCCCGCGGCTCGGGCCGCCGACGGAGTTCGAGGCACCGCAGCCGCCGCAGTTCGCCCAGGCGGTCGGGCTCGTCTTCGCCGTCGTCGGGCTGGTCGGCTACACCGCGGGACCGCAGTGGCTGGGGCTGGCGGCCACCGGGGCGGCGCTCGCCGCCGCCTTCCTCAACGCCGCGTTCGGGTACTGCCTGGGGTGCGAGGCGTACCTGCTCATGCGGCGTGTGGCGGTGCGCGCGGACTGACCGGGCATCAGATCGGAGTGGTGCGAACGGCTGACGTGACGAGGATCTCGCCGTACACGGGCACCAGGGCTGGCCCCGCGTCCGTTCTTCAGGCACGATCTGCGACAAGCCGTAAACCTACGGCTGCGTAACTTCCCGCTGGGAGCCCCTTCCCAGGCAGAGAGAAGGGTCCATCCCCATCCATGGCTGAGCTCGTCTACCGTCCCGTCATCGGTCTCGCCCTCACGATGTTCAAGGCGTGGGACCTGAAGATCGACTGCGAGGGCTCGGAGAACATCCCCCGCTCCGGCGGTGCGGTGCTGGTGAGCAACCACATCAGCTATCTGGACTTCATCTTCAACGGCCTGGCCGCGCTTCCGCAGAAGCGCCTGGTGCGCTTCATGGCCAAGGAGTCCGTCTTCCGGCACCGCATCTCCGGCCCGCTGATGCGCGCCATGAAGCACATCCCGGTGGACCGCAAGCAGGGCGAGGCCGCGTACGCGCACGCGCTGGACTCACTGAGGTCGGGCGAGGTGGTGGGAGTCTTTCCGGAGGCGACCATCTCCGAGTCGTTCACCCTGAAGAGCTTCAAGTCCGGTGCGGTGCGCCTGGCCCAGGAGGCGGAAGTCCCGCTGGTCCCGATGGCCCTGTGGGGCACCCAGCGGCTGTGGACCAAGGGCCACCCACGCAACTTCAAGCGCAGCCACACCCCGATCACGATCCGGGTCGGCGAGGCGATCGAAGCCCCCCGTGACACATATGCGGGCGTCCTGACCCGTCAGCTGCGCGAGCGGGTCCATGAGTTGCTGGAGGCCGCGCAGCGCGCCTATCCGGGCCGGCCCAAGGACCAGGAGGACGCCTGGTGGATGCCGGCCCATCTCGGTGGCACCGCGCCGACCCCCGAGGCACTGCGCGCCGCCGAAGCGCACTGAGGCCCGTCAGGCGGGGGCGTGGACGGTGATCCGCGCTCCGGGGCTGACCTTCTCCAGCAGTTCCGCGAGTTCGGCACCGGCCTGCTCCACGTCGGCCACCGGCATCGGGTTCAGGCTCTCCAGCAGGAAGAGCGCCGCGGTGGACTCCTCGGTGAGCCGGGTGCGCGGACCCTGGCGCCAGTTCCACCGGCGGCATGTCACGCCGGCCTCGTCGCGCCAGACCACCTCGCCGGCGTCCGGGTGTTCCACGGTCTCCTCACCCGCCGCGACGGTCACGAACTCCTCGTTCCCCGTCGCCCGTACGAGGTGCATGGCGCCCTGGATGCGGTCGAGGTCCTCGCCCCCGACCGGGATGAGATGGGCGACGCTGATGGCGTTGTAGATGTCCACGAGCGCGTTGATCCTGGGCAGACCGGCGTCCGACAGGGCCCGCTTGGCGAGCGCCTCGGCGGAGTTGCGGGTGCGGGACGGCTTGGCGCCGAAGGCCGTGTACACCGCGCGCCAGGCCGCCATGTGCGGGTCCTCGTGCGGAGCGCGTCCGTCCAGGCGGGCTGCGAGCCGGCGGACGGCATCGTCGAGCAGGGCGGACGTGGCCTCGGTGCTGGGCCCGTTCACGAGACCATGGGCCTCGATCGCGACATGCGTGAAGCCGGGCGCGAGGGCACGCACCTCGTCGGACACGGTCAGGGTGGTGGTCATCGCCTGCCTCAGAGTGCGGTGGGGAGCGTCTTCCAGAGGGCCGGCCGGTCGGGCGCGGCCCTGAGGGCCCTCACCACCGCCGGGTGAGGTGCAGCATACAGGACCGGATAGTCCACCTCACTGGACTTTGCGTCGGGGACCCAGGCGAGGCGCTCACCGTCGAGGGAGAACCGGGCATCGACGCCCGGTTTGTTGCCACGGGGGTCCTGACGATGCCAGGCGCCGTTGAAGCGCACGGCGACCAGACCGTGCACGGCATGACCGCTGCCGTCGTCGTGCGCCAGTCGCTGGTAGCACAGGGCCGTCGGAATATCCTCGGCCCGCAGCAGCGCGGCCAGGGCATGGGCTTTCGCGTAACAGATACCGGTGCGCCGCTCCAGCACGTCGGAGGCCCGCCAGGTGACCCGCAGGTCACCGCTGTCGGCGGAGTGCGGAATGGCGTCGCGGACGTATTCGTAGGCCGCTCGCGCATAGGCATACGAGTCCTGGACGTTCTCCGCAAGGCGCGCGGCCGTTTCCCGCACCAGCGGATGGTCATGGTCGATGACCTCGTCGGCGGCCAAGTACGCGGACAGGTCGGGCGTTTCCTGGATCAGCTCCATGCCCGCAGAGCATAGGAATGCGGCCACCCGACAGTCAATGACTTTTCGGGTGACCGCATAACTATGCACCGCGGCGTTCTGGCGTGCGTCTGCGGCGGCTAGCGCGCCATCTCCTCCTTGAGGGCCGCCACGAACCGGTCCACGTCGTCCTCGGTCGTGTCGAACGAGCACATCCAGCGCACGTCGCCCGCGGCCTCGTTCCAGAAGTAGAAGCGGAAGCGCTTCTGCAGGCGCTCGCTCACGTCGTGCGGCAGCCGCGCGAAGACGGCGTTGGCCTGGACCGGGTGGAGGATCTCCACTCCATGGACCGCCCGCACGCCCTCGGCGAGGCGCTGGGCCATCTCGTTGGCGTGGCGGGCGTTGCGCAGCCAGAGGTCCTTGGCGAACAGGGCCTCCAACTGCACCGACACGAAGCGCATCTTGGAGGCGAGCTGCATGGACAGCTTGCGCAGGTGCTTCATGCGCCGGACCGCGTCCTGGTTGATGACGACGACGGCCTCGCCGAACATCGCGCCGTTCTTCGTGCCGCCCAGGGAGAGGATGTCGACGCCGACCGCATTGGTGAACGTCCGCATCGGGACGTCCAGCGAGGCGGCCGCGTTGGCTATCCGGGAGCCGTCCAGGTGCACCTTCATGCCGTGCGCGTGGGCGTGCTCGCAGATCGCGCGGATCTCCTCGGGCGTGTAGAGGGTGCCCAGTTCGGTGCTCTGGGTGATCGAGACGACCTGCGGCATCGCGCGGTGCTCGTCCTCCCAGCCGTACGCCTGCCGGTCGATCAGCTCGGGGGTGAGCTTGCCGTCCGGGGTCGGCACCGTGAGCAGCTTGAGGCCGCCCACACGCTCCGGCGCCCCGCATTCGTCGACGTTGATGTGGGCGGACTCCGCGCAGATCACCGCGCCCCAGCGGTCGGTGACCGCCTGGAGCGCGACGACGTTGGCGCCGGTGCCGTTGAAGACCGGGAAGGCCTCGGCGGTGGCACCGAAGTGGCTGCGGACGATCCGCTGGAGGTTCTCGGTATACGCGTCCTCGCCGTACGCGACCTGGTGCCCGCCGTTGGCCACGGCCAGGGCGGCGAGCACCTCCGGGTGGGCCCCGGCGTAGTTGTCGCTGGCGAAACCGCGGACCTCCGGGTCGTGATGACGGCGCGCGTCGGTCTTGGGAGGGTTCACGGCTTCTCGGTCAGCCACAGACGGGTTCCGTTCACTTCGGTGGCGGGCTTCTCCCAGACTCCGGCGATGGCCTCGGCCAGGTCCTTGACGTCGGTGAAGCCCGCGAACTTCGCGTTGGGGCGTTCGGCGCGCATCGCGTCGTGCACCAGCGCCTTCACCACCAGGATGGCAGCCGCCGACGTCAGCTCGCCCTCACCCTTCGCCTTGTTGAAGGCGTCGGCCATGGCGAGCGTCCAGGCCTCGGCGGCGGCCTTCGCGGCGGCGTAGGAGGCGTTGCCCGCGGTGGGCTTGCTCGCGCCCGCGGCGCTGATCAGGACGTACCGGCCGCGGTCGCTGCGCTGCAGGGCGTCGAAGAAGGCGAGTGAGGTGTGCTGCACCGTGCGGATGAGCAGCAGTTCGAGCAGGTCCCAGTCGTCGAGCTTGGTCCTGGTGAAGGTCTCGCTGCCGCGCCAGCCGCCGACGAGGTGCACCACACCGTCGACCCGGCCGAAGTCCTTCTCGACGTGGGCGGCCCAGTCACGAGTGGACTGCAGGTCGAGCAGGTCCACCGTGTCCCCGGTGACGGAGGCGCCGCCGTACGCGTAGCGGGCCGCGTCCACGGCTTCCGCGAGCCGCTCCGGGTCGTTGTCCGAGCCGACGACGGTGGCCCCCGCCTCGGCGAGCCGGAGCAGCGCCGCCCGGCCGGCCGGTCCGCCCGCGCCCGCCACCGCGATCACCGCACCGCTCAGTGGCCCGTTCCCGTTCCGCATCTTCGCCTCCTGCCGAGCGGCCGTACCGGTTGCGAGGGCGCTCACGCGGCGACCCGCTCGGCCGCCTGAGCCGTGATGCCCTTGGTCGAGGCGATCACGTTCTTGAGCTTCTTCTGCAACGCCTCATAGAACATGCTCAGCGGAAACTCGTCCGGAAGCACGTCGTCCACGAGCTTACGCGGCGGCTGCGTCAGATCGAGGGCGTCGCGGCCCTTGGCCCACTTGGAGCCCGGGTGCGGGGCGAGGTACGTGGAGACCAGCTCGTATCCGGCGAACCAGTGCACGAGCTTGGGGCGGTCGATGCCGTCCTTGTACAGCTTCTCGATCTCGGCGCACAGCTGGTTGGTCACCTGCGGGGCACGCTCCCAGTCGATGGCGAGCTTGTTGTCGGTCCAGCGCACGACGTCGTGCTGGTGCAGGTAGGCGAAGAGCAGCTGGCCACCGAGGCCGTCGTAGTTGCGCACGCGCTCGCCCGTCACGGGGAAGCGGAACATACGGTCGAACAGCACCGCGTACTGCACGTCCCGGGCCTGCGGCACACCGTCGGCCTGGAGCTTCACGGCCTCCTTGAAGGCGGTGAGGTCACAGCGCAGCTCCTCCAGGCCGTACATCCAGAACGGCTGGCGCTGCTTGATCATGAACGGGTCGAACGGCAGGTCGCCGTGGCTGTGGGTGCGATCGTGAACCATGTCCCAGAGCACGAATGCCTCTTCACAGCGCTTCTGGTCGTGGACCATCGCGGCGATGTCCTCGGGCAGCTCGAGACCCAGGATGTCGACGGCGGCCGCGGTCACGCGGCGGAAGCGGGCCGCCTCACGGTCGCAGAAGATGCCGCCCCAGGAGAACCGCTCCGGCGCCTCGCGCACGGCGATGGTCTCCGGGAACAGGACGGCGGAGTTGGTGTCGTAGCCCGCTGTGAAGTCCTCGAACTTGATGCCGCAGAACAGCGGGTTGTCGTAGCGGGTGCGCTCCAGCTCGGCCAGCCAGTCGGGCCAGACCATGCGCAGCACGACCGCTTCGAGGTTGCGGTCGGGGTTGCCGTTCTGCGTGTACATAGGGAAGACGACCAGGTGCTGGAGGCCGTCCTCACGCCTGGCGGCAGGCTGGAAGGCCAGCAGCGAGTCCAGGAAGTCGGGTACCTGGAAGCCCTCGTCGGCCCACCGGTGCAGGTCCTTGACGAGCGCCTCGTGGTAGGCGGCGTCGTGCGGCAGCAGCGGGGAGAGCTCCTCCACGGCCTGCGTCGCACGGCGCACGGCGGCCTCCGCCTCCGCACGCTGCGGTGCGCCCTCGGCGTCGAAGTCGATCGAACCGTCCTTGGCCTGCCATGGCCGGATCTGCTCCACGGCATCCTTGAGCACGGGCCAAGCGGGGTGGTCCACCACCCTGTCCTGCGGAGGAACCCGCTCCTCCGAACCCACCTGCACAAGAATTTCCGTCATGACCCATCCTTCACGGGAGAACCTCTCGTAGGCACACCGTATGCATAGGGGGTTTCTCCCAGCAAGTGGGCAGTCGACAAATTATCCTGCGGGACCGCGCCTTCACCGCTTATTTTCCTGTGCTGCACGAGACAGGCGGCGACTTCCGCTGAACGCTTGGTCGGTCCCCGCGCGCTGACCAGAGGGGCGACTTCCGGCCATCGCACCCGGGGCAGGGGATGGTCAACACGGGCGAGACGCGCCCACCCCGGGGTGACACCCGACCGGCCGCTCAGTCCGGTTTCGCGCCGTCCCTGCGCCCCGGGCCCCGGCACGGTTCGGGTTCGGGGCGCGGCCGGGCCATTAGGCTGCGGCCCAGCCGCGCCGGTCCGGGGAGCGCCGCGCGGCTGCCCGAGCCGCCGTCGACGGAAGCGAGCCGAACCTTGAACTTCCTCACCATCGGTCACCGCGGAGTGATGGGTGTCGCACCCGAGAACACCCTCCGGTCCTTCGTCGCCGCCGAACGGGCGGGCCTCGATCTGATCCAGCTGGATCTGCGTCTGAGCAAGGACGGTGCTCTCGTGGTCATGCACGATGACCAGGTGGACCGTACGACCGACGGTACGGGGCCGGTCGCGGAGAAGACCCTCGCCGAGTTGCGCGCGCTCGACGCGGGCCGCGGTGAGCGCGTCCCCGTCCTCGAGGAGGTCCTGGACGCGGTGAGGACACCGGTCCAGGCGGAGATCAAGGACGTGGCGACGGCACAGGCACTGGCCGAGGTGATGCACCGCCGGGACCTCGTCGGCCGGGTGGAGGTGTCCTCGTTCCACGACGAGGCGATCAGGGAGATCGCCCGGCTCGTGCCGGGCGTCCGCACGGCGCTGATCGCAGGCCGCTACGGCACCGACGTCGTGGAGCGGGCGGTGCAGGCCGGCGCGGCGACCGTGTGCCTCGACATCCGCCGGCTGACCCTGGAAGTCGTCGAGCACGCGCGCAAGGCGGGCCTGAGGATCATCGGCTGGGTCGTCAACACCCCGGAGCATCTGCGGCTCGTCCGCGCGCTGGAGCTGGACGGCGCGACCACCGACCACCCGGAGATCAGGCGCACCGGCCGCTTCACGGCATGACCTTCGCGCACACGGTCACACCAGCGGCTTGACCAGCAGCTCGAACTGGAGGTCGTCGCGCTGGGGGATGCCGAAGCGCTCGTCGCCGTACGGGAAGGGGCTCATCTGTCCCGTACGGCGGTAGCCGCGCCGCTCGTACCAGGCGATGAGGTCGTCCCGGACGGAGATGACGGTCATATGCATCTCCTTGACGCCCCAGGTCTCGTGGGCCGTGCGCTCCGCCTCCGCGATGACCGCCTTGCCGAGGCCGCCGCCCTGCAGCGTGGGGCTGACCGCGAACATGCCGAAGTAGGCGTGGTCGCCGCGGTGCTCGAGCTGGCAGCAGGCGATGATCGCCCCGTCGCGCTCCACGGTCAGCAGCCGGCTGTCGGGCGACTCGATCACCTCCAGCACCCCCTCAGGGTCGGTCCGCCGGCCCTCGAGGAGGTCCGCCTCGGTGGTCCAGCCCGCCCGGCTGGAGTCGCCGCGGTACGCCGACTCGACAAGTGCGACCAGCGCGTCCACGTCGGCCTCCGTGGCGTCGCGGAAGGCCGGACCGGTCGTGACGGTGGCAGCGGTGGCGGGGCTGTCCATTGGGATGCTTCTCCCTGTTCCGTGGCGCGGCGCGGGCATCGTCGAGGGTAACCCGCCCACTAGGCTCCAGATGCATGGTCCATGTACTGAGCAGTCGCACCCTTCTGCGCCCGGCCGATCCGGAGCGGTCCCGGGCCTTCTACGGCGGGAAACTCGGGCTCCCGGTCTACAGGGAGTTCGGTACGGGGCCCGATCGCGGGGTCGTGTACTTCCTCGGCGGCGGCTTCCTCGAGGTGGCGGGCCGCAGCGAGACCCCGCCCTCACCGGCCCTGAAGCTGTGGCTTCAGGTGCCCGACGTGGCCTTGGCGCACAGGGAGCTGGCCTACGCCGGGGTCGCGATCGTCCGGCCGCCGGTGAAGGAGCCGTGGGGTCTGATCGAGATGTGGATCGAGGACCCGGACGGCACCGAGATCGTGCTCGTCGAGGTCCCGGCCGACCACCCCCTGCGGTACCGCCCAGGGACCTGATGCCGCCCGTCGGGGGTGGCCTTAGCGTGGTCAGGGTGGTCCCGGTGACAGGAGGTGTCCCATGAAGCTCGACGCGCCGGTGACCGGCGGGCCCTGCTGGACGGAGCTGGGCACCAGCGACCTGGAGGCCGCCAAGCGGTTCTACACCGAGCTGTTCGGGTGGCGGCCGGAGACCGACGCGCGGCCGGAGGCGGGCGGCTACACGATCGCGCACCTGGGCGACGCGGCGGTCGCGGCCCTCACCCCGCTCTACCAGGAGCCGCAGCCGGTCGCCTGGAACGTGACGTTCTCGGTGGCCGACGCCGACGCTGCGGCCGAGGCGGTGCGCGCGGCCGGCGGCACGGTGTTCCTGGGGCCGATGGACGTCTTCGACGCGGGCCGCTTCGCGGTCGCCGGCGATCCGGGCGGCGCCGTCTTCCAGATGTGGCAGCCGCGGGCCTTCCCCGGGGCGGGGCTGCTCAACGCGCCGGGCTCGCTCGGCTGGGTGGAGCTGCTGACCCGTGCCCCGGAGCGGGTCACCGACTTCTACACGACCGTCTTCGGCTGGAGCGTGCACCCCTCCGAGCAGTACACGCAGTGGGGCCTGGACGGCGCCGGCTTCGGCGGCATGGTGACGATGGGCGACCGGTTCCCGCCCGAGGTGCCGTCGCACTGGCTGCCGTACTTCGCCGTGGAGGACGTGGACTCCACGGTGCAGGTGGCGACACGGGCGGGCGCAGGCGTCCTCATGGAACCGACCTCGGTCCCGGACGGCCCGCGCATCGCCGTCCTGAAGGACCCGCAGGGCGCGGTCTTCGGCATCTACGTGGCAGGTCAGGAGGGTTAGGCCCGGGCTTCGATCCGGGTGGCGCTCCTCCTCGGCGCACGACCTCCGTCACGGGGCCGGGGTCAGCGGCGTGACCGTCACCCGTCGATGACCGGGGCGTACACCGAGCGCCGGCCGTAGCAGTTGCGGTCAACGGGCCGGGTTCGCGCAGTTTCCGGGTGCGCGCCGTCACCCGCGCGGGGCGCCGAGCCGGCCTTCCAGCTGGACGAGCAGCTCGCCGAGCAGTTCCGCGAGCTGACGCCGGTCGTCGGTGTCGAGCCCGGACAGGACGGCGGTCTCGTACGACAGCTGCTCGGGCAGGATGGCGTCGACCAGCTCGCGGCCCGCCTCCGTCAGATGCACATGCGCCACACGGCGGTCACGGGAGTCCCCGCGCCGCTCGACCAGGCCGCGCTCGGCGAGCTGCTTGACCCGTTTGGTGACCGCGGCGCCCGAGGAGAAGGTCTCCCGGGCCAGCTCTCCGGGCGTCAGCTCGTGCCCCGTGCGGCGCAGCGTGCCGAGGACGTCGAACTCCGGCCGGGTGAGCCCGGCGCGGCGCAGCGGTGCGTCCTCCGCCTGCTGGAGCAGGGCGGCGCAGCGGTTCACCCGCCCGATGATCTCCATGGGCCCGGTGTCGATGTCGGGGCGGACGGCCCGCCACTGGCGCACGACGGCGGCGACGATGTCGCCCGCGACGGCCCCCGGTCCGGCCGCACCGCCCTGCGCCCGCGTCGTCGGTCCGTTCACTGCCGTCATGTCCGTGCGCCTTCCGAGATGTGCAGTCCCTGCCGTCGTACCGTCGCGGCGAGCGTACGGTGTCCGGCCTGTTCGGCGCGCAGCACCCGTTCCTCGGGCAGGGCGCGCTGCCACCACTCGCCGGCCGCGGCGTCGGCCGTGGCGCGCAGTTCCACGAGGGCCCCGGCGAGAGCGCGGCGTGTGCTTTCCAGGGCACCCGGCTCGGCGTGCTCCGCGGCCTGGAGCCGGGCCGCGCGCTCGCGGGCGCGGTCGACGGCGGCGAGGGCGTGGTCGAGGCGGTCGCCGGCGCGCCGATTGGTGACGACGATCGCGGCGGCGAAGCCGACCAGCGCTCCGATGAGGGTGTCCAGGATCCGGTCGGCCATGAGCGCCGCGGTCTCCTGACGGCGGGCGAACTCGGTGATGAGCAGGGCCATCGGCGTCACACAGACACTGCCGAGCCAGTAGTTGCGGCTGATGAGCGCCTCGGCGCCGAAGTTGAAGGCCAGGCCGCACAGCACCAGCGCGAGCTGGTTCAGATGCGCGAGCGGGGCGATGGCCGCGAAGAGCAGGACGCCGAGGAGGTTGCCGATGACGCGCTGGACGCCTCGGCGCCAGGTGAGGGTGACGTTGGCCTGGTACAGCGAGGCGGCGGTGACCAGCGCCCAGTACGGGCGGCCGACGCCGAGCGCCAGGGAGACGTATCCGGCGAGGGCGCAACCGAGGGCGGTGCGCAGGGCGATGGGGGCGAGCGGGCCGAGCCTGCGGCGCAGGGGGCGCCGCGGGATCGTGAGTTCGGCCTCCACGCCGAGGAGTTCGTCGGCGGTCCCGCCGAGGTCGTCCGGGAGCGGGACGGGCCCGGTGCCACGCAGGTCGCGCGCCCAGGCGCGCAGCCGCTCGGGGTCGGTGTCGTCGGGCGCGGCGAGCGCGACCTCTGCCCGGACGACGAGCCGTGCCAGGGCGCGCCGGGATGCGGAGCCGGCCGGCAGCAGCGACTGCCAGGCGGTGTGCACTGCGGCCGCGGCACCTGCCCGGGCGGAGGCCGCGCCGGTCTCGGCGAACACGGCGGCGGCGCTCAGGGCGTGGGCGGTGGCGCGGCGCTCGGGGCCGTGCGGCCGCAGCAGGCCGGGGGCCATGCCGACGATCCAGGACCAGGCTCCCGCCGCGGCGGCGAGACCGAGGTGGGCGGGGACCTCCCCCGGTGTCTGCGGGGCGAACAGGGACGCCGAGCTGACGAAGGTGAAGATCACGTTGCCGGGCGGCCCGATGCGGGTCGCGTCGCAGAACGCCTTCTGCACCGCCGCCAGCAGGGCGCCCACGGTCACCAGGACCACGGCATTCGTGGTGAGGGACGCGGCGACCAGGGCGACGGCGAGACCGCCCAGCATGCCGAGGACGACCCGGACGAGGGTCGCGGCGCGGGCCGCGTACGGGCGGTTGTGCGCGTAGAGGGCGCACAGGGAGCCCGCCATCGTGTAGACGGCCAGGTCCAGGCGGCCGAGGGCGAGCAGCGTCAGGTTCGGCGGGGCGATCGCGGCGACCACGCTCAGTGCGGGCTTGAACCAGATTTCCGAGGGCCTGCCGAGGCGCAGATGGCCGGAGAGGGGCAAAGGGCGCACGCGGGAGGTTCGGGCGGTGACACTGCTCATGGACGCAAGCTTAACAAGTGTTTTACTAGTAAATGAATTGCGGCGGCCGCACCCTGCCTGCCGCGCGATCCCCGCGCTCCCCCGTACCCCTGTGCGCTTGCGTGCGCACCCTGCGTCACGGGCATGCCCCCGGTGACCGTCCGAGACCGTCCAGCGGGGAGGTGCGCGGTGCACGGACCGGCTTCGCCCGGCTGGTTGCTCGTCGCGCTGTGCGCGGCGACCGGGGCCTACTGTCTGCTGCGGATGCGCAGCACCGTCGAGGAACAGCGCCGGGCCGCGGGTGGCGAGGCCCTGATGGGGTTCGGCATGGCGGTGATGGCCGTGCCCGCGGCGGTCGCCGTGCCGCCGCGCGCCCTGTGGATCGCGTACGCCGTGGTCTTCGGCGGGGCGGCCGTGCGGGCCCTGTGGGAGACCCGGAGCGGCGCCCACCATCTGCACCACCTGATCGGCGCGTGCGCCATGGTCTACATGGCGGCGGCGATGGCCGCCTCGTCCGGTCACCACACGCACGGCGGCGTATCGCTGCTGACCGGGACACTGCTGCTCTACTTCACGGTCTATGTGCTGTGGTCCGGAGCACGGCTGGTGCCCGCGGTGGCGGTGGCCGCGGCCGCGGGTGCGCCGGGCACGGGCTGGGGCGACCGGCCCGAACTCGCGCGTGCCTGCCGCCTGTCCATGGCGATCGCGATGCTGGCGATGCTCCTCACGCTGTGATCCGGGAGCCGGACGGAGCCTGCATCAGGCCGGCAGTGGGACAAGGCGCCGCGCAACCGTGGCGTGCGTCACTTTGCCGCGACGGTACGTAGGCTGTGCCCCCGCCCGGCTCATAGGCTTCGGCCCATGATGGTCCCCGCGGCACTGCTGCTGCTCGGCGCCCTGACCGCCGTCCTCGCTCCGCGGCTGCTCGCCCGGGCGGACTGGCCGGACCGCGAACCGGTGGTCGCCCTGTGGGTGTGGCAGTGCGTGGTGGCGGCGGTCCTGGTGTGCTGCGTGCTGTCGATGACGCTGAGCGCGGCCGCCGCGTGGACGGCCGTGCGGGGCCATGTGTTCGCCCCCGCCCCGCACTCGGTCGTGGCCGCGTACGCGCTGAGCACGGGGAGTCCCTGGGCCGCGACGACCGCGGTGGCGCTGGCGTGCGGCGGCGCGTGGAGCGCGGCGATGCTGGTCAGGGAGGTCTCCCGGGCACGGGCACGCCGTCGGCACAGTCGCGCCGAACTGCTGGTGCGGGCCCCGCTGTTGCCCGGCGAGGAGCCGCGCGGCGACCGACTGGTGGTGCTTGAGGGGGAGCGTCCGGAGGCCTGGTGGCTGCCCGGGCCGGCACCCCGACTGGTCGTCACCACGGCCGCGTTGCGCCGTCTCAAGGGCAGGCAGTTGGACGCGGTGCTCGCCCATGAGCAGGGCCACGCGCGGGCCCGGCACCACTGGCTGCTGCACTCCTCGGCCGCACTGGCCAACGGATTTCCCCAGGTTCCCGTCTTCGCCGCGTTCCGCGACGAGATGCACCGACTGGTCGAACTCGCCGCCGACGACATGGCCTCGCGCCGCCACGGTCGCCTCACCACCGCGCTGGCGCTGGTGGAACTCAACGAGGACCGTGGCGTGTTCGGACCCTGCCCCACCCCGCAGGCCCATGTTCCGCAGCGTGTGCACCGCCTCCTCACTCCCCCGGACCGGCTTCCGGCGGCGCGGCGGCTGCGGCTGACGGCGACTGCGGCGCTGGTCCCGGTGATTCCGGTGCTGGTGGCGTTCGTACCGGGGCTGCGCGCACTCGGGTAGTCACGGAAGGCGCCGGGCGGTCCGGGCTTGACCCGTGGCCGCACATGTCGGCGAGGATCACGGTATGCACCCCGCGCCCGTCGACTCACCGCCCCGCCCTCCGGCCCCGCGGACCGCGGCGCTCACCGCCGCCGCCCTCGCCGTCCCGTCAGTGCTGCTCCTGGTGCTGGTCGCCGTTTCCTGGCGTCCGCTCATGAGGCTCGACGGCGACATCGCGACCACCACGCACCGCTGGGCGGTCGAACACCGCGGAATCACGCACGCGTCCCGCATCCTCACCGACTGGGTGTGGGACCCCCAGACCATGCGCGTGCTGTGCGCTGCGGCCGTGGTCTGGCTGCTGTGGCGGCGCAGAGCATCGTGGCTCGCGCTGTGGGTCGCGGCCACGTGCGCGCTCTCGGCGCTGATCCAGAACGCCCTCAAGGCGGCAGTCGGCCGCCCCCGCCCGGTGTGGCCGAATCCCGTCGACTCCGCCCACTACGCGGCCTTCCCCTCCGGTCACGCCATGACGGCGACGGTGGTGTGCGGACTGCTGCTGTGGCTCCTGCACCGCCACGGCGCCGGGCCACTGTTGTGGTGCGCTGCGCTCACGGTGGCCGTGGTCTCGGTCGTCGGCGTCGGGCTGACGCGCGTCTGGCTGGGCGTGCACTGGCCGTCGGACGTGCTGGGCGGCTGGCTGCTGGGGGCCCTGCTGGTCGCACTCGCGGTGGCGTCGTACGAGCGGTGGTGCCGAGGGGAGGAAGAGCCGGTCCGGCCCGAACGGCGTCCTTGACCGTGGGGGGCGTGTCACGAAGGATCGGCCCCATGGCGATCAAAGGCGTGCTTTTCGACTTCTCCGGGACCCTCTTCCGCATCGAGTCGACCGAGTCGTGGCTGCGCGCGGTGCTCGCGGAGGCCGACGTGACGCTGCCCGAAAGCGAGTTGCTGGGCCTGGCGGGGCAACTGGATGCCGCGGGCGCGCTGGCGGGCGGGGCCTCACCCACGGCGCCGCTCCCGGACGACCTGGCCGCGCTGTGGGCGGTGCGGGACCGCAGCGCCGAGGCGCACCGGGCCGCGTACACGGGGCTCTCCCGCCGGGTGGAACTTCCGGACGCGCGGCTGCACGACGCGCTGTACGACCGTCATATGACGCCCGCCGCCTGGCGGCCCTACCCGGACACGGTCGATGTGCTGGCCGCGCTGCGCGAGCGCGGGGTGGCCGTCGGCGTGGTCAGCAACATCGGCTGGGACCTGCGGCCGGTCTTCCGCGAGCACGGCGTCGACCGGTTTGTGGACGCGTACGTGCTGTCGTACGAACACGGCATCCAGAAGCCGGACACCCGGCTGTTCGGACTCGCCTGCGACGCGCTCGGCGTCGCCCCTCAGGACACGCTGATGGTCGGCGACGACCGCCGCGCCGACGGCGGCGCGGCGGACCTGGGTTGCGCGGTGCACTTCGTGGAGCACCGCACGGTGAGCGAGCGCCCCGACGGGCTCCGCCCGGTGCTGGACCTGATCGACTGAGCCGGGCGCGCGCCCAGGCCCTCAGCTCTCGTAGCCCTCGACCTGCGACGCCGGGCGGACCTGCGCCTCGTCCGGGTTCTCGCCGAACTCGGCCTTGGCGCGGCGCTGGCGCAGCAGGTCCCAGCACTGGTCCAGGGCGCGTTCCAGTTCGCCGAGGCGCTCCTGTTCCGTCGCACTGTCGATGCGGCCGGACGAGACCGCGTCCCGTAGAGCGCGCTCCTCCTCCACCATGGCCGAAATCCTGCCCAGGATCTGGTCCTGATCCATGTCTGTACGCCTCCTCGGTGACTGCTGACCACTCTAGGGAGGGATCACCGGCTGTGCGACACCGGTGGCGGCAGAGAAGAGGTGCGCGCCTGCCCTGGACCATCCCCCGTGTGGCCCGGGGCAGGCGCCGTCCGGAGCCGGCCTGCGAGGCCCGGTCCCCGGATGTACTGAGTATAGTTGGCTGGCAGCCAGTCAACGCAGGAGTCCAGGATGTCGCCGCGCAGCGCCTCGGTCAATGAAGAATTGCGGCGGCGTTCCCGCGAGCGGCTTCTGCACGCGGCCGTCGAACTGGTCAGCGAGCGCGGCTACGACGCGACCACGCTCGGCGACATCGCGGACCGCGCCGGATCCGCGCGGGGCCTGGTGTCGTACTACTTCCCCGGCAAGCGGCAGCTCCTCCAGTCGGCCGTGCACCGGCTGATGCACCGCACCCTGGAGGAGGCGCTGGAGCGCGAGCCGCGCACGCAGGACGGCCGGGAGCGGATGGCGCGGGCCATCGACGCGATCCTGGGCCTGACCGTGCACCACCCCGTGCTGATGCGGCAGCACATGGCGGGGATCCTGCAGGCCGAGGGGTTCGTGCAGTGTCCCGAGCAGAAGCGGCTGGCGGAGCTGCTGCGGGACACGGTCGTACGGCACGGCTCGGCGGCCCCCGAGACCGACTACCCGATGCTGCGGGCCCTGCTGATGGGCGCGGTCTACGCGGCGCTGGTGCCGGGCGTTCCGATGCCGCTCGCCGTCCTGCGGGCCGAGTTGTTCAAGCGGTACGGCCTCGCCTGGGAGATGGGTGCCCCGCCGGCCCCCGAGGGGACCGACGAGGCGTACGACGCGGATCTGTCGCGGTTCTTCGCGACGGAGGACCGCCCGCCGCAGAGCAGCGGTCAGCCGAAGTAGTCCGGCTGCGTCTGGACGTTCAGCTCACCGAGCCGGACCCGCTGTGCGGGGTCCGTGCGGCGGTCGGTCAGCTTCAGGACGTCGAACCCCTTGGCGATGTCGTTCGAGTAGATGTACCCGTTGTAGTAGTACGCCGACCAGGATCCGCCGACGGTGAGGGTGTCCGTGGTGAGCGGTCCGCGCTCGAAGTAGGCGATCTCCTCGGGGTGCGCGGAGTCGGTGAAGTCCCAGACGGAGACGCCGCCCTGGTACCAGGCCTGGACCATGAGGTCGCGGCCCTTGACCGGGATCAGCGACCCGTTGTGGGCGACGCAGTTCTCGGTGTCGGCCTGGTGACGCGGGATCTTGTAGTAGCCGCGGAAGACCAGCTTGCGGCTCTCGCCCTTGCCGCGGATGTCATAGATGCCGTCGGCGCCGCGGTTCGGGCCGGTCTGCGCGTTGCAGGTGGCCCCGCTGCCTCCGCCGAGCTCGTCGGTGAAGACGACCTTGTCCGCCTTCTGGTTGAAGGTGGCCGAGTGCCAGAACGCGAAGTTCACGTTGTCCTGGACCCGGTCGATGACCTTCGGATGCTCCGGGTCCTTGATGGACATCAGGATGCCGTCGCCCATGCAGGCGCCCGCCGCGAGGTCCTTGGAGGGCAGCACGGTGATGTCGTGGCAGCCGGTGGTCTTGGAGACGCCCGGGTTGGTGGGTGCACCGGGGTTGCCGCCGCCGTCGGGTCCTTCACCGGGGAAGAGCACCGGGAAGCTCACCACCGCGGCCTTCTCGGGCGCCTTGCGCGGCACCTTGATGACCGAGATGCCGTCGTGCGGCGGCTGGCAGTCGGGGAACGCGCTGCTCGGAGAGTACGAGGAGACGTAGATGTAGACGTTGTCGCGCTTGGGCACCAGCGAGTGCGTGTGCGAGCCGCAGGCGGTCTCGACGGCGGCGACGTACCTGGGGTTCTTCTTGTCGGTGATGTCGAAGACCTTCATGCCCTCCCAGGACGACTTCTCGGTCGCGGGCTGCGTGGTGCTGTTGCAACTGCTGTCGCTGCGCGAGGAGTCGGTGGACAGGAAGAGCAGATTGCCGGAGACGGAGACGTCGTTCTGCGAGCCGGGGCACAGGACCTGGGCGACCGTCTTCGGAGCCTCGGGGTCGGCGATGTCGAAGATGCGGAAGCCGTCGTAGTTGCCGGCGAAGGCGTACTTGCCCTGGAAGGCCAGGTCCGAGTTGATGCCGGGCAGCGCGTCCTTGGGGACGTTGGCGAGGTGCTGGACGTTGGCGGAGTGGACGATCTCGTCCTGGCCGGGTATCTCGCCGTCCGCGATCGCCTTCCTCGCCTGGTTCTCGGTGCTGTCGGACACCTCGCGGGAGACGGGAACGTCTCCGGGGTCCGGGGTTGCGGCCGCGGGTTGGGCCGCGAGCAGTGCGGCCAGGAGTCCGGCCGCGACGGCGCCGACTCCCAGGCGTCTGCGCCGCGTTCGGTGGTCGTGGGACAGGGTCACTGCTTCCTCCCTGGTAGCCGTTCGGGCTTGAACGGTTCACGGACCTCCGAAGTATCGTCTTTCTCATGGGCAGATCAACAGATGGCAATGCACTCGTAACGAACGTCCTTGGTCGCGCGCGTGCTCTCCGCCGCCGCGCGTCCGTCATGTCGCTGGTGGCGTTGCCGCTGGCGATCGCCCTGCTCACCGGGTGCGACTCCGGGTCGGGCGGCAACTCGGCCGCCGGGGGCGGCCCTTCGGTGATCGCCCCGGGAAAGCCCGGCGAGGCGGCGCAGACGCTTTCCGCGGAGGAGGCCGGCAAGCGGCGCGCCGAGGACGACACTCCGAACCCGGCGGACTTCTCCTACGCGCGCATGATGATCGAACATCACCGGCAGGCGCTCGAGATGACACAACTGGCACCGCAGCGCGCCGAGTCGGACCGGGTGAAACGACTCGCGGAACGGATCACTGCCGCACAGAAGCCTGAAATCGCCTCGATGGAAGCCTGGTTGACGGCGCACGCGAAGGACGACCACGGCAGCCCCCACCAGCACGACCCGATGCCGGGCATGGCGACCGCGGCCCAGCTGAAGCAGCTGCGCGCGGCGACGGGCAAGGCGTTCGACGAGCTTTTCCTCAAACTGATGATCGCTCACCACGGCGGCGCGGTCAGGATGGCGACGGACGCGAAGGCCGAGGGCAACAACATCCAGATCGAGGAGATGGCCGACGATGTGATCGCCCAGCAGACGAGCGAGATCAGCCGGATGCGCGAGATGCTGTGAGGGGTTGGCCGGCGTGCGGGCCGCGCACGGTCAGCTCCGGGCATGACGCGGCGCCAGGAAACCGGCGTCGCGCGCTCCGGCGATCAGCTTGAGCGAGCGGCGCCGGCTGCGTCCCGTCGCACACATGACCGCGTACACCGGGTCGACGCCCTCGGTCTGGGCCGCGCGGTACTCCTCGGCGACCAGACGCCACCCCTCGACGCCGCGCGGCCACGCGGGGCGATCCCGGTCCGCCGGTGCCCCGAGGGGCTCGTACGGCGACCCGGAGTCCACACCGCACGCCTCGAGCAACGGTTCCTCGATCCAGTCCGCGAGGGCCGTCAGATCGCCGAGCGACAGGGGTGGCTGGGCGCGCACCTCCTCGATCGACACGCCGCCGGCGGCGACCACGGCCAGGACGTCGACCCGGCCCCCGTCGGGAAGATCGAGCCGGACCGCGTACCACGACGTGACGCTCCCGTGCTCCCGCACTTCCCAGGCGGGCCACACGGCCACCGGCACATCCGACCGGGATCGATCGGAAAAATCCTGAAAGGACACTTCCAGCACACACGGAACGTAAGCGACTGATCACATACGATGCGGAGAGCCACGCACAGAAGGAGCGCGCACCGCACCCCGTCGGCCCAGCGGCACGCCCCCTCCCCTCCCGCCGTGCGCGGTGCAATGCTGGAGCCACCAGCGATCTCCTCCGCGAGGGAGTTCCGCCGTGCTGCATGTCGCCGTCGTCGGCTCGGGTCCGAGCGGGGTCTACACCGCCCAGGGCCTGGTCCAGCAGGATCCACAGGTGCGCGTCGACGTTCTCGACCGCCTGCCCTGCCCGTACGGACTGGTGCGGTACGGCGTGGCCCCCGACCACGAGAAGATCAAGTCCCTGCAGAACAACCTGCGCACGGTCCTGGAGCACGAGCGGATCCGCTTCCTCGGCGGCGTCCAGGTGGGCGGGGGCGGGGTGCCGCCCGCCCGGCTGCGCGAGCTGTACCACGCGGTGGTCTACTGCGTGGGCGCCGCGACCGACCGGCATCTCGGCATCCCGGGCGAGGAACTGGCCGGCAGCTGGTCGGCCACCGAGTTCGTGTCCTGGTACAGCGCGCATCCGGACTCCGTCGAGGAGGGCTTCCTGCATGACGCGCGGGCGGCCGTGGTGATCGGCGTAGGGAACGTCGCGGTCGACGTGACCCGGATGCTGGCCCGCGAGGTGGCGGACCTGAGCCCCACCGACATGCCGCACGCGGCGCTCACCGCACTGGCCGCCAACAAGGTCACGGAGATCCACATGGTGGGGCGGCGCGGCCCTTCCCAGGCCCGCTTCACCACCAAGGAGCTGCGCGAGCTGGGCACCCTGCCGGACACCGACGTGGTCGTGGACGAGCGTGAACTGGCGCTCGACCCGGCGTACGTCGATCCGTCCGGGCTGCCGGCCACCCAGCGCCGCAACGTGGAGGTGCTGCGCGGCTGGGCCGCGACACCACCGAGCGGTGCGGCGCGGCGGATCCGGCTCCGATTCTTCCTGCGCCCGGTCGAACTGCTGGCCGACGGGGGCCGGGTGAGCGCCGTCCGCTTCGAGCGGACGCTGCCGGACGGACAGGGCGGGGTCAGCGGCAGCGGGCGGTACGAGGACATCGAGGCGCAGCTCGTGCTGCGCTCGGTGGGCTATCGCGGAGTGCCGCTGGAGGGACTGCCGTTCGACACGAAGACCGGCACCGTGCCGCATCGGGCGGGGCGGGTGCTGCGCGACGGGGAGGTCTCTCCCGGCGAGTACGTGGCGGGATGGATCAAGAGGGGCCCGACGGGTGTCATCGGCACGAACCGCCCCTGCGCGAAGGAGACGGTGACCTCCTTGCTCCAGGACGCGCCGGGTCTCACCGCCCGTGAGGTCCCCGAGGATGCGCTCACCGCCCTGCGGGCGGACGGGGTGCGGCCGGTCGAGTGGCCGGGATGGCTGGCGATCGAACGGGCCGAGGCGGCGCTCGGGGCGTCGCTGGGCCGGGGAGTGGTGAAACTCCCCGACTGGCGGTCGCTGATGGCCGCCGCGCACGACACAGTCCCGCAACACCCCTGAAATCAACAAACTGTTCAAGGAGCCTACGTTCTCCCCCATGCCCACCGTGCACCCCGTTGACGAAGTCCCCCCGATACGCCAACTCGCCGCCTACGCCCTCCAACACGTCCTGGCCATGTACGCCGGCGCCGTGGCGGTACCGCTCATCGTCGGCGGCGCCATGAAGCTGCCGGCCGCCGACCTGGCCTATCTCATCACCGCCGACCTGCTGGTGTGCGGCGTCGCGACCCTCATCCAGTGCGTCGGCTTCTGGCGCTTCGGCGTCCGGCTGCCCATCATGCAGGGCTGCACCTTCGCCGCCGTCTCCCCCATGGTGCTCATCGGGACGACGGGCGGCGGACTCCCCGCCATCTACGGCTCGGTGATCGTCGCGGGCCTCGCGATCATGCTGCTGGCGCCCGTCTTCGGCAGACTCCTGCGTTTCTTCCCGCCCCTTGTCACCGGTACGGTGATCCTGATCATCGGCCTGTCGCTGCTGCCGGTGGCCGGTAACTGGGCCGCCGGCGGCCAGGGGTCGAAGGACTTCGGGGAGCCGGGGAATCTGGCCCTCGCGGCCTTCGTGCTGCTGGTCGTGCTCGCGGTGCAGCGCTTCGCGCCGGCGTTCCTGAGTCGGATCGCGGTGCTGATCGGCATCGTGGTGGGGCTGGCGGCAGCGGTGCCGTTCGGCTTCACGGACTTCGGCGGGGTGGGACACGCCGACTGGGTCGGGATCAGCACGCCGTTCCACTTCGGCACGCCCGTCTTCCACGCTTCCGCGATCGCGTCCATGCTGGTGGTCGCGTTGGTGACGATGACCGAGACCACCGGCGACCTGATCGCGGTCGGCGAGATGACCGGCCGCAGGGCCGAGCCGCGCTCCCTGGCGGACGGCCTGAGGGCCGACGGGCTCTCGACGATCCTCGGCGGCGTGTTCAACACCTTCCCGTACACGGCGTACGCCCAGAACGTCGGCCTGGTCGGCATGACCCGGGTGCGCAGCCGCTGGGTCGTGGCGGCCTCCGGCGGCATGCTCGTGCTGCTGGGCCTGCTGCCCAAGCTGGGAGCGGTGGTCGCGGCCGTTCCGGCGCCGGTGCTCGGCGGAGCGGGCCTGGTGATGTTCGGGACGGTCGCAGCGAGCGGACTGCGGACGCTGGCCGGTGTCGACTTCCGGGGGAACCACAACCTGACGGTGGTGGCCGTCTCGGTGGCGGTCGGCATGCTGCCGGTCGGCGTGCCGACGGTCTACGAGAAGTTCCCGGACTGGTTCCAGACGGTGATGAACAGCGGCATCAGCGCCGGCTGCCTGACCGCGATCGTATTGAATCTGCTCTTCAACCACCTGCCCTCGAAGGCCGGTTCAGCCCTCTTGGAGGCGGACGGCCTGGAGCGCGGCGGCGGCGAGGAGGGTGTCGAGGAGCCCCGGGAAGAGATCGTCTAGGTCGTCCCTGCGCAGGCCGTTCATCTTGGCCGTGCCCCGGTAGACCTGCCGGATCACCCCGCTCTCGCGGAGCACCCGGAAGTGGTGGGTGGTGGTGGACTTGGTGACGGGCAGGTCGAAGTGCGAACAGGAGAGCTCGTCGCCGACGGCGGCGAGCTCCCGCACGATCCGCAGCCGCATGGGGTCGGACAGCGCGTGCAGCACGGCCTCCAGACGGATCTCCTCACGCACCGGGTGCGGAAGGTCGCGGCTGCCGAGAGCGGGGGCGGCGGGGGTCACAACGGCTCCAGTTCGTCCGGGGTCCGTCCGGCGGGGCGTCCGGGAGACTCCTCTCATGGTACGACGTCCATCGTATTTTGACATCCTCCGTACTACGATGGCTATCGTACGAGGTCAGCTGTCGGCACCATCGAATGGAGTCCGCCGTGAGTGCGCTCTTCGAACCCTTCACCCTGCGCGACGTGACGGTCCCGAACCGCCTCTGGATGCCTCCGATGTGCCAGTACGCGGCGGCGCCCGAGGGGCCGGCCATCGGCGCACCGACCGACTGGCACTTCGCGCACTACGCGGCGCGCGCCACCGGCGGCACGGGACTGATCGTCGTCGAGGCGACGGCCGTCTCCCCCGAGGGCCGCATCTCCCCGTACGACCTCGGCCTGTGGAACGACACCCAGGCCGAGGCGTTCCAGCGGATCACAGGCTTCCTCAAGGAACAGGGCACGACTCCGGCGATCCAGCTCGCGCACGCCGGCCGCAAGGCGTCGACCGACCAGCCCTGGAAGGGCGGCGCGCCGGTCGGCCCCGACGCGTTCGGCTGGCAGCCGCTCGCGCCGAGCGCGGTGCCGTTCGACGCGCGCCACCCCGTTCCGACCGAGCTGACCGTGAGCGGGATCCGGGAGATCGTGGGGCGGTTCGCTGACGCGGCCCGCCGCGCCCTGGCCGCCGGCTTCGAGGTCGTGGAGATCCACGGCGCACACGGCTACCTCATCAACGAGTTCCTCTCCCCGCACTCCAACCACCGCACGGACGCCTACGGCGGCTCGTACGAGAACCGCACCCGCTTCGCGCTCGAGGTCGTCGACGCGGTGCGGCAGGTGTGGCCGCAGGACAAGCCCCTGTTCTTCCGCGTCTCGGCCACCGACTGGCTGGACGAGGGCGGCTGGACGGCCGACGACACGGTTCGCCTCGCGGCCGACCTCAAGACGCACGGCGTGGACCTCCTCGACGTCTCGACCGGCGGCAACGCGGCGGGCGTCCGCATCCCGACGGGCCCCGGCTATCAGGTGCCCTTCGCCGCCCGGGTGAAGGCGGAGACGTCCCTGCCGGTGGCCGCGGTCGGCCTCGTCACCGAGCCCGAGCAGGCCGAGAAGATCCTGGTCAACGGAGAGGCGGACGCGGTGCTGCTGGGCCGCGAACTGCTTCGCAACCCCTCCTTCGCCCGCCTCACGGCCCGGGAACTGGGCGGCGAGGTGCGGATCCCGGACCAGTACCACCGTTCCGTCTGATCCTGTCCTCGCCCACCCGCGCGGACATCGAGCGCCCGGGGGACGCACCCGGCGACTCGCCCCCGGGCGTCGGCACATCGACGACGGTCATGTCGCGTACCGACGGTCGCCGGTCAGCCCGTCATCCGGCCCCACAGCGGCCCGAACCGCGCCCAGGCCTCGTCCCACTGCGCCATGCGCCGACGCTCCAGACTTTCGCGCAGGATGCGTCCGCCCACGAACGGGACCGCCGCCGCGCCCGTCCCCGCCAGCAGCCCGACCATGGCCGCGCGAACCTGCGCCTGGGACTCGGTGGCGGGCTGTGTCACCAGGGAGCCCTCGGGGTCCGTCCACACGGTGACGGCCGTGCCCGTCGGGCTGCCGGCGGCCACCCGGACCTGCCCGGTGTGCGACGAACCGTCTTCGCCCGTCCACCGCGCCTCCGCCCACACCCGCTGCGCCCCGGCGGGGCCCCTCTTCGGAGCGTCCTGGGTGAGCAGGGCCACGACCGGCTGCCACTGCGCCCGCTCCTCGGCCAGCCCTCGCTCCACCGAGTGCGTCGCCGCCCATCCCGTCAGCACTCCCCCGACCACGGTCACGGCCCAGGCCGCCAGCACCACCCAGGCCTCCAGCGCATCGCTGCGGCGCCGCAGCGGATTGCGCCGCCACCGCCACAGCCACACCCTGCGACCGCGGAACGTCATCGACGACAGCCACCTCATCGATGGCATCCTCCTCACGCACGCACGCACGGACACCCCCCGACCGCCCTCCCATACGCGAACGGGCCCGTTGCTGCTCACCCGACGTCCGCCGGCCCCCGGGTGCACGGTCCCCGAGCGAAGCCTCCGGGGCTCGGCCGTCTCCCGGCGGCTTCCCTCTCCACTCTTCGGAAACACGGCTCTGACCTGCGGTGACTTCGTCCACGGGGGCGACTGTCAGTGCCGGGGTGCAGACTGACCCATGTCTGGGACAACGGCGTTTCGGAGGTGGCCGGCATGGCCGACGTACTGCTGACCGTGGGCACACGCAAAGGACTGTTCATCGCGCGGCGACGAGGCGGCGCCTGGGAGTTCGACGAAAGCCCGTACTTCAACGCACAGGCCGTCTACTCGGTGGCCATCGACACCCGGGGCGCCACTCCGCGCCTGCTGGCCGGAGGGGACAGCGCGCACTGGGGGCCCTCGGTCTTCCACTCCGACGACCTCGGCCGCACCTGGACCGAACCCGCACGGCCCGCCGTCAAGTTCCCCAAGGACACCGGCGCTTCGCTGGAGCGCGTCTGGCAGCTGCACCCGGCCGCGGCGGAGCCGGACGTGGTGTACGCGGGCACGGAACCGGCCGCGCTGTACCGCTCCGAGGACCGCGGCGAGAGCTTCGAGCTGGTGCGCCCCTTGTGGGAACACCCGACGCGCGACAAGTGGGTGCCGGGCGGCGGTGGAGAGGGCCTGCACACCGTGGTCACCGACGGGCGGGACCCGAAGGCCGTGACGGTCGCCGTGTCGACGGCCGGCGTCTTCCGCACCCGGGACGGCGGCGCGAGCTGGGAGCCGTCCAACTCCGGGGTCTCCGCGGTGTTCCTCCCCGATCCGAACCCCGAGTTCGGCCAGTGCGTGCACAAGATCGCACAGGACGCGGCGGCTCTGGACCGGCTCTATCTGCAGAACCACTGGGGGGTGTACAGGAGCGACGACGCGGGCGCCCACTGGACGGACATCGGCGAGGGCCTGCCGTCGACGTTCGGATTCGCCGTGGCCGCCCATCCGCACCGCGGGGACACGGCGTACGTCTTCCCGATCAACGCGGACGCGGACCGGGTCCCGGCCGGTCGCCGATGCCGCGTGTTCCGGACGGCGGACGCGGGCAAGAACTGGGAGCCGCTCACGGCGGGCCTGCCGGCCGAGGACCACTACGGCACGGTCCTGCGGGACGCCCTGTGCACGGACGACGCGGATCCGGCGGGCGTCTACTTCGGCAACCGCAACGGCGAGGTCTACGCCTCGGCCGACGACGGTGACAGCTGGCAGCAGCTTGCCTCCCACCTGCCGGACGTGCTGTGCGTACGGGCGGCTGTGATCGCCTGATCCGACATCAATCCGCCGGTCGAGGCGCCTGTTCACCTGCCGCGC
>NZ_PQSR01000033.1 GCF_002920635.1 Streptomyces sp. Ru72 | reverse complement strand
GGGCGTGTTCCCGCGCTTCCGGCACAGCCGTATGCACCGCATGGCCGAGGTGCTGCCCGGCTCGTTCGGCCCCTTCGCCGCGGCCCTGTCCCTGAGCGCGGGCGTCCTGCTGCTGCTCCTGGCCCACGGGCTGCGCCGGCGCAAGCGCCGGGCGTGGCGCGCCGCAGTACTGCTCCTTCCGGCGGGCGCCGTGTCGGAGTACGTATACCGCCACTCGCTCGTCGGCGTGCTCATCGCGGTGGCCCTGCTGGTGCCGCTGCTGCGCCACCGAGACGAGTTCGCGGCCTTGCCCGACCCGCGCAGCCGCTGGCGCGCACTGGCCAACTTCATCCTCATGGGCGCCGGTTCCGTGGTGCTGGGCCTGGTCATCGTCAGCGTCCACTCGCACCGCATGGTCGGCGACCCGAGCCTGTCCGACCGCCTCGAGCACGTGCTGTACGGCCTGTTCGGCTTCGAGGGCCCGGTCGACTACACCGGCAACACCTCCTGGACGGTGGGCTTCTCGCTCGGCGCGCTCGGTCTGATCACCGCGATCACCACGATCTACCTGGCGTTCCGGCCCGAACACCCGGCCGCCCAGCTCACCGAGGAGGACGAGGCACGGCTGCGCGCCCTGCTGGACAAGCACGGCAGCCGTGACTCCCTCGGCCACTTCGCACTCCGCCGTGACAAGGCGGTCGTCTTCTCACCGAGCGGCAAGGCGGCGGTGACGTACCGCGTCGTGTCGGGCGTGATGCTGGCGAGCGGCGACCCGATCGGCGATGTGGAGGCCTGGCCGGGCGCCATCGAGCGGTTCATGGACGAGGCCAGGGCGCACTCCTGGACGCCCGCGGTCGTGGGCTGCTCGGAGACGGGCGGCGAGGTGTGGACCCGCGAGACCGGCCTGGACGCCCTCGAACTGGGTGACGAGGCGGTGGTGGACGTCAAGGATTTCTCCCTCTCCGGGCGCGCGATGCGCAACGTGCGCCAGATGGTGAAGCGCATCGAGCGCGCCGGTTACGAGACCCGGGTACGGCGCATCCGTGACCTCGGCGAGGGCGAACTGGAGCGCATACGACGGGCGGCCGAGGACTGGCGCGGTACGGACACCGAGCGCGGCTTCTCCATGGCGCTCGGCCGTGTCGGGGACCCGGCCGACGGTGACTGCCTGATCGCGACGGCCCACAAGGCCGACGCCGAGGCGGGACCGTACGGCGACCTCAAGGCCGTCCTGCACTTCGTCCCCTGGGGCACGGACGGGGTCTCCCTGGACCTGATGCGCCGTGACCGCTCGGCCGACCCGGGCATGAACGAACTGCTGATCGTGGCCGCGCTGCAGGCCGCCCCGAAGTTCGGCATCGAGCACGTCTCGCTGAACTTCGCGATGTTCCGCTCGGCGCTGGCCCGCGGCGAGAAGATCGGTGCGGGGCCCGTGCTGCGGGCGTGGCGGGGGCTGCTGGTCTTCCTCTCCCGGTGGTTCCAGATCGAGTCCCTGTACAAGTTCAACGCCAAGTTCCAGCCGCGCTGGGAGCCGCGCTTCATGGTGTACGCCTCCTCCCGCGACCTGCCGCGCATCGGCTTCGCCGTCATGCAGGCCGAGGGCTTCGTGAACCTGGCTCTCCCCCGCGTCCTGCGTCGCACGTCCCGGGCCCCGCGCCCGTGTGCGCACGGCGTGGCGGAACGCGGGGTACGGACCCCCAGTCGCGCCTGACAAGCCGGACAGGCCCGGTGAGGCCCCGATCCCACGGGGCCTCACCGGGCCGTCCCCGGAGCCCGGCACCAGCCGGCTCGCCGCGGCGGTCACACGTCCCCCGGGAGCCGGGTTGCGAGGGGCCCGGACCTGTCTTTGCCACGCCCCGCGACGCCGAGCTGATCCGAAAGACAGGCCCCGGGGGCCTACGCTGAACGTATGAGCACGAAGAGTGGGCGGGGCCGGGTGGCCGGTCTTCCGGTCTGGGACCGCTGTGCGGTCATGGGGGTCGTCAACGTCACCCCCGACTCCTTCTCCGACGGCGGCCGCTGGTTCGACACGACCGCCGCCGTCAAGCACGGCCTCGACCTGGTCTCCGAGGGCGCCGACCTCGTCGACGTCGGCGGGGAGTCCACCCGCCCCGGTGCCACCCGTGTCGACGAGGCCGAGGAGCTGAGGCGTGTCATCCCCGTCGTGCGCGGCCTCGCCTCCGAGGGCGTCACGGTCTCCGTCGACACCATGCGCGCCCGTGTCGCCGAGCAGGCCCTCGCGGCGGGTGCCGCACTTGTCAACGACGTCAGCGGCGGCCTCGCCGACCCCGCGATGATCCCGGTCGTCGCGGCCACGGGCGCCCCGTTCGTGGTCATGCACTGGCGCGGCTTCCTTCAGGGCGGCAACGTCAAGGGCGTCTACGAGGACGTCGTCACGGAGGTCGTGGACGAGTTGCACGCGCGCGTGGATGCCGTCCTCGAGGGCGGCATCGCCCCGGACCGCATCGTCGTCGACCCCGGTCTCGGCTTCTCGAAGGACGCCGAGCACGACCTCACCCTGCTCGCCCACCTCGACCGTCTGACCGGCCTCGGCCACCCCCTCCTGGTGGCCGCGTCCCGCAAACGCTTCCTCGGCCGCGTCCTGGCCGGCCCCGAGGGCGCACCCCCGCCCGCGCGGGAGCGTGACGCCGCCACGGCCGCCGTCTCCGCACTCGCCGCGCACGCCGGCGCCTGGGCCGTGCGCGTGCACGAGGTGCGCGCCACGGCGGACGCCGTACGCGTCGCCCGCGCCCTGGAGGACGCACGCAGGACCGGAACCCCCGAAGGAGCCCGGTGAGCACCGCCCACACCGACGTCGAACAGGTCGAACTGGCCAACACGGCCTTCTACGAAGCCATGGAGCGGGGTGACTTCGAGGAGCTGTCCTCGCTCTGGCTCTCCCCTTCCGACCTGGGCGTCGACGAGGAGTACCACGACCCGGCCGACACCGGCGTGGTCTCCTGCGTCCACCCCGGTTGGCCCGTCCTGACCGGACGCGGCGAGGTCCTGAGGTCGTACGCGCTGATCATGGCGAACACCGACTACATCCAGTTCTTCCTCACCGACGTCCATGTCTCCGTGACCGGCGACACCGCCCTCGTGACCTGCACGGAGAACATCCTCAGCGGCGGCCCGTCCCCCGACGGCGGCGAGGAGCCGGGCCCGCTCGTCGGTCAGCTCGTGGTCGCCACGAACGTGTTCCGCCGCACGTCCGACGGCTGGAAGCTCTGGTCGCACCACGCCTCCCCCGTGCTGACCGAAACCAGTGACGACGAGGAGGACGACTCCGTCTGACGGGGGTGGACGGCCCGCCCGAGTGGGTAGGCGGCCTGGAGTGGTCGGAATCACCTACTCCTGGGTATGGGCGGCTACCGGGCCATCAGCCACCGCGTTCCCCAGGGGAAACACCCGATGAACCCTCCTGCCGGTGCCGTCGGCGCGCGCCCCTGTGGGCCGACGCTGTCAGTGCTCGCAGGTAGATTCGTTCGAGACCGGTGTACCGTCCGCACCTGGTGAGAATCGGCCGCTACCGACGATTGCAGGAGTGATTCGCGTGGATCGTGTCGCGCTGCGCGGCCTGAAGGCCCGTGGGTACCACGGCGTGTTCCCCGAGGAGCGCGAGGAGGGCCAGACCTTCGTCGTCGATCTCGTCCTGGGCGTGGACACCCGGCCGGCCGCGAGCGACGACGACCTGTCGAAGACGGTGCACTACGGCGTCGTGGCCGAGGAGGTCGTCGCCCTGGTCGAGGGGGAGCCCGTGAACCTCATCGAGACGCTCGCGGAGCGCATCGCCCTGTCCTGCCTCAAGCACGCCCCGGTCCAGGAGGTCGAGGTCTGCGTCCACAAGCCGGACGCCCCGATCACGGTCCCCTTCGACGACGTGAGCGTCACCATCACCCGGAGCCGAGTATGACCGCCTTCTTCGCCGGGGGTCAGAGCGACCCGACCGTCCAGCCGGTGCCCGCCTCCGTCGTGGAGAAAGTGGATGCCGCCGACACCACCCTGCAGAATCCGAAACGGGCCGTGATCTCCATCGGCTCGAACCTGGGCAACCGCCTGGAGAACCTCCAGGGCGCGATAGACGCCCTGGAGGACACGCCGGGCGTCCGCGTCAAGGCGGTCTCGCCGGTGTACGAGACCGAGCCGTGGGGCGTGGCCCCCGGCAGCCAGCCGGCGTACTTCAACGCGGTGGTCGTCGTGAAGACGACCCTGCCCCCCTCCTCCCTGCTGGAGCGGGCGCACGCCGTCGAGGAGGCCTTCCACCGGGTGCGCGACGAGCGCTGGGGGGCGCGGACGCTGGACGTGGACATCGTCGCGTACGCCGACGTGGTCTCCGACGACCCGGTGCTCACGCTGCCCCACCCGCGCGCCCACGAGCGGGCCTTCGTCCTCGCCCCGTGGCACGACCTCGACCCCGAGGCCCAGTTGCCCGGCCGCGGCCCGGTGGCACACCTGCTCGACGCCGTCACCCGCCACGGGGTGACGCCCCGCGCCGACCTGGAACTCCGGCTGCCCGAGTAGTCGTTAAGGTCTACCGGGCCGGGGCCTCCCGGATCACCGCCCCGTGCGACCGACGGCCGGGCCGACGAAGGGACATCGTGAAAGAGCTGCGCGTCAGGACGCTGGTGGCGGTGTTCGTGGTGGCCGGAGTGCTGTCCTGGGCGGGCGCCCGCCTGTGGGACGCCGTGGGCACACTGCCCCGGGTCCCACTGGCCGCTCCCGTCGTCCTCGCCCTGATCGCCGTGGTCCTGCTGGCCACGGCGCTCTCCCTGCGCGCCCGCCTCAAGGCCCAGCGGGAGCGCCGCCAGGACGCGAAGGGCGTCGACCCGCTGATGGCGGCCCGCGCGGTCGTCTTCGGCCAGGCCAGCGCCCTGGTCGCGGCCCTGGTCGCCGGCATGTACGGAGGCACGGGTGTCTTCCTCCTGGGCTCCCTGGACATGCCCTCCCGCCGCGACCAGGCCATCTACGCCGGCTTCTCGGTCGTCGCGGGCATCGCGGTCATAGCGGCCGCCCTCTTCCTGGAGCGGGTCTGCAAGCTCCCGGAGGACGACGACCACGACGGCAACGCGGCACCCGTCTCCTGACGGGCGCCGCCAGGCGCCGAGGGCGGTCAGCGCGCCAATATCAGGCTCATCGCCTCGGCGCGCGTCGTGGCGTCCCGCAGCTGGCCGCGCACGGCCGACGTCGTCGTCTTCGCGCCCGGCTTGCGAATGCCGCGCACGGACATGCACATGTGCTCGGCCTCGATGACGACGATGGCGCCCCGGGCCTCGAGTATGCGCATGAGCGAGTCGGCGATCTGCGTGGTGAGTCGTTCCTGCACCTGCGGCCGGCGAGCGAACACCTCGACGAGACGCGCCAGCTTCGACAGGCCGGTGATCTTTCCGCTCTCGGCCGGGATGTAGCCGACGTGGGCGACACCGTGGAACGGCAGCAGGTGGTGCTCGCAGAGGGAGACGATCTCGATGTCCTTGACCAGGACCATCTCGTCGTGGCCCAGATCGAACGTCGTCGTCAGTACGTCCTCGGGCTCCTGCCTGAGCCCGGCCAGAAGCTCCCGGTACGCCCGCGCCACCCTGCCCGGGGTCTCCCGCAGCCCCTCTCGGTCCGGGTCCTCCCCGATCGCGATGAGCAGCTCCCTGACGGCGTTCTCCGCACGCTTCTCGTCGAACTCGCCGATCGTGCTCTCGCCGTTCAGCGTCACCGGGTCGGTCATGTGGTGCCTCGTTCCTGCGCCTGTGACGCGCACGGGTCGCGCGTCTCATCCGCGGCCCTGCGAAAGCGGCCGCGCCCCCCAGGCTAGAACCCTGGGGGGCGCGGCCGAAATTCCGGGGCCGGTGGGACCCGTGTTCAGCTCTCGCGGCGGTCCTCCGCAGACGCCTCCGTGGAGGAGACGGACTCCGCGGCGTTCGCGATCGCCGGCGTCGCGCCGTTCGCCCCGTTCGTCAGTGCGAGCTCCTTGGGGGAGAGCACCGGCGGGCGGGTGGACGGCGTGCGGCGCGAGGAGCCGGTCCAGGCGGGCCGCGGCGGACGCTTGACGATCGGGGCGAAGATCTCGGCGATCTCCTCCTTGCCCAGCGTCTCCTTCTCCAGCAGCTGGAGCACCAGGTTGTCGAGGACGTCGCGGTTCTCGACCAGGATCTCCCAGGCCTCGTTGTGCGCCGTCTCGATGAGCTTCTTGACTTCCTCGTCCACCAGCGCGGCGACCTCTTCCGAGTAGTCGCGCTGGTGGGACATCTCACGGCCGAGGAACGGCTCGCTGCCGTCACTGCCGAACTTGATCGCACCGAGGCGCTCGGTCATGCCGTACTGCGTGACCATCGCGCGGGCCAGGTTGGTGGCCTTCTCGATGTCGTTGGCGGCACCGGTGGTCGGGTCGTGGAAGACGAGCTCCTCGGCCGCGCGGCCGCCCAGCATGTAAGCCAGCTGGTCCAGCATCTCGTTGCGGGTCGTGGAGTACTTGTCCTCGTCCGGGAGCACCATCGTGTAGCCGAGGGCGCGGCCGCGGGACAGGATGGTGATCTTGTGGACCGGGTCGGAGTTCGGCGAGGCCGCCGCGACCAGGGCGTGGCCGCCCTCGTGGTACGCGGTGATCTTCTTCTCCTTGTCCGACATGATCCGGGTCCGCTTCTGCGGGCCCGCGACCACGCGGTCGATCGCCTCGTCCAGCATCCGGTTGTCGATCAGCTTCCTGTCGCTGCGGGCCGTCAGCAGCGCGGCCTCGTTCAGGACGTTGGCGAGGTCGGCGCCGGTCATGCCGGGGGTGCGGCGGGCGACGGCCGACAGGTCGACGTCCGGGGCGACCGGCTTGCCCTTCTGGTGGACCTTGAGGATCTCCAGACGGCCCTGCATGTCCGGGCGGTCGACCGCGATCTGACGGTCGAAGCGGCCGGGACGCAGGAGGGCCGGGTCGAGGATGTCGGGGCGGTTCGTGGCCGCGATGAGGATCACGCCGCCCTTGACGTCGAAGCCGTCCATCTCGACGAGCAGCTGGTTCAGGGTCTGCTCGCGCTCGTCGTGACCGCCGCCGAGGCCGGCGCCGCGGTGGCGGCCGACCGCGTCGATCTCGTCGACGAAGACGATCGCCGGGGCGTTCGCCTTGGCCTGCTCGAACAGGTCACGGACCCGGGAGGCACCGACACCGACGAACATCTCGACGAAGTCGGAACCCGAGATCGAGTAGAACGGGACACCCGCCTCGCCGGCGACGGCACGCGCCAGCAGCGTCTTACCGGTACCGGGCGGGCCGTAGAGCAGCACGCCCTTGGGGATCTTCGCGCCGACAGCCTGGAACTTGGCCGGCTCCTGCAGGAACTCCTTGATCTCCTGGAGTTCCTCGACCGCCTCGTCCGCACCCGCGACGTCCGAGAACGTCGTCTTGGGGGTGTCCTTGGTGATGAGCTTCGCCTTCGACTTGCCGAAGTTCATCACCCTCGAGCCGCCGCCCTGCATCTGATTCATCAGGAACAGGAAGACGACCACGATCAGGACGAAGGGCAACAGGGAGAGCAGGATGCCGACGAAGGGGTTCTGCTTGGACGGCGAGACCGTGTAGCCCTTCGGGATCTGCTTGTTCTGGTACTTGTCCTGCAGGGTGTTCGCCAGGGTCACGCCCTGGTCGCCGATGTAGCTCGCCTGGATCTTGGAGCTGCCGTCGACCTTGACGCCGTCCTTGAGCGAGACCTTGATGACCTGCTCGTCGCCGGTGGTCAGCTTGGCCGAGTCGACCCTGTTGTCATTGATCGCCTGGACGACCTTGCCGGTGTCCACCGTTTTGTAGCCGCCCGAAGAGCCGACGACCTGCATCAACACGACCACGGCAAGGACGGCCAGCACGATCCACATGACCGGCCCACGGAAGTATCGCTTCACGTCCATCCATACGGAGCGGTGCCGCCCCGTCCCTCCTGCCATAGTGAGTTTGATAAAAACAGTTCTTCCGACGGTACCCCAGGATCGCCACCCTCAGCCGCAGGGGACTACCGGCAATACCGCCCACGCATCTCCAACGGCGCGAAACCCGTTGTGGTTCCCGAACGTCTTACAAAGACCGGAATCCGGGATCCGGCCGCCGCGCGGGCGGCCGGGAGCGCCGGGCCACGGAGAGTTCAGCCGCCGTAGACGTGGGGCGCGAGAGTACCGACGAACGGAAGGTTGCGGTACTTCTCCGCGTAGTCGAGGCCGTAGCCCACGACGAATTCGTTCGGGATGTCGAATCCGACCCATTCGACGTCGATGGCGACCTTGGCGGCGTCCGGCTTGCGCAGCAGCGTGCACACCTTCAGCGACTCGGGCTCGCGGGAGCCCAGGTTGGAGATCAGCCAGGACAGGGTCAGTCCGGAGTCGATGATGTCCTCGACGATCAGGACGTGCTTGCCCTTGATGTCGGTGTCCAGGTCCTTGAGGATCCGCACGACGCCGGAGGACTGCGTTCCAGCGCCGTAGGAGGACACGGCCATCCAGTCCATCGTGACGGGGGTGGACAGCGCCCGGGCGAGGTCCGCCATGACCATCACCGCGCCCTTGAGAACGCCGACGATCAGCAAGTCCTTGCCCGCGTACTCCGCGTCGATCTTCGCGGCCAGCTCGGCCAGCTTCGCGTCGATCTCTTCCTTGGTGATGAGCACCTGCTTGAGGTCGGCACCCATGTCTTTCGCGTCCACCCGCATCACTTTCGGTCGTCCCGCCGCTTCGATTGCTCGCGCGCGTCGGGGGCCGTGCCACCGTCGAGGGCCGACCGCGGCCGGTTCACCCGCGCGGCGGCAGCCGCATGGCGGCTACAGCCCTCGCGGCGTGCCCGCGCTCTTCCTCGCGACAGCGGCGCGCCCCTTGGCCCGCTCGCGTGGCTGACCGACCCCCCGAGGGGTGGCCGGGCGCCTCCCGCAGGGGGCGTGTTCTCAGCCTTGCCGAATCACCAGTCTGCCACCCTGCCGCTGGGCGACGACTTTGCCCGGGAGATTGATGGCCCCCTGGCCCCGCCAGCCGGTGATCAGCCGGTCGACCTCCTCGATGTGCCGGGCGAAGAGGGACCCGGCCGGGGCGCCCGCCTCGATGGCGGCGCGGCGCAGGATGCGTCGGCGGACGGCGGGGGGCAGGGCGTAGAGCTTGGCGCACTCCAGGAGCCCGGAGGCGTCGCGGACGGAGGCCTCGGCCTGGCTGGCCCAGGCGTCCAGGGCGTCGGCGTCGTCGCGGGAGAGCTGCGCCGTGCGGGCGAGGGCTTCGACGACGCCTTTGCCGAGCGCCTTCTCCAGGGCGGGCAGGCCCTCGTGGCGGAGCCGGGAGCGGGTGTAGGCGGGGTCGGTGTTGTGCGGGTCGTCCCAGACGGGCAGCGACTGGGTCATGCAGGCCTTGCGGGCGGTCTGCCGGTCGATGTGGAGGAAGGGGCGGCGGTAGCGGCCGCCGGCTCCCGAGACCGCGGCCATCCCCGACAGGGAGCGGATGCCGGAGCCGCGGGCGAGGCCGAGCAGGACGGTCTCGGCCTGGTCGTCGCGGGTGTGCCCGAGGAGGATCGCGGTGGCGCCGAGGCGGTCTGCGGCGGCGTCCAGGGCGGCGTAGCGCGCGTCGCGGGCGGCGGCTTCGGGCCCTCCGTCACGGCCGACGGTGACGGCGACGGACTCGACGGGGTCCAGGCCCAGCTCGCGCAGGCGCAGGACGACCTCGGCGGCGCGCAGGTCGGAGCCGGGCTGCAGGCCGTGGTCGACGGTGATGCCGCCGGCGGAGATGCCGAGCTTGGGTGCTTCGAAGGCGAGGGCGGAGGCGAGCGCCATCGAGTCGGCGCCGCCCGAGCACGCCACGAGCACGAGCGGCGCGGACGGGCGCTCGTGGGGCGGAGAGCCGACGGTCACGTGCTCTCTCGGCCGCTCGGCGGTCTGCTCGGTCAGGATGTCGTGGAGGACGCGGCGGACCGCCAGGCGTATCGCCGCGACCGCGGGATGGGGACCCATGTCCGGTTCCCTTCATGAAGTTGTGTCGGGGGGTGAGCCCGAAGCCGGTCACTCAGAGTGTGTAGATGGTGACAGAAACGGGCCGTTCCCCGAGCATTGCACGCCAGTCCCAGGCCCACGGTCCCTCGGAAGGGTGATTGGCGGAGCGTTGACCTGCCGACGGCCGGATTACTTCACTCCGGATTCATGGCTCTCACTCCGGGGTTCACGATTCCGCCCTGCGGTGCACCCGTGCGACCCAGTCCGCCGGTTTGGCGATCTCCGCCTTGGTCGGGAGGGTGTTCGGGGAGGTCCACACACGGTTGAAGCCGTCCATGCCGACCTGCTCGACGACCGCCCGCACGAACCGCTCGCCGTCACGGTACTGCCTGAGCTTGGCGTCCAGGCCCAGCAGCTTGCGCAGGGCCAGGTCCAGGCGCGAGGCGCCCTTGGCGCGGCGCTGCTGGAACTTCTCGCGGATCTCGGCGACGCTCGGCACGACCGCGGGTCCCACGCCGTCCATCACGAAGTCGGCGTGGCCCTCCAGGAGCGACATCACCGCGGTGAGCCGGCCGAGGATCTCCCGCTGGGCGGGGGTCTGCACGAGTTCCACGAGGGAGTGGCCGTCGTCGCCCTCCTCGCCCTCCGGGCGGCCCCCTGCGAGCGACTGGACGGCCTCCCGGATGCGCTCCAGGACGGTCATGGGATCGATGTCGGTCTCCTCGAGGAACGACTGGATCTCGCCCTCCAGGTGGTCGCGCAGCCAGGGCACCGCGGTGAACTGCGTGCGGTGTGTCTCCTCGTGCAGACAGACCCACAGGCGGAAGTCGTGCGGGTCCACGTCCAGCTCCCGCTCGACGTGGACGATGTTCGGCGCGACCAGCAGCAGGCGGCCGCCGCCGTTCTCGCCGGCGGGCAGCTCGCGGGTGGGCGGGGCGAAGGTCTCGTACTGGCCGAGCACCCGGCTGGACAGGAACGACAGCAGCATGCCCACTTCCACGCCGGTGACCTTGCCGCCGACGACGCCGAGGACGGCTCCGCCGGGCGTGCTGCCGCGGCGCTGCGACATCTTGTCGAGGAGGGGCTTGAGGATCTCCCGGAAACCGGCGACGTTCGCCCTGACCCAGCCGGGGCGGTCGACGACGAGGACCGGGGTGTCGTGTACACCCTCTTCACCCATACGGGTAAAGCCCCGGACATGCTCCTCCGAGGCCTTCGCGTGGCGGCGCAGCTCGGCGACGACGGCCCGGGCCTCGTCGCGGCTCACGTCGGGGCCCGGCCGCACGAGCCGGGTCGCGGTCGCCACCGCGAGATTCCAGTCGACCATCCCAGGAGATCCGGCACCACCGATGCTCGTCATGTGTCAACGGTACGTGAGCGCTGCCGCCGGGGGCAGGGTCGAAAGGGCTCGGCCGGGCTGAGCCTCTGGTCGGGCCGCGCCCGGTGGTGCGGGCCGTGCCCACCCTCCCCGACCCCTCACCCAAGCTCTCGGCTTCGCTCGGGCACGCGCCCCCGTCGCCCTTCGAGCGGTCGTCAGCTGCAGCCGCAGGACGCCAGGGTCGCTGCCGTGTGGTCCAGGGCCGTTCTCGCCGTCGTCTGGTTCATCGAGCCTTCCGTCAGGAACGCGAACGCCAGGAGGTGGCCGTCCGCGTCGACCACCGTTCCGGCCAGCGTGTTGACACCGGTCAGGGAGCCCGTCTTGGCGCGGACGAGGCCCACGCCGGAGTGTTCGGCGGCGTCCGCGTAGCGGTCGCTCAGGGTGCCCGTGAAACCCGCCACCGGCAGACCCGTGAGGACGGCGCGCAGGTCGGGGTGGGACGAGGAGGCGGCGGTCGCCAGCAGGGCCGTCAGCAGGTCCGCGGTGAGCTTGTCGTCGCGGTCGAGGCCGCTGCCGTCGTGGAACTGGGAGCCGCCGACCGGGAGGCCCAGCTGCTTCAACCGGGCGGAGATCGCCGCCGCGCCCCCCTCGAAGCTCGGGCGGCCGCCGGTGGCGAGGGCGGTCTGGCGGGCCAGGGCCTCGGCGATGTCGTTGTCGCTGTTGGTGAGCATCCGCTCGACGACGGCGGACAGGGGCGGCGACTGCACGGAGGCCAGCGCCTCGGCGCGCGCCGTGGCCTTCGCCGCCCCGGGCTGCGAGGTCTTGATGCCGTGGCCCTGGAGCAGGCGGGCGAACGCGCGGGCCGCGTCGGCCGCCGGGTCCGTGCCGCGCGGGGCCGGCCCACTGGAGGTGTCGTCCGTGCGGCCCTCGTCCACCATCAGCGCGGTGACCGGGGACAGGTTGTCGTTGACGCCGATGGGGTGCAGGGCCGGGCCCGTGAACAGGGAGGTGTCGTACGAGAGGGTCACCGAGGTCAGGTGGCGCGTCTTCAGGGCGGCGGCGGTGTCGTCGGCCAGGGTGCGCAGGCTCGCCCAGCCCTCGGCCTGCTTGCGGGCGGTCAGCGTCGGGTCGCCGCCGCCGACCAGGACCAGGTGGTCGCTGCCGGGCTCCAGCACCGCACGCGTGGTGAAGCGGTGGTCGGCGCCCGCCGCGGAGAGCGCGGCGACAGCGGTGGCGATCTTCGTGGTCGAGGCGGGGGTCAGCGCGTCGTCCCCGCCCACGGCGTACAGGCGCTTCCCGGTGGTCACGTCGACGACCGCGGCGCTGCGCCGGGTGCCGAGGGCGGGGTCGCGCAGGAGCGGGCCGAGTACGGCGGCGAGGGGCTTGTCCTCGGGGGCGGACTTGGTGGTGGCGCCGCCGAGGGCGACGAGCACGGAGGCGGCGCTCGGGGCGGGAGCGGGCGCGTCCGCCGCCGTACCGGCCCCGTGATCTGCGCCACCCCGGCGGTCCCACGCCACGGCGAGGTCGCGCTCGGCCGTACGCTGGCCGGAGGAGTCCCAGGGACCGGCGGCGGTCACGGCCCCGGCCGCGAGCGCGAGGCCCACGGTGGCGGCGACGGCCGCCAGCTGCGGGGTCGTCAGCCTCCCGTGGGGCGGGCGTACGGCGCGCGCGACCCGTGCGACGTGCGGCTTCGCCCCCCTCGTGATTCGCGTCACACCGGGTCGCGCGGTTTCGGCGATCCGCCGGGCGCGGGGTCCCACAGCCTGGGTCATGCGCGTGAGGTGCGGTTTCGCGGCCTGCGCGACCCGCACGAGACGCGGTCCCGCGGCCCGCCAAGGCCCCAGCTCCGGCACGACCACCAGCCCCTTTCGCGATCACACTCCTGCGTGAGGGACACTTAACCACCAGAACTATGTGCTGATCATGGAGGAGCCACCGGTGGAGTTCGACGTCACGATCGAGATCCCGAAGGGTTCGCGGAACAAGTACGAGGTGGACCACGAGACCGGTCGTATCCGCCTCGACCGTCGACTCTTCACCTCGACCAGCTACCCGGCCGACTACGGTTTCGTGGAGAACACCCTGGGTGAGGACGGCGACCCGCTGGACGCTCTGGTCATCCTGGAGGAGCCGACCTTCCCCGGCTGCCTCATCAAGTGCCGCGCCATCGGCATGTTCCGGATGACCGACGAGGCCGGCGGCGACGACAAGCTGCTGTGCGTGCCGGCGTCCGACCCGCGCGTGGAGCACCTGCGGGACATCCACCACGTCTCCGAGTTCGACCGGCTGGAGATCCAGCACTTCTTCGAGGTCTACAAGGACCTGGAGCCCGGCAAGTCCGTCGAGGGCGCCGACTGGGTGGGCCGCGCTGACGCCGAGGCCGAGATCGAGCGCTCCTTCAAGCGCTTCAAGGACCACGGCGGTCACTGACCGCTCCGACCTCCAGCGGGCCGCGTGACCCTCCCGGGTGACGCGGCCCGCTGGCGTAGGTGCGCATACTGGGGCGCACGGGAGGTACCCACGGGACACGCGCGCACGGAAGGGCAAGGAAGAAGCAGGTGGCGGAGCCGGACGGGGTGGACCGCAAGCCGCGGTCGGACCAGGCGAGGGGCGTGTTCGCGCCCGACGGGCGAGGCGGGAGCGAGTCCGCCACGACCCTGGCCTTCACCGTCCCCGCGAGCGTGGGCGCGCCGGCGGCGGTCGGCGGTGAGTCGTCCACGACGTCGGAGTTCGCCCTCCCCGAGGGCCTGGAGGTGGCGGCGGCCGGTGCCGATTCCGAGACGACGTCGGAGTTCGCCCTCCCCGAGGGCCTCCAGGTTCCGCAGCCGACCGCCGCCGAGGCCGAGGGATCCGCGTTCAGCCCGCCGAGCACGTACAGCGCCCGCAGCGCCCCGCCCGCCTTCACCCCTCCCTCCGGTATACCGGCGGTGCGGCTCACCAAGGAGGCGCCCTGGCAGGACCGGATGCGCGCGATGCTGCGCATGCCGGTGACCGAGCGGCCGGCGCCGGAGCCCGTGCAGAAGATCGGCGAGTCGGGTCCCGCCGTGCCGCGCGTGCTCGACCTGACCCTCCGCATCGGCGAACTGCTGCTGGCGGGCGGCGAGGGTGCCGAGGACGTGGAGGCGGCGATGTTCGCGGTCTGCCGGTCCTACGGCCTCGACCGCTGCGAGCCGAACGTCACCTTCACCCTGCTGTCGATCTCCTACCAGCCGTCCCTGGTGGAGGACCCCGTGTCGGCCTCGCGGACGGTCCGCCGCCGGGGCACCGACTACACCCGCCTGCAGGCCGTGTTCCGGCTCGTGGACGACCTCACCGACCCGGAGACCTCGATCTCCCTGGAGGACGCCTACCGGCGGCTCGCCGAGATCCGCCGCAACCGGCACCCCTACCCGGGCTGGGCGCTGACCGGAGCGAGCGGGCTGCTCGCCGGTGCGGCCTCCATACTCGTCGGCGGCGATCTCATCGTCTTCGTCGCGGCCGCGCTGGGCGCCATGCTCGGCGACCGGCTCGCGTGGCTGTGCGCGGGCCGCGGACTGCCGGAGTTCTACCAGTTCCTGGTGGCCGCGATGCCGCCGGCCGCGATCGGTGTCGCGCTCACGCTGGCCCATGTGCCCGTGGCCGCCTCCGCGGTGATCACCGGTGGACTGTTCGCGCTGCTGCCCGGGCGGGCCCTGGTCGCGGGCGTGCAGGACGGGCTGACCGGCTTCTACATCACCGCCGCGGCGCGCCTGCTGGAGGTCATGTACTTCTTCGTGGGCATCGTCGCCGGCGTCCTGGTGGTCCTCTACTTCGGGGTGAAGCTGGGCGCCGAACTCGATCCGAACGCGGCCCTGCACCTCGCCGAGCGGCCCGTCGTGCAGATCGTGGCGTCGATGCTCCTGTCGCTGACGTTCGCCGTACTGCTCCAGCAGGAACGGTCCACCGTGCTGTGGGTGACCCTCAACGGCGGCGTCGCCTGGAGTGTGTACGGCGCGCTGCACTACCCGGGCGGGCTGTCGCCGGTCGCCTCCACGGCTGTCGCGGCCGGACTGGTGGGACTGTTCGGGCAACTGCTGTCGCGCTACCGGTTCGCGTCCGCGCTGCCGTACACGACCGCGGCGATCGGGCCACTGCTGCCCGGCTCCGCCACGTATTTCGGGCTGCTGTCCATCGCCCAGAACAACGTCGACAAGGGCCTGGTGTCGCTGGCCAACGCGGTGTCCCTGGCGATGGCCATCGCGATCGGGGTGAACCTGGGCTCGGAGATCTCCCGGCTGTTCCTGCGGTTCGGGTCCGCCGGGGGGCGCCGGGCAGCCAAGCGGACCAGAGGGTTCTGACCCCCGCGGCCCTAGTAACCCCGGTTGTACGGGTACTGCTGCTGGGGCTGCTCGTACTCCTGCGGCGCCTGCTGCCCGTACTGCTCCTGGGGGTACTGCTCCTGGGCGTACTGCTGTTGCGGGTACTGCCGGTAGTCGTAGCCCGAGCCCTGGTGCTCGTTCTGGTGCTGGTTCTGGTGTTGGTTGCCGTACTGCTGCGGGTACTGGCGGTCCGGGGAGATACGGCGCAGCTGGGTCGTCGCGTCGTCCATGACCGGGGACTGGGCCTGGGCCTGGGGCTGGGGCTGGGACGCGGTCTTCTTCGACTGGGAACGGGCCCGCAGGAACTCGATGATGATCGGGATCACCGAGACGAAGACGATCAGGATCAGGATCAGCTCGATGTTCTTGTGGACGAACGCCACGTTGCCCAGCCAGGAGCCCAGAAGCGTGACGCCCGCGCCCCACAGGACGCCGCCGATGACGTTGAAGGCCAGGAACGAGCGGTACTTCATGCCGCTGACGCCGGCGATGATCGGCGTGAACGTGCGCACGATGGGCACGAAGCGGGCCAGCACCAGGGACTTCGGGCCGTGCTTCTCGAAGAACTCGTGCGCCTTGGTGACGTTCTCCTGCTTGAAGAGGCGGGAGTCCGGGCGCCTGAAGAGCGACGGTCCGACCTTCTTGCCGAACATGTAGCCCGCCTGGTCGCCCAGGATCGCGGCGAGGCAGATCAGGCCGATCGCCCCCCACAGCGGGAACTTCATCGTCCCCGCGGTGATCAGCAGGCCGCAGGTGAACAGCAGCGAGTCACCCGGCAGGAAGAAGCCGATGAGCAGGCCCGACTCGGCGAAGACCACCAGGACCAGACCCCAGATGCCGAAGGTGTCGAGCAGGTAGTTCGGATCCAGCCAGCTCGGTCCGAGGGCAAGCGACATCACGGTTCCGGGCTCCTGAGGGGTGAGGGGACGTACGTACGGCGTCCTGGGGCGGCCGTCACGCAGGCACTGGCCGGACAAAGCTATCAACGCACGGTGTCCCCGGCAGGTTCCCCCGGTGTCCCCGCGATGCACTGTGCGGGAACTCGGCCACGGCTGTGCGGCCGCTCCCCCGGTGGCCCTCACCCCTCGTGGCCGTCATCCTTCGTGGCGGGCCGCGTTCGCCACGATCGCGTCCCTGAGGTGCTCCGCGAGGCCCGGGCGCATGGAGTCGTAGTACGCCTTGAAGCGCTCGTCGGAGACGTACATCTCGGCGAAGCACCGGTGCATCTCGTACGGGACCTCGAAGTACCACCTGCTGATGTGCTGCCGATGCTCCTCGGCCAGGTCCATGGCGCGTTCGCCGGCCGGCGGTTCGCCGGCGGTCATCAGGGCGACGTAGCGCTCCTCCCAGGCGCCGACCTCGGCCTTGATGCGCTGCCAGTCCTCCTTGGTGTAGCGGGCGGCGCGGCGCTGCGACTCGGCCCACGCCTCGGTGTCGCCCCAGCGCGCCTGCGCCTCCTCCGCGTACTGCTCCGGGTCCTTGTCCCCGAAGACCTCGAACCTCTCCTCGGGCGTGAGGTTGATGCCCATCTTGCGTGCCTCCATGGCGTGCTCCACGGCCGCCGCCATCTTCTGCAGCTTCTCGATCCGGGCGGTCAGCAGTTCGTGCTGGCGCCGCAGGTGCTCCCGCGGGTCCGCGTCCGGGTCGTCGAGCAGAGCGGCAACCTCGTCGAGCGGGAAGCCGAGTTCTCGGTAGAACAGGATCTGCTGCAGCCGGTCGAGGTCGGCGTCGCTGTAGCGCCGATGACCGGCGTAGGTGCGCTCACTGGGTGTGAGCAGGCCGATCTCGTCGTAGTGGTGCAGCGTGCGCACGGTCACACCGGCGAAGCCGGCCACCTGGCCCACCGAGTAGCTCACTTCCGCTCCCTTCTGGGTACGTGCCTCAGCCTCGGGCCTCACGTCGCGTGAGGTGCAAGGGGAGGAGCCCGCACGCGGACGGAACCATGATTCGTTGAACCGACGAGACCGGCGACAGGAAACCGAAGCATCACCGGCTCCGCCTACGCGATGGGAGACGCAACGCCATGCCGCTCCACACTGGCCCGGGGACACCCGAAGAGCGCCCGAGGTCGATGAACCCCTTCTACGGGGAGGCCAATCCGGTCGTCGAGATGACCGAGGCGCCGCCCAGGCACCGGCTGCCCGCGGGCCCGATGCTGCCCACGACCGCCTACCAACTGGTCCACGACGAACTGATGCTGGACGGCAACTCGCGGCTGAACCTCGCCACCTTCGTCACCACCTGGATGGAGCCCCAGGCCGGCGTGCTGATGAACGAGTGCCGGGACAAGAACATGATCGACAAGGACGAGTACCCGCGCACCGCCGAGCTGGAGCGCCGCTGTGTGGCGATGCTCGCCCACCTGTGGAACGCGCCGCACCCGGAGGCGGCCGTCGGCTGTTCGACGACCGGGTCCAGCGAGGCGTGCATGCTCGCCGGGATGGCGCTGAAGCGGCGCTGGGCGCGGCGCAACGCGGACCGCTACCCGTCCGGCAACGTCCGTCCGAACCTGGTGATGGGTGTGAACGTGCAGGTCTGCTGGGAGAAGTTCTGCAACTTCTGGGAGGTCGAGGCGCGCCAGGTGCCCATGGAGGGCGACCGGTTCCACATCGATCCGCAGGCCGCCGCCGACCTGTGCGACGAGAACACGATCGGCGTCGTCGGCATCCTCGGCTCCACCTTCGACGGTTCCTACGAGCCGATCGCGGAGCTGTGCGCGGCCCTGGACGCCCTCCAGGAGCGCACCGGTCTAGACGTCCCCGTGCACGTGGACGGCGCCTCCGGAGCCATGATCGCGCCGTTCCTCGACGAGGACCTGGTGTGGGACTTCCGGCTGCCGAGGGTCGCGTCGATCAACACCTCCGGGCACAAGTACGGGCTGGTCTACCCGGGCGTGGGCTGGGCGCTGTGGCGGGACGAAGAGGCCCTGCCCGAGGAACTCGTCTTCCGCGTCAACTACCTGGGCGGCGACATGCCGACCTTCGCGCTGAACTTCTCCCGGCCCGGGGCCCAGGTGGCCGCGCAGTACTACACCTTCCTGCGGCTCGGCCGGGAAGGGTACCGGGCGGTCCAGCAGACCACACGGAACGTCGCGCGGGGCCTCGCCGAGCGGGTGGAGTCGCTCGGCGACTTCCGGCTCCTCACCCGCGGCGACGAGCTGCCGGTGTTCGCCTTCACGACGGCGCCGGACGTGGAGGCGTACGACGTCTTCGACGTCTCGCGGCGGCTTCGCGAGTACGGCTGGCTGGTGCCCGCGTACACCTTCCCCGCCAACCGGCAGGACCTGTCCGTCCTGCGCATCGTGTGCCGCAACGGCTTCTCGACGGACCTGGCGGACCTGTTCCTCGAGGACCTGACCCGCCTGCTGCCCGAACTCAGGCGCCAGCCGCACCCGCTGACCCGTGACAAGGAGGCGGCCACGAGCTTCCACCACTGAGCCGCCGCTCGCCGGCCTGGCTCACCCCGCCTGCGCCAGGGCCACCAGTTCGAACGCCGTTTTCCCGTCGAGCGACTCCCGGAGGATGTCCGCGTGCCCCGCGTGCCGGGCCGTCTCGCGGATCAGGTGGAGCATCAGCCAGCGCATCGAGACCCGCTCGTCCGGCGGGAACCAGGGGTCGTTCGGCAGTGCGAAGGTGTCGTCGAGGCTCGGCACGGCGCGGATGAACGCCTCGGTCCCGGCCGCGACCTCCTCCCAGTACGCGAGCTGCGAGGCGACCGTCTCGCCGTCGAGGAGCTGGAAACACTCGTGCCAGTTCGACTCGTCCCGCTTGACCGCGGGGGGCTCCCCCTTGGCCCGGGCGACCCAGGTCTGTTCGACCTCGGCGACATGCTTCAGCAGGCCGCCCAGGGACAGCTCACTGGCGCTCGGGCGGGTCCTGGCCTGCTCCTCCGTCAGTCCCAGCACCGCCCGGCGGATCCCCCCGCGCTGCTCTTCCAGGAACGACAGCAGCGCCCCTCGCTCGTCTCCCTGTGCCTCGGCTCGTACGTGCGTGACCATGGCTGCCGCCCTTCGTCGGTCCGGTTCTCCCTGACACGTACGACGCTACGGGCCCTTGCGGTCAGCTTCTGTCCGCAAGGGTCCGCCACTTGCGCGGGAACTAGAAGGGGAACGCGCTCCGCCCGTGCTGGATCGAGATCCACTTCAGCGTGGTGAACGCGTCCACCGTCGTCTCGCCGTTCAGCCGGCCGATGCCCGAGTTCTTCTCGCCGCCGAACGGGACCAGTGGCTCGTCGTGGACCGTGCCGTCGTTCACGTGGAACATGCCCGTGTCGATCTGCTGGGCGAAGGCGACACCGCGCTCGACGTCGGAGGTGTGGACGGCGCCGCTGAGGCCGTACGGGGTGTCGTTGACGAGGCGGACGGCCTCCTCCTCGCCGTCGAAGGGGATGAGCAGCGCGACCGGGCCGAAGATCTCCTGCCGCAGGATGGGGGAGCCGGCGGGGACGTCCGTGAGGACGGTCGGCTCGACCAGGTTGTCGGTGGTCGCGCCGTGCACCAGCGCCGTGGCGCCCTCGGCGATCGCCTGCCGCACCACACCGGTGATCGCGTCCGCCTGCGAGGAGTTGATGACCGGGCCGATCACGGTCTCCGCGTCGCGCGGGTCGCCCGCCTTCAGCGACTTCACCTTGGCGACGAACTTCTCGGTGAACTCCGCCAGCAGCGAGCGGTCCACCAGGACGCGGTTGGCGGCCATGCAGACCTGGCCCTGGTGCACGTACCGGCTGAAGACGGCCGCGTCGACCGCGTAGTCGACGTCCGCGTCGTCAAGGACCACCAGCGCGCTGTTGCCGCCCAGTTCCAGGACCGAGCGCTTGAAGTGGGCGGCGCAGACGGTCGCGACATGGCGGCCGACCTTGTCGGAGCCGGTGAAGGAGATCACCTTCGGGATCGGGTGCTCGAGGAACGCGTCGCCTATCTCCGCTATGTCGGTGATCACCACGTTGAGCAGCCCGCCCGGGAGCCCCGCGTCCTCGAAGATCCTGGCGACCAGGGAGCCGCCGACGACCGGCGTGTCCTGGTGCGGCTTGAGGACGACGCCGTTGCCGAGCGCGAGCGCCGGGGCGACCGACTTGATCGCCAGCAGGAACGGGAAGTTGAACGGGCTGATCACACCGACGACACCCACGGGCACGCGGTAGAGGCGGTTCTCCTTGCTGTCGACGGGCGAGGCGAGGATCTTGCCCTCGGGGCGCAGCACCAGCTGGATCGACTCGCGCAGGAACTCCTTGGCGAGGTGCAGCTCGAAGGCGGCCTTCAGCCGGGTGCCGCCCAGCTCGGCGATGATCGCCTCGGCGATCTCGGCCTCGCGGTCCTCCAGGAGCCCGAGCGCCTTCTCGAACACCGCCCGGCGGACGTAGGGGTTGGTGGCGGCCCACTCCTTCTGCGCGGCCGCGGCGGCCCGGTAGGCCTCGTCGACCTCGTCGACCGTGGCTATCGTGATCGACGCCAGCTTCTCGCCGTCGTACGGGTTGAAGTCGATGATGTCCCAGGAGCCGGTGCCGGGGCGCCACTCACCGCCGATGTACTGCCGAGCCAGATCGGTGAAGTAGGACGACGACATGTGATCCCTCAATCCCTTTGCAGCCGAAGCAGACACCCGTTTCCGCACCCGCGCTCACGTCACGGCCTGATCGCGCGTCATCGTACTTGCGTCAGCTGGGAGTTGGAGGGCTCCTGGGGATACTCCCGGTAGGGCCTCAGGAAAGCTGGAGCAGCCCCCGCAGCAGATCGCGGCTTTCGTCCGGGCCGGGGCTGTCCTGCTGCAGCTCCTTCATCGCGGCCTCGTACTGGGTCACGTCCTCGCGTTTGTCCAGGTAGAGCGCGCTGGAGAGCTGTTCCATGTACACCACGTCGGACAGGTCGGACTCCGAGAAGCTGAGAATCGTGAAGGAACCGCTCTCGCCGGAGTGCCCGCCGAAGCTGAACGGCATGACCTGCAGCCGTACGTTGGGGCGTTCGGAGAGGTCGATCAGATGCTGCAGCTGGCCGCGCATCACCTGCCGGTCGCCGTAGGGGCGGCGCAGTGCGGCCTCGTCGAGGACGACGTGGAACTGCGGGGCGTTCTCCGAGACGAGGTACTTCTGCCGCTCGAGGCGCAGCGCCACCCGGCGGTCGATGTCCTCGGCGCTCGCGCCCTTCATGCCCCGGGAGACCACCGCGTGCGCGTACGCCTCGGTCTGCAGCAGGCCGTGCACGAACTGGACCTCGTAGGACCGGATCAGGTGCGCCGCACCCTCCAGGCCGACGTAGGTCGGGAACCAGTTGGGCAGGACGTCCGAGTAACTGTGCCACCACCCCGCGACGTTGGCCTCCTTCGCGAGGGAGAGCAGGGACGTGCGTTCGGCTTCGTCGGTGATCCCGTACAACGTCAACAGGTCCTCGACATCCCGCGTCTTGAAGCTCACCCGTCCCAACTCCATGCGGCTGATCTTCGACTCGGAGGCGCGGATCGAGTAGCCGGCCTGCTCCCTGGTGATGCCGCGTGTCTCCCGCAGGCGCCTGAGGTGGGATCCCAGCAGAATGCGCCGCACCACCGAACCGCTCGAGTCCCCAGCGCTCACTTCGTCAGCCTCCCCAACGTCCTTCAGATCGCGCAGTCTGCCACTAAAACACTCCGAGCTGTACTCGTGCGGTTACAGAAATAGAAAGGAGACAAGGATGAGGCGCAGGGGGAGTTGAGGGAGGGCAAGCGGGAGGGAAGAAAGTGGCTGAAGAAATAAGGGGAAACGGTGCGGGAGCGGCCAATTCCGGCGCGTGCACGTGCATCTGCCCTTGCATCTGGTTGGCTCATCCGAAACCATGGTTCCGCGCCACCGCTGCATCGCCACGACCGCGAACACCCGGGAGTGCCTCGCATGGGGACGAATGGATCGACCATGCTCGAGCCCTTACGGCAGGGACTTCCGCCGCTCGATCCCGCGGCCGTGTCCAGCGCCGCCTCCTGTGCCCTGCCCGCCCGCCTCGAAGCGGTGCGCGAGGCACGGCGGTTCACCCGGGCCACGCTCGGGCAGTGGGATGTGGGCGAGCGTTTCGACGACGTCTGCCTGGTGGTCTCCGAACTCGTGACCAACGCCCTGCGCCATGCCCTGCCGGCCTGCGCCGTGCGCCCGGGCGAGCAGGACCCGCCGGTGCGACTCCACCTCATGCGCTGGACCACGCGTCTGGTGTGCGCGGTGCGCGACCCCAGCCACGACAGTCCGGTCGCGGGCGACTCGGAGGACTTCTCGGCCGAGTCGGGCCGCGGGCTGTTCCTCGTCGAATCGTTCGCGGACAGCTGGGGCTGGCACCCGCTGGCGGGCACCCTGAGCGGCAAGGTGGTCTGGGCGCTGTTCCGGCTGCCGCCGGCGCAGGTGTGTCCTGAGTGATGCCCCACGGCACTTTCGGGTGCCGAAGTTCTACGCGTGTTACACGCCTGCGGCGTCCCGAGTCGCCGCAGGCTTGCGCTGGTTGCGTACCTGCGCGTCTCCACGCGCCACCGAACCAGCCCTGTCACGACGGGAGACGTCCGCCGCTCCCCCGATCCACCGGGTGGGGACCGGTGCGGCGTGTCACGCGATCAGGTGGTCGAACTCCCCGTCCTTGATGCCCAGCAGCATCGCCTGGATCTCCGCGCGGGTGTAGACCAGCGCGGGCCCGTCGGGGAAGCGCGAGTTGCGCACCGCCACCTCTCCCCCGGGCAGCCGGGCGAACTCCACGCATGACCCCTGGGAGTTGCTGTGCCGGCTCTTCTGCCAGGCCACTCCCTCCAGCTCTGTCGCAGCCATGCCGTTGTACACGTCGTCCACGTAGCACACGTCGTGGTCCACAGGTCGCTCCCCGGGTGGTGCAGTGGCTGGTATGGCCATTTGATGTGGCGGTCAACTGCCCCGGATCATAACCCCGTTCACGTGCAGATGCAGGAGCAGATGCACGTGCACGCGGGGTGGTCCTGCGGTTACAGCTTTTACAGTTCCTTGACTACGCTCTGGCTGTGGTCTGGCTACAGTCGGTCAAGCGTCTGCCCCAGAGCTCGCACCACATGCGAGCTCCAGCCCCCGTGCATGATCTTCCGCGCCGTCATCTGTGCCGGGTCGTCCGGGTCGAACCCTTCGTGCACTAGGAAGAGACGCGTTCCACGGCCTTCCTGTTCCAATGTCCACGTGATCGTCCAGTCCGCGGGGTTGCCGGGGTCGGCGTCGGCCCAGCGGACGCGCAGCATCCGTTCCGGCTCGTAGGCGAGAACCCGCACCTCGACGGTGCCGGAGAAGCGCGCATTGGGCCGCGGCACCGAGGTCATCGTGTAGCGGTGGCCGACCTCGAGCCGGAAGTTCTCGCTGCCGGGCATCTGCCACCGGGCGAGCAGTGCCGGCTCGGTGAGCGCGCGCCAGACCTTGGCGGGCGGATGCGGCAGGAACTGCTCGACACGGACGGTGGTGAGATCGTCGTCGTCTGCGGTGCTCATGGCCGGTCATCGTCGGGCATACGGTCGAGCAGATCGCCGAGGCCCTTCAGCGCCTCGCGCCAGAACCGCTCGTACGGATGGAGCCAGTCCTGAACCTCGGCGAGCGGCGCGGCCTCGAGGCGGTAGACGCGCTGCCGTCCGGAGCGCTGCTCGGAGACGAGACCGGCCTCACGCAACACCTTCAGATGCTCCGACAGACTCGGGCGGCGCATGGCGAAGTGGTCGGCCAGGGCCTGGACGGGCTGCGGCCCCTTCTCTCGCAGCAGGCGCAGCACCTCGCGGCGCGTGGCGTTGGCGAGCGCGGCGAAGACGCGGTCCTCGGCGGCGGTGCCCGCCCCGGCCCCCGTCGTGGTCATGGCGGTCTTCCTATCCGTGAGCCTCCGTCAGCAGCATCAGACCGTTGCCGTCCGGGTCCCGGAAGGACGCCATCCGGCCCCAGGGGAGGTCGTCCGGGCCCTGCACGCAGACCCCCGCCTCCGCCAGGCGGGCGCAGTCGGCGTCGACATCGGTCGTGACCAACATGATCCCCCGGGCGCTGCCGGGCTCGAAACCACCCATCCCCGGCCCGGACAGCGTGAAGACGGTCTGCGCGCCCTCGGGGGCGACCTGGAGCCAGCGCCCCTGCGGAACGTCCAGGTCCGCGGTGACCCGGAACCCGAGGACGTCGGTGTAGAAGCGCAGGGCGCGGTCCTGATCGGTGACGGGGAGGGTGACGAAGGAAGCGTGCGTGACGGTCATGGACGCACAATAGGTAGGGGATCTCCTACCCGTCAAACGTAGGAGATCCCCTACCTATGGGGGTCGCCGATGTCCTGGTAGCTTGCCAGCGGCCGTCCCACGACGTCATCGGCACCCCTGGGAGACTTCAGTGACCACGGCGACCCATGTCACGCCTCGGCAGCCCCGCGTCGCGCTCGCGGCCGCGGGTTGTGCGGCGGCACTCATGCTGACCGGCTGCAGCGGCGGCTCCGGCACCTCGGGCGGTGAGGCGTCGGCCACGCCCAGCGTGTCCCCCTCCTCGCCCTCCGCGGACAGCGGCGGGAGCTCCGCCTCCTCGTCGGGGAAGGCCGGGAAGCTGGAGGGGAGCTGGCTGGCCACGTCCGGCGGGAAGGCCGTGGCCCTGGTGATCAACGGCAGGCAGGCCGGCCTCTTCGCGACGGGCGGGACCGTGTGCAGCGGGACGGCGGGCGAGGAGGCGGGCATGCAGATGATCCACCTCAAGTGCACCGGCGGCGGCAAGAGCCGCAGCACCGGCATGGTCGACTCGGTCAACTCCAGCAGCATGAAGGTGACATGGGAGGGTGGCGCCGGCACCGAGACGTACACCAAGGCGGAGGGCGGCAAGCTCCCGAGCGGGTTCCCGACGGCGAGCCTGGGGTCGTGACGACTCCCCTTTCACCGCGGTACGGATCCGGACCGGCGGAGGGAGGCATACGGGGCGAATCGCGACAACCGTGGCCGACGGCGCCCGTGTAAGGGGAGGGCGCGCAAAGGGAGTCCGCACGCCTGCGTGATGATCCATGAGCACCATCACGAACCAGAGGAGCCCGATGCGCGCCCTTCCCGTCCGTCTCGCCGTCACCGCCCTCGTGGCGGCCCTGGCGCTGACCGCCTGTGACAGCAGCAAGAGCGGCAGCGCCGACAAGAGCGGCGACAGCGGCAAGAGCAAGAACACCGCCGAGTGCACCCTCGGCATCAAGGTCGGCCCCGCCAACGCCGCCACCACCGCCGGTGACACCGGCAACGTCCCGGTCACCCTCACCAACGACGGCAGCCGTCCGTGCACCTTCCAGGGCTTCCCGGCCATCGAGCTGACCGGCGGGGACACCGGCTGGAAGGTGCCCGACCAGGAGGGCGCGAACCCGGACAAGGTGACGCTGCAGAAGGGCGACACCGCGACCTTCACGATCACATACGTGCGCGGGAAGACCGGCGGCACCGACAGCGCGGCGGCGAAGAACGTGAAGATCACCGTCCCGGGCGCCGGCGACGCGCACAGCTACCCGTGGTCGTACGGCGAGGTCACGCTGAAGGGCGGGAAGACCCCGGACGCCTCGGTGAGCCCGATCCAGGTCGCGGGCGACTGACGCGACCGTTTCAGGGGAGCCGGGGCCGCCCCGTCACCTGGGCACGGTCGGCGGCCGCGGCTCCCTGCTCCCATCCGGCCGCGTCGCTGACACCGCGCAGCCGGGTGGTGACCGTGTCGGGGAACATCTCTTCCATGCGGTCCGCGACGGCGACGTCCCGGGCGGCGAGCACCGGCAGCAACTCGCCCTCGCCGCCGACCACCTCTCCCTCGGCCCCCTCGGCGGCGGCACGGAGCCGGTCGCCGATGCGGTGCGCGTACGCGGCCAGGAACGACTGCCGGAACGTCTTCGTGCGCTTCCGGCCGCCCTTGCGCTGCGCCGCCTCCGCCTTCGTCAGAGCGGTGGTGGCCTGCACCAGCAGCGAGGTGTAGAGGAGTTCGACAGCCTCCAGGTCGGGTTCGAAGCCCACGACCGTGGAGAAGCCGAGCGCGTCGTGCCACACGGCCCGGCAGCGGTTCGCGGCGGCCACGGCGTCCAGGAGCACCGCCTTGGCCGTCTCGTACGGCGGATCGACGCCTATGCGGCAGGCGCCGGGCACGTCCCCGGTGTGCGTGCGGGCCGCGAGCAGCGCCTCGTCGATGCTGTGCCGGGCCATCAGTTCCTGCGCCTTGGCGCTGAGCGCCTCGGCCTCCTCGGGGTATCCGGTCGCCTCCGCCTTGGCGAGCAGGGCGCGGATGCGGGTGAGCATGCGCGACTCCGGCTGCCGCGGGGCGGCGGAGGGCCGGGCCTGGTCGAGAGGTTCGAGGGCGGGCAGGCGCAGCAGCAGGCGGTACAGCTCCAGGACTGCGGTGGCGTGGGAGAAACGGTCGGCGAGGCGCGGAGGTTCCGGGTCGAGCTCCTCGAGCTGGGCGGCCCAGCGCGGGCTCGGAGCCGGACGTTCCCCCGCCTCCGCGCGGATCAGCGCGGACACCAGGTGCACGTGGGTGTCGTCCAGCCGGCGGCGCACGAGACGCACGACGTCGGCGGGCTGCCAGCCGCGCCGCCAGGCGGCCGCGACGAACTCCTGCCCACGGCGGGTGAGTTCCCCGTCGGCCGCGGGGTCGGCGGCGAGCAGTGAGGCACCGGCGTCGAGGGCGGCGTCGGTGTCGTCGTAGAGGGCTGCTCGCAACGCGCGGTCCACGGTGGTCGTCGTACTCACAGAGTCGATCGTGGCACGGGGGCAGTTGTCAACTTCGGGTTGACACTCCTCGACTGTCAACTTACGGTTGACGCATGACGGTGAATCCCTACATCTCAGCGAACCTGCGTCTCGACGACCTCATCGACGCCATCAAGAAGGTCCACAGCGACGCCCTGGAGCAGCTCCAGGACGCCGTGATCGCCGGGGAGCACCTCGGCGACGTGGCCGACCACCTGATCGGCCACTTCGTGGACCAGGCCCGGCGTTCGGGCGCCTCCTGGACCGAGATCGGCAAGAGCATGGGCGTCACCCGGCAGGCGGCCCAGAAGCGCTTCGTGCCCAAGGAGTCCGCGGACCTCGACCCCAGCCAGGGGTTCAGCCGCTACACCCCCCGCGCGCGGAACGTGGTCGTGGCGGCGCACAACGCGGCCAAGGAGACCGGCAACGCGGAGACCGTCCCCGCACACATCGTCCTGGGTCTGCTCGCCGAGCCCGAGGGCCTCGCGGCCAAGGCGATCATCGCGCAGGGCGTCTCCCTGGAGGCGGTGCACGAGGCGGCCTCGGCGGCGCTCCCGGCCCCCGCCGAGCAGGTCCCGGAACTCGTCCCCTACGCCCCCGCCGCCAAGAAGGCCCTGGAGCTGACGTTCCGCGAGGCTCTGCGTCTGGGCCACAACTACATCGGCACCGAGCACATCCTGCTCGCGCTCCTCGAGCTGGAGAACGGCGAGGGACCGCTCAGCGGTCTCGGCATCGACAAGGCGACGGCCGAGGAGAACGTCAGCAAGGAGCTGACCGACATCACCGACGCCCTCAAGGCCCGCGAGAAGAAGGACCGATAAGGCGTTTCCGCAGGTCGGCGCGCACTGTCAGACCCCCCTGCCACACTCGAAGACATGACCGGGCGCTGGGCTCTCGCTCCGGCCGGGGACGGTGGCGTGGAGGTCGCCGCCCTCGGCCCGGACGGGTTGCTCGCCGGGCCGGTGGTCAAGGAGGAGGACCTCGCAGAGGCCGTGCGCACACGGCCGGAGGTCACCCGGTGGGTGTGGCGGTCCACCGCCGACGTCCAGCCACGTCTGCTCGCCACGGGGGTGCGAGTCGACCGGTGCTACGACGTCGAGGCCGCCGAGGCCCTCCTCCTCGGCCACGAGGGACGCCTCGGCGAGCCCCGGTCGGCCGCCGCCGCGCTGGCCCGGCTGCGCGGCGGCCCCGTACCGCCCGATCCGCCGCCGCGCTCCGCCGAGCCCGGCTCACAGTCCTCCCTGTTCGAGCCGAGCCCCGTCCACGTCCCCCTGAAGGACCTCGTCGAGGTCTACGCCGACCAGCAGCGGCGACACGACACCACCACGCACCCGGACCGCATGCGGCTGCTCACCGCCGCCGAATCGGCCGGCATGCTGGTGGCCGCCGACATGCACCACGCCGGCCTGCCGTGGCGCGCGGACATCCACCGCGAGGTGCTGCACGAGCTGCTCGGCGAGCGGTACGCGGGCGGGGGCGAGCCCCGGCGCCTCGCCGAACTGGCCGACGAGGTGTCCGCCGCCTTCGGGCGCCGTGTCCGCCCTGACCTGCCCGCGGACATCGTCAAGGCGTTCGCCCAGGCCGGGGTCAAGGTGCGCTCCACCCGCCGCTGGGAGCTCCAGTCCGTCGACCACCCCGCGGTGAAGCCGCTCCTCGAATACAAGAAGCTCTACCGCATCTGGGTCGCCCACGGCTGGTCCTGGCTCCAGGACTGGGTGCGCGACGGCCGCTTCCGCCCCGAGTACCTGCCGGGCGGCACGGTCACCGGCCGCTGGGTCACCAACGGCGGTGGAGCCCTGCAGATCCCCAAGGTCATCCGGCGCGCCGTGGTCGCCGACCCCGGCCGGCGGCTGGTCGTGGCCGACGCCGCCCAGATGGAGCCGCGCGTCCTGGCCGCCATCTCCCGGGACCCGGCGTTCATGGAGGTCGCCGGCCGCGACGCCGATCTCTACCAGTCGGTGTCCGACCGGGCGTTCTCCGGCGACCGCGCCCAGGCCAAGCTCGCCGTGCTCGGCGCGATCTACGGCCAGACGTCCGGCGACGGCCTGAAGAACCTCGCCGCGCTGCGCCGCCGCTTCCCCCAGGCCGTCGCCTACGTCGACGACGCGGCCCGCGCCGGCGAGGAGGGCCGGCTGGTGCGCACCTGGCTCGGGCGTACGTCGCCGCCGGCGGCCGGGGCGTCCGACGACGCTGCGGAGGAAGCGGGCATTCCGCAGGAGGACACGGCACCGGCCCCGACCGACGAACCCCAGCAGTGGATGCCGGGCTACGCCTCCCTCAACTCCCGCGCCCGTGGCCGCTTCGCACGCAACTTCGTGGTGCAGGGCAGCGCCGCCGACTGGGCGCTGCTGATGCTCGCCGCGCTCCGCCGCGCCTGCGCGGGCCTCGCCGCCGAGTTGGTCTTCTTCCAGCACGACGAGGTGATCGTGCACTGCCCGGCGAAGGAGGCGGAGACGGTGGCCGCGGCCATCCAGGAGGCGTCGGACCTGGCGATGCGGCTGACGTTCGGCGAGACTCCGGTACGGATCCCGTTCACGACGGCCGTGGTGGAGTGCTACGCGGACGCCAAGTGAGGGCGGCGCGAACCGAGGAGCCGAGTGGCGGCACCCGTCCGGTCTCACCCCTCCGCCAGCAGTTCCCTCAGCTCCCCCGCCACCGGACTGTCCGTGCGCTCCAGGGCCGACAGGGCCGCCTCCCACTGCCGGCGGGCCTGCTCGGCGTCGCCCTCGGCCCGGCACAGCAGGCCCCGCTGGTGGCGGGCGAGCCCTTCGGTGTAGCGGTCGCCGCGCCGGGCGGCGAGGCACAGCAGCACATCGCACTCGCGCGCGGCGCGCCCGGCGTCCCCCCGATCCCGCAGCGCCCGCACCAGGCCAAGACGGGTCTGGGACTCGCCCTGCCAGTGGCCGTGCCCGCCGAGGATGCGCAGGCTCTCCTCGAAGTGGGGTACGGCGGCGTCCGGTTCGCCGAGCGCCAGATGGGCGAAGCCCATGTTGCAGTGCGCGGAGTGACGGATGATCACATGGCCGATCCGCTCGCCGATCTCCAGGCTGCGGCGGTGGTGGCCGATGGCGCCCCGCGGGTCCGTGTGCTCGTACAGGTTGCCGAGGTTGCTGTAGGTGATGGCCTCCTGCATCGGGTCGTCGAGCACACGCGTGTACTCCAGGCACCGCCTGAGCGCCTCACCGGACTCCTCGTACCGCCCGAGGACCCCCAGCAGCAGCCCCCGGTTGTTCAGGCCACGGCACAGGCAGGAGAGATCGCCGAGCCGCCGCCAGATCTCCAGCGCCTCGTCCAACAGGACGAGCGCGTCGTTGCCCCGGCCCTTCAGGAACTGCACCCCGGCCATGTCCAGCAGCGCGTAGGCCTCCGCCGGTGCGTCCGCCAGGCCCCGCGCCCCGCGGAGGGCGGCGCGTACGAGCGCCTCCGACTCGGCGACGCGGCCACGGCGCTGCAGGGGGGAGGTGATCATGCGGACGAGCAGCGGCACATACGCGGAGGTGTCCGCGTGACGCTCCACCAGGGCGACGATGTTCTCGAGTTCGAGGACGATCCAGTCGGCGGCGGCCTCAGCGGAGCCGAAGGCGGGCACGGACGCCACGTCCGCCGTGTGGGTCCCGGGCTGTGAGGGGGTCGCCCGCAGCCGGTCCGTGCGCTCGGTGCCCGGCTCGACCAGCGCCTCGAGGGCGCGCGTGGCCATCGCGGCGTACCAGCGCAGGGCGACCTCGGCGCCGGAGCGCTCCGGTTCGACGCCCTGTTCGCTCGCCACGGTCTCATGGGCGAAGTCCCGGACGAGGTCGTGCGGCGCGTACCGGCCGTAGGCGGTCTCCTCCAGCAGGGCTACGTCGACCAGGCGGTCCAGGGCGGCCTCGGCGCGGCGCTCATCGGCACCGAGGAGCCGGGCGAGGAGCGGCGCGCCGTAGCCGGGCAGGTCGAGGGCGCCGATCCGGGCGAGGGCGCGTGCCGCGTCCCGGTCGGCCTCGCGGTCGGAGGCGCGCAGCGCGTCGTGTGCGACGGCGAGCGACCGGCGCACGCTCAGGTCGTCGTACTCAAGGTGGTGCAGCCGCCCCTCGGTGGCGGCGAGTTGACCGGCCAGCATGTCCGGGGTGAGGGCGCGGCGGGCGGCGAGCCGCGCCGCCACGATGCGCAGGGCGAGCGGGAGCCGCCCGGCGAGTTCGACGAGCGGGTGCCCGGCGTGCAGGCCGTCCCGGCCGGAGACCGCGCGCAGCAGGGCCGCGCTGTCCTCGTCGCTGAGCGGGGCGAGCGGGACCCGGTGCGCGCCGTCGAGCGCGGTGAGCGGGGAACGGCTGGTCACGATCACCGCACAGCCCGGGCCGCCGGGCAGCAGCGGACGCACCTGGGCGGCGTGCGCCGCGTCGTCCAGCACCATCAGGGTGCGGGTCGGGGCGAGCAGCGAGCGGAGCAACGAGGCGGCGGCGTCGGGGTGTTCCGGGGTGCGGTGCGACTCGGCGCCGAGGTCGCGCAGCAGGGCGGCGAGCGCCTGCTCGGGGGTGAGCGGGGTCATGCCGGGGGTGGCGCCGTGCAGATTGACGTAGAGCTGACCGTCGGGGAAACGTTCCCGCAGTCCATGCGCCACATGCAGGGCGAGCGCGCTCTTGCCCACCCCGGCCATACCGCTGACCAGGGCGATGCCGGGCGCGTCGCGTTCGGCGGCGAGAAACCGCAGCAGGTCCTCGCGGACGGCTTCGCGGCCGGTGAAGTGCGCGGGCGCAGGCGGGAGTTGGGCGGGTCTGGGCGCTTTCGCGGGGTCGGTGTCCAAGCGGCGTTCGGCGTACGGGTCGTCCGCCCGCCTGTCGTCCGCTCCCGTCCCGTCGCCGGTCGCGGCCCGCCCCTCCCGGAGGATCTCCAGATGCGCCTCCCGCACTGCCGCGCCGGGCTCGACGCCGAGCTCCTCGATGAGACGGGCCCGCAGGTCGCGGTGGACGGCCAGGGCCTCCGCCGGGCGGCCGGTGCGGTGCAGGGCCAGCATCAGCAGCCGGTGGAACCCCTCCCGCAGCGGATGCTCGGCGACCAGCGCGGCCAGCTCCGGCACGAGGCTCCCGAACCGCGCCCCGCCGAGCCGCAGTTCCGCGTCGTACCGCCACTCCAGGACGAGCAGCCGCGCCTCCTGCAGCCGCTGCACCAGCGCATGCGCTCCGGTCTCGTGAGGCAGCCCGCTGAGCGGGGTACCTCGCCACAGCGCGAGCGCGGCGGACGCCTCCCGCAGGGCGTCCTCCCAGGCCCGAGCGGCGTGCGCGGCGCGGGCAGCGACGAGGTGCTCCTCGAAGACGCGCACGTCCAGCTCGCCCTCGTCGACGCGCAGCAGATAGCCGGGCGGCACGGCGCGCAGGCGCTCGGGGCCGTCGTCGCCGAGCAGGCGGCGCAGCCGGGTGACGTGGTTCTGCAGGGACGCCTGCGCGGAGGCCGGCGGCGCACCGCCCCAGAGCGCGTCCTTCAGGGCGTCGACCGAGACCACCCGGCCGGGCTCCAGCAGCAGCGCGGCCAGCAGGGCGCGCACCTTGCCACTGCCGATCGTGCGCACCTCGCCGTCGGCGCCGTACACGACGGGCGGACCCAGCAGTCCGAACCGCAGCCCGTCCCGCATCGCCGCCCCGTCGCCCTTCTTCCCCCGAGCTCTCGGCTTCGCCCGAGCGGGGGGACCCCGATGGCACGCTTGCCGTGCCTCGCCTTCACCGTGCGGCACGACCGCCGCGCAACGCCTGGTCGCGCGGCCCGACCGCCGCGTCCCGGCGTCGGATCGCGTCGACGAACGGCGCGTTCCCGTCGGACCGGCCCACAACTCCTCGTGGAACGGGCCAGCTCACGGCTTCCTCGCCAGCCGTTGGCCCCATGTTAGCGATCTGTTGGCGTGGCCTGATGTGATCCTTTCATCGGATCTGGCCCGACGGTGCGCGCGTTCACGCGTAGCTCGGGGGAGTGTCGCCGCCGTGGCCGGATCCGGGATCGCACGAGGACCCGGTCGGTGGAGGTGAACGACCGGGTCCTTCGTCGTCTCCGCGAGCGCGTGGGCCGCCTGCATGGGGTGTGCCTGCCCACCACCGCGCGGGCTACTCCCCCGGCGTCCCGGAACCGGGGCGTCTCGCAACCGGGGCCTCCCGCAACCGGGGTTCCGGCTCATCCGGGGCTTGAGGACCGTCCGGGGCTTGAGGACCGTCAGGGGCTTGAGGACCGTCCGGGGCTAGAGGACCGTCCGGGAATTCCGGACCGTCCGGGGCTTCCGGATCCTCCCGGACCCCTCAGATGACGGGCGGCCGGCCGAGCCTGGTCAGCCGCCACACCGTGCGCCAGCGCATGGGCCGCCGTGCGCCACCGGAGGTCCGCAGCCCCTCCACGAACCCACCGAACCAGGCTTTCAGCCCACTGGCCGACCGGGTGCGCAGGAGGGTTACGGCGATCCACACCCCGAGGTGGACCGGGATGAGGGGAAGCGGCAGCCGCCGCCGTACGAGCCAGACGCGGTTGCGAGCCGTGACGCGGTAGTAGACGGCGTGCCGGGCGGGTGAGGTCTTCGGGTGCTGGAGCAGCAGCTCCGGCGCGTACAGGATGGTCCATCCGGCGTCGGCGGCCCGCCAGGCCAGGTCCGTCTCCTCGTGCGCGAAGAAGAACTCCGCGGGCCAGTCGCCGGTCTCGGCGAGCATGGCCATGGACAGCGCGTGCCCGCCGCCGAGGAAGCCGGTCACCTCCCCGCCACGCATCGGGTCGGCGGCCCCGACCCGCGGCACGTGCCGCTGCTGGGTCTCGCCGTGCTCGTCGGCGATGCGGAAACCGACGATGCCGAGCCGGGGGTCGGCGGCGTACAGGTCCCGTACGCGGCGCAGCACGTCGACGTCCACGAGCAGCCCGTCGTCGTCGAGTTCCACCACGACGTCGACGTCCCCGAACTCCCGCAGCCGGGCGAGGGCCACGTTGCGGCCGCCGGGGCAGCCGAGGTTCTCGTCGGTCTCGATGCAGGTGACCTCACCGGGGAGGTCCAGGCGCTCGGCGAACTCGGGCAGCGGGCAGCCGTTGCCGATGATCACGATGCGGGAGGGGGCGAGGTCCTGTTTGGCGACGGACCTGAGGAGCGCGTCGACCTCGGCGGGCCGGTTGCCCATGGTCACGACGGCGACGGCGATCCTGGGCCCCTGCTCCTGCTGCGGCTGCGCCTGCGCCTGCGCCTGCGCCTGCGACACCCCATCCCACCGAAGACCGACCTCGCGATGCTAGCCGTTCACCAAGAGGACGCCCGGGGGTCCTCCGGTTGTCCCGGCACCGGACGACTTTCCGGGACGTACGGGGCGGGACGGGGCGCGCGGGTGCGCAGCGCCCCCTCCCCCGGGCCCGCATGTACGCTGGCCGCAACCGCGCGGCAGCGCAGCGCACCACAGCAGCACCAGCGAGAACACGAGAAAGGGGACGGAGGATCGGAGCCCGCCGCGGACCGTGACTCCCACCGCCCATGCCGTCCAACCCCCGGGCCGGGTCGCCCAAGGAGATCTCCAGCCCGAGCAACCCCCACGTCAAGGAACTCGCCGCCCTCCGCCGCCGGCGCAGCAGGCAGGCCGCCGGAGTGACCCTCGTGGAGGGGTACGAGGAACTGGACCTCGCGCTGCGAGCCGGCGTACGCCCCCGTGAGCTGTACTTCTGCCCCGCGCTGACCGGCGGGTCCGACCCGCGGAACGTGGTGGCCCGTGCGGCCGAACGCGGCGCCGCCCTGTACAGCCTCAGCAGGCAGGCGTTCGACAAGGCGGCGTACCGCGAGGGCCCGGACGGCTGGCTCGCCGTCGTGCCGGACATCGAGACGGACCTCTCCCGCATCCAGGTCGACGACCGCTCCCTCTTCCTGATCTGCGAGAGCGTCGAGAAGCCCGGCAACCTGGGTTCGATGCTGCGCACCGCGGACGCGGCCGGAGTGACCGCGGTCATCTCCGCCAACCCGGTGACCGACTGGGGCAACCCCAACGTGATCCGGGCCAGCAAGGGCACGGTGTTCGCCGTCCCGATCGCCTCGGCCGACTCCGAACAGGTCATGCGCTGGCTGGCCGACCACCAGGTGAACGTCGTCGCCACCACCCCCGACACCGACGTCCTGATGGCGGACGTCGACATGACCGGGCCCACGGCGATCCTCGTGGGCAGCGAGAAGTACGGCCTGTCGGACCGGTGGCTCGGGGGCAGTCACACGAAGGCCAAGATCCCGATGTTCGGCCAGGTGGACTCGCTCAATGTCGGGGTGTCCGCGGCGCTGTTCACCTACGAGGCCGTACGGCAGCGGATGGCGTCGGGCCGACGCTGAGGCGGGGCATCGAACTCCATTTTGATGACGGGGAATTCGAGCCATGCCCCGCGCGTCGTCGCCGGCCTGCGGCACACGCCTGTGCTTGCTCCCGGGCACGCGGACGCGCCACCAGTGACAACTCGGCTCCGCCACGGGAGCGTTCGCGATCCGCTCCCTCACAGGAGAGCCATCCGGTGGCCCAGGCGAAAACTTTATGCATCTGTGGCCTGTGAGACTGGTGAAGATCGTCGAGTTGGAAGTAACATCAGCCGCTTGCCTTCAAGCACTTCTCCAGCATCTTCACCCATCAGGAGACCTGAGTGTCCTCTGCCCACAAAGGCGGGAATCACCGCCGCCGGGGCCGGATAGCCGTACGCACCGCTGCTGCCACGCTGTTCCTCGGCGGCGCCGGTGCGTTCCTCATGGCGCCCGCCCACGCGGCGCCCGTGCCGACGGACATCGGTGTTCAGGGCCACGACAGCGTCGGCAAGTCGCAGCTCAAGGCCCGCGTGCACGGCGCGCTCGCCGCGCCGGCCGCCAACACTCCGGCCAGCCTGCGCCCCGCCGCGAGCGCGGGCGCGCCGTCCGGCACCACCAGCACCAGCCCGGAGCCGCAGCCGTCGACCTCCGGCACCGCCAGCCCGCAGATCATCGGCGGCACGACCACCAGCATCTCCACGGCCCCGTGGATGGTGCAGCTGTGGTACTACGACGACAAGGGCACCAGCGACACCAGCGACGACGTCGGCTTCTTCTGCGGCGGCACCGTCGTGTCGCCCACGAAGATCCTCACCGCCGCGCACTGCGTCTCGGGCTACGACTGGCACAACAACGGCGCCATCGTCTACGGCACCGACCAGCTGCCGACCACCGACCCGTCGACCAACACCACCGACTTCCACGGCGGAACGGTGTCGGGCGTCTGGCGGCAGTGGAACGATTCCTCGTTCAAGATCACCTCGACCGGCACCGCCGTCAACGACGTCGCCGTGCTGACGCTGCCCGACCCGATCAGCGCCAAGCCGCTGCCCATCACCACCTCCGACGACACCGCGTCGTACAAGGCGGGCACCCAGGCGCAGATCTACGGCTGGGGGCGCACCAGCTCCACCAGCCAGGACATCTCGCAGACCTTGCGCAAGGCCACCGTGCCGGTGAACGGCGACTCGACCTGCTCGAGTTACTACGGCAGCGACTTCGTCGCGGGCGCCATGACCTGTGTCGGCACCCCGGCCAGCGGCTCCGACAGCGGCACCGTCGCCACCTGCAACGGCGACTCCGGCGGCCCGCTGGTCGTGAACGGACGCGTCGTCGGTGTCGTGTCGTGGGGCGTGCAGGACTGCGTGGCCCAGGGCTCGTACAGCGTCTTCACCAAGCTGAGCACGTACATCGGGGCGACCGAACCGCGCATCGACGACACGGACCTGAGCGGTGACGGTCGCGCGGACATGTTCGCGATCGCCTCCAACGGCCAGGGCTACGAGTACGACTCGCGCGGCAAGTCCTTCGGCTCGCGGATCTCGCTCGGCGACTGGAGCGGGGTCAACCTGGTGCGCCAGGCCGACCTCGACCGCGACGGCTACGCCGACCTGCTGGTGCGCACCACCGACGGCACCCTGTACTGGCAGCACTACAACGTGTCCACCGGCAACACCGACGTCACCACGCTCGGGACCGGCTGGAACAGCATGAAGGTCATGCTCGTACCCGGCGACGTCACCGGTGACGGCCTGCAGGACCTGCTGACCGTCGACTCCAGCGGCAACTTCTGGCGCTACCCGGGCACCGGCCACGGCAACTTCGGCTCGCGCGTCAAGCTCGGCTACGGCTGGGGCCAGTACGGCAGCAACGTCTTCGGCAAGGGCGACTTCACCGGCGACGGCAAGCTCGACCTGCTCGCCCAGGACTCGTCCGGGAACCTGTGGCTGTACAAGGGCACCGGCAACCCGTCGGCGCCGCTGGCGTCCCGCGTGAAGATCGGCTGGGGCTTCCACTACAACGCGTACGTGATGAACGGGGACATGACCGGCAACGGTCACTCCGACCTGATCGCCCGCGACAGCAGCGGCAACCTGTGGCTGTACGAAGGCACGGGCGACGTCTCGCACCCGCTGGCCTCCCGCATCAAGATCGGATACGGCTACGGCGGCTACCGGCTGAGCTGACCGGTACCGGCGGGAGATCGATCCCGCACCCGGACACCGGGTGAGAACGGGCCCGCGTGCGTCCTGACCAGGGCGCACGCGGGCCCGTTCGCGTTGCCGGGCTACGGTCGCGGCGCACGACCGGAGTGCGTCGAGGGCCGTGTGACGGCCCCGCCGGAAGGGGGCCTTCAGGACGGGACGTCCGTCCCGCCGGACCGGCCCGCCCCGCTGACGGGCCGGCCGGCCGGGTCAGGCCGCCGCTGAGCAGGGGTGGAAGCGGGCCAGGTAGGCAAGGGTGAACCCGTGGCGGCCGGCCAGGTGGAGGCCGGACGCGTCGGCGAGGCGGTGCAATGTGCCGAACGGGATCCAGTGGCGGTCGAAGAACTCGCCGACCACCAATCGGCCGCCGGGGGCCAGCACCCGGACCGCCTCGGCCAACACCCGCTCCGGCTCCGGTATCTCGCCCAGGGCGGTCACCAGGTACAGAGCATCGAACGTCCCGTCGGCAAAGGGGATGTCGCGGGCGTCGGCTCGGGTCGCCGTGATGTTGGTGATACCCCGCCGCTGCGCGCCGCGCATCACGTGATCGAGCATCTCCGGCTGGATGTCCAAGACGTCCAAGCGCCCCTCCGGCCCGAGTTGCGGCGCCACGTGCAGCGACTGAAGGCCGGTGCCGGGCCCGACCTCCAGCATCCGCTCACCCGGCCCGGGCCTGAGCACGGAGTCCAGGTGGCTCGATGTCAGGCAGGGCAACTGCAGGTCGAGCAGCCTGCGTTGGCTGTAGGGGTATGGGGCCTGGTCGCCGAATCACCAGGCTCCCGCGGCTACGGCACCCGCGGCGAGTGCCCAGCGGACGCCGGGCTTGGTCAGGACAGGGTGAAGCATGGGTCTTCTCCGATGCGGTGGTGGTGGGCGGCTGCGCGAAAGGAGGCCGAGGGCCGAAGGCGGTCAGGCCGTCGGGGGGACCCGCCCCGTCACCGCCAGCACGGCGCACCTCACCGCCAGCGGCAGCTCCGCGCCGACCGCCATCGCCACCGCCGCGAACCGGTCCGCGCCCGGTGCCGCCGTCATCGTGTCGAACCAGGCGTCGACGACCAGCAGCGTCGCAGTGGCGGCGGCCGTGAGCCGGTGCATGTGGTGGCCGCGTACGGCCAGCACGCCCGTGGCGATCAGGCCCAGGGCCTCCAAGGCGTCCAGGCCGATCCAGGCACCGCGCCAGTGCGCGGCCGTGGTGGTTCCGGGCAGGCCGTCGGCCAGCACGACCAGCCAGGGGAGCAGAGCCACCCCGCTGACGACGAGGACGTGTTCCGCACCGCACCCGCGGCGAGCCCGCGTCCCGGCGGACCGTGACCGCCGGCCCTGCCCCTGACCGGTGATCAGCACGCTCATCGGCTCGGTCCCTTCGTGTTTCCCGCTTCCCTTCACGTCCTCAAGCCTTCAGCGCGCGGCGCTCACGGTCAGTAACGCGGGTATCCGTTCCGGGGTGGCACTGGTTGCACCCCCAAGGCGGCCATTTACGCCATGGCCCGCCCCTGACCTCGCGACCTGCCGTTGGCCCATGCCCATCACCGCCCGCCTGCGGGATGTTGTCCTGCGGCCGTTCCAAGGAGCCGGACGATCGGTCGCCTTCATTGCCACGGGGGTCCTGATCCAGCTCGGCGTACTGCTGGTCATGGCCCTGCCGTGGATGCTCTTCGTCCCGGTGTCGATGGCTGCCATCCTCCTCGCGGTGCTCGTCCCGCTCGCCGCCGTCGTGCTCGGCGGTCCGCTGCTGACCGCCGCACAGCACGGCCGCTTCCGTACCCGGCTCAGCGTGGACATCCCCTCCCCCTACAGCGGACCGCGGCCCCCGCTGCGCAACTGGCTGCGGTCCCCGCCGGGTCGGTGGCAGCTCATGTACCACCTGCTGGGGGGGCCGTTGCTGGCCCTCGCCTCGGTTCTCGTCCTTCTGTTGTGGGCCGTGGCCATCGCCGCCGCCTCGGCCTACGTATGGCTTTGGCTGGTGTCGCTGGACTGGCGCGTCGACCACCCCGGCCACACCACCTGGGCGGCGTACGTCACCGCTGCTGGAATCGCCCTCCTCTACGCGGCTTCCTGGCTTTCCGGAGCCCTGGCCCGGCTCGACACCCGGGCCGCCACCGTGCTGCTCGGCCCGAGCCGCGAAGAGCAGCTGGCGCGCCGGGTCGAGGCCCTGGCCGAGAGCCGGGCGGGCCTTGTGGACGCGGCCGACGCCGAACGGCGGCGCATCGAACGGGACCTGCACGACGGGGCCCAGCAGCGGCTGGTCTCCCTGGCGGTCAACCTGGGGCTGGCGAAGGCCACACTCGGGGACCTCCCCGAGGATGCCCGCCGGGTGATCGACGAGGCACACCGGGAGGCGAAGGAGGCGATAGAGGAGCTGAGCAGTCTGGTGCGCGGGCTGCACCCGGCCGTTCTGGAGGACCGCGGCCTCGACGCCGCGCTCTCTGGACTCGCCGCCCGGGCGCCCGTCCCGGTACGGGTGAAGGTGGACCTGCCGTCGCGGCCGTCGCCCACGATCGAGGCCGTCGCCTACTTCGTCGTCTCGGAAGCGCTGACGAACGTGGTGAAGCACGCGGAGGCGTCGAGAGCCGAGGTCACACTGGAACGCTTCGGGCCGACCCTGCTGGTCGTCGTCAGCGACGACGGTGTGGGCGGCGCCGACCCCACCCGCGGCACCGGCCTCGCGGGGCTGGCCAAGCGGGTCGCCTCGGTCGATGGCACGCTGTCGGTCGACAGCCCCGTCGAGGGGCCGACCGTCTTGACCGTGGAGCTGCCGTCCGTGCCGTGATCGCCGAGGATTCCGTCCTGCTTCGGATCGGCGTGGTCAAGGTCCTGGAAATGGCCGGGTTCGAGGTGGCCGCCGAGGTCGGCGACGCGGAAACGCTGCTGGCGGCGGTGGAGGAACACCGGCCGCACATTGCGGTGGTGGACGTCCGCATGCCTCCCGGTTTCACGGACGAGGGCGTGCGGGCCGCGCTGGTCATCAGGCGGCAGTGGCCGGACACGACGGTACTGCTGCTCTCGCAGTACGTGGAGGAGCGGTACGCAGCCGATCTGCTGGCCGCCAACACGTCGGGAATCGGCTATCTGCTCAAACAGCGGGTCGCGGACGTCGAGGAGTTCGCCGACGCGCTGCGGCGGGTGGCCGCGGGCGGCACCGCACTGGACCCGCAGGTGGTCTCCCAGCTGCTGGTGCGCCGTCACAGTGATCCGCTGGACCGCCTCACCCCGCGCGAACGCGAGGTCCTGGAACTGATGGCGGGCGGCCGGTCCAACGCCGGGATAGCCGAGCAGCTCGTGGTCAGCGAGAGTGCGGTGGCCAAACACATCAACAGCATCTTCGCCAAGCTCGACCTGCCGAAGGCAGACGCGGACCACCGCCGGGTGCTCGCCGTGCTGCGCTTCCTCGGGATGGCCTGACAGCCGGGGCCGACGGCGTGGACGTCAACGAGGTGCGGCGGTCCGCCCGTTGGTGTCCTGGCCTCTCCATCCATGGCGCACTACCCACTTGGGTTTCAAGGGGGGTTACAGGCGTTTCCGGCCTTTGGCTCCGGTGGAGAAGGCAGTTCAAGAGGCGCTTGCTCGCGCCGACTTTCTCAAGCTCCATGCGAGGGGTCTGCGGACGCTGAGGCGTCTACTCGCTGGTGCCCTGCCGATCACCGCTGTCCCGCCCACCGCGCTCGGCTTTGCCGGAGCGCCCTGGTGGGCACTGGCGATCTTCTTCCTCCCTGGCGCCTTCGCTCTGCTCCTGCAAGCCTCTCCAGAATTCTCATGATCGGCTTCAGTGGTGGCGCGACCGTCGCCGCCACCGCGAACGTCTGGTAAAGGCACGTGCCCAACGCAGGTCCGCGCTCTCGTCCAGGTGAGGACTCTCAGGACGAGACCGACGAAGTGACCTGACGAAGCTCCGTCTCGGCTTGCGCGGCCACACGTCCGGCCCGTGCAGCCACCCGTGTGCCCCCGCACGAGCGCACGCCGTCGGCGCCTCCCTGTCGGGTCTCCATCCGTGGGTGGAGACCTCTCCATCAACCTGTGGGTGGTGGTGATCCGCTTCGCGCTCGGAGCAGTCTTGAGGCATGGGTTCACTTCACTCAGCACTTGCTGCTCTCACCGGCGTCTGCGTCCTGATCTTTGTCGTGGCCTGGATTGTGGGTGCTGTCTACTTCGGCGTGAAGAGCCAGGCCGGTCTGCACGACTGGGTGCGTGGACTGCGTCGCACGTTGCCCCGCCGGGTTCTGCTGATCGCCGGCGCCTACGCATTTTCCTTGCTGGTCAGGCACTCTCAGGATTTCTGGCGTCATCTTCAGTACTGGCAGCCTGCACTCGCACTCCTGGGTGGCTTGCTTACCGTCGCCTCCACCGCTTTGCTGCTGTGGGCCCGCTGGGTTCTGGGCACGATGTGGGCCAGCGTTCCAATGGTCCGGGAGCACCACGAGCTGCGTACGGACGGGGCCTACCGGCTGGTCCGCCATCCCATCTACACCGGCCTGCTCGGACTGATCGTCGGCAGCATGCTGGCCTGCGGCTTCGGCGTCTGGACTGCCGTCCTCCCGGTCGCCGTCCCGTGGCTGCTGCGCCGGGTCCGGATCGAGGACGACCTTATGGCCAGTCAGTTCGGGGCCTCTTACGACGCCTACCGTGCTCGCGTCCCGGCGCTCGTCCCATGGGTGCGCCCCGCCCGGGTCGGCCCCCGCCATGCCGACAGCCAGTAGCAGTAGCCCAGAGCGCGGCGGAGGCAGCGGGTCTCCGTACTCAGGTGCCAGAGCTGCCGGCCCTCCGGATCCCGCCGGATGGCAGACGGTGGTCCTCATGGGGAGCCAGGCCGGGGAAGGAGAACGGGGCGCAGGCGTGTCGTCGGCTCCTTGCCGAGAACCTTCGACGCCTTCGTCAGCTGAAGGCGTCCTGCCCTGCAGGCCAAGACGCTCACAGGGCTGACGTATGGCGAAGTCCGTCACGGGGTCGCACAGCCCGGGATCATCGGGTGATCGCGCGGTCGGTGACGGTTTCGAGCTGGGTCATTCAGTCCGTGCCGGGGAACAGGGCAGCTGCCACGTGCTGGGTGTCGGCGTACTCGATCACTGAAGTGATCCGGCCGTCGCGGACGGTGTAGATGCCGATACAGCGGTTGTCGTAGGTGGTGCCGTGGACGGTCTCGGCCTGGGAGGTCCACTCGGCGACGACGCGGTCGCCTTCGGCGATCGTGCTGATGAGTTCGATCTTCAGCGTGCCGGGGACGAGGATCGGGCCCATGCCGCCGAGGAACTCGTTGACGATCGCGTCGCGGCCGTTCCAGATCTTGGAGATGGGCAGGCTGCCCGGGTAGTGCCAGCTGGCGTCTTCGGCGAAGCTGGCGGCGATGGTGTGCGCGTCGCCGTCGCGGACGGCCTCGATGTAGCGGACGACGACAGTCCTGGGATCGGTCATGACGGGCTCCTTGTCAGCTGAGGGTGAGGACGGCCTTGCCGCGAATGCGGCGGTCCCGCAGGTCGGTGAGGGCGGTCGCGGTCTCGGCCCAGTCGGCGACGCGGCCGATCTCCGGGTGCAGACGGCCTCCCGCGGTGAGCCGGACGAGCGTCGCCAGGTCGGCGGCGAGGCTGGTGTCGGCGTCGAGGTAGTGGAAGTGGCGGATGACCGCCGATTCCGGACCGGCGAAGAAGTCGAAGAAATCGAGCGTCGCCGGCGTACGGCTGGCCTGGCCGAACCAGATCAGCGTGCCGCGCCGAGCGAGCCGGGACAGCGCAAGAGGCAGAGCCTGGCCCCCGGTCGACTCCAGGACGAGGTCGAAGGGGCCGCGGGCGTCGGCGACTTCGTGGACGACCGCCTCGGCGCCGAGTTCGGCGAGCCGGGCGCCGCGTTCGGCGTCCCGGGTCACGGCCGTGATCCGGGCTCCGGCGGCCGACGCGAGCTCGGTGACGTAGTGCCCGACTCCCCCGGACGCCCCGGTCAGAAGGACCTGGCGGCCGTGCAGGGGCCCTGAGCTGTCCAGCAGGCGCAGGGCGGTGAGCCCGGCCAGCGGGAGCGCCGCGCCTTCGACTGCCGCAATGGCGTCGGGCAGCGGCGCGAGGGCCGAGGTGGGGACAGCGGCGTACTCGGCCCAGCCGCCGGCCATCGGGTGGCCGACGACGCGGGTGGCGCCGGCGGGGCCGCTCCCGTCGGCGGCGGGCTGTACGACCAGGCCCGCGATGTCCTTCCCCGGACGGTCCCCGGCGGCGGGCCGTTCGAGCCTGAACGTCTCGCCTCGGTTGATCGAGAACGCCTCGACCTTCACCAGGGCCTCGTCCGGGCCTGGCGTGGGCTCGGGGACGTCGGCGAGCACAACGGGTTCGGCCGGATCTCCGGTCGGTATGAGCGCTTTCATGTCGGCACCTCCTTGTGGAGGCACTTAATCGGCCATCGGGTGTGCCCCGCCAACAACGGAGGCCTGGTGGTAACAACGGTGTGTTGTCACCTTAAGGTCAGGGCCATGGATCTCGACCTCGCGCTGGTGCGGGCGTTCACCGTCACCGCCGAGCACCTGCATTTCGGACGCGCAGCCGGGCAACTGGGCACCAGTCAGCAGGCGTTGTCCAAACGTGTCGCCCGCCTGGAGACCCTGCTGTCGGTCCGGCTGTTCGAACGCGAGGGCGGCGTACGGCTGACCGAAGAGGGTGAGCGATTCCTGCCGGCCGCTCGCGAGGCCCTGTCGGCGGGTGACAAGGCAATCGCCGTCCTTCGCGGTGTGGGACCGTCCATCCGGCTCGACGTGTGGGGCCACCTGTTCGCGCCGATGCGCACGGTCGCCCAGGCAGTCGAAGGGCTCGGCGGCGTACGGCTGGAGCCGGGTCCCGGACGCGACTGGCCGTCCGTCGCCCAGGCGCTGCTGCGCGGCGACACCGACTTGGGATTCGGCCGGGTGCACCCGCTGCCCGGCGGCACAGCGGGCCTCACCCAGCGCCTGGTCCGCCTCGAACCCGTCGACGTACTGCTCAGTACCTCTCACCCCCTCGCGAGCGCCGCCGAGCTCAGACCATCCGCCCTGCGCACAAGCACCCTGTTCTGCCCAGCGGAACTGTCCCGCCTGGACTTTCTGCACCGCTTCGCCGACGCCTTCGCCGTCCAGCGCCACCAGGACGGCCCCAACCTGGGCCTCGACCACCTGGCCGCGCACCTGCGCGCCGACCCGGACTGCTTCACCCTCTTTCCCGCCGACGCTCCCCTGCCCGACCACGCGGGCCTGCGCTCCATCCCTCTGGTCGCCCCACCCCGCTGTACGCATGGTCCCTGGCCTGGCGCGCGTCCCACCGCCACCCCCACCTCGACACCCTGATCCGCGGCTTCACCGCGATCGGCCGCACCCGCCGCTGGCTCGACTACGACCCCGACCGTGACTGGCTCCCCGACACCGACAGTCCGGACACGAAGATCGCCCGATGAGCAGCGAGCCCATCCGTCTCACCGTCCTGGGAAGCGCGACGCCGTACCCGAGCGCGGACAACCCATGCTCCGGCTACCTGGTGTCGAGCGGGGAGACCCGCATCTGGGTGGACGCCGGAACCGGGACGCTCGGCCCGCTCCAGCGATACGTCCCGCTGGAAGAGCTCGACGCGATCTGGATCTCCCATCCGCACGCCGATCACAGTGCGGACCTGCTCACCACCACTACGGCGCCCTGTTCGCAGACATCCGTCTCACAGCACCGAAACCATCGCCGCGTCGGCAAGAGTGGCGTAGGTCCCTCAGCGATACCCGTCCGCCCCAGACGGCCAACACTTCGCCCGCCGTTCCCAGCAGCGCGCCGATGGGTTTCCCCCGTCTCTGCACGAGTGCTTTCCTACGATGAGTTGACTTCACCTGAGCGTGAGCTGTGGGACGCGTTCCCCGAGGGGCGGAGGGTCGACCTGCGTACGGGTACGCCGGAGGAGGACCAGGTCGCCGACGGCGGAGGGTGGGGACCCGAGCGGACGGTGCGGGCGGTGGTGATCGCCGCGTTGTTGCTGGGCGCGAACACCGCGCAACCGGGTGCGGTGGCGCGCCTGAGGCTCACAGGGGCACGGATCTCCGGGCCCCTGGACCTGGCGGGCGCGCAGATCGCCCATGCCCTCTGGATGAAGGCATGCTGGTTCGAGGAGGCGGTGAATCTCCTCGGCGCGTCGACGCAGGCCCTTGTATTCACCGACAGCCGGATACCCGGCATCGAGGCCGACTCGGCCCGCATCGAAGGCAACTTCTCCCTGCGGCGCTCCGTGGTGGAGGGCGGCGCCCCCACACCCTTCAACCGCGTGAGCACCGCCCTGTCGCTCAGCGACGCCCGGGTGAGCGGCGCACCAGAACTGAGACCGGCGACAACCGCGCGGCACGTGCCCGCCGCCGTCGCCGCATCCGCTAGACACAAAAACCCCAGCTCAGACACTGTCCGGGCTGGGGTTCGAATGGAGCCGCCTTCGGGATTCGAAGCCGAGACCTACGCCTTACCAGTTGTCAGATCTTGGTCCGGGGGCGTCCACGCAGCATGAGGCGTTGTTCTGTCACTTGCCGGTCTACTGATCGCCGATCTGGGTAACGAAGCCGGCTCCGTCGGCAGCGTTCGCGCCGGCCAGCATCTCTTGTACCACCCACCGCCATCGCCGCTGCACACTCCTCAGCCGCACGGGGTACGACGACCTCGGCGACATCGCGGCCTTCGACGCGGTCGCGGAGCTGCGCGAACAGGGTCTGCCCTGGCTGCTGGTGGCCAGCGCGGGCACCGCCGAGTCCCGAAGGAGCTGACCGCACGTGCCGTCATGACCGTGCCAGAGCCCGCAGGCTTCGTCGCGGTTATCAACGCGGCGGCGGACGCCCTGGAGTGACGGAAATGGCCCGGTGAGAGCCGGAGGCCGGCCTCGTACGCCCGCGGCCCCCGGGGCGCGGGCGTCATTGTTGCGCGGCGGTGACAATCCCCACACCGCGCGGTCACCGATGGCCTGCGAAGATCCGTGCATCGCCAGCCGCTGATGTCGAACCAGGGCCGCAGAGGGGCAGCGCACCACCGCTTCGCGTTCCTTGGGGGGAACCACCATGTCCGCTCGTCGTCTCGGTCCCGCTCGGCCTTCCCGCCGCACCCTGCTGCCGACGGCCACCGCCGTCGCCCTCACCGCCGCTGCGGGCGCCGCGCTGCTCGCGCCCGCCGCTCACGCGGACACATCCGCCGCACTGACCCTGGCCATCAGCGACGCCACCCACCACACGGTGACCCGCGGGCACGGCGAGAACACCTTCACGCTGACCGTCACCAACGGCTCCGCGAAGGCCCAGCCGTACAGCGGCGAGCTGGCCGCGCTGCCGACCGGCGGGCCGAGCCCGCTGGAGCCCGGACAGGTCTCCTTCGGCGTGCGGCCCCTCACCGCGCCCGCCACCGGCAGCAGCACGATGGGGCAGAGCCCGGCGCTCATCGACGAGTTCTTCCCGCAGGGCACCGACGCCAGGCACCCGTTCCAGATTCCGGCAGGGGCCTCGTACAGCTGGCAGGTGACCGTCGCCTTCGGCGCCGACTACCCCGGGAACGACGACGGTCTGGACATCTCCGCCGTCGGCGGTGGCGGCACGGCCCAGAAGGTCCATTTCGATCTCTCGCCGGCCCTGCCCGACGGCCGGTTCACCGAGTCGTTCACGCACGCCGTGACCGTCGCGCCCGGCCGGCCCGGGACGACCACGCTGGTACTGGACAACCAGGCCGGCGGCGCGTTCACCAAGCCGCTGGACACACTGATCGAGGTCTACCCCACGGGCCCCGGCCTCGGACTCGACGTCCGCGTCGACGGCGTCTGGGTGCCGGCCGTCGTCGTCCAGCCGGGGGAGTGGAAGCTGCCGCAACTGGCCGCGGGATTCGCCCACGGCCAGAAGCACGACTACGACCTCCGGTTCTCGACCACGCACGACCCCGGCTCCGCGCGGGACATCAAGCTGACCTCGCTGACCTTCCTCGGGACCCCGATCGCGAACGCGAAGACCGTCCTGCACGAGGTGCCGGGGTCCGCCCCGAGCGCGCCGGCGGACACGTCCGCCCCCGGCGCGACGCCGTCCACGGTTCCCGGCACCGCGGGGGCGTCCTCGTCGGCCCCGGCCTCGGCGGCCGCTCCGGCCGCGGACTCCGGGACACCCTCGCAGAGCCCCGCTACCGGGAGCCTGGCGCACACCGGGTCGTCCCACACCGGCCTCTTCGCCGGCCTCGCCGCCCTGCTCGCAGCGGCCGGCGCGGCCCTGATCACCGTCGCGTCGCGGCGCCGCACCCGGCGCGCGCACCTGTGACCGTGCGGACGGGCCGTCAGGACGCGTAATCGGCGTTGACCCTGCCGTACCGGACCTACCTCACCGACATCGCGAGCCTCAAGCTCAAGCCGCGTTCCCTGGACCGACTACTGGTCCAAGACCCGCGACGACATCATCCCCAACATCGGCAAGCACCGGCTCGACAAGCTCCAGCCGGAACACCTTGAGCGGATGTACCGCGCGATGCTCGACGAAGGACACGCGCCGTCGCACGTGCTCAAGGTTCACCGCTTCCTGTCGCGAGCCCTGAAGATTGCCCACCGTCGCCGGATCATCGCCGAGAACGTGGCCACACTCGTGGACCCGCCGACGGTCGACGAGACCGAGGCGACCCCGTTCACCACCGAAGAGGCCAAGGCATTCCTCGAAGCGGCGGTCAGGCGGCCCACCTTCATGTGGAGGTGCGTCGGCGTCGGGATGGGCTTCCGGCAGGGAGAGACCCTGGGGCTTCGTTGGAAGTACGTGGACCTCGGAAACGAGCTGTTCCACCCCCAATGGCAGCTTCAGCGGCTCACGTGGCGGCACGGCTGCAAGGACCCGCACGCCTGTGGCTCCCGGCTGCACCGCTTCGAGCCGTGCCCGCCGGAGTGCAAGGCACACAAGAACTACAAGCGCGGATGCCCCAAGCCGTGCACAAAGAACTGCACGAAGCACGCGAGCGCATGCCCGGAGCGCAAGGGAGGCGGACTGGTCTTCACACGCCCCAAGACCAAGAAGAGCACCAACCCTGTGCCGATCCCGCCGCCGTTCATCCCCTACCTGCACGAGCACAAGGCACGCCAGGAGGAGATGCGAGCCGCCGCATGCGACGCGTGGGAGGAGCACGGCGCGGTGTTCACGCGTCCGGACGGTCGGCCGTTAGACCCACGAGCCGACTGGGCGGAGTTCAAGGAGCTGCTTGAGGAAGCCGGAATCGACGACCGGCGCCTGTACGACGGAAGCCGTCACACCGCAGGCACGATCCTGAACGAGCTGGGCGCGGACATGCCTACGATCATGGAGATCCTTCGGCACACCCAGATCAGTCAGACCCGGCGGCACGTGAAGGGGAGATCTCACCTCTCGAAGGACGCCATGCGCCGCATGGGAGACGCCTTCATGCCTCAGTCTGAGCCCGCAATTGAGACCACAATTGAGACCACGAGCACCAGGGAGGCCCGCGCCCGCCGCCGCATCCGCTGAACGCAAAAACCCCAGCTCAGATACTCTCTGGGCTGGGGTTCCGATGGAGCCGCCTTCGGGATTCGAACCCGAGACCTACGCATTACGAGTGCGTTGCTCTGGCCATCTGAGCTAAGGCGGCGCGCTGCCCGCACTATGGTGCGATCAGCAACATCGGTAAGTCTACACAGTTTCCGGGGGTGCTCCGACCACCCCCTGGAGGTGGAGCCCCCAGGGGGTGGCACGGCGCCTACGAGCAGCGCTTTCCCTGCGCCGGTGGCGTGCCGCGGAGCAGATACGCGTCGATCGTCGAGTCCACGCACCTGCTGCCGCGGCCGTATGCGGTGTGGCCGTCACCGTCGTAGGTGAGGAGCCTGCCGGAGGTGAGCTGGGAGGCGAGCGAGCGCGCCCAGCGGTAGGGGGTGGCCGGGTCGCGGGTCGTGCCCACCACCACGATCGGCGCCGCTCCCTTCGCCTGGATGCGGTGCGGCCGTCCGGTCGCGCGCACCGGCCAGTACGCGCAGCCCAGGGACGCCCAGGCCAGTCCCCGCCCGAACACCGGGGAGGCCTTCTCGAACGCCGGGAGCGCCTTCTCCACGTCCTCCGGACCGGAGAACGCGGGCGGCAGGTCGAGGCAGTTCACGGCCGCGTTCGCGGACATCAGGTTCGCGTACTTGCCGCCCGCGTCCCGCTCGTAGTAGCTGTCCGACAGCATGAGCAGACCGGCGCCGTCGCGGTGCTTCATCGCCGAGGTCAGCGCCTGGCGCAGCCGCGGCCAGGCCGCCTCGTCGTACATCGCGGCGATCACTCCCGTCGTCGCCAGGGCCTCGCCGAGCCTGCGGCCGTCCGCGTCGCCGGTCGGGACGGGTGACGCGTCGAGCTTCTTGAAGAACGCCTTCAGCTTGTCGCCGACCTTCGCCGGCGACGTGCCCGGGCCGCCCAGCGGGCAGTCCGGTCGCCGGACGCAGTCCTTGGCGAAGGACTGGAACGCCGTCTCGAACCCCGCCGTCTGCTCCTCGTTGAGCCTGCGTGCGGACAGGGCCGGGTCCATCGCGCCGTCCAGCACCATCCGGCCCACCCGCTCCGGGAACAGGCCCGCGTACGTCGCCCCGAGGAACGTCCCGTACGACGCGCCCACGTAGTTCAGCCTCCGGTCGCCGAGCACCGCGCGCAGGATGTCCATGTCACGGGCCGCCTCGACCGTGGAGACATGGCGCAACAGGGCCGCCGAGTGCCGCCCGCAGCCCTCCGCGAACCGCTTGAAGGCATCCACCAGGCGGCGCGTCTCCGCCGGGCCGTCAGGGGTGATGTCGGTCTGCGCGTACGCGTCCATCCGGGGGCCGTCGAGGCATTCGATCGGCTCGCTGTTGGCCACGCCGCGCGGGTCGACGCCGACCATGTCGTAGCGGGCACGGATCTCGGCCGGGTAGCCGACGCCCGCGTACTGCTCCAGGTAACCGACCGCCGAGCCGCCCGGCCCGCCCGGGTTCACGAGCAGCGACCCCAGCGGCCTTCCCTGGCCGGTGGCCCTCTTGCGGGCCACGGCGAGCCGTACGTCGCCCGCGCCCGGCTTGGCGTAGTCGCGCGGGGCCTTCATGGTGGCGCACTGAAAGCCGGGGACGCCGCAGGTGCGCCAGGTCAGCTTCTGTGTGTAGTACCGGGCCAGCGCCGACGGGGGCGACTGGGGCAGCGCGGCCAGGGCCGTCTGTGCGGTCGTCGAGCCGCCGGTGGAGCAGGCCGAGAGCAGCAGCGAGACGGCGGCGAGCAGCGTGCCGCCCGTCCGCATCGCGGGGAGGGAACGACGGGAGCCTCGGGGACGGCGGAGGGGGTGCAGAAGGCGGGACGGTCCGGGAATGCGCCTGGTGTGCATCTCGTGAGCGTAACCGTGGGCGACGAGTTGATGTCTGTCAGTGACTCAGGCGCCTCGTACGAGTGACATCGTCAATCGTCCGTCGAGCCCACCCACGGAAGAGGGAAGGGGGTCACGGGGGCGCTCATCCCGAGGGCGCGCTCCTCGTACGCGGTTCGCCCGTCATCCCGCTCTGAGCGCCATCGTCATGGCCTCCACCGCCAGCAGCGGGGCCACATTGCGGTCCAGGGCGTCCCGGCACGCGGAGATCGCCTCGATACGGCGGAGGGTGGCCTCGGGTGTGCTGCCGCGGGCCAGCCGCTCCAGGGCGTCCTCCGCGTCCGTGTTGGCGAGGGCGACGCGGGAGCCGAGCTGGAGGGCGAGGACGTCGCGGTAGAAGCCCGTGAGGTCGGTGAGGGCCTGATCCAGGCTGTCGCGCTGGGTGCGCGTCCGGCGGCGCTTCTGCTTGTCCTCCAGCTCCTTGACCACGCCCGCGGTGCCGCGCGGCATCCGGCCGCCCTGCACCGCGCCGAGCGCCGCCTTCAGCTCCTCGGTCTCCTTGGCGTCGATCTCCTCGGCGAGCTGCTTGGAGTCGTCGGTGGCCGCGTCGACCAGCTCCTGGGCGGCTCTGAGGCAGCCGCCGATGTCGTCGAGGCGCAGGGGGAGCTTCAGGACGGCGGCCCGGCGGGCCCGGGCCCGCTCGTCCGTGGCCAGCCTGCGGGCACGGTCGACGTGACCCTGGGTGGCGCGGGCGGCGGCGGCAGCGGTCTCCGGCTCGATGCCGTCGCGCCGCACGAGCATGTCCGCGACCGCCTCCACGGAGGGAGTGCGCAGGTTCAGGTGGCGGCAGCGGGAGCGGATCGTCGGCAGGACGTCCTCCAGGGACGGCGCGCACAGCAGCCAGACGGTGCGGGGGGCGGGCTCCTCCACCGCCTTCAGGACCGCGTTGGCCGACTTCTCGTTCAGCCGCTCGGCGTCCTCGACGAGGATCACCTGCCAGCGTCCGTTCGCCGGCGACGTGAACGACTTGCGGACCGTGTCGCGCATGTCGTCGGCGAGGATCTGGGTGCCGACGGCGGCGACCGTGGTGACGTCCGCGTGGGTGCCGATCAGGGCGGTGTGGCAGCCGTCGCAGAACCCGCAGCCGGGGGCGCCGCCGAGCGCGCGGTCGGGGCTCACGCACTGCAGCGCGGCGGCGAAGGCCCGCGCCGTCTGCGTACGTCCCGCGCCGGGCGGACCCGTGAACAGCCAGGCGTGCGTCATCTTGGACGCCTCGGGCGGCGAGGTGTCGGCGGCGGCCGCGGTGACCAGGGCGTCGGCGTCCCGGGCAGCCGCGTCGAGCTGCTCGCACACCTTCTCCTGGCCCACCAGGTCGTCCCACACGCTCACGGGGACACCGCCCTTCCGTCGTACTGCGCCCTACCGCGATCCATTGTGCGGGTCACCACTGACAACGGATCACCACTGACCACGGCCGCGGGCACCGACAGGCGGGTCAGACGCCGCTCAGCGGCGCCTGCCGCGTCCCCGCCCGTCCCGCCCGTCCCGGCCGTCGCCCCAGTCCTCGTCCTGACGGGGGCCGAGCAGTTCGTCCGCCAGGGTCGGGAGGTCGTCCAGAGGCGTCTCCTCGGCCCAGTCCGGGCGCGGGCGGCGAGGGCGGCCGTCGGCGTCCAGCTGCGGCAGCTCGCGCGTGCGGTCCTCGGCGCCGTCCGGTCGCGGAGCCGGGCGCTCGTCGCGGAAGAAGCCGGGCGGCACCCTGTCCGCCGGATCACCGGCGCCCGTGTCCCGTACGGGCGGCAGGACGGCCGTCTCGTCGGCGGATCCCGGCACCACGGGGGGCAGCACCGCCGTCTCGTCGGCCGCTCCCTGCGGCTCGGGCGGCGCCGGGAGCTCCGCCGTGGTCTCGGCGTCGGTGTCGCGCGCCCGTACCGGCGGCAGGACCGCGGTCTCCTCCACCGGCCCGCCGGACGCGTTCGTCGGTGTCACCAGTGGCGTGGGGACCGTCGTCTCGTTGTCCGGCGACGCACTCCGTGCGGGCGCGCCGGATCCGGCGGCCGGCGTCGCGGGCGGGGCCGATGCCGCCGCCGCGGCCGACGCCGCCGCCTCCGCGGCCGCCCTGCGCGCCTCCTCGGCCCGCAGCAGCGCCTCCTCGGCCTTCCGCTGCTTCTCCAGCCGGCGCTCCTCGGCCTCCGCCCGCAGCCGGGCCTCCTCCTCCGCCTGCCTGCGCCGCCGCTCCTCCTCGGCCCTGCGCCGCGCCTCCTCCTCGGCCCGGGCCTTCTCCTCGGCCAGCAGCCGCGCCTTCTCCTCCTCGGCACGCCGACGGGCTTCCTCGGCACGCCGCCGGGCCTCCTCCGCCTGCCGCTCGGCCTCGCGGCGCTGCGCCTCCTCCAGCTCGCGCCGCTCGCGCTCCTCCTCCTCGGCGCGCAGCTTGGCGAGCTGCTCCTGGCGCTCGCGCTCCAGTCGCTCCTCCTCGGCCTTGCGCGCGGCCTCCTCCTCGGCCTTGCGCCGGGCCTCCTCCTCGGCCTTGCGGCGTGCCTCCTCCTGCGCCTTCAGCTCCGCCTCGGACAGCGGGAGCATCTGGTCGAGCCGGGCCCGGATCACGGTCGTGACCGCCTCGGGCTCCTGTCCGGCGTCGACGACCAGGTAGCGCGCGGGGTCGGCGGCAGCCAGCGTGAGGAAACCGGACCGCACGCGCGCGTGGAACTCGGCCGGCTCCGACTCCAGCCGGTCCGGTGCCTCGGTGAACCGCTCCCGCGCGGTCTCCGGGGCGACGTCCAGCAGCACGGTGAGGTGCGGCACGAGGCCGTCCGTCGCCCAGCGGTTGATGCGGGCGATCTCGGTCGGGGACAGGTCACGGCCCGCGCCCTGGTAGGCCACGGACGAGTCGATGTAGCGGTCCGAGATCACGACGGCGCCCCGCTCCAGGGCCGGACGCACGACCGTGTCCACGTGTTCCGCGCGGTCCGCCGCATACAGCAGCGCCTCCGCGCGGTGCGAGAGGCCGGCGCTGGAGACGTCCAGCAGGATCGACCGCAGCCGCTTGCCGACCGGAGTGGCGCCCGGCTCACGGGTCAGCACCACCTCGTGGCCCTTGCCGCGGATCCACTCGGCGAGCGCCTCGGCCTGGGTGGACTTCCCGGCGCCGTCGCCGCCCTCCAGGGCAATGAAGAACCCGCTCGCCACAGGGGCGTTCTCCGGATCGTCGCCGCCGCGCAGGGCGTCGAGCAGGTCCTGCCGCAGCGGCACGCCGGAGCGGTCGTCGACCTTGGCGAGCACCAGTGCGGCCACGGGCAGCAGCAGCGCGCCGACCAGCATCAGCGTGAAGGCGGCGCCGCCGTGCGCGAACACGAACCTGCCGTTCTCCATCCGGTGCGGCCCGATGGCTCCGGCCACCAGCGGCGCCACGAGTGCGCAGAGGGCTCCGCACACCCTCACGACCGCGTGCAGATGCTCGGTCGTCCGCGCCCGGCGGTGCTCCTCGGCCTCCTGCTCGAGCAGCGTGTGCCCGGTGTTCGCGGCCACGCCCGCGCCGATGCCCGCGAGCAGCGCGATCAGCAGCACGCTCGTGACGTCCGGGTCGAGACCCGCGGCGAGCAGCGCTATCCCGGTGAAGGCGATCGCCAGCGCGAGCAGCCGGCGCCTCGACAGCGCGGGCAGCACACGGGGCGCCGTACGGATGCCGACGACCGTGCCCCCGGTCAGCGCGAGAACCAGCAGGCCGTACAGCACCGGGCCGCCGCCCAGGTCCTTGGCCTGCAGCACGCAGACGGCGACGGCGGCCGCGACCGCCCCGGCGACGGCGGCGCAGGCGAGCACCAGCAGCGGGAGCGCGCCCGTGCGGCCCTTGGCGACGCCCGCTTCCGTCCGGGGGCGGCGCAGGCCCTCCAGAGGCGAGCGCGCGCGGGGAGTGCGGGTGTCGGGCAGCTGCAGTGAGGTGGCCACCGACAGGGAGGCGGCGAACAGCCCGGCCGCCACGTACGACGCGAGGGCCGCCTGGTGCTGGCCGAACCAGGCGATGCCCGTGCCCAGCAGGTTGTTCACCAGCGCCACCACGACGAGTCCGGCAGCGGCCAGCGGCACCGCCACGAACCCCGTCCGCAGCGACAGACGGCGCAGGGCGTCCATGTGGTCCGGCAGCGGACGCACCGTCGCGCCCTCGAGGGGCGGCGCGGGCAGCAGCGCGGGCGCCGCACTCTCCTGGCACACCGTCCAGAAGCGCTCGGCCACGCCGGTGACGAAGGCGGTGACCAGCAGGAGCGCGAGCGCGTTGCCCGGAGTCCAGTCGATCCACAGGGGGGCGACGATCAGCAGGGCCGCCCTGAGGCCATCCGCGCCGACCATGGTCCAGCGGCGGTCGAGCGGCCCCTCCTTGGACGTCAGCGCGCTCAGCGGGCCGAGGAGCACGGCCCCGAAGAGCAGGGTGGAAAGAATCCGCACGCCGAAGACGGTCGCGATCGCGAACGCCACACCCCGGTAGCCACCGCCGAAGGAGCCCGCGGCGATGGCCGCCTGGAGAACGAGCAGGACCAGGACGAGCACGGCGAGCGCGTCACCGATGCCGCCCACGAGCTGGGCGCTCCACAGCCGCTTCAGCTGCGGCTGGCGCAGCAGGGCGCGGACGGCGCGCTCGCGGGAATCTGCGACCAGGGCGTCGTCGGGGGCCGCTTGGGGGGCCGTTGGCTGCTCGGCTCGCGTCATGCATTCAGACTATCGGGAGCCACCGACAGCCCGGTGCGGCCACTCGCCATGTACACACGGCCCGACACCGAACCGATGCCGGACCGTGTGTTTGGCCAAGGGGTTGTGAGGAACCGTGCCCCTTCGGCTCGGTCCTCTTCCGCGTCAGTCCTCCGCGGTGCCCTTCGACGCCGCCGTCTTGGCGGCAGCGGTCTTCTTCGCCGTCGTCGTCTTCTTCGCGGTCGTCTTCGCGGCGGTCTTCTTGGCGGCCGTCTTCTTCGCCGCTGTCGACGTCGTCTTCTTGGCCGGTGCCTTCTTGGCGACCGTCTTCTTCGCCGTCTTCTTCGCGGGCGTCTTGGCGCGCTTCTCCGCGAGCAGCTCGAAGCCGCGCTCCGGAGTGATCGCCTCCACGCTGTCGCCGGAGCGCAGGGTCGCGTTGGTCTCGCCGTCGGTGACGTACGGCCCGAAGCGGCCGTCCTTGACGACGACCGGCTTCCCGCTCACCGGGTCCTCGCCCAGCTCCTTCAGCGGCGGCTTGGCGGCCGCCCGGCCACGCTGCTTGGGCTGGGCGTAGATCGCCAGGGCCTCCTCCAGCGTGATCGTGAAGATCTGGTCCTCGGACTGCAGCGAGCGCGAGTCCGTGCCCTTCTTCAGGTACGGCCCGTAGCGGCCGTTCTGCGCGGTGATCTCCTGCCCGTCGGCGTCGGTGCCCACGACGCGCGGCAGCGACATCAGCCTCAGCGCGTCGTCGAGAGTCACCGTGTCCAGGGACATCGACTTGAACAGCGATGCCGTGCGCGGCTTGATCGCGTTCTTGCCGGTCTTCGGGGTGCCCTCGGGGAGGATCTCGGTGACGTACGGGCCGTAGCGGCCGTCCTTGGCGACGATCGGGCGGCCCGTCTCCGGGTCCGTGCCCAGCGGGCGCTCGCCGCTCGGCTTGGCCAGCAGCTCCTCCGCCAGTTCGACGGTGAGCTCGTCGGGGGCGAGGTCGGCCGGGATGTCGGCCCGCTGGTGCTGCTCGGTGTCCTTCTCGCCGCGCTCGATGTACGGGCCGTAGCGGCCGACCCGCAGCACGATGTCGTTGCCGACGGGGAACGACGACACCTCGCGCGCGTCGATCGCGCCCAGGTCGGTCACCAGCTCCTTGAGGCCGCCGAGGTGATCACCGTCGCCGTTCCCGGCGTCGGCCGCGGTGCCGTTGGTGCCCGCGGGGAAGCCGCTGTCGGATGCCGTCTCGCCGAAGTAGAACCGCTTCAGCCACGGCACGGCCTGCGCCTCGCCGCGGGCGATGCGGTCGAGGTCGTCCTCCATCTTGGCGGTGAAGTCGTAGTCGACGAGCCGCCCGAAGTGCTTCTCCAGGAGGTTGACCACGGCGAAGGACAGGAAGGACGGCACGAGGGCCGTGCCCTTCTTGAACACATAGCCGCGGTCCAGGATCGTGCCGATGATCGACGCGTACGTCGACGGACGGCCGATCTCCCGCTCTTCCAGCTCCTTGACCAGGCTGGCCTCGGTGTAGCGGGCCGGGGGCTTGGTCGCGTGTCCGTCGGCGGTGATCTCCTCGGCGCTCAGCGCGTCGCCCTCGGCGACCTGCGGCAGCCGGCGCTCGCGGTCGTCGAGCTCGGCGTTCGGGTCGTCGGCGCCCTCGACGTACGCCTTCAGGAAGCCGTGGAAGGTGATCGTCTTGCCGGAAGCGCTGAACTCGGCGTTCCGGCCGTCGGCGGCGGTGCCGCCGATCCTGACGGTGACCGAGTTACCGGTCGCGTCCTTCATCTGGGAGGCGACGGTCCGCTTCCAGATCAGCTCGTAGAGCTTGAACTGGTCGCCGGTCAGCCCCGTCTCCGCCGGGGTGCGGAAACGATCACCCGAGGGCCTGATCGCCTCGTGCGCCTCCTGCGCGTTCTTGACCTTGGCGGCGTAGGTGCGCGGGGCGTCCGGCAGGTACTCGGCCCCGTACAGGTGCGTGACCTGGGCACGGGCGGCAGAGATCGCCGTGTCGGACAGCGTCGTGGAGTCCGTACGCATGTACGTGATGTAGCCGTTCTCGTACAGCTTCTGCGCGATCTGCATGGTGGCCTTCGCGCCGAAGCCGAGCTTGCGGCTCGCCTCCTGCTGCAGCGTCGTCGTACGGAACGGGGCGTACGGCGAGCGGCGGTAGGGCTTGGACTCGACGGACCGCACCGAGAAGCGGGTGTCCGCCAGGGCGGCGGCCAGGGCGCGGGCGTTCGCCTCGTCGAGGTGCAGGACCTGATCGCTCTTGAGCCGCCCCAGGGAGTCGAAGTCACGCCCCTGCGCGACCCTCCTGCCGTCGACGCTCTGCAGACGGGCGGCCAGCGACGACGGGTCCGAGGGGTCGCCCGCGCGGCCGGTCGCGAAGGTGCCCGTCAGGTCCCAGTACTCGGCGGAACGGAACGCGATGCGCTCACGCTCCCGCTCGACCACGAGACGGGTGGCGACCGACTGGACACGGCCGGCCGACAGGCGCGGCATGACCTTCTTCCACAGGACCGGCGAGACCTCGTAGCCGTAGAGCCGGTCGAGGATGCGGCGGGTCTCCTGCGCGTCGACGAGCTTCTGGTTCAGCTCGCGCGGGTTGCGCACGGCCTGCTGGATCGCGTCCTTGGTGATCTCGTGGAAGACCATCCGCTTGACCGGGACCTTCGGCTTGAGCACCTCCTGGAGGTGCCAGGCGATGGCCTCGCCCTCGCGGTCCTCATCGGTGGCGAGGAAGAGTTCGTCGGATTCGCGCAGCAGATCCTTGAGCTTCTTGACCTGCGCCTTCTTGTCGGCGTTGACGACGTAGATGGGCTGGAAGTCGTGTTCGACGTCCACGCCCAGGCGGCGGACCTCGCCGGTGTACTTCTCGGGTACCTCCGCGGCGCCGTTCGGAAGGTCGCGGATGTGCCCGACGCTCGCCTCGACGGTGTAGCCCGGGCCGAGATAGCCCTTGATCGTCTTCGCCTTGGCAGGCGACTCGACGATGACGAGTCGGCGGCCGCCCTGTGCGGTCTCGCTGGTCGGGGACAACTTCGCTCTTCTCTCCGGTCGACGCTGGGCCTCCCCAGGCCTTGGTCCCGGGGTGAGGTCGCTTTTCTGGCTCGCTGGTGACGCTGCGGAGTGTGACGGTACATCCCGCCCCCGTGTCAAACGGGAAAAGCCCACAACGGCCACTCGAACGGTAACCCGACTACCGGCATTCCTGCCGCCCGGACTGTCCAGCAGCCCCGTCGGGCCTGTCCGGAGCGTGATCCCCCGGTTACTCCGCCTCCGGTTGCCCGGGGACCGGGAACAGTGATGTCAGAGGCGCAGGAGGCACCACGCACCGGCCGCGAGCGCGGCCACGGCGGCGAGGCTCGCAAGTGTGGCGGATGCGATACGGCTCACACCGTCCGCCACCGGCTCCCCACGGTACAGCCGGGTCCCGGTCCAGGTCAGCAGAGCGCCGCCGAACAGGACGAACGCCGTCCCCGTGATGATCGCCGGCCCGCTCTCCATGTCGTTTCCCTCCCGCCCGGCCGGCCCGGCTTCCCATCGCCCGACCCGCCCCGGCGACGGGAGGCTGGCACACCGGGAAAGCCCGCACGCGAACCTGAGGTGAACGGCCGGCGGACAATCCATTCGCACCCCCCGTCGCCACCGGCCCCCGCGCCCCCGTGCGGCCCCGCCGCCCCGTCAGCGCCCGGGCTCCAGGAACCCTTGTTCGACCAGCAACCGGATCTGTGCGGGTGTGCGGTCGCGCAGCAGCACAGGGTCCTCGCCGACGAGCTGGGCGATGGCGTCCAGGATCCGTCCCGCGCTCAGCGTGCCGTCGCAGACGCCCGCGAAGCCCGCGCCGACCGTGTCCACCCTGGTGGCGCGGCGCATCCCCCGGTTCTGGCGCAGCACCACATGCTCCGGGTCCTCGGCGCCCGGCAGCCCGACCTGTTCCTGGACGACTTCGGCGGCGAGCTTGAAGTGCCCGGCGAGCAGGGCGGCGTCGTCGTGCGCCCGCAGGTAGTCGACGCGGTCGAAGTGCGCACGCACCGTGTCTCCGAGCGGCTGTTCGACCGGATGCGGCCACTCCTCGATCGTGATGGAGGGCTCACCCGCGTCGGTCCTGCGCAGCGCGATCCAGCCGAATCCGACCGCGCGCACCTTGCGCGCCTCGAACTCGTCCAGCCACGCGTCGTACCGCGCCTGGTACCCGGCCGCATCGCCGCGGTGGTCCCCGGCGTCCCTCAACCACAGCTCGGAGTACTGCGTGATGTCCTGCACCTCACGCTGCACGATCCACGCGTCGCAGCCGCGCGGCACCCACGACCTGAGCCTGTCCTGCCAGTCCTCCCCTTCCACGTGCTGCCAGTTGGCGAGAAACTGCGCGAACCCGCCCACGTTCAGCCGTTCCCCCGACCCCTGAACGAGCGTGCGGCACAGATCGTCCCCGCCCATCCCGCCGTCGCGGTAGGTGAGCCGGGCGCCGGGGGAGATCACGAAGGGCGGGTTTGAGACGATCAGGTCGAACGTCTCGTCGTCCCGGACCGGCTCGAAGAGCGAACCCTGGCGCAGATCGGCGGCCGGGGCGCCGGACAGCGCCAGGGTGAGCGCGGCGATGTGCAGGGCGCGCGCGTTGACGTCGGTCGCGGTCACGCGCGTGGCGTGCTGGGCGGCGTGCAGCGCCTGGATCCCGGAGCCGGTACCGAGGTCGAGTGCTGACCCGACGGGGGTCCGTACGGTGATGCCGGCGAGGGTGGTGGAGGCGCCGCCGACCCCGAGGACGACGTCTTCTTCCCGGCTGCCGATGCCTCCCGCACCGCCGACGGCGCACCCGAGGTCGGAGACGATGAACCAGTCCTCGCCCTCCGGTCCGCCGTACGGCCGCACGTCCACGGTCGCGGCGACCTCGTCCCCGCCGGCGCGCACCAACCAGCCGGCCTCCAGGCAGGCGTCGAGGGGCAGGACGTCGGCCACGCGCGCGTGGAGCACGGGTTGTTGCAACAGGAACAGCCGTACGAGTGTCTCCAGCGGCGTGTCCCCGCGCGTCGCCCGGAGTGCGGGGACGGTCTCGCTCCGTGCGAGCGCCGCGTACGCGGGCGCTCCGAGCAGGTCGAGCAGCCCGTCGGCGGTGAAGGAGGCGCCGAGCAGGGCGTCCCGCAGCCGTGCGGCGACATCGGTGCGGTCCAGGGAGGGCAGGGTGCGACTGGGGGTACTCACGCCCCCATTGTGGCCTGCGGGCGGATTCAGCCCGCGGTCGCCGAGGCCGTAGCGGCCGCCTTCTTGCAGCTCGCCTGCTCGGCGATCGCCTTCTTGACGTCGCCCTGCTCGAGGTTCTTCAGCGCCGTGGTCCCGCTCTGGTTCTGCTTCTCCAGCTCGGTCATCTGCGCCGCGATGTCGTGCAGCCCGGACGCGAACTTGCCCTGGTCCTTCGTGTTGAGCGCGTCCACCTTCTTCTTCAGGTCGGCGTAGGACGCGGAGAGGTTGTTCAGGGTCTTGACGGCGTCCTGCTGCCGCTGCGCACCGCCGTCGACGCCGGGGGGCGCTCCGGCGTTGTTGAGGGCGGTCGCGAGCGCCTTGTAGCCGTCGGACATGTCCTGGAAGGCCTGGGAGTCGGTCTTCTGGATGGTCTGAGGCGGGTTCGTGGTGTCCGAGGCCGCCTTCGTGATCGCATCGTTGGCGGCCTTGATCTTCGCGTTCTGCGCCGGCACCGCGTCGCAGACCTGCTTGGCCCAGGAGGCCAGCTTGTCGTCGGTCTGGCTCTTGCCACCGCTGGTGCAGGCCGACAGCGCCAGTACCAGCACCGCACCGCCGGACACTGTGGTCGCGAGCTTCTTGTTCACCGGATTGGTCCCTTCCATGGCTCTCTCGGCCCGGAAGATACACGCCAATCGGGCGACGGCCGCAGGCCGAATGTCACCTATGGGTGCTGTTGCAGCCTTTTGCACCACGCGAGAGAAGGCTCACGAGAAGGCCCCGCGCACGGACAAGGGCGGGCGCGCGGCCTCTCGAGGAGCGCCGTGCGCCCGCCCGTGTGCCCGTATCTGACCAGGCGTAAGAGCGGGGTGCCGGGCAGCCGGGCTACGACACCACCGCCGGATCTGCGGGCTTGGACACCTTCTCGGCGTTGTCTTCGTCACCCACGGCGATCCCGCGCCGCTTGGAGACGTACACGGCGAGCACGATCACGACGAGCGCGAGTACCGCGATGGCGATCCGCACGCCGATGTTCCTGTCGCTGCCATAGGAGAACTTGATGACCGCGGGCGCGATCAGCAGCGAAACCAGGTTCATCACCTTCAGCAGCGGGTTGATCGCGGGGCCCGCGGTGTCCTTGAACGGGTCGCCGACCGTGTCGCCGATCACCGTCGCGGCGTGCGCCTCGCTCCCCTTGCCACCGTGGTGGCCGTCCTCGACGAGCTTCTTGGCGTTGTCCCACGCGCCTCCGGAGTTGGCGAGGAAGACCGCCATCAGCGTGCCGGTGCCGATCGCGCCCGCGAGGTACGCGCCGAGCGCTCCGACGCCGAGCGTGAACCCGAGGGCGATGGGCGCCATGACGGCGAGCAGACCGGGCGTTGCCAGTTCCCTGAGGGCGTCCTTGGTGCAGATGTCGACGACCTTGCCGTACTCCGGCTTCTCCGTGTAGTTCATGATTCCGGGCCGGTCGCGGAACTGCCGCCGCACCTCGAAGACCACCGCACCGGCCGCCCGCGACACCGCGTTGATCGCCAGCCCCGAGAAGAGGAAGACGACCGCCGCGCCGGCGATGAGGCCGACCAGGTTGTTGGGCTGCGAGATGTCCATGACCAGGCTCATCGGCCCGCCGTCGCCGACCTTCTCGCCCACGTCCTGGGCGGCCGTGGTGATCGCGTCGCGGTACGACCCGAAGAGCGCCGAGGCCGCGAGGACGGCGGTGGCGATGGCGATGCCCTTGGTGATCGCCTTGGTGGTGTTGCCCACGGCGTCCAGGTCGGTGAGCACCTGCGCGCCCGAGCCCTGGACGTCGCCGGACATCTCGGCGATGCCCTGTGCGTTGTCCGAGACCGGACCGAAGGTGTCCATGGCGACGATCACACCGACCGTGGTGAGCAGGCCGGTGCCGGCCAGCGCCACCGCGAACAGCGCGAGCATGATCGATGTACCGCCGAGCAGGAACGCCCCGTAGACGCCGAGACCGATCAGCAGCGCCGTGTAGACGGCCGATTCCAGACCGACGGAGATACCGGCGAGAACCACGGTGGCGGGACCGGTCAGCGAGGTCTTGCCGATGTCCCGCACGGGACGTCGGCTGGTCTCGGTGAAGTAGCCGGTCAGCTGCTGGATCAGGGCGGCGAGCAGGATGCCGATGGCGACCGCGACGAGTGCGAGGATCCGAGGGTCGCCGCTCTTGGCGCGGATCGCCGCGTCGGTGACGCCCTTGAGGGCGGCGTACGACGACGGCAGATAGGCGAAGACGGCCGCCGCGACGAGCCCGAGCGAGATCACCGCGGAGATGAAGAAGCCCCGGTTGATCGCGGACATGCCGCTGCGGTCGGCCCGGCGCGGGGCCACCGCGAAGATGCCGATCATCGCGGTCACGACCCCGATCGCAGGCACGATCAGCGGGAACGCCAGCCCCGAGTCGCCGAACGCGGCCTTGCCCAGGATCAGCGCGGCGACGAGCGTGACGGCGTACGACTCGAAGAGGTCGGCAGCCATTCCCGCGCAGTCGCCGACGTTGTCGCCCACGTTGTCGGCGATGGTCGCGGCATTGCGCGGATCGTCCTCCGGAATGCCCTGCTCGACCTTGCCGACCAGGTCGGCGCCGACGTCGGCGGCCTTCGTGAAGATGCCGCCGCCGACACGCATGAACATGGCGATCAGCGCGGCGCCCAGACCGAAGCCCTCGAGGACTTTCGGGGCGTTCGCCGCGTAGACGAGCACCACACAGGAGGCGCCCAGCAGACCGAGCCCCACCGTGAACATGCCGACGACACCGCCTGTGCGGAAAGCGATCTTCATCGCCCGGTGCGAGACGGCGGTGAGGTCCTTTTCCGGCTCGCCCTCCGCCGGGGTCGCCTCGCGCGCCGCCGCGGCGACGCGCACATTGCTGCGCACGGCGAGCCACATACCGATATAGCCGGTGGCCGCCGAGAACGCCGCACCGATCAGGAAGAACACCGACCGTCCGACGCGCTGATTCCAGTCGTCGGCGGGCAGCAGCATGAGCAGGAAGAACACGACCACGGCGAATACGCCGAGCGTGCGCAACTGCCGGGCCAGATAGGCGTTCGCGCCTTCCTGGACCGCGGCGGCGATCTTCTTCATGCTGTCGGTGCCCTCGCCGGCCGCGAGCACCTCGCGCACCAGAATCCCGGCCACCACGAGGGCCGCCAGCGCGACGGCCGCGATGACCACCACGATCATGCGGTTGTCGTGGGTCAGGACCGCAGCCGCGAGGGCTGAGGGGTGGTCAAACTGTTGAGGGGTAGAAAGCCCCGCCATTCGTCCTCCTTGACGCTTGGGCTGAGCTCAAGATGTGGACGGATTGTAGGTACCGGAACCTGATCAAAACAGTGCGCGGTAAACCGATTGAGACGTCACTTGCTCTTCAGGAAAAGATCGCACATCAGCCATAGAACCCGAAAGTGGTAACGCCCCAAAACCATTGACGAGATGGAATCTTGATCAAATTATCGCGCTATTGATCGTGAAGTTATTCACGTGAAGGGGTTCACGAATTACGATACGACTTTACAAAAAGAAGGGCCCTGCACAGGCAGGACCCTTCCGGAGAAGTCTTCGGGCTTGAGGGAGAAACGCCCCGTCAGGCCGGGAACGGGGCGGCGCCGGGCGGCGTGGTCGGCCAGCTCATTCTGATCAGTCCGCCGTTCTCCCCGGTGGTGACCTCCACGTCGTCGACGAGGCCACTGATGACCGCGAGACCCATCTCGTCCTCCTCGGCCTCGGCCTCCGCCTCGACCGGGTCGGCACCCACCGGCTCGTCGCCGGGCACGATGTGCGGCGCCTCGTCGCCGACCTCGATGGAGAACTGTTTCTCCTCCTCGGTCAGCAGCACTCGCACCGGCGCCGAGATTCCGTTGCTCTGGTGCAGTCCGACGGCCCGGGAGCAGGCCTCCCCGACGGCGAGCCTGACCTCGTCGAGTGCGGCCTCCTCCACTCCGGCCCGGCGCGCCACCGCCGCCGCCACGAGTCGGGCGGTCCTGACGTGTTCGGGCAGCGCGCTGAAGCGGAGTTCAACGGTGGCCATGCATCCCCCTCAGAACTTCGGGCGTGCGGTCGGGGGGCCCGGGCCGTACTGGCCCGCACCCCCCGCTCTTGCTTCTGCCGTCCGGGCACCACGGCCCGGAAGCGGGGTCAGTCGGTGGCCGACACCGCTTCCTCGACCGAGGTGTGGATCGGGAACACCTTGGTGAGGCCGGTGATGCGGAAGATCTTGAGAATGCGCTCCTGGTTGCACACCAGGCGCAGGGAGCCCTCATGGGCTCGAACACGCTTCAAGCCGCCCACCAGCACGCCGAGCCCGGTGGAGTCGAGGAAGTCCACGCCCTCCATGTCGACGACGAGGTGGAAATTCCCGTCGTTCACCAGCTCGACCAGCTGCTCGCGCAGCTTGGGCGCGGTATATACGTCGATTTCGCCACCGACCTCGACGACCGTACGATCGCCGACGGTACGGGTCGACAGGGACAGGTCCACGGATCCTCCAGCACCTTGCTATCGAGCGGTCGCCCCTCGGGCACCTCGGCTTCAGCCCCCGGGACGGTTCGCCAGCCGCGATGGCATTCAATCACTTACCGGCAGGCGTGTACGACGCCTTGGACCCATTGTCCGTCACGCCAGTGACACACTCGGTGCCGATGGCCAAGAATCACCGATCCGATCGACCCACGACGGGCCCCGTGTCCCGCCTCTCGCCGGGCACGGTGCTGGACCGGCTCGCCTCGGGTCCGAGCCGGGCTGCGCGCATCACTCATACGGAGCACTTGCCCCCGCGAGCGGGCCGCCATGCCGTCTGGCCGGACCGGATCCGTGCCGAGGTCGTCGCCGCCGTGCGCCGCGCGGGCATCGAGCACCCCTGGGCCCACCAGGCGCTCGCCGCCGAGCACGCCCTGGACGGCGACTCGGTGGTCGTCGCCACGGGCACGGCGTCGGGCAAGTCGCTCGCCTACCTGGTCCCGGTGCTGTCGCGGCTGCTGGACGGCTCCGAGGCTCCGAACGGCCGGGGCGCGACCGCCTTGTACCTCGCCCCCACCAAGGCCCTCGCGGCGGATCAGTGCCGATCGGTGAAGGAACTTTCACACCCTCTCGGCCCAGCGATCCGTGCCGCGGTCTACGACGGCGACACGCCGCCCGAGGAACGGGAATGGGTACGCCAGTACGCCAACTACGTCCTCACCAACCCCGACATGCTCCATCGCGGCATATTGCCCTCCCACCCGCGCTGGTCCTCCTTCCTGCGCGCCCTGAAGTACGTCGTCATCGACGAGTGCCACACCTACCGCGGCGTCTTCGGCTCCCATGTCGCCCAGGTCCTGCGCCGACTGCGCCGCCTGTGCGCCCGCTACGGCGCCTCACCCGTCTTCCTGCTGGCCTCCGCGACCGCCGCCGAGCCCTCGGTGGCCGCCCGCCGCCTCACCGGGCTGCCGGTCGTCGAGGTCGCCGACGACGCCTCACCGCGCGGTGAGCTGGTCTTCGCCCTGTGGGAGCCGCCGCTCACCGAGCTGCACGGAGAGCGCGGCGCGCCCGTCCGGCGCACGGCCACCGCCGAGACCGCCGACCTGCTGACCGACCTCACCGTGCAGGGCGTGCGCTCGGTCGCCTTCGTCCGCTCCCGCCGCGGCGCCGAGCTGATCTCGGTGATCGCGCAGGAACGCCTGGCGGAGGTCGACCGCTCCCTGGCCCGCCGCGTGGCCGCCTACCGCGGCGGCTACCTTCCCGAGGAGCGCCGCGCGCTGGAGCGGGCCCTGCACTCCGGGGAACTCCTCGGCCTCGCCGCGACGACCGCCCTGGAGCTCGGCGTGGACGTGTCCGGGCTGGACGCCGTGCTGATCGCCGGGTACCCGGGGACACGCGCGTCGCTGTGGCAGCAGGCGGGGCGCGCGGGCCGTGCCGGGCAGGGGGCGCTCGCGGTGCTGGTCGCCCGTGACGACCCTCTGGACACGTTCCTCGTCCACCACCCCGAGGCCCTCTTCGACCAGCCGGTGGAGTCCACGGTCCTCGACCCGGACAACCCCTACGTCCTCGCGCCGCACCTGTGCGCGGCGGCGGCCGAGCTGCCGCTTGCGGAGGACGACCTGGAGCTGTTCGGTCCCGCGTGCGCGGACGTGCTGCCGCAGCTGGAGGCCGCGAAGCTGCTGCGCCGCCGCACGAAGGCCTGGCACTGGACGCGCCGGGAGCGGGCCGCCGACCTCACGGACATCCGCGGGGCGGGCGGGCGCCCGGTCCAGGTGGTCGAGGCCGGCACCGGCCGGCTGCTCGGCACGGTCGACGCGGGCGCCGCCCACACGACCGTCCACGAGGGCGCGGTCCATCTGCACCAGGGCCGTACGTACCTGGTGCGGTCACTCGACCTGGAGGACTCCGTCGCCCTGGTCGAGGAGGCCGACCCGCCGTACACGACGGTCGCCCGCGACACGACCTCCATCTCCGTCCTGGAGACGGACGTGGGGATCCCCTGGGGCGAGGGCCGGTTGTGCTACGGCTCGGTGGAGGTCACCAACCAGGTCGTCTCCTTTCTGCGTCGGCGTCTGATCACCGGTGAGGTGCTGGGCGAGACGAAACTCGATCTTCCTCCTCGCACGCTGCGCACCCGCGCCGTGTGGTGGACGGTCACCGAGGACCAGCTGGACCAGGCCCGGATCGGCCCGGAGATCCTCGGCGGCGCGCTGCACGCGGCCGAACACGCCTCGATCGGCATGCTCCCGCTCTTCGCCACCTGCGACCGCTGGGACATCGGAGGCGTCTCCGTGCCGCTGCACCCGGACACCCTCCTGCCCACCGTCTTCGTGTACGACGGCCACCCGGGCGGCGCGGGCTTCGCGGAGCGCGCCTTCCACACGGCCCGCGACTGGCTGTCCGCCACCCGTCAGGCCATCGCGTCCTGCGAGTGCGAGGCGGGCTGCCCGTCCTGCATCCAGTCCCCCAAGTGCGGCAACGGCAACGATCCGCTGCACAAGAGGGGTGCCGTACGCCTCCTCACGGTGCTGCTGCGCGCGGCGCCCGAGGAGGCGACGAGCGGTCCGGCGGCTCCGGCGCCCTCCGCTCCGGCTCCCCCGGCTCCGCCGGCCCCGCCCTCGCCCTGACCTCGGTGGTGAACGGTCCCGCGGCCGCCGCCGCCGTGACGTCGGAGACGGCCCCCACAGCCGCGCACCGCACGAGCTTGCTCCCCTGGGCCCTGGCCACCCGGGCCGCCATGGCACACGCCTTGCCGCCTCCGTCCATCCAGTGGTCCGCCGCCGCGAGTGCGGCGAGGTCGGCCGCACCGGCCGCACGGTGCCGGGACAGCACGACCTCGCCCTGGGCCAGCAGGACGCCGAACACGGCACACATCGCGCCGAGCAGGCACACAACCCAGACGGTGGCGGAGCCGCGGTCCGAACGGGCCGCCGCCAGACGGGCGTTGAGGGCCTCCAAGCGGCTCCGGAGAGCGACCGGGTCACACGCCCTCACTGCTTCACCCCCACCGTGTCCTCCGCCAACGCCACCGCTTCGTGGCGCAGTTCGAGAGGGAACACGTCCGGGCCCGGAGGATGCGCCACCACCAGGACACGTACCAGGTCGCCCTGCCGGCTCACCGTGATCCTCGCGCCGTCCGGAGCCGCCTGCCGGGTCATGTCCCGCACCACGCCCGGCGGCTCCTGCCGAGCCGCCGCCCGGGCTCCCGCGCGGGCCGCGTCCACGCAGCGGATCTGCGCGGACGCGGCCAGCAAGGCCCACACGAGGGCCATGGCGAAGAGCACCAGGGCGGGCAGCACCACGGCGGTCTCCGCAGTCACGAAGCCCTGGTCCCGGCCACGGCCCGCTCCCCGGCGCGCCCTCACGCCCTCACATCCGGACACTGAGCGCCCGTTTCACGATCGCCTGCAGTTCCGCGCTGACCTGCCCGCTCGTCAGCACCTTGTAGAGGACCGCCGCGAAGGCCACCGCGGCGATGATTCCCACCGCGTATTCCGACGTGACCATGCCCGCGTCCTTGCGCACCACCGCCCGCAGCCGGCGCACCAGCGCACGCACCCCGGCTCGTACTCGTACCGCCTTGCTCATGTCTCTACCCCCGTAGGTTGTCGTTCGTTGTCGTGCGTTGTCGTTGTCTCTTCCGGCCGTGGCCGTCGTCTGATCCCTTTGGTCTCTCCGTGCACCCTCACCTCCCACCCCCTCCCAGCAGCCCTCCCGCCAGCCCGATGACCACGGGCAGCACCCCGACCGCGATGAACGCGGGCAGGAAGCACAGCCCCACCGGGGCGGTGACCAGGACGCCCGCACGGCGCGCCCGTGCCGTCGCCCCTCGGGCCCACTCGGCCCGAGCCTGAGCCGCGAGGCGCCCGACCGGTGCGGCAGCCGGGGCCCCGGAACGGCCCGCCCGTTCAAGGAGCCGCGCCAGTGCTCCCGCGCCGGGGAGCGTGGCGAGCCGCGGCCACGCATCGGTCGGTTCGGCGCCGAGCCGCACCTCGGCCGCGCCCCGCGCCAGCCGCTCCCCGACCGGCCCCGCCATGGCCTCGCCCACCGCCTGGGCGGCCGAGACCGGGCTCGCGCCCGCCGCGATGCACGCCGCGAGCAGGTCGGCGGCCAGCGGGAGCTGACGGACGGCCACGACAGGGTCGTACTCCTCGGTGCGGCGGTCGCGCTCCTGCCGGGCACGCCACCGCGCCACGCCCAACCCGGTGACCAGCCCGGCCCCCAGCCCGGCGAACCCCCCGATCACCACCCAGCCGGCACACAGCGCCCCGGTGACGGGCAGCCACCGCCGCACGGCGTCCCGCACCTCGGCCCGCCGCAGCACCCCACCCGGCATCCGCCCGCGCGGCCGCACCTGCGCCGCGTCCGCACCCGCACCCGCCAGGACCGCATCCACCCGCCGCCGCACCCTCCGCGTCC
>NZ_PQSR01000032.1 GCF_002920635.1 Streptomyces sp. Ru72 | reverse complement strand
CCCAGTCAACCGGGCTTGTCCTCCCGGCCCTTGGGCCGTTCCGACGTCTCCGACTCTAGCGGATCTCTCCGGCGATTCCCAATCGAGCGGATCAGGGTCGCCGTACCCAATGGAATCGAATTTCGGGCACGCCGAAATCTTCCCGGTCGGGAGATCGTGCTGAGTGGTTTGTTGCCGCTGATGCGGCGGGAGGTGCTGCCGCAGAACCGTTACGGCCCCGTGGCAACCCGAAGAACCTTACGGATCAGGGGGTGGACTGTCAAGCCTCCCCAACCTGGCACCGCGTCAAACCCTGCGGGCTGCGTCAGTCCAGGTCGCTGAGGCGGCCGCCGGCGTCCGGCTGCGCGTCTTCCACGCGGCGCAGCAGGCGCGTCAGCACATCGCCCAGGACCGTGCGCTCCTCGGGCGAGAGGTCCTGGAGCAGGTCTTCCTCGAAACCGGAGGCAAGGCGCATCGCCTCCAGCCACTTCTCACGGCCCTCGTCGGTCAGCTCGACGATGACACGGACGCGGTTGGCCTCGTCGCGCTCCCGGGTGACCAGACCCTCGCCGACCATGCGGTCGATGCGGTGGGTCATCGCGGCCGGTGTCAGCCCGAGCCGCTTGGCGAGGTCGCTCGGGCCCATGCGGTAGGGGGCGCCGGAGAGGACGAGGGCCTTGAGGACCTCCCAGTCGGTGTTGCTGATGCCGAGCGCGGCGGTCTGACGGCCGTAGGCGACGTTCATGCGGCGGTTGAGCCGGGACAGTGCCGAGACGATCTTCTCCACCTGCGGGTCCAGGTCCTGGAACTCGCGCTGGTAGGCGGCGATCTGTTCGTCGAGGGTCGGCTCGCTCACGCCGGGGGTGTCACCCATGGGCGCAGTATGACACGCGACCGCTTGGCGTTGAACTCCTCGAAGGTGTACTGTTCAAACTCGAAATTTAGCTTCGAAGTCTTCAGGGTTAACCGCTTCAGAGGTAAGAGCTCCGGCTCCCGGTGGCCCGTTCTCAAGGAAGGTGAAAGTGACCAGGGCGATGGGCGCAGCGATGCGCCGGATCCATGTGGGTAACGCACTCAGCGCGTTCGGCCTCGGCTTCACCGTCCCCTATCTGTACGTCTATGTGGCGCAGGTGCGGGATCTCGGTGCTGTGACGGCGGGTCTGGTACTCGCCGTCTTCGCTGTGGCCGCGCTGGTCGTGCTGCCGTTCGCCGGGCGGGCCATCGTCCGGCGCGGTCCGCTTCCGGTGCTGCTCGCCGCCCTCGTCATGGCCGCGCTGGGCTCGCTGAGCCTGGGCGTCGCGGCCGACGCGGTGAGCGTGCTGCTGTCGGCAGCGCTCCTCGGCGCCGGGCAGGCGGTGATGCAGCCGGCGCTGGCCACCATGATCGTGGACTGCTCGGTGGCGGAGACGCGGTCACGGGCCTTCGCGGTGCAGTTCTTTCTGCAGAACCTCGGGCTCGGGGTCGGTGGGCTGATCGGCGGGCACCTCGTCGACGTGTCGCGGGCGGCATCCTTCACGCTGTTGTTCGCGGTCCAGGCCGCGATGTTCCTGCTGCTGGTCACGGTCATGGCGACGGTGCGCATGCCGCGGGCGCCGAGGATCGAGGAGAGGGCGCCGCGGGGCGGCGGGGCCGGCTGGCGGCAACTGCTGGGGAACCGGGCCATGGTTCAGCTCTGCGTGCTGGGCTTCGTGCTGTTCTTCGCTTGCTACGGACAGTTCGAGTCGGGGCTGAGCGCGTACGGCGTGGAGGCGGCCGGGATCTCGACGTCCTCGCTGGGTACGGCACTGGCGGCGAACACGGCGACGATCGTGGTGGCGCAGTTCGCGGTGCTGAAGTTCGTGGAGCGGCGCAGGCGGTCACGGGTGATCGCGGCCGTGGGGCTCATCTGGACCGTGGCGTGGGCTGTCGCGGGGTACGCGGGGCTGGGTCACGGCAGCCGGGAGATGGCGACGGCCGCGTTCGTCTCGACGTACGCGCTGTTCGGACTGGGTGAGGCGATGCTGTCGCCGACGGTCGCGCCGCTGGTGGCGGACTTGGCGCCGACGGGGATGGCGGGGCAGTACAACTCGGTGTTCGCCCTGGTGAAGCAATTGGCGCTGGCGGTGGGGCCGGCGGTGGGTGGTCCGCTCGCGGCGGCCATGCCGGGGCCCTACGTCGTGACGTTCCTGCTGTGCTCGCTGGGCATCACGGTGCTGGCGGTGCGGCTCGGGCGGCTGCTGACGCCGGCGCAGAACCGGCCGTCGTCGGCCAGGAGCCGGGTGGTGGCGCAGGGGGGTGCGTCGGCGGAGCCGGCCTCGGCGCGCACCTGAGACGCCCCGGCCCGGTGGCTCAGGCGTCGGCCTTCGGCAGTGCGAACTCGCACCACACCGCCTTCCCACCACCGGGCGTTCTCCGTGACCCCCAGCTCGACGCGATCGTCGCCACGATCGCGATCCCCCGTCCCGCCTCGTCCGCGGGTTCCGCGCGACGGCGCCTCGGGAGGTGGTCGTCGCCGTCCGTCACCTCGATGATCAGCCGGCGGTCCGTACGGCGCAGGCGCAGCCGCATGGGCGGTGTGCCGTGCTGCAGCGAGTTGGCGACCAGTTCGCTCGCCGCCAGGACCCCGTGGTCGTGCAGGTCCGCGGGGAACCGCCAGCTCGTCAGCACCCCGGAGGCGAACGCACGCGCGCGTGGCGCCGCCTCCACCCCGCCCAGCAGCTCCAGCGCGGCGTTGCGGAACAGCTCGCCGTCCGGTCCCGTCCGCGCCGGGTGCTGGAGGACCAGCACCGCCACGTCGTCGTCGTGGCCCGCCGTGACACCCGCTGAACGGAGGAGGCGGTCGCAGATCACCTGGGGTGTGCCCGTGGCGCCGGCGAGCGCGCCCGCCAGGGCCGTGATGCCCTCGTCCAGGTCGGCGTCGCGGCGTTCCACCAGGCCGTCGGTGTAGAGGACGGCGGTGGATCCCGGTCCCAGCGGTACCGAGCCGGAGGTGTGCATCCAGCCGCCCGTGCCGAGGGGCGGGCCGGTGGGTTCGTCTGCGCGCAGGACGTTGCCGCTCTCGTCGCGCACCAGGATCGGGAGGTGGCCGGCCGAGGCGTACACCAGCCGGCCCTCGTTCGGGTCGTGGACGGCGTAGACGCACGTAGCGATCTGGTTGGCGTCGATCTCCGCGGCGAGGCCGTCGAGGAGCTGGAGGACCTCGTGCGGGGGCAGGTCCAGGCGGGCGTACGCGCGCACCGCCGTGCGCAGCTGGCCCATCACCGCCGCCGCGCGGACGCCCCTGCCCATGACGTCGCCGATCACCAGCGCGGTGCGGCCGCCGCCGAGCGTGATCACGTCGTACCAGTCGCCGCCGACCGCTGCCTCGGTGCCGCCGGGCTGGTAGGTGGCGGCGATGCGCAGGTCGTCTGGTTGTTCGAGTTCCTGGGGGAGCAGGGAGCGCTGGAGGGTCACCGCGGTGCGGCGCTGCTCGCGCTCGCTGGCGCGCAGCCGTTCGGCGGCGTCGGCGTGGTCGGTGACGTCGGCCGCGAAGACGAGCACGCCCCGGGACTTGTCGTCGGGTGCGTCCACCGGTGTGCAGGTGAAGGTGTACGAACGGCCGCCGGGCGCCTTGCGGGACTTGACCGTGCGCGGCTTGGAGCTGCGCAGCACCTGGTCGAGGAGCGGGAGGAGGCCCAGTGCGTCCAGCTCGGGCAGTGCCTCACGCGCGGGTTCGCCGATCGGGCGGGCGCCGAAGGCCGACGTGTAGGCGTCGTTCACGTAGGCGACGCGGTGGTCGGGGCCGTGCACCAGGGCGACGAGGGCGGGGATGCGGTCGAGCACCTCGCGCGCCGGCAGTTCGTCGAGGGCGGGCACGCTCGGCGTGTCCTCGGTGATCCGCTCGGCCCGGGCCACGGGCACGGAGCCGTCCCGCCGGTCCGGTGAGACCGCGTGGTCGGTCCGCGCTGCGGCGCGGCGCTGCGTTCCGGGGAGCCGGGCGCTCCAGCGCGTGAAGTTCACCGATTCCTTGCCTCGTCGTTGTCGTCTCCGGCCGGCTCCGGATCCGGGCGGGGGTCCGGGGGCCAGTCCCCGGGGGTGCGGCGCTGTGGGGAAAGCCTGATGGGTGCGTCAGGGCGAGGGTCGGCCCGCCCAGGTCGTGGACCAGTCTGGCCGACCGGACCGACATCAGTCAGACGTCGGTGTTCCCGGCGGAGTTCCTGGGTCCGCTCAGTTCGACCCCTTCGGGTCTGAAGAATGCTTTCCACCGGCGGCCAGTTCGAACTCCGCACGGGGATGTTCGAGTGAACCGAGCGACACGATCTCCCTCTTGAAGAGGCCTGCCAGCGTCCATTCGGCCAGTACGCGCGCCTTGCGGTTGAAGGTGGGCACCCTGCTGAGGTGGTACGTGCGGTGCATGAACCACGCGGGCCAGCCCTTCAGCTTGCGCCCGTAGACGTGGGCGACACCTTTGTGCAGTCCCAGGGATGCCACCGAACCGACGTACTTGTGCGCGTACGTCTCCAGAGGCTCGTCACGCAGCGCGTGCACGATGTTGTCGCCGAGCACCCTGGCCTGGCGCAGCGCGTGCTGGGCGTTGGGGGCCGTCTCCTTGCCGGGCTCCTCCGCGGTGACGTCGGGGACGGCGGCCGCGTCTCCCGCGCTCCACGCGTGCGTGACGCCGTCCACCGTCAGCTGCGGGGTGCACTTCAGGCGCCCGCGCTCGTTCAGCGGCAGGTCGGTCGCGGCGAGGATCGGGTGCGGTTTCACACCGGCGGTCCACACGACCGTACGGGTCGGGAAGCGGGAGCCGTCGGAGAGGACGGCGACCCGGTCGGCGCAGGACTCCAGGCGGGTCTCGAGGCGTACGTCGATGTTGCGGCGGCGCAGCTCGGTGACGGTGTAGCGGCCCATCTCCTCGCCGACCTCGGGGAGGATGCGGTCGGAGGCCTCCACGAGGATCCACCGCATGTCCTCGGGCTTGACGTTGTGGTAGTAGCGGGCGGCGTAGCGGGCCATGTCCTCCAGCTCGCCGAGCGCCTCCACGCCGGCGAAGCCGCCGCCGACGAAGACGAAGGTGAGGGCGGCGTCGCGGATCGCGGGGTCGCGGGTGGAGGAGGCGATGTCCATCTGTTCGATGACGTGGTTGCGCAGGCCGATGGCCTCCTCGACGGTCTTGAAGCCGATGCCGTGGTCGGCGAGACCGGGGATGGGGAGGGTGCGCGAGACGGAGCCCGGGGCGAGGACCAGTTCGTCGTAGGCGATCTGTTCCGTCTGCCCGGTCTCCTCGCTGGAGAGCGTGGAGATGGTGGCGATCCGCTTGGCGTGGTCGATGGCCGTGGCCTCGCCGATGAGGACGTGGCAGTCCGCAAGGACGCGGCGCAGCGGGACGACCACGTGGCGCGGCGAGATGGCGCCGGCGGCCGCCTCCGGCAGGAACGGCTGATAGGTCATGTAGGGATCGGGCGAGACCACCACGATCTCCGCCTCGCCGCGGTGGAGTTCCGCCTTCAGCTTCCGTTGCAGGCGCAGCGCCGTGTACAGGCCGACGTAGCCGCCGCCGACGATGAGGATGCGCACACACTTCGGGTGTTCGGGGGGCGTGGCCCGGTGGAATGCAGCCGTCACCTTCCCATGAGGCACCCGGCGCCCGATTTTGTCCACAGGCCCGGCAAATTGTGTGACGGGACGGGCGCGTGGGCCAGGGTTGGCCGAATCACGGGCGTGCGGGGAATTGCCGCAGGTCAACAAGGGTGTGAGCGGTTGCTACGGAGGGTGCAAAGGGGGCGAATCCGGCCGGTACTCCGATCGGGGGGCGACCCACCCGGAACGCGCCCCTTCTGAATTGACTCCCGCTCAACTATGTTCGTGCCTTGACGGGGTGTAGGGGGATGCGCTCAGGGGTCCGCGACGGGCGGGCCCGGTCACGTACGACGCCTGTTCCGTACGCTCCGGTTTTCAACAGCGGGGAGAGTCTCCGGGGGGAGACGTCAGGACCGGGGGAACACTTATGCACATTCAGGACTCTCATTGGTCGTCCGCGTCCGCCGTGGCGGCGGGCACGGTGAGCGCGGTGGCGGAGAGCGGACGCGGGGAGGCCGCGCGTACGACGCCGCTGCGTGTGGACGCACAGCGCAATCTGGAGCACGTACTGCGCGCGGCACGCGAGGTCTTCGGCGAGCTGGGGTACGGCGCGCCGATGGAGGACGTGGCGCGACGCGCGCGGGTCGGCGTCGGCACCGTGTACCGGCGCTTCCCGAGCAAGGACGTCCTGGTGCGGCGGATAGCCGAGGAGGAGACCTCCCGGCTGACCGAGCAGGCCAGGGCGGCGCTCGGTCAGGAGGACGAGCCGTGGTCGGCGCTCTCGCGCTTCCTGCGCACATCGGTGGCGTCCGGCGCGGGTCGGCTGCTGCCGCCGCACGTGCTGCGGGTGGGGGTCGCCGAGGAGGGCACGGAGGGGTCCGACGCGGGGTCGGCGGACGGGGCCCGGGTGCCGCAGCAGCGGTCCGAGTCGGCCACCGAGCTGCGGCTCGTGGAGCAGCGACCCGCGCCGGAGCCGGACGACGCAGGAGCGGCGACGCTGCTGGAGGTCGTCGGGCAGCTCGTGGAGCGGGCGCGTGCGGCGGGTGAACTGCGGCCGGACGTCACCGTGTCGGACGTGCTGCTGGTGATCGCCACGGCGGCGCCCTCGCTGCCGGACGCCGCCCAGCAGGCGGCGGCCTCGGCGCGGCTGCTGGACATCCTCCTGGAGGGCCTGCGGTCCCGCCCGGTGTGAGCCCGGGCCGGTCGCCGAGCGCCGCCCGTGGAGGACCGCCGGGGCGCGCCGCCGGGTTCCTGGGGGAGCCGGCGGCGTTCGCGCACCGGGCGGAGGCGCGGCTCGCCTGCGGGCAGGGCCCCTGCCTTCCCCCACTGACCGGTGGTGGTCCGCCGACTCACTGGGCGGGGTGATCCGCGCAGGCGCCCGCCAGCTCGCCCAGCACGTCGTCCGGGGTGAACTCCGTGCCCTTCGCCCGCTCCACGCCGAACCGTGCCCGCCCGAGCGCCTTCAGCGCGGCCGCCTCGGTCCGCTCCGCCTCGACGCGATCGGCCCCGGGGCGTGCGGCGTTCGGCGGGCGCAACCGGTCGGCCGCCGCGAGCAGCCGGACCGCCCGGGCATGCTCGCCCAGGGCGGCCAGGGCGTTCGCCGCGATGTCCACGAGCCCTGCCGTCACCGACTCCGCGCACCTGTTCTCCACCGCCTGGCGCAGCGCTTCGGCGAGCTTGGGCAGTCCGTGGCACGGGCCGGACTCGGCGATGGTGACGAGCGCGTCGACGGCGTTCAGCGCGGCGATGAACTGCGGCGGGGGCGCGTTCCGTGCGGTCTCCACCCGCACGCTCTCGCACAAGGCACGCGCCCGGAGGGTCTCCCCGTCGTCCAGCGCCATCTGTGCGCGCAGCAGGCTCACATACCCGCGGGCGTCGTGCACTCCGTACCGGTCGGCGGCGTCGCCCGCCTCGTCCAGCGCCGCCTGCGCGTCCGCCCGCCTGCCCTCCCGGTAGGCGATCTCGCAGAGCCGGGCGAGCAGGAACGGCGACTCCGCGTACGCCCCCACCTCGTGGGCGAGCCGCAGTGCCTCCTCGTACTCGCCCTTCGCCTCCTCGAAGGAGCCGCGCCCCATCGCCGCCTCCCCGACCGCGCTGGACACCTGGGCGCGCATCCAGCGGTCGCCGACGCGACGGCTGAGCGTGCGCAGTTCGGCCAGGTCGCCGTCGACGTCGCGCAGACCGCCCGGGGAATCGACGAGCATGTGCGCGCGAAACATGAGGGCCACGCCGATCTCCCAGTCACCGCCGTGGCGACGGCAGTTGGCGAGGACGGCGTCCATGGCGTGCCGGACGTCGTACGGCTCGCCCTGGTGGAAGGCGATCAGCCCCCAGAGCATGCCGGGAAACCGGGCCGCGTCGGGGCCACCCGGCTCGAAGGCCGCCCGGACCCGGGCGGTGTACCGCCGGGTCCGTTCGTCCCGCATCGACTCCGCCGGCCGTGATTCCGCGACGAAGAACAGGTGCAGCATCCGCAGATTCATCCGCAGGGCGTGCAGGGGGTGCCGCTCCTCGGCGGCCGGGCGGGCGAGGAACGCTTCGACGTGGTCGACCGCGGCGAGCTCCTCGAGGACGTCGGCGGAGGGACGCCTGGTCGCCACCGGCGCCGATGCCGACGCCGATGCCGATGCCGATGCCGATGCCGGCCACGGTGGGGAGCCGGTCGTGGCGCCGGCATCCAGAGCCGCCCCGAGGCGCAGCACCCGTTCCGTCCATTCCGTGCCCTCCCGCCGGAAGTTGCGCAGCCACCAGAACCAGCCCGTGGCCAGCGCGATCGCTCCGGCCTCCTCCTCGTCACCGGCGGCGATCGCGCGGTACAGCGCGGCCCGGATGTTGTCGAGTTCCGTCTCCAGGCGGCGGATCCACGGCAGTTGCCCCACGGAGCGCAGTTGCGGTTCGGCCTCCTCGACGAGCGCCCGCACCCACGCCCGGTGCCGGCGCTCGGCGGCGGTGCGCAGCTCGGGGGCCTCGGCGGCGCGCTCGGTGGCGTACTCGTGGATCGTCTCGAGCATGCGGTAGCGCATGCCCGTACCGCCGTCCCCGTCGCCCGGAGTCGCTATGACCAGGGACTTGTCGACGAGCGCCCCGATCAGGTCGGCGACGGGGCCGGTGCACACGGCCTCGGCGGCGGCGAGGTCCCAGCCGCCGGCGAAGACGGAGACCTCGCGCAGTACCGTGCGCTCCCGCTCGTCGAGCAGGTCCCAGGACCAGTCGACGACCGCGCGCAGGGTCTGCTGGCGGGGCAGCACCGTGCGGCTTCCGGAGGTGAGGAGGCGGAAGCGGTCGTCGAGACGGTCGGCGATCTGCCGGGAGGTCAGCAGCCGCAGGCGGGCGGCGGCCAGCTCGATGGCGAGGGGCAGGCCGTCGAGACGGCGGCAGATCTCGTCGACGGCCTCCGGGTCGTGGACGGCGTGCGGGTCGGGGCGCACGGCCGCCGCCCTCTCGAGGAAGAGGCGGTGCGCCGGGTCCGGCGGCAAGGGCTCCACCGGGCGGACCGACTCGCCGGGTACGCCCAGCGGTTCACGGCTGGTGGCGAGGATCGTGAGGCCCGGGCAGTGCGTGAGCAGCGTCTCGGCCAGCTCGGCCGCAGCATCGATCACATGTTCGCAATTGTCGAGGATCAGGAGTTCGCTGCGCGGGGCGCAGTACTCGATCAGCAGGGCGACGGGATCGTCCTGCGGCATCGCCAGCTCGTTGGTGATCAGCACCGTCTCGCGCAGCCCGAGGGCGCTGACCACGGCGGCGGGTACCGCCTCAGCCCGATCCAGCGGGGCCAGCTCCGCCAGCCACGCCTGCGGCAGCCCGGCGGCGGCTTCCTCGGCGAGACGGGTCTTCCCGGAGCCGCCCGATCCGGTCAGGGTGACCAGGCGGGACCTGTGCAGGTCCGAGCGGATGGCCTCGAGTTCGCGCTCCCGGCCGACGAAGGAGTTCAGGCGGGGGCGGAGGTTGCCGGTGCGGGGGGCCGTCGGAGGCTTGAGCGGGGTGTGGGGCTGCGGTGAGCTCGGCCCGGAGGACCGGGGAGTGGGCGGCACGGAGGAACGAGCGGATGTCTGCCGGGAGGTCTGAGGGGACAGCAGCTCGGCGTGCAGGGACTTCAGTTCCGGGCCGGGGTCGGTGCCCAGGCCGTCCGCCAGGGCCCGGCGGACGCGTTCATAGGCCGCGAGGGCGTCGGCGCCACGGCCCGTGGCGCGCAGCGCGCGGATGAGGAGGGCGTGGAGGGGTTCGTCGTACGGGTGCGCCGTCGTCAGTTCCGTCAGCTCCGGTACGACGTCGGGGGCGTGTCCCAGACGCAGGTCGGCCTCGATGCGGGCGCGTGTCGCCGTCAGGCGCAGGGCCTCGGGGCGGGCGGCGGCGGTGCGGTCGGGGAGGTCGGCGAGGGCGGGACCGTGCCACAGGGCGAGGGCCGTGCGCAGATCCCGGGCGGCGCTGTGCGGGTCGCCGTCGGCGAGGGCGGTGGTGCCGCGCTGGACGAGATCCTCGAAGACGAAGAGGTCGACGGAGTCACGACCGGCGTCGAGGCGATAGCCACCGGGGGCGGAGGCGACGGCGGTCCGGCCGAGGGTGCGGCGCAGGCGGGCGACGAGGGCCTGGAGCGCGGCGGGGGCGTCGAGCGGGGGCTCGTCCGGCCAGATCTCGTCGATCAGGGTCTGGGGGGCGGTGGTGCGGCCCGGACGGAGGGCCAGGGCGGTGAGGAGGGCGCGGAGACGGGGACCGCCCAGGGGGACCGGGGTTCCTTGGTCGTCCTCTGCTTGGGCCGTGCCCAGGATTCTGTACCGCACCGGGTCATTGTCGCGGGGGTGGGTGCCTCCCCCAAGCTCGTGGAGCAGGGGGGCACCCCCACCCCGTGCCGTCCCCGGGGGTCCCCCGGGCGGTCACGGCACCGCGCGAGGCGCACTGCCCGCAGCCACGGCGGCGACAGCAGCCACAGCGGCCGCCGCTGCCCGCGGCTGCGGTGGCTGTGGCGGTTGCGTCGCCCGCCCCCAGGCACGCCGTGCCCGTGCCCTACGCCCCCGCCCCCAGCGCCCTCCCCCGGGGCGAGATCCCCGCCGGTACCGCGCGTGCCCTTGCCGGGGTTCCCGTCCAGCAGGTGCCTCGGCGGGACAGGAGGCGGCGGAGCCAGAGTTCCAGGGAGACCAGGTCCGCCAGGCCGTCCAGGGGGAAGGGGGCGCCCTCGGCCGTCGCGCGTACCGCCTTGCGGACCACTCGGGCCTCCACCAGGCCCGCTTCCGCCAGCAGGGGGGCGGCGAAGAGGTCGACGAGGGAGTTCGCTGCGAGCCTGAGGCCCGCGCGGGTCGCGGCCGCCGAGGAGCCGTGGGAGGGGGCGCCCCAGCCGGGCGGCAGGGCGCCGACGCCCGCGCCCTCGAGGACCGTGCGGAGGATCGCCGCCCGTGCCCCCGGCTGCACCCGCAGGGTCTCGGGAAGCGCGCGGCAGGCGCGGACGACCTGGTTGTCCAGAAAGGGGGCGTGCAGCCGCTGGGAGCGGATCTCGGCGGCCTGTTCCAGGACGCGGAGGTCGGTGGCGTGTCTCGCCAGTGCGGCACGCGCGCGGTGGTCGCCGGGACGCTGCCCCGGGCCCACGTCCGGCCGGCCCACGGCCCCTTGGAGGCGAACCGATACCTCAGCCAGTGCCTCCCCGGTCAGCCAGCGTGCCGCCGGCCCGGGTCTCGCCCAGGTGAGCGCGGCGAGCGACGCGCCCACGGCACCACCGGGCTCCTCGAACCGCCGCCGCATCAGCCGGTCGGCGAGTGCGTCGACGCCGGCCCGGTACGGCGTGCGGGACAGCTTGCGGGCCGCGCTGTACACGCGCGCGGGGACCATCACCGAGCCGTCCGCCTTCGCGAGCGCGGCCATGGGTCGCACCAGGTGGCGGCGCTTGCGGTCCATCAGCAGGTCGGCGAGCCGGGCCGGGTGCGCGTCGAGGACCTGCCGGGCGCCGTAGCCGGTGAAGTGGTCCGCGCTGCCCGAGGCGAGACGGGCGCGGTGCCGGGCCGCCGTCACCAGGGAGGGGCCCGGTTCGTCCGTCAGTGGGCCCTCCAGGTCGGCGTAGGGGAGCACTTCCTCGCCGCCGGTGACCACCACGTGGTGCAGCCGGGGGTTGGCCGCGAGCGTACCGGCGCGCTCCAGTTCGGCCTCGCGGCCTTGGACGGCGAGGTCGTTGAAGGTGACGGCGAGCAGGCGTTCGCCGGCGCCGGTGCCGTGCCCGAGGATCGTGCCGGGCATGCCCGGCAGTCCGGCCGCGAGGAGGGCCAGGGTGCCGGAGGCGGGGCCGCCGGACAGGTCGGCGCCGATGCCGGGGACGGGCATTCCGCGCGCGGCACGGCGTTCCGCGGGTCCCATGCCGGGCACCGGCCCGGGGTCGAGGTCGGCGCTCGGGACGTGCCGGGGCGCCGACAGACGCGCGCGTACGGCGTCGACCAGGGCGTCGCGCACCGCGTCCACCGCGTCGGCCGCATCCGCAGGGGGTGCCGCGACCGCGAGGGAGGCGACCGGCTCGTACCCGGCGACCTCCCGGGCACCCGCGCGCAGGATCAGCGCGTGCCCCGGCGGGATGCGTCGTACGCCGTCGTACGGGGTGGAGTGGTGCAGCGCTGCCGGTACGTCGGGGGCGGCGAGCAGGGCCGCCAGGTGCCCGAAGTCCAGGTTGGCCTCGATGAGGTCGGCGAGCGGGAGCGCGGCGGTCGCGTAGGCCGTGCCGCCTGCCCAAGGCGTATAGAACACCGGCCGGGCGCCCGCGAGGTCGCCGCACACGGTGATCCTGCGGCCGACCTGGACCACGGCGGTGTAGCTGCCGGACCAGGCGGTCAGATGGCGCAGCGCCCCGCCGCGGGCGGCGAACAGCGCGACGCGCAGCTGCTCGTCGGACGCGCCGCAGGTACCGAGGACCGCGATCCGGGTCCGCGCGTCGGCCTTCACCACGCGCACCTCGTCGGGACGCCAGTCGCCGACCGCCCACAGCGGATCGGGGTCGCCCCACAGGAGTTGGGAGCCGACCGGGTGCACGGTCTCGCCGTCGTAACCGGTGGCGCCGGCCGAGCCGGGGTCGACGGATCCCGCGGCGGTGCTGCTCCATCCCACCAACCACCGCATCGACGCCTCCACAGGCTGTGGACAACCAGTGCACCGTACGAACGGCACCATGCTGCCACGAAGAATCCGCCCCGGAGGGTGCAAGCCACAGCTCGTGCGCCCCGTGATGCGCCCGTGGAGAGCGGCCCACGAGCCGGTGAACTCCCGTGCGACCCACGGCCGTCGGAGAGCGGCGAAGGAAACAGCGACGCGAATGCGCCCCCGTAATGCTCCCCGAAAACGCCGTTCGCGCCCTCAAGAGTCGTGGTCGGGGCGTTGATGGGTGGTGAAATCCACCATCGATTTTCGGCCAAATCGGCTGCGGGCGGCCAGGCTTGGGCACGCTCCGTACAGGCCCTGCGCAACGCACGGTCCGGGAGACGGGGTTCGCCTCCCGGACCGGTCCGCCGCCCGCGGGGATGAAGGCGGCGGTGTCCCCCAGCCCACTGGATCCAGTACAGCGGGCCGACCCACGCACGGCCCATGGAACCGCCCCCGCGGTGGCCGGAGAAGAGCGCACGGACGGGCGCACGGCCACACAGCGGTAGCACGTGACGACACTCCGTACATAAGTGCGGACCACAATCCCGCCAACCGGATTTACGCCCCTTAACGCATGGGATGCGGCGAACTACGCTGGGTTTACGAATGCCGCGCGGTTATGCCACCGCCGCGGCAGCCGTCTGTGTCGAGGGGTGGCGCATGTCCAGGGAGCAACGCGGGCCGAACGAAAAGCTCGGCGCCGTTCTCGCCCTCGCGGGAATCAGCAACGCAGGACTCGCCCGGCGCGTCAACGATCTTGGTGCCCAGCGCGGGTTGACACTTCGCTACGACAAGACCTCGGTGGCCCGCTGGGTGTCGAAGGGCATGGTGCCGCAGGGTGCCGCGCCGCACCTGATCGCCGCGGCCATCGGCCAGAAGCTCGGCCGCCCCGTACCGCTCCACGAGATCGGTCTGGCGGACGCGGATCCCGCACCGGAAGTGGGCCTGGCCTTCCCCCGGGACGTAGGACAGGCGGTGAGGTCGGCGACGGAGCTCTACCGCCTCGACCTCGCCGGGCGCCGGGCCGGCAGCGGCGGCATCTGGCAGTCGCTGGCCGGATCTTTCGCAGTGAGCGCTTACGCGACCCCTGCTTCCCGCTGGCTGATAACACCGGCCGACAGCTCGGTGGCCCGCGACCCCGCCCCCGGCGACGGGTCCGGGGCGCCGATCAAGGTCGGCCACAGCGACGTCCGGAAGCTCCGCGAGGCGGCGGAGGACGCGAGGCGCTGGGACTCCAAGTACGGGGGCGGCGACTGGCGGTCGTCGATGGTGCCGGAGTGCTTAAGGGTGGAGGCGGCGCCGCTGCTGCTCGGGTCGTACTCCGACGAGGTCGGCAGAGCGCTGTTCGGCGCGGCAGCGGAACTCACCCGGCTGGCGGGCTGGATGGCGTTCGACACCGGCCAGCAGGAGGCCGCCCAGCGCTACTACATCCAGGCGCTGCGCCTCGCGCGCGCGGCGGCCGACGTGCCCCTCGGTGGCTACGTCCTGGCCTCCATGTCGCTGCAGGCGACCTACCGCGGCTTCGGCGACGAGGGCGTCGACCTCGCCCAGGCCGCCCTGGAGCGCAACCGCGGCCTGGCCACCGCCCGCACCATGAGCTTCTTCCGCCTGGTGGAGGCCCGAGCGCACGCGCGCGCGGGTGACGCCCAGGCGGCCGGCGCGGCCCTGAAGGCCGCCGAGGGCTGGCTGGAGCGGGCCCGCGACGGCGACAACGACCCGTCCTGGCTCGGCTTCTACTCCTACGACCGCTTCGCCGCCGACGCCGCCGAGTGCTATCGCGACCTCAAGGCCCCGCGCCAGGTCCGCCGCTTCACCGAACAGGCGCTGTCGCGGCCCGGGGAGGAGTACGTGCGCTCGCACGGGCTGCGCCTGGTGGTGTCGGCGGTCGCCGAGCTGGAGTCGGGCAACCTGGACGCGGCGTGCGAGCAGGGCGTGCGGGCGGTGGAGATCGCCGGGCGCATATCGTCGGCACGCACCACCGAGTACGTACGGGACCTGCTGCACCGGCTGGAGCCGTACGGCGACGAACCGCGCGTGGCGGAGCTGCGGGAGCGGGCGCGGCCGCTGTTGATGGCCCCGGTCTGACGGCGCGGCCGCAGGGCGCTTCCCCGGGTTTGAAGGCATTGTCAGTGGCGCAGTGCACTATCGAAACCGGGAGGTGGAGCAGGTGCGGCAGATCGCCTACGACTGCGACGTGCTGGTGATCGGTGGCGGAATCGTCGGCCTGTCGACGGCGTATGCGATCACGCGTGCCGCGCCCGGCACGCGGGTGACCGTCCTGGAGAAGGAGGCCGGCCCGGCCCGCCACCAGACGGGGCGCAACAGCGGGGTCATCCACAGCGGGATCTACTACCGCCCCGGCTCCCTGAAGGCCCGGTACGCGGTCGAGGGCGCCGCCGAGATGGTCAAGTTCTGCGCGGAGTACGGCATCGCGCACGCCGTCACCGGCAAGCTGATCGTCGCGACCGAACGGGAGGAGCTGCCGCGCCTGCACGCGCTGGTGCAGCGCGGCCGGGAGAACGGCATTCCGGTACGGGAGCTGGGCGCCGCACAGATAGCGGAGTACGAGCCCGAGGTGCGGGGTCTCGCGGCCATCCATGTGGGCAGCACCGGGATCTGCGACTTCGTGGCGGTCGCCCGGCAGCTCGGGGAGGCCTCCGGCGCGGAGATCCGGTACGGGGCGGACGTCCTCCGGATCGACCGGCGCGCCTCGCTGGGGGTCGCCGTACGCACGGGTGACGGTGCGGTGCTCCGCGCGCGTGTGCTGGTCAACTGCGCCGGGCTGCACTGCGACGAGGTGGCCCGGCTGACCGGGGACGACCCCGGGGTACGGATCGTGCCGTTCCGGGGCGAGTACTACGCGCTGCGCCGGTCCGAGCTGGTGCGGGGGCTGGTGTATCCGGTGCCGGATCCGGCGTTCCCGTTCCTCGGTGTGCATCTGACCCGCGGGATCGACTCAGAGGTGCACATCGGTCCGAACGCGGTGCCGGCGCTGGCCCGCGAGGGGTACGGCTGGCGGGTCGTACGGCCTCGGGAGCTGGGCGCGACGGTGGCGTGGCCCGGAACGTGGCGCATCGCGCGGCGGCACTGGCGGTACGGGGCGGGGGAGCTGCGCCGGTCGGTGTCGAAGGGGGCGTTCACCGAGGCCGTGCGGAGGTTGCTGCCCGCGGTGCGGGCGGACGACCTCGTGCCGGCCCCTGCCGGGGTGCGGGCGCAGGCGGTGCTGCGGGACGGGACGCTGGTGGACGACTTCCTGATCCGGGAGGGGGCGCGCGCGGTCCACGTGCTGAACGCGCCGTCCCCTGCGGCTACCGCTTCGCTGCCGATCGGGCGGGAGGTGGCACGGCGGGCGTTGGCGGTGCTGGGGCGGGAGTGAGCGGTGCCCGGGCAGCGCTGCCACGGGGGACCCCCGGACGGGCCGGCAACAGCCGCCCTACCTCTAAAATTGATCCCACTGTGTCTGATTCCCTCAACTTCGCTCCCGAAGACTCCCAGGTCACCCGTGGTGGCGGCGCCGGTGGCGGTGCCGGCGCGTCCATTCGGCACACCCGGGCGAAGGGCGAGCCCCGGTTTCCCGACGGGCCCAAGGCCGATCCCGCCGGGTCGCACTTCGAGCGGCGGATCCGTAGCTTCCAGCCGCGGCGGAGCCGGGTGACGGCCGGGCAGGCGGACGCGCTGCAGCGGCTGTGGCCCAAGTGGGGTCTGGACATCGACGGGCAGCGCGTCATCGACCTCGCCGAGCTGTTCGGGAACAGCCGCCCCGTCGTGCTGGAGATCGGGTTCGGCATGGGCGAGGCCACCGCGGAGATGGCCGCCGCCGACCCGGACACCAACATCCTCGCCGTCGATGTGCACACCCCCGGCCAGGGCAACCTGCTGGCCCTCGCCGACCGGGCGGGAATGACCAACATCCGCGTCGGCAACGGCGACGCGATCATCCTGCTCCGCGAGATGCTCGCCCCCGACTCCCTCGACGGGTTGCGCGTCTACTTCCCCGACCCCTGGCCCAAGAAGCGCCACCACAAGCGGCGGCTCATCCAGCCCGACTTCCTCACCCTCGCCGCGAGCCGTCTCAAGCCGGGCGCGCTGGTGCACTGCGCCACGGACTGGGAGCCGTACGCCGAGCAGATGCTGGAGGTGTTCACCGCGCACCCGCGGTTCGAGAACACCCAGCCCGGCGGCGGGTACGCGCCACGCCCCGGCTTCCGGCCGCTGACCCGTTTCGAAGGGCAGGGTCTGGACAAGGGTCATGTCGTGAGCGACCTGCTCTTCCGGCGCGTACAGCACAGCGCGCAGCCCACCGCCGAAGACTGAGCGTCCGCGCGTCTGTTGGACACCGTCGCGGGCGGCGCCCCCGTCTGGTTAGGGTCGATGCCGTGGCCACCTTTCCCTCGTACCCGACCCATCCGGGCGGCGACTCCGCCGGCGGCGGCTCGTTCGGGCACCCGCACTGGTGGCAGAGGCGGTGGGTGCGGTACGGGGCGCTGATCACGCTCCTCGCGCTCTCCGGGCTCGTCATCCTGGCCCTCGTGCGGCAGCAGACCGGGACCGAGGGCTTTCTGGTCGGGCTGGGCCTCGCGGTCCTGCCCGTGCCGCTGCTCATCGCGGCCTTCCGCTGGCTGGACCGGGTGGCGCCCGGCCCCTGGCGGAACCTGATCTTCGCCTTCGCCTGGGGCGCGTGCGCCGCCGCCCTCATCGCGATCGTCGCCAACAGTTTCGCCACCCGGTGGATAGCGACCGCGACCGCCGATCCGCACAGCGCCGACACGCTCGGCGCGACCGTGATAGCGCCGATCGTCGAGGAGTCCGCGAAGGCGGCGGCCGTGCTGCTCGTCTTCCTCTTCCGCAGACGGGACTTCACCGGGATCGTCGACGGGGTGGTGATAGCCGGCGTCACCGCCACCGGCTTCGCCTTCACCGAGAACATCCTCTACCTGGGCACGGCCTTCGGCACCGACCAGATGAGCGGGGGAAGCGGGCTGGCGTCCGTCACGGCCGCGACCTTCTTCGTCCGCGTGGTGATGTCGCCCTTCGCGCACCCGCTGTTCACCGTGCTCACCGGCATCGGTTTCGGCATCGCCGCGCTGTCCGCGGAACGCCGGCACGTGTGGCGGGTGCCGGCGCCGCTCGGCGGGCTGCTGCTCGCGATGGGCATGCACTCCATGTGGAACGGGTCGTCCACGTTCGGCCAGTACGGGTTCTTCGCCGTGTACGCGTCGTTCATGGTGCCCGCGTTCGGGCTGCTGACCTGGCTGGTCATCTGGACGCGGCAGCGGGAGCTGCGGACGGTGCGGGAGGAGCTGCCCGCGTACGTGGTCGCCGGGTGGATGGGGCCGGTGGAGCCGTTCGTGCTCGGTTCGATGCGGGCGCGGCGGCTGGCCCGTGAGTACGCGAGGCAGCACTTCGGGAAGGACGCGGCACGGTCGGTCGCGCGGTACGAGGCGTACGCGACGTCCCTGGCCTTCCTCCGCCACCGGGGGCGCCGGGGGCGGGTGAGCGGCGATTTCGTCGTACGGGAACGGGAGTTGCTGACCGAGCTGTGGGCGCGCCGGGAGGTGGCGCGGCCGGCGCTGGCCTACGCGGCACGGGCGACGGCACCCGTGGCTCCGCCGGTGTGGCCGGGGTACGGGCACGTGGCCTTCCAGGGGGCGCCGCGGTACGGCCCCGCGACGCCGCAGCACGGCCCCGCGACGCCGCAGTACGGCCCCGCGATGCCGCAGTACGGCCCCGCGATGCCGCAGTACGGTCCGGCGGCGCCGTATCCCGGGCACAACCCCTATCAGTCCTAGGAGTTGCCGGGAGCTCGGCGCCGCCGGATTCCGCCCTCTGGGGGCCCTACGCCGACGCCTCCGTCAGCTTGGCCACCTCCTCGTCCGTCAGCGTCAGGTCCGCCACGGCCAGCAGCGCCGGCAGCTGCTCCACCGTCCGCGCCGAGGCGATAGGGGCCGCGACCGTCGGCTGGGCCGCCAGCCAGGCGAGCGCCACCGTCGGGATCTCGGCGCCCCGGGCCTCGGCGACCTCGTCGAGGGCCGTCAGGACGCGCTGTCCGCGCTCGGTCGCCAGGTGCTTGGCCGCACCCTCCGCGCGCGCCGACTCCACCGTCGTATCCGGCCGGTACTTGCCGGTCAGGAAGCCCGAGGCCAGCGAGAAGTACGGAACCGCCGCGAGCCCCGCCCGGGAGGCGAGGTCCTGCAGCGCACCCTCGTAGGTGTCGCGCGAGACCAGGTTGTAGTGCGGCTGCAGCGCCACGTACCGCGCGAGGTTCTCGCGGTCGGAGAAGTCCAGGGACTCCTTCAGGCGCTCGGCGGAGATGTTGGAGGCGGCGATGGCGCGCACCTTGCCCGCCTTCACCAGCTCGTCGAGCGCGCCGATGATCTCCTCGACCGGCACCTCGGGCTTGTCGAAGTGCGTGTAGTAGAGATCGATGTAGTCGGTGTCCAGACGGCGCAGGGACGCGTCGGCCGCGGCCTTGATGTTGGCGGCGGTCAGCCCCTGGTAGTCGGGGTGCTGACTGACCTTGGTCGCGATGACCACGTCGGAGCGGTTGCCGCGCGCCTTCACCCACGTGCCGATGATGGTCTCGGACTCGCCGCCCTTGTTCCCCGGCACCCAGGCCGAGTACGAGTCGGCCGTGTCGACGAAGTTCCCGCCCGCCTCCGCGTATGCGTCGAGGACTGCGAAGGACTGCGTCTCGTCGGCGGTCCAACCGAAGACGTTGCCGCCGAGGGACAGCGGGAAGACCTCGAGATCGGAAGAACCCAGCTTGCGAAGAGAAGTCATGCTCTGTGTCAACGCCTGGACCGCGCCGGTGTCTTCCGGGAAGCCCGCAAAGATCGTGCAAACTGCGCGCTCTTCGCGGGGTGCGGTCAGGGGTTGAGGCCCTTGCCGCGCAGCCAGGCCAACGGGTCGATCGCGGCGCCGCCGTTCGGGTGGACCTCCAGGTGCAGGTGCGGCCCGGTGACGTTGCCGGTCGCGCCCACGCGGCCGATGACGTCGCCCGTGCCGACCTTCTGCCCGACCGTGACGCTGATCGACGACTGGTGGCAGAACCACAGCTCGGTGCCGTCGTCGAGGGTGAGGATCGTGCGGTAGCCGTAGGAACCGGCCCAGCCCGCCTCCGTGATCGTGCCGCTGTGGACGGCCTTGATGAGCGTGCCGGTGGGTGCGGCGAAGTCCAGGCCGGTGTGGAAGCCGGAGGACCACATGGCACCGGCGTCGCCGAAGTGGGAGGTCAGGGTGTAGGAGGAGGTCGGCAGCGTGAACTGCCGGGCGAGTGCGGCGAGCCGCGCGGCCTCCTGCGCCTTCTTCTGCAGAGCGGCGGCCTTGGCCTGCGCGTCGTCCTGCGCCTTGGCCGCCGCGGCGGCGGCCTTCTTCACCGCGGCGTCCTCGGCGGCCTGCGCCGCCTTCTGCGCGATCCGGTCCTGCTGGGACTCGGCCTGCTGCATGATCCGGGCGCGCAGCGCCTCGCCCGCGCCCTTCGCGTTCGCGGTGCCGGTGGCATCACCGGCATCGGTCCGGCCGACGCTGCTGAGAGCGGTGGCCGAGCTCTTGGGTGCGGCGGAGTCGTCGCCGATGAGCGCCTTGGCGGATTCCGTGACCGAGGAGAGGTCCGGCAGGGATATGGACACCGGCGGCTTGCCGGACTGCGCGGTGGCCATTCCGCCCGCGCCGACGGCGGCGATCACACCGACGCCGAGGACGGTGGAGCTGCGGGCGAGCCCGCCCCCGCGCTGCTTGACGACGCGGTGCCGGCCGCGGACGGAGCGGAGGGAGTCCTCGGTGGGGTTCCACTCCTCCCAGGGGCCCTCGTCGATGCCGGGTGCGACGTCGAGCGTCCGAGTGCCGTTCGGGGCGAACGAAGTGCTCTGGGCAGGCCGGTTGAACGCCACGTGGGCGTACTCCTTTCCTTCCGTCTCGCCTACCGGGTTAGCTGACGGGTTCGGAGCAGGAAGGTCTCCTACGCGCGTATACCGGCCGTGCGACACGGCGGTATCCGCTCGATTCACCCCAAGGTGGTGGTTCCCCGGCTCCCTCGCGGGATTCGGCAGGCGCGCACGGAGCCGCCTCTGGTGACGGCTGGGACGACCGCGCTGCGTTATCGAACGTTAATAGACCCGAGGCGCGTATTCCAAGCCGTTCGGGCAGATCCGTCATGCCGTCGACCTGGACTTTCACGGTCTTAACGGAGGAAATCGGGCGAGTCGCCACCGCCCCAGCGACCACACAGGCATTGACGGTATGTCAGCTGTTATGCGGAGGGACATGACTTACTCACTCTTCGTGACCGGGCTCATGGGCCGCGGGCCGGCGCACGGCCAGCAGAGCCATGTCGTCCGTGCCACGGCGCCCGGTGTGCCGGGCGACCTCGCGCGTCACAGTGCTCAGCAGGGCGCCGGGGCCGGGGAAGACCCGTCCGGCGAGGCGGACGGCGGGGTCGTAGAACCGGCCGTGCGCGTCCCGTGCCTCCGAGACGCCGTCGGTGTGGAAGAGCAGCGTCGAGCCGGGTGGGAAGTCCCACTCCTCCGCCCGGTCGGGCCAGACGCCGAGGTCGCCCATGCCGAGCGGCAGCGCGGGCTCGCGGGCCTGCAGTTCACGCAGGGAGCCGTCCGGGAGCAGGAGCAGCGGAACGGGGTGGCCGCGGTTGACGATGCGGACGACGCCGGAGCCGTGCGGGATCTCGGCGAGGACCGCGGTGGTGAACCCCTCGTAGACGTCGGGCCCCTCCCGTCCGGCGCGGTCGCGTGACAGCGCCCGCTCCAGGCGCTGGACGACGGCCTCGAGCGTCGGCTCCTGTTCGGCGGCCTCCCGGAAGGCGCCGATCAGGACGGCCACGGCCGTCACGGCGCCCATGCCCTTGCCGCGTACGTCGCCGACGACGAGCCGTACCCCGTGCGGGGAGTCCTGGACGGTGTACAAGTCGCCGCCGATGAACGCGTCGGCCTGGGCGGCCTCGTAGCGGGCGGCGATGTCCAGCCCACCGATCCGGGCGGCCGGCTCGGGCAGCACCGCACGCTGCGCGGCCTCGGCGATCTGGCGGGCGGAGGCGAGGCGGGCGACGTTGCGGCGGACCAGCACGTTGATGAGGACGGCCAGGGCGGCGACGGTGACGACCGTGGCCACCTCGGTGACCTCGCCCGCCTTTCCGAGGACGCCGAGCCCGAGGTGGACCCCGAGGACGACGGCGACGGCCGCCGTGCCGGTGAGGACGGTGCCGCGCAACGAGAACAGGGGCGCGGCGACGAGCGGCGCGGCGGTGAAGAGGGGGCCTGCCGTGTAGTCGGCCGGGGCGAAGAGGTCGAAGCAGACCCCCGCGACGATCAGCAGCCCGGGCAGGGCCCGCAGAAAGGACCGCGCGTAGGAGATCCGCCGCTCCTCGGCCTCCGCGGCGGCCTCCGCCTCGGCCCCTGCGTACGCCGGCCCCCGAACGGCCCTCGCGCCGGGGGCGGGGACGGGGGTGCCGGGGCCGGGCGCGGGAGCTTCGAAGGCTCCGAGAGCTTCGGGCGCTTCTGGGGCTCCGGGGGCCTCGACGAGCCGGCCGGGTCTGCCGGGTCGGCGGTCCTCGCGGTCGGGGACACACCCGCCGGACCGGTTGCCGCGGTCGGACAGACACCCGCCCGACCGGTCGTGACGGCCGGAGAGACGCCCGCGCGACCGCTCGTGGTCCTCGACCCTCTCCTCACACGGCCCGGCGGGCCCACACCGCTCGTCCGGATCGTCCTGCTCCCATGACCACCGCTCTCCTGCTTGCTGCACCACCCGTCCAGGCTTCCCGGAAGGGCGGCGGGGGGCGACCGCTGTGGGCCGGGCGGAGTAGCCGCCAGTGGGTGAAGGAGAGCCGGGGAGACACCGAGGGCCGGAGTCCTTTCGGACTCCGGCCCTCGGCCTTCAGTAGCGGGGACAGGATTTGAACCTGCGACCTCTGGGTTATGAGCCCAGCGAGCTACCGAGCTGCTCCACCCCGCGTCGGTGATTCCAGTGTACGCCATGCGCGCGACAGGTAGCGCACGGGTTGTACCCCCATGCCGTCGCACCAGCGATTTCCGGCCGTAGACGGAGCGGCTCGGCCCCCTCGGAGACCGTCAGGAACGGGCGGCCGGGGGCAGCAGATGGGCGTTCGGGGCCTTGGCGCGGCCCTCGTACTCCGGAAGCAGCACCACGTCCACGCCGGCGGCCGCCAGCACCGCGTTCCCGTCAGCCGACGCGACGAACGTGTCCGGTTCCCGCCAGGCCGTCACCACCCGTCGTACCCCCGCGTCGATGATCAGCCGGGAGCAGGGCGCAGGCCGGGACGCGCGGCGGGCGCACGGCTCCAGGCTGCTGTACACCGTCGCGGAGGCCAGCCTCGGGTCCGCCGGGTCCAGCTTCGCCAGCGCCGCCTCCTCGGCGTGGACGACGGGGTCGCCGCCCTCCCGGGAGTGGCCCCGCGCCAGTTCCGTGCCGTCGGCGGCGACGACCACCGCGCCGACGCTGAAGGCGGTCTGTGACGGCGGGCACCGGTCCGCCAGCTCGCAGGCCACCTCCAGCCATCGCCGGTCCGCGGCCGAGGCGAGCCTCCCGGTGCCGGGCGCGGTGGGCACGTACCGCATCAGCACCACGTCGCCGACCGCGCGCGTCTCCACCAGCCGCATCCGGCCCGGCGGGTACACGCCGTGCCCGAACATCCGCGGGGCGTCCGGCTCCCCCACGAACAGCGGCGCCACCACGAGCTGCACCTCGTCCGCGAGCCCCTGCTGGAGCAGCCGCGTGTGCACGCTCCCGCCGCCCTCGACCATCAGCCGCCGTACGCCCTTCACATCGCCGAGGTGGTCGAGCACGTCCCGCCACTCCACGTCCGGCCCGAGCGCGACCACCTCCACGTCCGCCGGCAGCACACCGCGCAGCCGCCGGGCGCCCTTGTCCGTCGTGTACAGGGTCTTCGCGCCGCCCGTGTGCCAGAAGCGGGCCTGCGGATCGAGGTCCCCGGACGCGCTGACCGTGACCTTCAGCGGGTACTCCGGCAGCCCGGCGGCGAGGCGGGCCGCACGCCGCTCGGGCGAGTAGACCAGCAGCCGGGGGTTGTCGATGCGCAGTGTGCCCGCGCCGATGAGGATGGCGTCGCTGCCCGCCCGCACCTCGTCGACCCGGTCGAAGTCCTCCGGGCCGGACAGCAGCAGCCGTTCCGGCCCGGTGTCGTCCAGGAAGCCGTCGAGGGAGACGGCGGCGGACAACAGGACGTAGGGGTGGGCCATGGCGGCGCTCCTGGGGTCGGGACGATCCGGTGAACGAGGCAGCTTGGTTCAACTTTTAAACAATAACTACACTGCCAGTATGACGACCCGCTGGCTCACCCCCGAGGAACAGCGTGCCTGGCGCGCGTACCTGGCCGCGTCCTGGCTCCTGGAGGACGCGATCGACCGGCAGCTCCAGCAGGAGGCCGGCATGCCGCACCTGTACTACTCGATCCTGGCGAACCTCTCCGAGGCGCCCGACCGCAGTATGCGCATGACCGATCTCGCCGAGGCACTGAAGATCACGCGCAGCCGGCTGACGTATGCGGTCACCCGACTGGAGAAGGACGGAACGGTCCGCCGGGAGGGCTGCCCGACCGACAAGCGCGGCAGCGTGGCGGTCCTGACGGAGGACGGCAGGGCGCTCCTGGAGCGTACGGCGCCCGGTCATGTCGAGACGGTCCGCTCGGCCGTCTTCGACCACCTCACCGAGGAGCAGGTGGCCCAACTGGAGGCGATCTGCTCCCGGATCACGCAGGCGCTCCAGCAGGACGAGGAGCGGTCGGCGTGCGGCGAGCTGCCGTGGCGTCGGCGTTCGTCCACACCGTGACTCAGGCGACACGGGCAAAATAGTTGCTTGAAACTTAAAGCAGGGATAGAGTCTCGACCGAGGTTGTGCTTCAAATCTGAAGCATGAGGCGCATCCTCCGCACCCGCCATCGTCGGCCAGGAGAAAGACGACAGCCATGCGCGACGCACACGAGACCGCCCCTTCCCGCGACTCCGGTGACACAGCCGACCCGCACACAACCGCCCCGCACCCGGCGGGGCTGCCCGCAGCCGCCCTGGCCGTCCCCCTTCCCGCCAACGACCTGCCCGGTGCCGTTCTTCCCGCCACCGAGCTGCTCGGTGGCGGCCTGCCCGGTGCCGGGCTTCCGGCCGCCACCGTCCGCACCCGGGTGACGGTCCCGCTCCGCTTCGGCGACGGCTACACGGTCACCGCGGACCTGGTCACCTTCCACGGCCTGGCCGACGGGCAGGAGCACGTGGCCGTGATCCTCGGCGAGCCGGCCGCCGGCAGGCCGCCGCTGGTGCGGCTGCACTCCGAATGCCTGACCGGAGACGTCTTCGGCTCGGCCCGCTGCGACTGCGGCCCCCAGCTGCGGGAGGCGGTGGAGCGCATCGCCGAGCACGGCGGCGTCCTGCTCTACCTGCGCCAGGAGGGCCGCGGCATCGGCCTCTACAACAAGCTCGACGCCTACGCCCTCCAGGACCAGGGCCTGGACACCTACGAGGCGAACGCCGCGCTCGGCCTGCCGGAGGACGCCCGCGACTACACGGCCGCCGCGCAGATGCTCCGGGCGCTCGGCATCGACGCCCTGGACCTGCTCTCCAACAACCCCGACAAGGCCCAGCAGCTCCGCGACCTCGGTCTCACGGTCACCCACCGCGTCCCCACGGGCGTCTTCACCACCGCCCAGAACGTGCGCTACCTGCGCGCGAAGGTGGTCCACACCCAGCACACGCTGCCGCTCACGGAGCTGACGGCGGGCTGACGGCGGCTGAGCGGGCCGGTCCGGGACCGTGTGGTTCAGGACACTTCCAGGCTGCGGAAACGGCCTGGCCGCTCCTTCCACGCACTGCCGCTGAGCAGCACAAACGCAGAGATGCGGCCGGAGCACTACACTGGCCGCCACATTGACACGCGCGACTCGAGGAGACACAGGACCGTGACGGCCATCGTCGACGAGCTCAAGTGGCGTGGGCTGATCGCCCAGGCCACTGATGAGGACGCACTGCGCAAGGCTCTCGCGGACGGCCCCGTCACGTTCTATTGCGGCTTCGACCCCACCGCGGCCAGCCTGCACGTCGGCCACCTGGTGCAGGTGCTCACCCTACGCCGGCTCCAGCAGGCAGGGCACCGGCCGCTGGCGCTCGTGGGCGGCGCGACCGGCCACATCGGCGACCCGCGGCCGACCGCCGAGCGCACCCTGAACGACCCGGAGACCATCGCCCGGTGGGTGGCCCGGCTGCGCGCGCAGATCGAGCCGTTCCTCTCCTTCGAGGGCGACAACGCGGCGACCATGGTCAACAACCTGGACTGGACCGCGGGCCTGTCCGTGATCGAGTTCCTGCGCAACATCGGCAAGCACTTCCGAGTGAACAAGATGCTCACCAAGGACTCGGTCGCCCAGCGCCTGGCGTCCGAGCAGGGCATCAGCTTCACGGAGTTCAGCTACCAGTTGCTCCAGGCCATGGACTTCCTGGAGCTGTACCGGCGGTACGGGTGCACGCTCCAGACGGGCGGCAGCGACCAGTGGGGAAACCTCACGGCCGGTCTCGATCTGATCCACCGCCTGGAACCGCACGCCGAGGTGCACGCGCTCGCGACGCCGCTGATGACGAAGGCGGACGGCACCAAGTTCGGCAAGACGGAGACCGGCGCCCTCTGGCTCGACCCGGAGATGACCACGCCGTACGCGTTCTACCAGTTCTGGCTGAACACCGATGACCGGGACATCTCGCGGTACATGCGCATCCTCTCCTTCAAGTCCCGCGAGGAGCTGGAGGAGTTGGAGAAGGTGACCGCGGAGCGACCGCAAGCCCGCACCGCGCAGCGCGCGCTCGCCGAGGAGCTGACCACGTTGGTTCACGGCGCCGACCAGTGCGCTGCCGTCATCGCCGCGTCGAAGGCGCTGTTCGGGCAGGGTGAACTCGCCGAACTCGACGAGGCGACTCTGGCGGCCGCGGTCTCCGAGCTCCCGAACGCCAAGGTGGGCGAGCTCGGCCAGGTCACCGATCTCTTCGCGGAGGTCGGCCTGGTGGCAAGCAAGTCTGCCGCCCGCCGCACCGTGAAGGAGGGCGGCGCCTACGTGAACAACGTCAAGGTGACCGCCGAGGACGCGGTCGCCACGGCCGACCAGCTGCTGCACGGTCGCTGGCTGGTGCTGCGCAGGGGCAAGAAGAACCTGGCAGTGGTCGAGGTCACCGGAACCTGAGGCAGACCGGGAGCCGGAGCTCAGCCGTGGGCGGGAGGCGCCCTTCCCGCCCACGAAGCTGAGCCACGCCAACCGCGAGGCGAGCAAGCCGGTCGGCATCAGCCCCGGCGCGGCCGGATCACGTCCCCCGAGGCTCACCGCAACGCGCGCCGCGCCGTCCTGGTGGACCACAGCATGGCCAGCAGGCTCGCGACATGCACCGGGGTGAGGGCGCGGAGGACACCGTGCCTCCGGCCGACGAGGGCGATCAGGGTTCCGGTGGCGGAGCCTGCCAGCGCCAGGAGGACGCAGCGCCGGGAGACCGCGCGCGCCGCGGTCACCGCGCGCAGGATGCGCCAGGCGTCCTGAAGACCGTCCGCGCAGACCAGGTCCGCCGACCAGGACGCCTCGGCGCCCGGCGCGTCGGGCACCGCGACCGCGATGTCCGCGGCGGCCAGCGCCTCCGCGTCCGAACCCGAGATCACCAGGACCCCCTCCCCGTGGTCCCGCAGCTCACACACCCGGCCGGCGAGGCCTTCGCGCCCGCCCACGATCTCGTCGGACGGGCAGAGGAGTTCCCGGATGCGCTCGTCCTCGCTGAGCACCACACGCGCTCCGGTGGCGCGCGCGGCGGCCAGCACCGTCACGGCGGGCGGAGCCGGCCGCCCGCCCTTCGTCACCAGCACCGCGGAGTCGACGACCACGGCGGAGACCACGTCGAGCAGCCGCAGCGCCGACGGGTCCAGCGGTACGACACCACGCCGTGCCAGCTCACGTCCGACCGTGGCGGCGAAGGCCTCCCGCCCGTAACGGGCCGCCCGGGGGACGGCGGCGAGCAGGGCGTCCGCCGCCCGGCCGGTACTGCCCCTCAGTGCGAACACCGCCACCGCGGTGAGCGGGGCGGCCGACGCCAGCCGCGCCTCCCACCGCTCGACGGGACCGGGTGGCCGGGCCCTGCCCCGCAGATGCCGCACCGGCCGGGTGTGCGGCACGCAGGCGGGGCCCGGGCACAGGTCCCTCTCGCGCCGCTCCCACACCTGACGCCGGGCCCGGATCTCGCGCAGCAGCAGCGTCCGGTTCGCCGCGTCGACGGCGGGCATCCCGATGCCGCCGTACAGCCCGCCCACGACGGCGCCGGCCAGCGACAGCAGCAGATCGGTCTCCAGCGGCCCGATACGGCGCACCAACGGTCTGCGCAGCCCCCGCTCCAGCTCCAGCGCCGCCACCGCCACGGGCACCACCCGGGGCAGCGACGGCAGCCCGAACACCCTCCGGACCACTCCGGCTGCCACCGCCGCGCAGTCGACCAGCAACTCGGCCGTCACCGCCGCGACCGGCGCGTCGTCGCCCGGGGTGACCGGCTGCGCCCAGGGGAAGTCCGCGTCCCGCACGCCTTGGGCCTTCTCCACCGCCCTGACCGTGTTCAGCAGGCGGTCGACCCCGACACTGCGCTCGTCGAACGACAGCAGCACCTGGCCGGTCACCGCGTTGACCTCGGCCCACCGCACCCCGCTCAGCCCACGCAGCGCCCTGGTCACACCGCCCGTCAGCCGTTCCCGAGTGCGGCCGCCGCGATCGAGCCCGCGCACCTCGATGTGCGCACGCCCGTGCGAGGCCCACACATGACGGGTGTGCCGCCGCGGATGGAGATCGGCCAGAACGCGCCCCGCCCGTACGGCCCGCCCGGGCACCCCCGCGGCCGCCGAGACGCCCTGCTGGACCGCCGACACCGCGATCCGCCCGCTCCCCTCGGCGGCGCGCAGCCCGGTCCTGGCCGCCACCGGCGCCACCCGCCCGGCGGTTCGGGCGCCCGCCGCGCCGAGGGCCCACGCCCCGCTGACCCCGGCACGGGTCACGGACGCCAGGGACGACACCACACTTCCGGCCACCACGCCCGGGTACCCGCAGGGCTCGCGCTCTAAATGCCGCTCGCCGACCGCCACCGGTACGACTCCGCTCGTCGTCTCTACTCGTCGTCCGTGGCGGCCGTCATCTCCCCATCCAGCACTCCCTCGTTCTCGAACAGCTCGGCCGTCAGCCGTCCGGTGTCGGTCGTACCCTCCAGCTCGAGCAGCACGCGTGCGGCCGGGTCGGTGCTGCCGGGCAGCCGGTCGACCTTGACCTGGAGGATGCGGAAACCGCGCCGGGTGCAGATCTCCATCAGCCGGGGCAGCAGGGCCGTTCCGGTGCGGTAGGTCATGCGCAACTCGAAGACGGACGGCGCCCTGTCCGGCATGAGACGCGCAGTGAGCAGCGGGTAGCCCCGCACGACGAGGAAGTGCAGGGCCGTGACCGCCATGGCGAGGATCGGCAGGCCCCCGCCGCAGGCCATGCCCACCGCGCAGGTGAGCCAGACCGTCGCCGCGGTGGTCAGGCCGCGGACGGCGTCCCGGCGTACGAAGATGAGTCCGCCGCCGATGAAACCGATGCCGGACACGATCTGGGCGGCCACCCGCGACGGGTCGAAGGAGACGTGGTCCAGCCCGAGCACGTTGGTGAAGCCGTGCTGGGAGACCTCCATCATCAGTGCGCTGGCGATGCCGACCAGGGTGTGGGTCCGCAGTCCCGCGCTCTTCTGCTGCGCGGCCCGCTCCCAGCCGATCAGGGTGGACAGCACCAGGGCCACACCGAGTTCGGACAGCTGCCGCAGCCCCTGCCCATTGCCCACGTCCCACAAGTCAGCCGCCAGCTCGGACATGCGCACCTCCCCTCCGGCCACACGCATACCCCGGTGACGACGGCCATGCCTGTGAAGAGGGGCACGAGTCGAGAGGGCAGGGAGGGGACGCTCCCGCGGGCCCGGAGAACGAAACGGCGCCCGCCCCGGCCGAAGCCGGACCGGACGCCACGTGACAGGCCGGAGGAGGGTGCCCCTCGCCTGCCAACCGCAGGCCCTGTGGGACTCGAACCCACAACCAATGGATTAAAAGTCCTGGCCAGGGCTTGCCGATGATTCCGGACGCTGCTTCCGTGTCCGGAATCCCCTGGTCAGAGCATGTTCACCGTGGGGCGCGGTGCGGCTCGTGACGGCTCGTGCCGCACCGTCCGCTCACGCATAAGGGGCCGGCGACCAGCCCTTTCCGGCATTCTGCCTGACGCCATTGTTTGAGCGTGCCCTCGCCGCGGTCGGGGAGGAGCCGTCTCTATCTCATCGGAGGTTCGGAGTGACGACGTCGAACGTTCCGGTGAACGTGTCGAGCAGGCCGAGGAGGGCCTCGATGTCCGTACGGTCGCCGTCCACTGCGGCGGCTTCGTCGGCGAGGAGTTGACCGAGGGGCGTCGTGCCGTAGGCGAGGTCGGCCAGTGCGGCGTGTGTGATGCGCAGCGTGCCGGTCGGCTCGGTGGGGAAGGGCGGCTGCGTGTGGCGCAGGATGCCGTTCTCCACGATCAGCAGGAGGCGGTCCTTGGTCGTGTCGTCGAGCCGGTCGCTGGTGATGTCGAGCCCGATGCGGAGGCGGGTCTTGGCGGCGTTCGGGCCGTTGAGGCGGATCGCCATGTAGTCCAGCACCATCTCCGTCGTCATGCCGGCCACAAGGTCCGGGCCGGCGCCGCCGGACGGCTGCCCCGCCGGCGCGCCGTGGCGCAGTTCCTGGGCGCCGACGAGGTAGAAGTTGCGCCAGGGTGCCGCCTCGGAACGGTAGCCGAGCTGTTCGAAGACGTCGGCCTGGAGCAGGCGGGCGGGCCGGTGGTCGGGGTCGGCGGCGAGGGCGTGCCCGAGCAGTTCGGCGGCCCAGCGGTCCTCGCCGGCTTCGTGGGCGGTGCGGGCGTGGGTGACCGCGGCGTCGGTGCCGCCCATGAGCTCGACGTAGCGCCGTCCTGCCTCGGCGGGCGGCAGTGGGTCGAGGTGGGCCGGGTTGCCGTCGAACCAGCCGAGGTAGTGCTGGTAGACGGCCTTGACGTTGTGGCGCGTGGCGCCGTAGTTGCCACGGTTGGCCCAGTAGGCGTCCAGCGGCTCGGGCAGCTGGAAGAGCTCGGCGATCTCGTTCGGCGTGTAGCCGTGGTTGGCCAGGCGCAGGGTCTCGTCGTGGAGATAGCGGTAGAGGTCGCGGTGCATGCCGAGCAGCTCGGCGATCTGTTCCTGGCCCCAGACCGGCCAGCCGTGGCCGAGGAACACGACGTCGGAGTCGGCCCCGTACAGGCGCAGCGCCTCGTCGATCGCGGCGCTCCACGCGGCGGCGTTGCGGACCGGCGCGCCGCGCAGCGTGTACAGGTTGTGCATGTGGTGGGAGATCAACTCAGCCATGCACAGCGCCCGGCGCTCGGGCAGATGGAAGTTCACCTCTGCGGGCGCCTCGGTGTCGGTCACGTACTGGAAGACGAACCGGACCCCGTCGAGGACGAGTTCCTCGCCCGTGCGCCGTACCTCGTGCGTCGGACGGATCAGGGACGTGCGGCCGGTCGCCACGGCAGCGCAGCTGCCGTTCATCACGTGGCCGCGGGGGCCCTTCGGCAGGCGGCCGCCGAACATGAAGCCGGAGCGGCGGCTCATCGCGACGCCTGCGGAGACGTTCTCGCTGACGGCGTGCTCGTAGAAGCCCGCCGGGGCGACGACCGGGACCAGGCCGGCGCGGACGTCGGCCTCGTCGACGACTCCCTTGACCCCGCCGAAGTGGTCGATGTGGCCGTGGGTGTGCACGACCGCGGTGACCGAGCGGTCCCCGAGGGTGCGGCGGACCAGGTCCAGGGCGGCCGCGGAGGTCTCGACACAGGTGAGGGGGTCGATGACGACATAGCCCTCCTCACCGGTGACGACCGTCATGTTGGCGGCGTCGTAGCCGCGCACCTGGTAGACGCCGTCGGTGACCTCGAACAGGCCGTGGTTGCGGTGCAGTTGGGACAGTCGCCACAGGCTGGGGTGCACCGTCGTCGGTGCGTCACCGTCGATGAAGGAGTGCGCCGTCAGGTCCCAGACCACCCTGCCCGAGCCGTCCCGGATAACCGGGGGGTCGATCGCGGCGATCCGCCCGCGCTGAACGTCCTCGAAGGCCCGCCGGTCACCCCACGGGAGCGTCTCCGCGGCGGCTGAGTGCCGTGCGGCCGTAGCGGGGCCGGCCTCCTTCGGCTGGAGTTCGGCGGGCGGATCGGACGTCTGGGACATGGCCCTTCTCTTCCTCTGTGATCGACCTGAAGGCGGGTGGGACACCAGCACCGGCCCCAACCGATACCTCGATTCAAGGTATACCTGAAAGCTAACATGCGATTCGTGGTACCTCGGTACGCGGTATTTCGCCAGTGCATGCGACCATGGGGGCGTGTTGGAGCTCGCGATCCTGGGTCATCTCGCGGACGGCCCGCTGCACGGTTACGTGCTGCGCCGCCGCGTCGAACAGTTGTCCGGCCATACCCGGCCGATCAGCGACGGCAGCCTCTATCCAGCGATCAACCGCATGGTCAAGCGCGGCCTGCTGGCCCGGCACACCGAACCTGGCGCTGCGGCGGCCCAGCGGTACGTGCTGACCCTCACCGACGCAGGGCGCGCCGAACTGCTGGAACGCCTGCGCGAGCCCACCCAGCAGGACATCACCGACCACAACCGGTTCTTCACGCTCCTGGCCTTCCTCTCCCTGTTGCCCGACACGGAACAGCAGCACGCGGTGCTACGGCGGCGGCTGGAGTTCCTGGAGACGCCCGCGAGCTTCTTCTACGACGGCGACCGCCCCCTGCCGGCGGAGGAAGTCGCCGACCCTTATCGCCGCGGCATGCTGCTCATGGCCCGATCCATCAGCCGGGCCGAACGCGCCTGGCTGCACGAGGTCCTGGACGGCCAAGGCGGCACCACGGGCTGACGAGCACGGGCCGACTGCGCCGATGCGCCGCAGCTGACCCGCTAGGGGGCACGAACGTGCGCGCTTCACCCCTCCTCGTGCACGGCGACGGTCCCAAGCGCTCAGTCCCACTTCTCTTGAAGGAAGGATCACTCCCATCCGTTGAGTGACACCTGAGGGCCATCCTGGAGATAACGGTGGAGAGCGCTGGTGGTGGTGTCCACGAACTCCCGCGGGATGGCGCCGGCGTCGACGGTCACGTCCGCTGGAGTGTGTATCGACGGCCACGGGCACATCCGCTCACGTACGGGCCAGAAAACGAAACAGCGCCCGAGCCGACCGAAGCCGACCCAGGCGCTGCGTAGCAGGTCAGAGGGGGGAAGCCCTCTCCCGCCGCCGTAGGCCCTGTGGGACTCGAACCCACAACCAATGGATTAAAAGTCCACTGCTCTGCCAATTGAGCTAAGGGCCCTCGCGATGTTGCCTCCCCGAGCATAGCCCGACGAGGCCGTATCTCCGATCGGGTATCGGGGAGGCGGGCCGGAAGTGTTCGCTGTGGGTGGCATGTGGGTGGGTGCAGGGGCGGCCGTGCGGGTGGCCGGTGGGGTTACGGGTCGGCCGGTTCGGGGGCGCCGCTCGGGGTCTCCCCTGCTCGAGCGGAGCCGAGAGCTTGGGGAAGGCCGGCCTCGCGGATGCGGGTGCGTTCGTGGTCGGGGTTCAGGAACCAGTGGCGGGCCGACGCCAGCCACCAGGTGGCCGCGAAGCCGAGGACGACCAGGACGGCGACCGGGGCGTAGTTGAACGTCTCCCAGGTGACCGGGGAGACCTGCGGGAGCATGAAGAGGACCGTGATCACTACGACCCAGGCCACCGAGATCACGCCGATGGGCTGGGACCAGCGGCCCAGGTGCCAGGGGCCGCGTTCGAAGGTCTCGCCCCGGCGGACCCGCAGCAGGGTCGGGATGACGTAGGCGATGTAGAGGCCGATCACCGCGATCGACGTCACGGCCGCGTACGCGGTCACGTTGATCAGGTACGGCAGGCCCAGGGCCAGTGCCCCGATCGCCGCCAGCCACACCGCCGCCACCGGGGTGCGCGTGCGTGGGCTGACCGTGTGCCACACGCGCGAGAACGGCAGCGCCCCGTCACGCGAAAAGGCGTAGATCATGCGGCTGTTGGCCGTCACGGACGCCATCCCGCAGAACAACTGCGCACCGATCACCACGAGCAGCAGCAGCTTGCCCGCGCTCGCTCCGAGGGCGTCCAGCAGGATCTGCGCGGGCGGCGCGCCGGTCGGGGACTGGAGTTCCCTGTCGTAGGACTGGATGGCGAAGGTGAAGCCCAGCAGGAGGACGAAGCCGGCGATCCAGGAGGTCCAGATGGAGCGGACGATGCCCTTCGGGCCGGCCGTGGAGGCGTCGTGCGTCTCCTCCGTCATATGGGCGGAGGCGTCGTAGCCGGTGAAGGTGTACTGGGCCATCAGCAGACCGAGCAGGACCACGTAAGTGCCGCTGCTCCAGCCGGTGTTGTTCACGAACTTCGTGAAGACGAAGGACGCCGACTGGTGGTGGTCCGGTACGAAGGCCAGGGCGCCGACGATGACCGCGACCCCGAGCACGTGCCACCAGACACTGACGCTGTTGAGGAGGGCGACGATACGGACGCCGAAGGTGTTCAGCAGGCCGTGCAGGAGCAGGATCGCCGCGAAGAGCAGAACCGTGCGGCCGGGGGTGACCTCGAAGTCGAACTGGAGGTTGAGGTACGCGCCCAGGAAGGACGCGGCGCCGAAGTCGATGCCCGCCGTCACGGCAACCTGGCCCAGCACGTTGAACCAGCCCGTGAACCAGGCCCAGGCCGCGGCCGAGCGCGGCGGTGCCAGGCGGTGGGCCCAGAAGTACAGGCCCGCGGAGGTGGGGTACGCCGAGCAGATCTCGGCCATGGACAGCCCGACGAACAGCGTCATCAGACCGACGGCCACCCACCCCCAGGTGATCACGGCGGGGCCGCCGGTGTTCATCCCGAAGAGGTAGAGGGTCAGGCAGCCGGAGAGCACCGAGATGATCGTGAAGGAGACCGCGTAGTTGGAGAACGCCGACATCCGGCGCGCGAGAACCTGTGTGTAGCCGAGCTGGGCCAGCCGCTCTTCGTCCGACAGCCCACTCGCTCTGACGTCATCTGTCATGCCCCCAGCGATTCCCTCGCCGAGGGCGTGACATGCGTCACCCGGTGACCTGAAATCGACGGCCGGAAAAGCGACCGTTGCCGTAGTACGCGGTGGGGCCTCAGTACGACGGAAGACGGAAGGGCCCGTACGACGGGAAGTCGTACGGGCCCTTCGAGCTCACTCGGCGTCAGCCGTTGCGCTTCCAGCGCGGCTTGTCCTCGCGGCGGCCGAACGAGCCGGTGCCGCGGTGGTCGTCACGACGGCCGTAGGGGCGGTCGTGGCCGCTGGAGCGGTAGCCGGGGCGGTCGCCCTGGCGGTCCCGGTTGAACGGGCGGTCGCTGCCGCGGTGCCCGCCGCGGTCGTCACGCCGGTCGAAGGGACGACGGTCGTTGTCACGACGGAAGCCACCGCGGTCGTCGCGCCGGTCGAACGAACGACGGTCGTTGTCACGACGGTCGCGGTCGAACGGGCGGCGGTCACGGTCGTTGTCGCGCCGGAAGCCACCGCGGTCGTCGTCGCGACGGAAGCCACCGCGGTCGTCGCGCCGGTCGAACGAACGACGGTCGTTGTCCCGGCGGTCGCTGTCACGACGCTCGTTGTCCCGGCGGTCGAAGCCGCGGTCCCGGTCACGGCCGGCGAAGCCACGGTCGCGGTCACGGTCGAACGGGCGCCGGTCGCCGTCACGGCGGAAGCCGCCCCGGTCGTCGCGCCGCTCGAACGAGCGGCCGCCCCGGTCGTCGTCCCGGCGGTCGAAGCCGCGGTCCCGGTCACGGTCGAAACCGCGGTCCCGATGGAAACCGCCGCGCTCCTCCCGGCGGTCACGCCGCTCGTACGACGACGAACCGGCCGTGCGCTCCTCACCCTCACTCTGGTCGGCGCCCGCGCCGCGCTCCGCCTCCGCGGCGGTCCGCTGCTCCGGCACCGAGACCTTGGCCGGCGCCTCGGCGCTCTCCGCCGCCGCGGCTGCCACCGCCGCCTCCGGGTCCTCGCCCCGCTCCCGCGCGGCCCGCGCGACGAGGCGGTCGGCCTCATCCCGCAGTTCGGCCGCGCGCCGCGTCGCCCGCTCCAACTGCTTGGTGAGCTGCGCGACTTCCCGCTCGGCCTGCTGCGCGGCCATCCCGGCGGACTCCGCCTGGACCTCGGTCATCGACCGGGCGCCGGTGATCTCCGCGACCTCCGGGTCGAAGGCGGCCCCGCCCTGGATGATGTGGCGCGAGGCGTCGACGCCCGCGTCCTCCATCAGCCGGAAGATCTGGCGCCGCTGGTGCGGCAGCGCGAGGGAGACCACCGTGCCCGTACGGCCTGCGCGCGCCGTACGGCCGGCGCGGTGCAGGTAGTCCTTGTGGTCCCCGGCGGGGTCCACGTTGAGCACCAGGTCGATCCCGTCGACGTGGATGCCGCGCGCGGCGACGTCGGTCGCGACGAGCACGTTGACGTACCCGTCCTTGAAGTCGGCCAGTGTCCGCGTGCGCGCGCCCTGGGTCATGCCTCCGTGCAGCGCGTCCGCCTTCACCCCGGCGTCGCGCAGCTGTTCGGCGACCCGGTCGGCACCCATCTGGGTGCGGACGAAGATGATGGTGCGGCCCTTGCGGGAGGCGATCGCGGCGGTGACCGGGGCCTTGTCCTTGGGCTTCACGACGAGGATGTGGTGCGACATGGTCGTCACCGCGCCCTGGGCGGCGTCCACCTCGTGGCTCACCGGATCGTTCAGGTACCGGTCGACGAGGGTCTTGATCTCGTTCTCCATGGTCGCGGAGAACAGCATCCGCTGGCCGTCGGACGGGACCTGGTCGAGCAGCTCGGTGACCTCGGGCAGGAAGCCCAGGTCCGACATCTGGTCGGCCTCGTCGAGGACGGCGATCCGCACGTCCTCGAGGGAACAGGCGCCGCGGTTGATGATGTCGCGCAGCCGGCCGGGCGTGGCGACCAGGATGTCCACGCCGCGCTCGAGGGCGTAGATCTGGTTCGCCATGGAGGTGCCGCCGCAGACGACCTTCATCTTCAGCCCGAGCACGTCGCCATAGGGCTGCAACGCGTCCGCGACCTGCATGGCCAGCTCACGGGTCGGGGTGAGGATCACGGCCCGGGGCTTCTTCTTCTCGGTCCGGCCGCCGGCCAGGATGGCCAGGGTGGGCAGACCGAAGGACAGCGTCTTGCCCGAGCCGGTGCGGCCACGGCCGAGGATGTCCTTGCCGGCCAGGGCGTCCGGGATGGTCGCGGCCTGGATCGGGAAGGGGACGGTGACGCCGTTCTGCGCGAGCTTGCGGACGACGCCCTCGGGCAGGCCCAGATCGGCGAAGGTCGTCTCGGGAGCGGTCTCCTGGGCCTCAGCGGCCACGGAGGTGCCCTCGGTGTTCTGGGAGTCGTCCGCGGACAGGACGATGCGCTCGGTACCGGCAACAGACATACGAAATGCGAACCTTCCGGAGTTCTGGCACGTGCCCAAACATCCGTGAAGTCGCATTCGACCGCCTCGATGCGGTCCGGCCACGGCAAGGGAGAGTACGCGCCACACGCGGCGCGTCTTCAAGGCGCCGGGCAAATGGGATCAAACGATCTACCAAGATACGCACCTCGGCCCGCCGAAAGCAAACCGATGCCCGCCCCCTCCGGGTGACTCTCGCCACAGGCACCAGGGCCCCAGAGGGGGACACGCCTACGCCGCCGGGATTCCCGCTCGCGGCGCGGGCTCCCGCTGCGTCAGCTGCGTGGCCTGCCCGGGCGCCGAGGACGACGGCTCCGCGGTCGTCGGGGTCGGCGACGGCGGGTCCGGCCGGCTCGTCGGCGTGGGGTCGACCGAGGTCTGCGTGGGGTCCGGCTCGCCCACCGTGGGCGCGGGCGGCACCACACCGCCGCCGCCCCCCTTGCCGGGCTGCGACGTCTCCCTCGCGGTCGGCTTGGCGTCCTTCGTCCCGCCGCCGCCCTTGGACGCCGACGCGGAGGGCGACCCGGAGGCCGCTCCGGTCCCGGACCCGGCCGGCTTCGGCGATCCCGCCTTGGCCGCCGCCCCACCCAGTCCCGCGTCCGCGCCCCCGCTCGTCGCCGAACCGCCGTCCGGCGCCGCCCCGCCGTGCCGCCCCGCCGAAGGCGCCTGCGACGGAGCGCCCGCGTCGTCGCCCACGCTCATGCAGCCGGTGGCGGCGGCGAGGGCCATGACCGTGGCGGCCAGACGGACGGGTACGTAACTGGCGCGCACGGGCAGCCACCTCCGGGGCATACGAGAAGTCGGCCTGCCCAACTCCCGCCGCCCGCAAGAGGACACGCGCCGCAAGAAGGGAACGTCACCCGCCCGAGGTCACCTGTACGCAAGGGCGCTCGACGGCCACCGCGGACATCGCCTCCCGGACCTCACCCTCACCGGAGCGGACGCCGTTCCACGCGCACCCCCGCTCCGACCGCACGCCGTCCCAGGTCACCCGTAGCCGAGCGAGTGCAGCCGGGCGTCGTCGATGCCGAAGTGGTGCGCGATCTCATGCACCACCGTCACCTCGGTCTCCGCGACCACGTCCTCACGGGTGTCGCAGATCCGCAGGGTCGGCCCCCGGTAGATCGTGATCCGGTCCGGCAGCACGCCCGCGTACCACTCGCCGCGGTCCGTCAGCGGAGTGCCCTCGTACAGCCCGAGCAGCCCGGGATCGTCCGCGGGCGGCTCCTCCTCGACGAACACCGCGACGTTGTCCATGAGCCGCGTCAGCTCCGGCGGGATCCGGTCGAGCGCCTCGGCGACCAGTTCCTCGAACTCCTCGCGCGTCATCTCCAGCACAGGGCCATTGTCCGGCACGACACCCCGGCCGGCGGGGTTCGACCGCCCCCGTATCCGTTGATCCACTCCGCATATCCGCTCAGCAACCTGGGCATACGGGACCAATGGACCGCGTCCCCGCAGCAGCTCTGAACCGCGTTCGAAGGGCGCCCTCCACGCTCGCCCGGTACTACCGCTCACTCCGCCCGCACCCGGCCGCCGAACTCGTGCCGCAGCCCCACCCCTGGCTCCGGGCCCTCGGCATGGTCGCCGTGGTGCTCCTGGGCACCTGGCTCGGCCTGTTGATCGTGGGCAATGTCCGCGTCCCGGTGGGCCCCATGAACACCACGATGACCCTGCGCCCCTCGCTCGCCGGGGGCACGAAGATCAACATCTCCCCGCTCGGCGCCCTGGAGCTGAACAGCCACCAGGCGCCCGTCCGCCTCGACGTCAACGTCGACCAGCTGGACCCGGGCCGCTCCCAGGAACTGGTGGACCACCCGGAGCGGATCTCCGGGCTCCAGCAGGAGATCACCCACGACGTCGAGCACGGCACGCTCGACCTCGCCGTGCGCTCCTGCGTGGCCGTGGTCGCCGGCGCCACCGCGCTCGGCCTGGCGGTCTACCGCCGCCCCCGCCGGGCCCTCGCGGCCGGCGGGCTGGCGTTCACCCTCCTCGGCGCCTCCGGGGCGACGGCGTACGCCACCTGGAACCCGGAGTCGGTCCTCGAGCCGAGGTTCTCCGGCCTGCTGTCCTCCGCCCCCTCCCTGGTCGGCAACGCGCGCAGCATCGTCAGCGAGTTCGACGTCTACCAGCAGGAGCTGGCGCGCCTGGTGACGAACGTGACGAAGCTCTACGACGTCACCTCCACCCTCCCCGCCTACCAGCCGGACCCGACGACGATCCGGGTCCTGCACGTCTCCGACATCCACCTCAACCCGGCGAGCTGGAAGATCATCTTCTCGCTGGTGAAGCAGTACGACGTCAATGTGATCGTCGACTCCGGCGACACCATGGACCACGGCACGGCGGCGGAGAACCGCTTCCTGGACCCGATCGCCGACCTGGGCGCCCCCTACGTCTGGGTTCGGGGCAACCACGACTCCCTCACCACCCAGCGCTACCTGGAGCACATGAAGAACGTGCACGTGCTGGACGACGGCAGGGCGGTCGGCATCGCGGGCCTGCGTTTCGCAGGGATCGGGGATCCGCAGTTCACCCCCGACCGGTCGGTCACCCCGGGCGGCGACCACGCCGAGGAAGTGGCGGGCGCGCGCCTGGCCACGGCCCTGCGCGACCAGAAGGCGGCGGGCAGGCCCGTCGACATCGCGATCGCCCACGAGCCGACGGCCGCTCGCCAGGTCGACGGGGCCGTACCGCTGGTCCTGGCGGGTCATCTGCACCACGAGGGGACGGAGATCATGAAGTACGGCACCCGGCTGCGCATCGAGGGTTCGACGGGCGGCAGCGGCCTGCGGGCGGTCGAACGCCAGTACCCGGCCCCGATCGAGGCCTCGATCCTCTACCTGGACCGGGGCACCCGCCACCTGCAGGCCTGGGACGAGATCAGGCTCGGCGGCCTGGGGCAGACGACGGCGGAGGTGACCCGTCACCTGGCCAAGGAGAACCAGCCCGGCGGCAGCCCCTCGCCGGGCACCACGCCCCCGAGCACGCCCCCTGCGAGCCGCTCCGGCGCGACCCCGACGCCGAGCGCCCCCTAAACGGTTTTGGCGAACCCTCCTCCCATCCCATATGCTTCTCACGTCCCCGACGCGCTGAGAAGCGCCCAGGCGGGCCGATAGCCCTCATCGTCTAGCGGCCTAGGACGCCGCCCTTTCAAGGCGGTAGCACGGGTTCGAATCCCGTTGGGGGCACGCACCACCCTGTGCGACACTGTCGTACGCAGCGCTTGGTCCTGTGGAGCAGTTTGGAGTGCTCGCCACCCTGTCAAGGTGGAGGCCGCGGGTTCAAATCCCGTCAGGACCGCTGAGGTTTCACCTGAGACCTCGTGGCTGGGTAGCTCAGTTGGTACGAGCGTCCGCCTGAAAAGCGGAAGGTCGCCGGTTCGACCCCGGCCCCAGCCACAACCGCCCTACCAGGGGCATACACCCCCGCCGAGGATCTTCGGCGGGGGTGTTTCCATGTCGGTTACAGCAACCCGTAGGTCGACGGCCGGCACTTCAGCTCTCGGACTGCCACCTCAGCGGGATGCCGTCCGTCCTTTTCTGGCAGCCCCGGCTCCCAAGGGCGCGGGCGCAGGATAGCTGCACTGTGCGTTGTCGAATTGGCTGCAGAGCGGACGCCAAGGAATCGCCCCGTTCCCCACGCAGTCCAAAGCTGCCGCCCCAGTCACCGCACAGACTTTTTCGTAGACGTGATTGGAGTCATTGAGAACCTTGATGTAGAGCCCGTCAAGCTCCCCCAGTGAGTGGTCGTGAAAACTCAGCGAGACCTGGCACGGCTGGCCCTCCGGGAAACGGTCTGCAGCAGTGACCAGAGGAATCCACGTGTACCGCGTAGCGCCGGACCCGTAGCTGGCCGCGCCGGCCCACACCTGACCGGTGGAGTCCACAGCGGCGCTGTAGTCGATGGCGCTCTCGTTGCGGGAGTCGAGATCTTCGCACGGTCCCGTAGGCCCTTGGATCCCTGGGGGGCCGCTCGGCCCTGGCGACCCAGAGGGCCCCGGGTCACCTCGGTCGCCCTTCGGCCCCGGGTCACCCTGCCGGCCCGGGGAGCCCGACGGACCTGGGTCGCCCTTCGGCCCCGGGGGGCCCGAGGGGCCTGGGGGACCCGACGGCCCGGGGAGGGCCGACGGACCCGCGGGACCCGACGGTCGGTGGGACTTGGGTGGCTTCGGCCTGCACTTGTCTTTGCCCTTGCCGCGCTCCCAGTCGTGGTGGGAGCATTTGTCACCGCCCGCCGGTGCGCCTGCAAGGACAGCCGTCACGGTATTTCTCGCCTTTTCGGGCTGCGAGTGCAGGGTGACTGTCGCGGCGCACGTAGCGGCCACAACCGCTGCGACCAAGCTCGCCAGCGCTCCATTCCTCCAGCGGTTTCGCTCGACCGGCTTTGATTTGCGCTCCACGCATTACTCCCCTACTGCTCCCGCGAGCCTCCGAAGAAAGCATCTTGCAGGCTCATCATTGGCCGCATCAGCCGGTCAAATAGGAGAACAACACGTACCGACCACCACTTCGGCGTACACACCGCTGTCAAAGGTGTGGGGTGCGGGACGGCCCGGCCCGCCCGCACGCTTGGCATGTCCGCTTCCAGACGCTACGTTCGGCCCGGTCGAGGCGCGGCCACAGAGGAATCTTGAGCCGGGACAGGGCGGGTGCCATGCAGGACGTCGAACTGGAGAAGACGCGGGCCCGCTACGGCCTGCTCGCGGTGATCATCAGCAACCTGGCCATCGCCGGCGTGGCGGTCTTCGGCGTCTGGCGCCTGGACGGCGACAAGTCGGTCATGGTCGGCGTCCTCACCGCGGCCTTCACGGCGGTCAGCAGCATGACCACCGCGTACCTGGGCATCAAGGCGGTCTCCAACACGGCGAAGTCCATGGCGGCCCGGGACCAGGCAGCAACGGCTGCGGCCGCGCAGCAGCAGAGCCCGTAGCAACCGGGCGGCTGCCGCAGGGACGGGACAGGCCGCGCCGGGAACGGCGCCCGGCAATTCGTTAGCCACGAATTTCGCCAAGGTGAGATCCTGGACCGCGTATGTCTACGCATCCCGCCCCCGCCCTCGGCACCCTCGCCCCCCGCCTGCCCGAACTGTCCCTGCGCGACGCGCAGCGGCTCGGCCGCAGGCTCGAAGGCGCGCGCAAGATCCGCAAGCCCGAGGCCCGGGCCGCCGTCCTCGCCGAGATCGAGGCGGAGATCGCCAGGGCCGAGGCGCGGATCGGCGAGCGCACCGCGCGCCTGCCCGCCGTCACCTACCCCGAACAGCTCCCGGTCAGCCAGAAGAAGCACGAGATCGCCGACGCCATACGCGACCACCAGGTCGTGATCGTGGCCGGCGAGACCGGCTCCGGCAAGACCACGCAGATCCCCAAGATCTGCCTCGAGCTCGGCCGGGGCGTCCGCGGGATGATCGGCCACACCCAGCCGCGCCGCATCGCCGCCCGTACCGTCGCCGAACGGGTCGCGGAAGAGCTGGACACCCCCCTCGGGGAGGCCGTCGGATGGAAGGTCCGCTTCACCGACCAGGTGAACCCGGACGCCACCTTCATCAAGCTGATGACGGACGGCATCCTGCTCGCGGAGATCCAGACGGACCGCGAGCTGCGCGCCTACGACACGATCATCATCGACGAGGCCCACGAACGGTCCCTCAACATCGACTTCCTGCTGGGCTACCTCGCCCAGCTCCTCCCCCGGCGCCCGGATCTCAAGGTCGTCATCACCTCGGCCACGATCGACCCCGAGCGCTTCTCCCGGCACTTCGGCGACGCGCCGATCATCGAGGTCAGCGGACGGACCTATCCCGTCGAGGTGCGCTACCGGCCCCTCCTGGAGGAGGACTCCGACGACGCGGACCGGGACCAGATCACCGCGATCACCGACGCCGTCGAGGAGCTGATGGCCGAGGGGCCCGGCGACATCCTCGTCTTCCTCTCCGGCGAGCGCGAGATCCGCGACACGGCGGACGCGCTGACCAGGAAGCAGTACAGGTTCACGGAGATCCTGCCGCTGTACGCCCGGCTGTCCCACGCCGAGCAGCACCGCGTGTTCCAGCCCCACACCGGCCGCAGGATCGTTCTCGCGACCAACGTCGCCGAGACCTCCCTCACCGTCCCGGGCATCAAGTACGTCATCGACCCCGGCTTCGCCCGGATCTCCCGGTACAGCCACCGGACCAAGGTCCAGCGACTGCCCATCGAGCCGGTCTCGCAGGCGAGCGCCAACCAGCGCAAGGGCCGCTGCGGCCGGACCAGCGACGGTATCTGCATCCGGCTGTACAGCGAGGACGACTTCGTCGCCCGCCCGGAGTTCACCGACGCCGAGATCCTGCGGACGAACCTCGCCTCCGTCATCCTCCAGATGACCGCGGCCGGGCTCGGCGACATCGAGAAGTTCCCGTTCATCGACCCGCCGGACCACCGCAACATCCGCGACGGCGTGCAGCTTCTGCAGGAACTGGGCGCCCTGGACCCCACGCAGAAGGACCCGCGCAAGCGCCTCACCGACACCGGCCGCAAACTCGCCCAGCTGCCGGTCGACCCGCGCCTGGCGCGCATGGTGCTGGAGGCCGACAAGAACGGCTGTGTCCGCGAGGTCATGGTGATCGCCGCGGCTCTGTCCATCCAGGACCCGCGCGAGCGCCCCGCCGACAAGCAGACCCAGGCCGACCAGCAGCACGCCCGCTTCAAGGACGAGACGAGCGACTTCCTCGCCTACCTCAACCTGTGGCGGTACATCCGCGAGCAGCAGAAGGAGCGGGGGTCCTCGTCCTTCCGCCGGATGTGCAAGCAGGAGTACCTCAACTTCCTGCGCATTCGCGAATGGCAGGACATCTACACCCAGCTGCGCACGGTCGCCAAGCAGATGGGCATCCACGTCAACGAGGACGACGCGCCGGCCGACCGCATCCATGTCTCGCTCCTCGCCGGTCTGCTGTCGCACATCGGCATGAAGGACGTCAAGGACGGCGCCAAGAACGAGTACCTCGGCGCCCGCAACGCCAAGTTCGCGATCTTCCCTGGCTCGGCGCTCTTCAAGAAGCCGCCGCGGTTCGTGATGTCGGCCGAACTCGTCGAGACCTCCCGCCTCTGGGCCCGGGTCAACGCGAAGATCGAGCCCGAGTGGGTCGAGCCGCTCGCCGGCCACCTGCTGAAGCGGACGTACAGCGAACCGCACTGGGAGAAGGACCAGGCGGCCGTGATGGCGTACGAGAAGGTCACGCTGTACGGCGTCCCGATCGTCGCCCAGCGGAAGGTGAACTACGGCCGGATCGACCCCGAGGCCAGCCGCGAGCTGTTCATCCGCAACGCCCTGGTCGAGGGCGACTGGCGCACCCACCACAAGTTCTTCGCCGACAACCGCAGACTCCTGAGCGAGGTCGAGGAGCTGGAGCACCGCGCCCGGCGCCGGGACATCGTGGTCGACGACGAGACGCTGTTCGACTTCTACGACCAGCGCGTGCCCGAACACGTCGTCTCCGGCGCGCACTTCGACTCCTGGTGGAAGCGCAAACGCCACGAGCAGCCCGACTTCCTCGACTTCGAGCGCGAGATGCTCATCAACGAGAAGGCGGGCGCGGTCACCAAGGACGACTACCCCGACTCGTGGCGCCAGGGCCGGCTGAAGTTCCGGGTCACCTACCAGTTCGAACCGGGTGCGGACGCGGACGGCGTGACCGTCCACATCCCGCTGCAGGTCCTCAACCAGGTCACGGACGAGGGATTCGACTGGCAGATCCCGGGCCTGAGGGAGGAGCTGGTCACCGAGCTGATCCGCTCCCTGCCGAAGCCGATCCGCCGCAACTACGTCCCGGCGCCGAACTACGCCAAGGCGTTCCTGGACAAGGCGGTGCCCTTGCAGGAGCCGCTGACCACCACGATGGCGCGTGAGCTGAAGCGGATGGTCGGGGTGCCGTTCGAGCCGGAGGACTTCGACTGGTCCAAGGTGCCGGACCATCTGAAGATCACCTTCCGGATCGTCGACGAGCGGCGCCGGAAGCTGGCGGAGGACAAGGACCTCGAGGCGCTGAAGCTGAAGCTGAAGCCCAAGGCACGCAAGGCCCTGTCGCAGGCCGCGGCGGCCACCGCCGAGCGGCAGGGCGGGGAGTCCCTGGAGCGCACGGGCCTCACGGACTGGACGATCGGCACGCTCACCCAGGTGTTCGAGACGCGCCGGGCCGGGCAGCCGGTCAAGGCGTTCCCGGCGCTGGTCGACGACGGCGACACGGTGTCCGTGCGCCTCTTCGACACGGAGGCGGAACAGGCCGAGGCCATGTGGAAGGGCACGCGCCGGCTCATCCTGCGCAACATCCCGGTGAACCCCGCGAAGTTCGCCTCCGAGAAGCTGACCAACCAGCAGAAGCTCGCCCTGTCCGCGAACCCGCACGGCTCCATCCAGGCCCTGTTCGACGACTGCGCGATGGCGGCGGCGGACAAGCTGATCGGTGACTTCGGGGGACCGGCGTGGGACGAGGAGTCCTACCGGAAGCTGTTCGACAGGGTGCGCACGGAGATCGTCGACACGACGGTGCGCACGGTCGCACAGGTGCAGCAGGTGCTGGCCGCCTGGCAGGCCTGTGAGCGCCGCCTGAAGGCGGTGCGCAGCCCTGCCCTGCTGCCGAACCTGGCGGACGTACGGGCGCAGCTGGACGCCCTCGTGAAGCCCGGGTTCGTGACGGAGTCGGGGATACGGCGGCTGCCGGACCTGATGCGGTACCTGGTGGCCGCGGACCGCCGCCTCCAGCAGATGCCGACGAACGTGCAGCGGGACACCACGCGCATGGAGAAGGTCCGGGAGATGCAGGACGAGTACGCGTGGCTGCTGGAGCAGTTGCCGCAGGGCCGTCCGGTGCCGTCCTCGGTGCGGGACATCCGCTGGATGATCGAGGAGCTCCGGGTCAGCTACTTCGCCCACGCGCTGGGCACGGCGTACCCGGTCTCGGACAAGCGGATCGTGAAGGCGATCGACGCGGCGGCACCGTGACGACTCGTGCACGAAGGGTGAGTTCGACCCGGGGCTCACCCTCCTGTACAGTCTCTTCTCGCAGCGCAACGCACAGAAGCGCAGCGAAACCTGGTCCTGTGGAGCAGTTTGGAGTGCTCGCCACCCTGTCAAGGTGGAGGCCGCGGGTTCAAATCCCGTCAGGACCGCATCTCGGCGAAGGCCCGCATCCGGCAACGGACGCGGGCCTTCGCCGTACCACCCCACACCACCGGTGGAGGCGGAGGCGGAGGCCACGCCCGCGGCGCAGCCGCAATCGGACACGGCAAATCCCGTCAGGACCGCATCCAGGACAGTCCCGCATCCGGCAACGGACGCGGGCCTTCGCCGTACCACGGCAGAGGCCGCGCCCGCCGTGCACCCGCCATGCCTGCCGGCCGACAGTGCCCGGAAGGGGCTCGGGGCCAAGCTCCGTGGCGGCATCTCCACCCCCGGGCCCCGCAGTCGGCGGCACTCTCGCCGTCCTGACCGCCGCACCGAGCGGTGGAGCCAAGCGGCACGTGCCCGTGCCTTGACGGCGTCACATTCCCCCGGTACCCCAGAAGTCAGGGCTCCCTGAGATGCGGGCGGCCCGGGGAGGTGGCGTATGGCGGCGTCCGTTCGGCACGAGACCCGTGCTCTGCTCCGTGCCCATCTGTCCGCCGCCGCCGGGTACCGCCATCTGACCCGGCACTGCCCCGTCTGCCACCACCTGCTGCGCCTGGCCATGGAACCCGCCCAGCGCGGCGAGGAGGCGCCGGAGACGGCCCCGGAGATCGACGGCGCACCCGAGAGCGCCACGACCGCCTGAAACCCCGGGGGTTCAGCCCACGCCGGCGTGGGCACTCCTGGACTTGCGGCCGCCCAACACCCGCCGCTCAGCGGGCTGTTCTCTAGCAAAGACCCCGCACCCGCAACAAGGACTCCGGCGTGTGACGGGTGTCACCGCACCAGTTTCGGGAACCGCCGCCCTTACCCCCCTCCTACAAAGGGTCAATTTAATATGTGCAATTGCACCGTGTCCTGAGGTGACACACAGCAGTTCCGACACCCCTCCCCAGACTGCGACAAGGCCGCTCACAGCCCGGCCCCCACCCCCGGTCGGCGCACAAAAAAGATCGCGCTGGACCCGGCGGAGTCCAGCGCGATCTACGACGCACCCTTGTCGTGCCTCTGTTGACCTCGGGCGTGAGTCCTGTTGGGGCAGAACCCGCGTCGCTTGGAGCTGTTGTCCCGGACGTCACGGCAGGTGGGGGACCTGCCCGTATGTCCGGCTATGCGATTGTTCAGGCCTCGCTGCGCTGCTGCGGGATGCCCGCGAGCAGGGCGCGGACCTCGGCCTCGCGGTAGCGGCGGTGCCCGCCGAGCGTACGGATGGACGTGAGCTTGCCGGCCTTCGCCCACCGCGTGACCGTCTTCGGGTCGACGCGGAACATGGTGGCGACCTCAGCCGGGGTCAGCAGCGGCTCGGCATCAGGGGTGCGAGCGGTCATGAGCGGCCTCCTCGGGAGAACCGAACCTTCTCGGTTCTTTCCTCTAAATTCTGCACCTTGACCCGCGTTGCCCGAAATGGCGGACGCGAGTCGAGTCGGTTATAGGACGAACGGCTTGTCCTCGGCACTACAACTACACCATCTGTCCAGCCGCGTCGGCCAAACCGATGGAATTGCCCTCCCAGGTGTTCATCAGCGACGGAAGCCGATGGACCATGCCATAGCGGACAGTCACGCCACTGTGACGAACAGTCACAGGACGATCAGGAGTCACGAGACCCCCCAAAGCGTGCAATGCTGAGTTTCCGCCCAGATGTGGGCAGAAGGAGCCTCCCCCGGGCTCCTTGTCCTATTTTGGCATGAGGAGGGCCGTAAGGCGCAAGGTCCTTGTAAGTGCCGTCCGTCACGCTTGGTGGCATAAGCCCGGATCGGTCGCTACGTCCTCCGCCCCGACCCCGCATCCACCTGCGGTACGTCAACCATGGGCCAAGGGTTGCGACTTCACCATGTCTCGCGGGTCACAATTCGAGCAACGGTTCAGCAGCGCCCCGGCTGAGGGGTCGCCCTCAGTTCGCCGACCGGCGCTCCCGTACGGCCCGCCAGCGCTCCACCAGCCGCCCGTAGGCCTCACCGGCCGCCGCCCCGTCCCCGTGCCGCAGAGCCTCGATGCCCTCGGCGACGTCCGCGGCCGAATGGTCGGCGTCCAGCTCCGCGGCCGGCAGGACGTGGACCAGCCCGCCGTAGTCCAGCTCGACCAGCGACCGCGGGTGGAACTCCTCCAGCCACCGCCCGACGTCCACCAGACCGTCGATGAGCGGCCCCTCGTCGATCGTGTCCTTCAGGGTCCTGAGGGCCCGCGCGACGCGCCTGCGGGCCTGCACCATGGGCGTGCGGTAGCGCAGCATCGGGGGCACCTCGCCGGACCCCTTCTCGTACCTGCGTTCCTCGTCGGAGACCAGCACGAACCAGTTCAGCGGCACCTGCCAGGTCGCGGTGCGGATCCAGGGGCGCGCGTCCGGGTTCCGCTCCCGCCAGCGCTCGTAGTCCTGGGCGGCCTGGCGGCGCACGACGGGCGGGAGGACCGCGTCCAGGACCGGCGCCGGCAGCTCCTCGGGCAGCTCCCCGAGCGCCTGCCAGCCGCGCAGCCGGGTGCGCCAGGGGCACACGCACAGCACCCCTTCGACCTCGGTCACGAAGGCGTCGTCGCTCTCGTGCACCGGTACCGGGACCGGCGGCGTGGGCAGCAAGTCGGCCAGGGAACGGCGCAGTTCGTCCTGGTACGAGGGCCGGTCGGGGCGGCGCGCGTAGCGGGCCCAGTGGCTGCGCTCCGGCTCCGGGAAGGCGGCCAGCGGTTCGTACACGCGCAAGTAGGACGCGTACGGAACGATCACCGAGGACACCTTGGGCACACCTGCTCCCTCCCCACCGGAACCCGACCCGAACCCGCCCGGGCACCGGCCCGGCCGAGGTGGAAAACCCCTGCAAATCGTCCCACGAACCCGTCCGGGCGTACTCCGAGGGAGGGTGATCCTCGGCACTGCGCACATCGTGGGCGCCCGCACGCTCTACGCTCATGCCCACGGGCCCCGCCACCCGCACGGGACCCTCCCCCAACCGCCGCTACTCAACCGGGAGTCACCACCGTGACCGACGTAACCGACGGCGTCCTGCACACCCTGTTCCGCTCGGATCAAGGGGGTCATGAGCAGGTCGTGCTCTGTCAGGACAGGGCCAGTGGTCTCAAGGCCGTCATCGCGATCCACTCCACCGCTCTGGGCCCCGCCCTCGGCGGCACGCGCTTCTACCCGTACGCGAGCGAGGAGGAGGCCGTCGCCGACGCGCTGAACCTCTCGCGCGGGATGTCGTACAAGAACGCCATGGCCGGTCTCGACCACGGCGGCGGCAAGGCCGTGATCATCGGCGACCCCGAGCGGATCAAGACCGAGGAGCTGCTGCTGGCGTACGGCCGTTTCGTGGCCTCGCTCGGTGGTCGGTACGTCACCGCCTGCGACGTCGGCACCTATGTGGCCGACATGGACGTGGTGGCCCGGGCGTGCCCCTGGACCACAGGCCGCTCCCCCGAGAACGGCGGCGCGGGCGACTCCTCCGTGCTGACCGCGTACGGCGTCTTCCAGGGCATGCGGGCCTCCGCGCAGCACCTGTGGGGTGACCCGACGCTGCGCGGGCGCAAGGTGGGCATCGCGGGTGTCGGCAAGGTCGGGCACTACCTGGTCGAGCACCTGCTCGAGGACGGCGCCGACGTCGTGATCACGGACGTACGGCCGGACGCCGTGCGCCGGGTCACCGCCGCGCACCCGCAGGTCGCCGTCGCCGCCGACACCGATGCCCTCATCCGCACCGAGGGCCTGGACATCTACGCCCCGTGCGCGCTGGGCGGGGCGCTGAACGACGAGACGGTGCCGGTGCTGACGGCCAAGGTGGTGTGCGGCGCGGCCAACAACCAGCTCGCGCATCCGGGCGTGGAGAAGGACATCGCGGACCGCGGGATCCTGTACGCGCCCGACTACGTCGTCAACGCGGGCGGTGTCATCCAGGTCGCCGACGAGCTGCACGGCTTCGACTTCGACCGGTGCAAGGCGAAGGCGGCGAAGATCTTCGACACCACGCTGACGATCTTCGCTCGTGCGAAGGAGGACGGCATTCCGCCGGCCGCCGCGGCCGACCGGATCGCCGAGCAGCGGATGGCGGAGGCGCGCGGACGGTGACCTTCCCGAGGGGGGCCACCCGGGTTTGACCGGTACCCGCCGAGGGACGGTTTGAGAGGACTCTCACTTTCCTCGGCGGGTCGTCGGCCAATAAGTGGTTAAAATCGGCCGTGACCAGCGAGGACAGGGCTCCTCGACGGTTGTGGGCACACGCCCGTCCTGCGGGCGACGTACCGTATGGGCGTGGGCTCAGGTACCGTGGAAGCCCTACGGGCCGGTCTCTCTGCGGAGAGCCCGTTCCGGATCATGAACGCGTGTCAAGACTCTGGGGCCGTCGAGCCCCGTCGTTGAGGGGGTCGAGCCATGGGGCGCGGCCGGGCCAAGGCCAAGCAGACGAAGGTCGCCCGCCAGCTGAAGTACAACAGCGGTGGGACGGACCTCTCACGCCTGGCCGAGGAGCTGGGCGCATCGACGTCGAACACGTCGCCGAACGGCGACCGGTTCGAGGACGATGAGCACGACGACGATCTGTACGCACGGTACGCCGAGCTGTATGCGGACGACGAGGACGAGGAAGACGAGTCGTCCTCTCGGCATCGTCGCGGCGCTTGACCCTGCACTGAGTTTTCACCCGGTCCGTGGCCCTGGCCACGGACCGGGTTCTGTGCTGTCGGCAGGGTCTCAGCCGGCGTAGTCCCCGACCAGGGCGGCACCCGTTTCGTGCTCGCCCCGCTCGGTGATCTCGCCGGCGACCCATGCGTCCACGCCGCGGTCGGCGAGGGCGGCGAGCGCGACGTCCACCGACTGCCCGGGGACGACCGCGATCATTCCGACGCCCATGTTCAGGGTCTTCTCCAGCTCCAGACGCTCGACGTCGCCGGTCCTGCCGACGAGGTCGAACACCGGAGCGGGCGTCCAGGTCGAGCGGTCGACCGCGGCGTGCAGGTGGTCGGGGATCACACGGGCCAGGTTGGCCGCGAGTCCACCGCCGGTGACGTGGCTGAACGCGTGCACCTCGGCGGTGCGCATCAGGGCCAGGCAGTCCAGCGAGTAGATCTTCGTGGGCTCGAGCAGCTCCTCGCCGAGGGTGCGGCCGAGGTCGTCGATGTGCTGGTCGAGGCCGAGCTTCGCCCGGTCGAGCAGGACGTGCCGGACGAGGGAGTACCCGTTGGAGTGAAGTCCGGAGGACGCCATGGCGATCAGCGCGTCACCCTCGCGGACGCACTCGGCGCCGAGCAGCCGGTCGGCCTCCACGACGCCCGTACCGGCGCCCGCGACGTCGAAGTCGTCCGGACCCAGCAGACCCGGGTGTTCGGCCGTCTCACCGCCCACCAGGGCGCACCCGGCCAGCACGCAGCCCTCGGCGATGCCCTTCACGATCGCGGCGACCCGCTCGGGGTGGACCTTGCCGACGCAGATGTAGTCGGTCATGAACAGCGGCTCGGCACCGCACACCACGATGTCGTCCATGACCATCGCGACCAGGTCGTGGCCGATGGTGTCGTAGACGCCCATCCGACGCGCGACGTCGACCTTGGTGCCGACGCCGTCGGTGGCGGAGGCGAGCAGCGGACGCTCGTAGCGCTTGAGGGCGGAGGCGTCGAAGAGGCCGGCGAAGCCGCCGAGGCCGCCGAGGACCTCGGGGCGCTGCGTCTTCTTCACCCACTCCTTCATGAGCTCCACGGCGCGGTCGCCCGCTTCGATGTCGACGCCTGCCGCCGCGTAGGAAGCACCGGTTTGGGTCTCAGACATTGCCTGGGATCTTTCGGGTTGGTGGCTGGGTCTTCCGGGGGACGCCCCCGGACCCTCTGGTCTTACGGGCGACGGATCGCGTCGGTCGCGGCCGTGGCGGCGGGACCGGCGGCCAGCTCGGTCTCCAGCAGCTGCTTGCCGAGGAGCTCCGGGTCGGGCAGCTCCATCGGGTACTCGCCGTCGAAGCAGGCGCGGCACAGGTTCGGCTTGGCGATGGCGGTCGCGTCGATCATGCCGTCGATGGAGATGTACGCCAGGGAGTCGGCGCCCAGGGAGCGGCCGATCTCCTCCACCGACATGCCGTTGGCGATCAGCTCGGCGCGGGTGGCGAAGTCGATGCCGAAGAAGCAGGGCCACTTCACCGGGGGGGAGGAGATCCGGATGTGGACCTCGGCGGCGCCCGCCTCGCGCAGCATCCGCACCAGGGCGCGCTGGGTGTTGCCGCGCACGATCGAGTCGTCGACGACGACCAGGCGCTTGCCCTTGATGACTTCCTTGAGGGGGTTCAGCTTCAGGCGGATGCCGAGCTGGCGGATCGTCTGCGAGGGCTGGATGAAGGTCCGGCCGACGTAGGCGTTCTTCACCAGACCGGAGCCGAACGGGATGCCGGAGGCCTCCGCGTAACCGATCGCGGCGGGGGTGCCGGACTCGGGGGTCGCTATGACCAGATCGGCGTCGACGGGCGCCTCCTTGGCGAGGCGACGGCCCATCTCGACACGGGAGAGGTACACGTTCCGGCCGGCGATGTCGGTGTCCGGGCGGGCCAGGTACACATACTCGAAGACACAGCCGCGGGGCTTCGCGTCCGCGAACCGCGAGGTGCGCAGACCGTTCTCGTCGATCGCGACGAACTCGCCCGGGTCGATCTCGCGGACGAAGCTCGCGCCGACGATGTCGAGTGCGGCGGTCTCCGAGGCGACGACCCAGCCGCGCTCCAGCCGCCCGAGGACCAGCGGGCGGATGCCCTGCGGGTCGCGCGCCGCGTAGAGGGTGTTCTCGTCCATGAAGACGAGCGAGAAGGCGCCCTTGACCTGGGGCAGCAGCTTGGGTGCCGCCTCCTCCACGGTCAGCGGCTTGCCGTCGTCGTCGACCTGGCCCGCGAGAAGGGCGGTGACGAGGTCGGTGTCGTTGGTGGCGGCGACCTGGGTGGCGCGGCCGTTCTCCTTGGGGAGGTCGGCGACCATCTCGGCGAGCTCCGCCGTGTTGACCAGGTTGCCGTTGTGACCGAGCGCGATCGAACCGTGCGCGGTGGCGCGGAACGTCGGCTGGGCGTTCTCCCATACGGAGGCGCCGGTGGTCGAGTAGCGGGCGTGACCGACCGCGATGTGACCCTGGAGCGAACCGAGGGAGGTCTCGTCGAAGACCTGGGAGACCAGGCCCATGTCCTTGAAGACGAGGATCTGGGAGCCGTTGCTCACCGCGATACCCGCGGATTCCTGACCCCGGTGCTGGAGGGCGTAGAGCCCGAAGTACGTGAGCTTTGCGACCTCTTCGCCCGGAGCCCAGACACCGAAGACGCCGCAGGCGTCCTGGGGGCCTTTCTCACCGGGGAGCAGATCGTGATTGAGTCGACCGTCACCACGTGGCACGCCACCGAGTGTAGGCGAGATCGTGCACTGGTCCGAATCCGGTCATCGCTGCCGCACGCCGTGCGACGTCGCCGAACGCCCCGGGTCAGCGCTCGGCGAGCGCGCTGACCTTCACACCGTTTTAGCTGGTCAGCGCGGTGCGCGGGTGGTCGCGTACGGAGGAGGGCGGACGGCCGGAGAGACCGCTCGGCGTTTTCTCGGTGTCCGTGAGTGAGCCGTCGCACATCTTCCCGGTGAGCTCTCCGATGCGTTTGGTGAGGTGACCGCCCCGTAGCGTGGCTGGCGTTCGGGGTCCGCGTGGCCGCGCCGTCACGCCATGAGGGGGAGCAGATCGCTCAGGTCGGCCCGCTCACCGCTCGCGCCGACCTCGGCGTCGGCGAGGGCCCTGTCCCAGCTCGTACGGCCGGTGGCGAGCCGGACCCAGGTCAGCGGGTCGGTCTCGACGACGTTCGGCGGGGTCCCGCGGGTGTGCCGGGGGCCCTCGATGCACTGCACGACGGCGTACGGCGGAACGCGCACCTCGGTGGAGGCACCGGGCGCCTTCACGGCGAGCGCGTCGGCGAGCAGCCGGGTGGCGGCGGCGAGGGCCTGGCGGTCGTAGGGGACGTCGAGGCCCGGGACGGCGGCGTTGAGGTCGTCGGTGTGGACGACCAGTTCGACGGTGCGGGTCACCAGGTAGTCGGCGAGCGGCATGGCGCCCGCGGTGGTGTCCAGCAGTCGGGTGCCGGGGTGCGCCGTGAGGAGTTCCGAGACCTCCTTCTCGATGCCGGCGAGGTAGGTGTCCAGGTCGGGGTTCTGGGCGGCCAGTGTGCGGGTCGCATCCGCGATGGCACCGGAGTTGGCGGAGGTCGCGAAGGGCCAGTCGAGGGCGGTGGAGTCCTGTGTCGCGGGCTCCGGCCTGGCGAGGAACCGCCCGAAGGCCGACAGGGCCATCCCGATGTGCGCGACCAGTTCCCGTACGGTCCAGTCCCCGAGCCGGGTGGGAAGCGCCAACTGCTCGGCGCTGAGGGTCGCCACCCCGTCGCGCACGTTCCCGAACTGGGCGAGAACCGCCGCACGCGTCTTGGCGGGGTCGTACGTCCGTGTGCGTTTCCTGGCCGGAGGCATGAGGCGAGCCTATGCCTTCACGGCATACCCCTTCAGTCCTTTTCGATCAGTTCGAAGGCCCGCCGGCGCGCACCATCGTGACCTGGCTGGCCCGGCGCCGCATGCAGACCAGGCCCGATCTGGACCTGGATCAGGGCCGAGGGCTCCAAGTGCAGGCGTATCGAGAAGGCAGGGCCGAACCGGATGCGGTGCTCGCGCCCGAGGCCCGCTTCGCGGGCCGCCCGAGGCCCGCTTCGCGGGACACGGTGAGTGGGCCGACCCGGACGGGGCGCTCATGGTCGTCGACTCACCTCGTACGACTCGGACACCGACCGACGGGGCCGGTATGAGAAGCCGGCTGCATACGGCCGGGCCGGAATTCCCCTGGCCTCTTGATCGACCGGGGCCCCTGCACGGTCACGGTGCACAGCATCCCGGACCGGCAGGTCGGTGGCTACCGCGACATCCGCGCCGCCAAGTTCGGTGAGAAGGTCCTCCGCCCCGAGCCGATGGGCATCGAACTCGACACTGAGATCCTCAAGAACTACGTCCGACGAGCCGAGGAGCCCCCACCCGGAAACGTGAGTCCGGGTGGGGGCTCCATCGCGGTGCAGGGGCACGCCCCTGAGCCGGTTACGCCAGCAGTGCGGGAATCGTCCCCTCGTGAGCCTCGCGCAGCTCGGCGAGGGTCAGCTCGAACTCGCCCTGGACCTCGACGGTCTCCCCGTCCACGACACCGACGCGGGTGGCCGGCAGGCCGCGCGCACCGCACATGTCGTTGAAGCGGACCTCCTCCGAGCGCGGCACGGCGACGATCGCCCGTCCCGCAGACTCGGAGAAGAGGAACGTGAACGCGTCCAGGCCGTCCGGCACGATCAGCCGTGCGCCCTTGCCGCCGAGCAGCGCCGACTCCACCACGGCCTGGATCAGACCGCCGTCGGACAGGTCGTGCGCGGAGTCGATCATGCCGTCGCGGGAGGCGGAGATCAGGATCTCGGCCAGCAGCCGCTCCCGCTCCAGGTCGACCTTCGGAGGCAGACCGCCGAGGTGGTCGTGGATCACCTGGGACCAGGCCGAACCACCGAACTCCTCACGGGTGTCGCCGAGGAGGTACAGCAGCTGGCCCTCCTCCTGGAAGGCGACCGGGGTGCGCCGGGCGACATCGTCGATGACGCCCAGCACGGCGACCACCGGGGTCGGGTGGATGGCCGCCTCGCCCGTCTGGTTGTAGAGGGAGACGTTGCCGCCGGTCACCGGGGTGCCCAGCTGCTGACAGCCGTCCGCCAGACCGCGCACGGCCTCCGCGAACTGCCACATCACCGCCGGGTCCTCGGGCGAGCCGAAGTTCAGGCAGTCGGAGACCGCCAGCGGCTTGGCGCCCGTGGTCGCCACGTTGCGGTACGCCTCCGCGAGAGCCAGCTGCGCGCCCGCGTACGGGTCGAGCTTGGCATAGCGGCCGTTGCCGTCCGTGGCGATGGCCACGCCGAGGCCGGACTCCTCGTCGATGCGGATCATGCCGGAGTCCTCGGGCTGGGCGAGGACCGTGTTGCCCTGCACGAAGTGGTCGTACTGCTGGGTGATCCACTTCTTGGACGCCTGGTTGGGCGAACCGACCAGCTTCAGGACCTGGTCCTTCAGCTCCTCCGCCGTCGCCGGGCGCGGGAGCTTGTTCGCGTCGTCGGCCTGCAGCTCGTCCTGCCAGGACGGGCGGGCGTACGGGCGCTCGTAGACCGGCCCCTCGTGCGCGACCGTGCGCGGGTCGACGTCGACGATCTTCTCGCCGTGCCAGTAGATCTCCAGGCGGTCCCCGTCGGTCACCTCACCGATGACGGTGGCGATGACGTCCCACTTGGCGCAGATCTCCAGGAAGCGGTCGACCTTCTCCGGCTCGACGACCGCACACATCCTTTCCTGCGACTCGCTCATCAGGATCTCCTCGGGGGAGAGCGTCGAGTCGCGCAGGGGGACGTCGTCGAGGGTGACACGCATGCCGCCGGAGCCGTTCGAGGCCAGCTCCGAGGTCGCGCAGGACAGGCCCGCCGCGCCCAGGTCCTGGATGCCGACGACCAGCTTCTCCCGGAACGCCTCCAGGGTGCACTCGATGAGGAGCTTCTCCTGGAAGGGGTCGCCCACCTGGACGGCGGGACGCTTGGAGGGCTTGGCGTCGTCGAAGGTCTCGGAGGCGAGGATGGAGGCGCCGCCGATGCCGTCGCCGCCCGTGCGGGCGCCGTACAGGATGACCTTGTTGCCCGCGCCGGACGCCTTCGCGAGGTGGATGTCCTCGTGCCGCATCACACCGATGGCACCGGCGTTGACCAGCGGGTTGCCCTGGTAGCAGGCGTCGAAGACGACCTCGCCGCCGATGTTCGGCAGGCCCAGGCAGTTGCCGTAGCCGCCGATGCCGGCGACGACGCCCGGCAGGACGCGCTTGGTGTCGGGGTGGTCGGCCGCACCGAAGCGCAGCGGGTCCACCACGGCGACCGGACGCGCGCCCATCGCGATGATGTCGCGCACGATGCCGCCGACGCCCGTGGCCGCGCCCTGGTAGGGCTCGACATAGGAGGGGTGGTTGTGCGACTCCACCTTGAAGGTGACGGCGTAGCCCTGGCCGACGTCCACGACACCGGCGTTCTCGCCGATGCCGACGAGCAGGGCGTCGTTCTCGGGGGCCTTCTCGCCGAACTGGCGGAGGTGGACCTTGGAGGACTTGTACGAGCAGTGCTCGGACCACATGACCGAGTACATGGCGAGCTCGGCACCGGTGGGCCGGCGGCCGAGGATCTCGACCACGCGCTCGTACTCGTCCTTCTTCAGGCCCAGTTCGGCCCAGGGCAGCTCGACGTCGGGGGTCGCGGCCGCGTGCTCGACCGTGTCCAGAGGCGTCCTGCTCATGCGGTGACCAGCTTCTTGAGGATCGAGGTGAAGAACGGGAGGCCGTCGGTACGACCGGTACCGATCAGCGATTCGACGGCGTGCTCGGGGTGCGGCATGAGGCCCACGACGTTCCCGGCCTCGTTGGTGATGCCGGCGATGTCGCGCAGCGAGCCGTTGGGGTTGAAGTCGAGGTAGCGGAAGGCGACCCGGCCCTCGGCCTCGAGCTTGTCGAGGGTGTACTCGTCGGCGACGTACCGGCCGTCCATGTTCTTCAGCGGGATGTGGATCTCCTGGCCGGCGTCGTAGTCGCTGGTCCAGGAAGTGTCCGCGTTCTCCACCCGCAGCTTCTGGTCGCGGCAGATGAAGTGGAGGTGGTCGTTGCCGAGCATCGCGCCCGGGAGGAGGTGAGCCTCGGTGAGGATCTGGAACCCGTTGCAGATGCCGAGGACCGGGAGGCCCGCCTTCGCCTGCTCGATGAGGGGCTCCATCACCGGCGAGAAGCGGGCGATGGCACCGGCCCGCAGATAGTCGCCGTAGGAGAAACCGCCGCACAGGACCACGGCGTCGACCTGCTTGAGGTCCTTGTCCTTGTGCCAGAGGGCGACGGGCTCCGCCCCGGCGATACGGATCGCGCGCTGGGTGTCCCGGTCGTCGAGGCTGCCCGGGAAAGTGACGACGCCGATACGGGTGGTCACTTCGAGGCCTCCACCACTTCCTCCACCTTGACGGTGAAGTCCTCGATCACGGTGTTGGCGAGGAAGGATTCGGCGAGATCGTGGATGCGGGCGAGCGCGGCGTCGTCGACCGGCCCGTCCACCTCGAGTTCGAATCGCTTTCCCTGACGTACGTCGGAGATGCCGTCGAAGCCGAGGCGCGGCAGTGCGCGCTGCACCGCCTGGCCCTGGGGGTCGAGGATCTCCGGCTTGAGCATGACGTCGACTACGACGCGTGCCACTGGCACTCCCGGTGTGTGGTGCTGAGCAGGTTCCTTCAGACTACCCGCACACAATTTCTACTCGCGTAGATTCGTAGCATCCTACGTGACCGCCATCACGATCGGGCATCGACGCGGTGCCGCGCACGGAAAATCCTCGGAAAAACCACGGGAGAAGGATGCCGGGGCATTGCACCCGGACACGCGGAGGTATTCAGTCTGTCTTCACAATGCAATGCCGGGCACTGTACAAAGGAAAAGGCAATAGCCGATACTTTGCCCAATTACTGCCGGACAGTCGACACCTCCCCGACATCTGCCGGACGACTGCGCACGTCATCGTTGCGCACGTCATGGCCTGGGGTCGCGTAGGTGCCGCACGAAGGGACCGATATTCGTGGCGCAGCGTGTCGTGGTCACTCTCTTTGACGACATCGACGGCTCAGAAGCGGCGGAAACGATCGTCTTCGGTCTGGACGGCAAGTCGTACGAGATCGACCTCAATCAAGCCAATGCCAAGAAACTGCGTAAGGCGCTGGAGCCGTACGTGGAGGCCGGGCGGAAGAAGGCCAAGTCAGGCCGGGCGTACACGCACACGGCCCTGACCCCGGACCCGGCCGCGGTCCGGGCGTGGGCCCGCTCCAACAAGCTGGACGTGCCGCCGCGGGGGCGGATCCCGAAGAAGGTGTACGAGGCGTTCGCCGAGGCGCAGTAGCCGCGCGGGCTCGGCAGGGGGCCCGGTGCGGCCGGCTGCGCCGGGCTCGGGGGTCGGGTTCCGTCGTGGGGCCCGCCTTGGGCCCCGGGGTGTCAGGCGCCGTGGGGGTCCTGCTCGCCACGGCCGTGCCGGTCGAGGCGGGTTGCTCTCGCCCACGCGGCGAAGTCGCCTGCCGTCACAGCTCCGCGCCCCTCGCGGGGGGAGCCGCAAGTGCCCATCCGCGCACGCAGGCAACCGACTTGCGTTGCACCCCTGGTGATCAGCTAGAGTCTGAGCACGTCGAGGGACGAGGCCGTGAACGCCGAGGCCCGAGGGGTCACGCGGGTGTAGTTCAGTAGCAGAACACCCCCTTTCCAAGGGGGAGGCGCAGTGTGCAATCCCTGTCACCCGCTCTACGAGACCGGCCGGACCACCCTTGTGGATCAGGTAGGCTGGTGCTCGCACCGATCGGCGGCTGTTTTTCACAGCTGGCGTTCGGAGGCAGTGCGGACGTAGCTCAGTTGGTAGAGCGCAACCTTGCCAAGGTTGAGGTCGCGAGTTCGAGCCTCGTCGTCCGCTCGGGAAAGCGAAGGCCCCGGTCAATCGACCGGGGCCTTCGTCGTCTGTGCGTTCGGGCCGACCGTCTGACATTTGTCATGGGGACCGATGACACCGCGCACTGCTGTCCTTCCCCGGCGGCGAGGACGCTGGAGTGGTGAACAGCAACCAGCGCGAGCGCGTGATCGATGTCACTGACCTTCGGCGCGTCTACGGGGGCGGATTCGAAGCCGTGCGCGGCATCACCTTCTCGGTGGACCGCGGCGAGGTCTTCGCGCTCCTCGGCACCAACGGCGCGGGCAAGACGTCCACCGTGGAACTCATCGAGGGCCTCGCCCCGCCGGCCGGCGGACGCGTACGGGTCCTCGGGCGCGACCCGTACACCGAGCGGGCGGCCGTCCGGCCCCGGATCGGCGTGATGCTCCAGGAGGGCGGCTTCCCCTCCGAACTGACGGTCACTGAGACCGCCCGGATGTGGGCCGGTTGCACCACCGGCGCCCGGCCCGTGGGCGAGGCGCTGGACCTCGTCGGGCTGACCCGGCGCCGCGGCGTACGCGTCAAGCAATTGTCCGGGGGAGAGAAGCGGCGCCTCGACCTGGCGCTCGCGCTCCTCGGACGCCCCGAAGTCCTCTTCCTCGACGAGCCGACCACCGGCTTGGACGCCGAGGGCCGCCAGGACACCTGGCGGTTGGTCCGCGAACTGCGCGGCGCGGGCACGACCGTCTTGCTGACGACCCACTACCTCCAGGAGGCGGAAGGTCTCGCCGACCGGCTCGCCATCCTCCACGAGGGCCGTGTCGCCGTCTCCGGCACACCCGCCGAGGTCACCGCGACCCAGCCCTCCCGGGTCTCCTTCGACCTGCCCCAGGGCTACTTCCTCGGCGACCTGCCCCCGCTCGCGGACCTCGGTGTCACGGCGCACGAGACCGCGGGCCGTACGGTTCTCCTGCGCACGAACGACCTCCAGCGCACCGCCACCGCCGTCCTGCTGTGGGCCGAGCGCACCCGGGTCGAACTGCGCGCCCTGGATGTGCGGTCCGCCTCCCTGGAGGAGGCGTTCCTGCACATCGCCAAAGCGGCCGCGCCCACCGCAGCCGCCACCGACCCCGAGGACGGCGCCGCGGAGCGCAGGACGGAGGCGGCGGCATGAGCACACTCGCGCCCGCCACCACGGCGACCACGACCACACCTGCCCGGCGTCTTCGGGCCCTCGCGCGCGCCGAACTGACGCTCCTGGGCCGCAACCGGAACGCCGTCGTCACCGCCCTGCTCGCCCCACTGGCGGTCCCCTTCAGCCTGCGGCCGGCCGTCGAACAGATGGACCTGAAGGGACGGGGACTGACGGCGGGCGCCGTGATGGTGACGGCCGCGATCGGCTTCTCGCTGCTCTTCGCCGTCTACACCTCACTCGTCAGCGTCTTCGTGGCGCGCCGGGAGGAGCTCGTGCTCAAGCGCCTGCGCACCGGGGAACCCGGCGACGCCGAGATCCTCATCGGCTCCGCGCTGCCCGCGGTCGGCGTCGGCCTCGCGCAGTGCGTGCTGCTGGCGGCCGGCTGTGCGGCGCTGCTCGACGCAGGGGCGCCCCGGGCGCCCCATCTCGCCGTGCTGGGGCTGCTGTCGGGCGTCGTCCTGTGCGCGGCCCTGGCCGCCCTGACGGCGAGTTTCAGCAGAACCGTCGAGAGCGCGCAGGTGACGGCGCTGCCGATGGTGTTCGTCTCCCTGGTGGGGTCGGGCATCACGATCCCCACCGAGGTCCTGCCCGACCGGGTCGCGTCCGTGTGCGAATGGCTGCCGCTGTCCCCGGCTATCCGGCTGATCCGCGGCGGGTGGAACGGCGGGCTGTCGGTGTACGACACTCTGGGCGCGGTCGCGGCAGCGGCCGCCTGGGCGGCGGCCGCGCTGTGGGCCGTGCGACGGTGGTTCCGCTGGGAGCCGCGGCGCTGACCGGCGACGCGGGGGCGGACCGGGTGGGCACGGAGGGGGGCGGTTCAAGGGTGATCGCAGCGATACGGGACTGACAGCGCAGGACGTGGCACGAGCGCAGCAAGGCGGCCCGGGTGGAGCTGCAGAGCGTCATCATGTGGCGGTTCTCGGTGGTGTTCTTCTCCCTTGGCTGGATGCTGCTTCCGCTCCTCTCCGGAGCCCACCGCGACTCCCTGGCCCGGTCCGTCGCGGGATCGCTGCTCATCGTCAACACCCTGCAGTGCGTGGCGGCCAACCGGCTTCTGAGGCCGGTGCTCGACCACTACCTGGGGCGGGCGGTGCTGCGTCCGCGCGCCTGGTGGGCGTCGACCGGGCTGCTCGGATCGGCGCTGGCGCTGGTCCTGGCGCTGGATGCCCTGGACGCGGCCTCACCGGTGACCTGCAGGATGGCCCTCGCCGCCGTGCTGCTGCCGTTCGGGATGGTGTACGTGCTCTTCCTGCCGGTCCGGGCGTTCGTCCGCCGGTCCACGGTGCTCGCCGGCGCCCTGGCGGTGGCGACCGCGCTCGTCCGCTGGGACGCCATGGACGCGGTGGCGACCGGTGTCATGACCGCGTTCGCGGTCGGGTTCTGCCTGCTCGCCTCGCGGTGCGCCGCCTGGACCCTGGCGGTGCTGTGGGAGGCGGAACGGGCCCGTGAGATCGAGGCCCGCCTCGCCGTGGCCGAGGAGCGACTGCGGTTCGGCCGCGATCTGCACGATGTGATGGGCCGCAACCTCGCGGTCATCGCGCTCAAGAGCGAGCTGGCCGTGGAGCTGGCGCGGCGCGGACGCCCCGAGGCCCTTGAGCAGATGATCGAGGTGCAGCGGATCGCACAGGAGTCGCAGCGGGAGGTCCGCGAGGTCGTGCGCGGCTACCGCGAGGCCGACCTCGGCGCCGAACTGGCCAGGGCACAGGGCGTGTTGACCGCCGCCGGCATCCGTTGCACGGTGACCGGGTCGGCCACCGGGCTGCCCGCGCCCGTGCAGTCGGCCCTGGCGTGGGTGGTGCGGGAGGCGGCGACGAATGTGCTGCGCCACGGGGACGCCCGGCACTGTGCGGTGTCCCTGAGCGTGGCGGGGGAACGGATCGTGCTCCGCGTCGAGAACGACGGGGCGCCGGACGGCGGGCAGGGAAGGGGATCGGGACTCGTGGGACTGCGCGAACGGCTGTCGGAGATCGGGGGGTCGCTGCGGGCCGGGCCCGCAGAGCCAGGCGTGTTCCGGCTGACCGCGGAGGTCCCGCTGCCTCCGTCCGCGCCGGTGCCCGTCGCGCCCGCTCGGGCCGACGAGGTCACCTCATGACGGCCGTACCGCCCGTCCGCCTGCTGTTGGCCGACGACGAGCACCTGATCCGGGGGGCCCTGGCCGCGCTGCTGGCTCTGGAGGACGACCTGCTGGTGGTGGCCGAGGCGGCGACCGGTCCGGAGGCGCTGGCGATGGCGCGTGCGCACCGTCCCGACGTCGCCGTACTGGATCTTCAGATGCCAGGGGCCGACGGTGTGAAGGTGGCCACATCCCTCAGGGCCGAGCTGCCGGGGTGCCGGGTGCTGATCGTGACCGGTCACGGTCGCCCGGGACATCTGAAGCGGGCGCTGGCAGCGGGCGTGCGCGGCTTCGTGCCGAAGACCGTCAGCGCCCAGCGCCTCGCCGAGATCATCCGTACCGTGCACGAGGGAAACCGCTATGTGGACCCCGAGTTGGCCGCCGACGCCATCGCCTCCGGGAACTCTCCGCTGACCGCCCGGGAGGCCGAGGTCCTGGAGCACGCGGCCGACGGGGCGCCGGTCTCGGAGATCGCGCAGCGGGCCGCACTCGCGGAGGGAACCGTGCGGAACTACCTGTCGTCGGCCGTCTCCAAGCTCGGCGTCGAGAACCGGCATGCCGCGGTGCGTCTCGCACGGGAGCGAGGTTGGGTATAGTTGGCTTCGCGCAGCGCGCAGTGCGGACGTAGCTCAGTTGGTAGAGCGCAACCTTGCCAAGGTTGAGGTCGCGAGTTCGAGCCTCGTCGTCCGCTCCAGAAAGAAGCCCCCGGCCCAGGCCGGGGGCTTCTTCGTGTGCCTCGGGGTGCGCCGGATGCTCGTGGCGGCCGTCGGGGCCCGGCCGAGCGCCGGGCCCTGTGAGCCGTCGTACGGGGTCGGCCGGCCGGCTACGACCAGCGCACGCCGGTCAGGCGCTCGTATGCCTCCACGTACTTCGCACGGGTGGCCTCCACGATCTCCTGCGGCAGCGGCGGCGGGGGCTGCTCGCTCGCGCGGTCCCAGCCGGAGGCGGGGGAGGTGAGCCAGTCCCGTACGAACTGCTTGTCGAACGACGGCTGGGCACGGCCCGGCTGCCACTGGTCGGCCGGCCAGAAGCGGGAGGAGTCCGGGGTGAGGACCTCGTCGGCGAGGACGAGGGTGTCTCCGTCGTAGCCGAACTCGAACTTGGTGTCCGCGAGGATGATCCCGCGGTCGCGGGCGACGTCGCGGGCGCGGCCGTAGACGGCGAGGGTCGCCTGCCGCAGCTGGGCCGCGGTCTCGGCGCCGACCTGGCGGGCGACTTCCTCGTAGGAGACGTTCTCGTCGTGCTCGCCGACCGCGGCCTTGGTCGCCGGGGTGAAGATCGGGGCGGGCAGTTCCGAGCCGTCGACCAGGCCCTCGGGCAGAGCGAGGCCGCAGACCGTGCGGGACTCCTTGTACTCGGCGAGGCCCGAGCCGGTGAGGTAGCCGCGGGCGACGCACTCCACCGGGACCATCTTCAGGGACTTGCAGACCAGGGTGCGGCCGGCCCAGTCCGCGGGGGCGCCCGGCGGGAGTTCGGTGCTCAGGACGTGGCTCGGGACGAGGTCCCGGAGCAGGTCGAACCACCAGAGCGACAGCTGGGTGAGGATCCGGCCCTTGTCCGGGATCTCGGTCGGCAGCACCCAGTCGAATGCGGACGTACGGTCGCTGGCGACCATCACGAGGTCACCCGCCTCGTTCTGGTACAGCTCGCGCACCTTCCCGGTGTGCAGATGCACCAGTCCCGGCACCTGGACGGGTTCGGGCTTTTCGACGAATCCGGACACGGTCCCTCCCCGTGGTTCTCTCCCAATGGCTCGATTGTCCCCCATGCCGGGAGCGAGCCGGTCCGCGGGGCCTGGGAGGGGCGGGTTCAGTCCCGTTTGCAGATGCGGTCCAGGAGGTTCGCCGTCGCCTGCTGGACACGGGGGTCCACGTGCCCTGGGCGGTCCAGTGACGGGGACCACGCGAATGTTCCGGACGCGAAGACCAGGGCGCCGGAAGGGGCGCGGTAGAGGGAGGTCTCCTGGTGGCGCAGGACACCCTCGCCGTCCCGGTACGGGGAGTGGGCGAGCAGGATGCGGCCCTCATGGTCGGGCAGTGGGGCGCGCGGGAAGTAACGGTCCGCCTCCCCGGCGACCATCCCGTCCAGCTTGTCGCCCTCCTCGGCGCCGGTCCCCTCCCACAGCCAGTGGTCGGCGTTGCGGACCACGAGCGGGTGGGGCTCGGGCACCCGGCCCGCGTACTGGATGCCGATCAGCTCCTGTTCCGCACGGTCGATTTCCCGCCACAGGACCGGCTTTCCGGGGCCGCGCCGCTTGCGGCAGGTGAGCAGGCGGTCGGGGACGCCGGATGCGGACGGGCCGAGTTCCACCTGCCAGTACATGGTGTTGGCGGAGAGGAAGACCAGCGAGGTGCCGTGCTCGCGCGCCAGCTCCACGGTGCGGCGCATCTGCGCCGACCAGTATTCGTCGTGCCCTGGGAAGACGAGGCCGCGGTAGCGGGTGGGGTCGACGCGGCCGGCGTGCAGATCGCGGGCGTCGGCGTAGGCGAGGTCGTAGCCGTACCGCTCGGCCCAGCGGATGAAGTCGTACGCGTGACCGACGTGCAGAGGCAGGCCCGCGCCGGCGTACGGGCGGTCGAAGGAGACCGTGGTGGCGGCGTCGGCCTCGCCGAGCAGCCGGCCGTTGTCGTCCCAGGCGTGGTAGAGGCTGGCGCCGGTGCGGCCGTCCTCCGGGTAGAGGTTGTACGCCTGCCAGGTGATGTCCGGGAGCAGCAGGAGCAGATCGGCCGGGCGGGCGTCCCGGACGGTGAACGGGACGTGGGAGCGGTAGCCGTCGGCGGTGGTCAGTACGGCGACGTAGGCGCCGACGCTCCAGTACGACGGGATCTGCAGCCGCCAGGACAGCCACCAGTGATGGCAGGAGACCGTGCGGTCCGCGGTGAGCGGCGGCGGCTGGACGATGCCCGAGAGACGGGGGCTCGTGGTGATCTTGGCAGCCCCGTCGCCGTTGTAGTGCCCGATCCGGTACACGTCGACGGCGAACTCCTGGGGTGGGTCGACGGTGATGTGGAAGTCCAGGGCCTCACCCGGAGCGACGGCGCCGGTCGAGGTGAACCCCTTGATCTGGCGGTGGACGTCGTCCGCGGAGCGGGGGCCGCTGGTGCGGGGGGCCGGGATCCGAGCCCCCTTCTGGCCCTGGGCGGGCACGTGGGCCGGGGCCGGGTCCACGTACCAGGGGACCACGTGACCCGTGTCGTCGAAGTAGGTCTCACTGCCCCTCAGCCAGGGAACGGGACCCTGGCCGAAAGGATCCGTCACGGCGTGCGCGAGAGCACCCGACTCCCACCGGCGGATGTGTTCCGACCCCATGCGTGTCCCCTCCCTCGTCCCCCGTGAGCCTCGTAAGCCCTTACCGAGTGCGCGATCGGTACCCAGCACATCACATAACGCACCCACTCCGTCACCGTTCGTCGCGAATTGACGTGAACGGAATGGGATTCTGCGGCCAGGGGTCGGGCTTGCGGAACGGGGTGGGCGGAGTTTCCCCAGGTCGTCGCGGGAGCGGTGCGATCTCGACCAAGGCGGAGCGGTCGCCGGATCACGCCCACCGGTCGTCGCATCGTGCCCACCGGTCGTCAGACCGGGCGGCGGACGCCGTCCTCGGACAGTCGCAGCGATCGTGAGAACAAGCGGAACAGCCGTCAGACCGGGCGGACGCCGTCCTCGGACAGTCGCAGCGATCGTCGGACCGGTCGGTGCCGTCGTCAGACCAGGCGGACCGGTTTCTCGGGGCGTACGCCGAGGTTGCGGAGCCAGGTGCGCAGCGGGGTGGGGTCGCCCTGCTCGACGAGGGTGCGGATCCGGGGGGAGAGGTCGGCCGCGCGTTCGCCCTTCACCAGGAGGGACGGACCGTCCAGCCAGTCCAGACCCGGTGCCGCTCCCGCCGTGTCCATCGCGGCGCAGCACACCACCGCGGAGACGTGGTCGACAAGCAGTTCGCGGCCGGTGCGGGGCGGCTGCAGCGGGAACAGCGGGAGCATCGCGGAGGCGTCCCACATCGCACGGTCAGGCCCCTGTCCCTGCCCCCCCGCGCCGCCGGGTGTGGCTCCCGCCTCCTCCCGCGCCATCTCGGCGCTGAGCCCGGCGGCGAGCGCAGCGGTCCGCACACTGGCGACCGCGTCGTCGTCGGGAAGGTCGGCGGTTTCGTCGGCGGCCCGGTCCTCGCCCGGGAGACGTGTGCCGTCGGACCCGCTCCCGCCCGTGGCCGTGCCGCTCGCGCTCCCGCCCTCGCGCGTCGGCGTGCCGCTCGCGCCGGCGGCCGGGCGGACCGTCAGGTACTCCAGGACCCGCTCCAGCGTCGGCCCTCCCGCGTCGGGGGCCGTGTCGCGGTGGGCGTGGTGGACGCCGAGGGCGTCCAGGACGCGGTGCAGGCGCGCCGCGTCCGTGCGCCACTTGCGGTCGACGACCTCGTCCGGGTACTCCTGCCAGTCCACCGGCGCCCAATTCGGGCCGGGCTCGGCCGGGCCTCCGTGGAAGAGACGGGCAGCGAGCAGGGACGCGGCCTCGTCCACCAGGCCGGGCTCCTCGAGCAGGTCACAGGCCGGCCGCTCACCCAGCCGCGAGGTGAAACCCTCGGCCAGCCGGTCCCGGCGCGACAGCTCCGTGAGCGCCGCGACCACGCCCGCGTCCAGGCGCGAGGGCCAGCGGCCCATCCGCCAGGCCGGCAGCGCGACCCGGGTCAGCAGCCGGTCCCATCCCGCGTACGCCAGCCCCACCTGTTCCTGCGCGACGATCCGCACCCCGTAGTCCACAGCCTGTGCACGTTCGGACGCGGCCGCCGCCACGCCCCGCTCCATCTCCTCCGCATGCCCGCGGCAGCTGCGCAACAGCAGTCGCGCCACCCAGCCGGCGCCCGCCAGCGCCGTACGGATCACGGGCCCGTGCGCCGGTGCCGACGTCACCGCCACCGCGGCGTCCAGCCCTCGGACGAAGCGCCGTGCCGCCGCTATGTCGGGGTGGGCCGACGGTCCGGTACCGGCGACGACCGGAGCGAGGACGGCGCGCAGCTCGCCCACCCGCATCCACCAGAGGAACGGCGAGCCGATGACGAGCACGGGGGCGGTCGCGGCGCGGTGCCGCTGGGGAGCCGACAGGCCGCGTATGCCGCGGGCGCCGGATATCTCCTCCCCGGGCGGCCGACCCGGCGGGCCGTGAGCGGGGTGGGTGCGGTCCTCCAGCCAGCTGTCGCAGTCCGGGGTGAGCGCTATGGCGGACGGCGCCGGCACGTCGAGGCGGTCGGCCAGGTCTCTCACCATCCGGTAGAGATCGGGTGCCGCGTCCTCCGCTATCGGGACCGTCGGGCTCATGGCCGGGCGGGCGCGGGCGATCACGAGGGCGATCCCGGCGGCGCAGAGCAGGACCACCACGGCGATGCCGGTCACGATCCAGCGGGCGATCCCCCAGCGTCCTCCGCCGAGGTGACCCGTGGCACCGCCGACGAGCAGCACGACGGCGACAGCCGCGGGCAGCAGGGCGACGGCCAGCGCCCGGCTGCGGATCCGCAGCACGGCCAGCGCCCGTGAGCGCGCGGCCTGCGCGCCGGCCTCCACACCCATCCCGTTCACGATCTGACGTCACCCCCTCCGACCCGCCTCTGCCCGGCACGACCTGTGCCGTGACGGTCTACGTCACGGAGGTCGCCGCCGGATGCCCGTGCGTTGCTCACTCCCCCACTGTGGCACCCGCCACTGACATCGCAATGCCGGTGGGCCAAGTGCCGGAACGCTTGCGCCGCACCCTAGTTGGGGCTCCGGCCGCCGTCAGCCGGACGGCACACCGCTCACTCGATGGAATGGCTTTGGGGAAAGGTGGCTGACGCAGGGCAACGGACAGGCCAGGATTGCACCCGGTCGACGCCGAGCCTCCGCACGGCGCCATCGACGCCATCGCATGACATCACCGCATGACACGGGCCCCGCATCCTGAGACGGATCCGGGGGCCACGAGGTTCATCGCCCGGCGTGACCACGACGGGGGTGCGCCGAGGTCGGACGCCGGCGCGTCAGATACCGGCGCTCGCGGCCTTGGCCGCGATGTCCGTGCGGTGGTGGGAGCCCTCGAGTCCGATGCGTCCCACCGCCGCGTACGCCCGGTGACGCGCCTCGGTGAGGTCCGCGCCAGTCGCCGTGACGGACAGCACGCGGCCGCCCGCGCTCACCACCGCGTCGCCCTCGCGCCGGGTGCCGGCGTGCAGGACGTAAGCGTGCGGGGCGTCCTGGGCGGCCACCTCGTCGAGCCCGGTGATCGGGTCGCCGGTGCGCGGGGTGCCCGGGTAGTTGTGGGAGGCGACGACCACGGTGACGGCCGCGTCGTCGCTCCAGCGCAGCGGCGGGAGGTCGGCAAGGGTGCCGTTCGCGGCGGCCAGCAGCACGCCGGCGAGCGGGGTCTTCAGCCGGGCGAGGACGACCTGGGTCTCGGGATCGCCGAAACGGGCGTTGAACTCGATGACCCGGACGCCGCGAGAGGTGATCGCGAGCCCCGCGTACAGCAGCCCGGAGAACGGCGTGCCGCGGCGGCGCATCTCGTCGACGGTCGGCTGCAGAACCGTCTGCAGCACCTCCTCGACCAGCTTCGGGTCGGCCCACGGCAGCGGCGAGTACGCGCCCATGCCGCCGGTGTTCGGTCCCTCGTCGCCGTCCAGGGCGCGCTTGAAGTCCTGGGCGGGCTGGAGCGGGACGACCGTCTCGCCGTCGGTGACGGCGAACAGGGACACCTCGGGGCCGTCGAGGAACTCCTCGATGACGACACGCTCACAGGCGGCCGCGTGGGCCCTGGCGGCATCGAGGTCGGCGGTGACGACGACGCCCTTGCCGGCGGCGAGGCCGTCGTCCTTCACGACGTACGGGGCGCCGAAGGCGTCGAGCGCCTCCTCGACCTCCTCGGTGTTCGTGCAGACGTACGACCGTGCGGTGGGGACGCCCGCGGCCGCCATCACGTCCTTGGCGAAGGCCTTGGAGCCCTCGAGCTGCGCGGCTTCCCCGGAGGGGCCGAAGACGGGGATCCCGGCCTCGCGCACGGCGTCGGCGACCCCTGCGACGAGCGGCGCCTCCGGGCCGACGACGACCAGCCCGGCGCCGAGCTCGCCGGCCAGCGCGGCCACGGCCTGCCCGTCGAGGGCGTCGACCTGGTGCAACCGGGCCACCTCGGCGATACCCGCGTTGCCGGGGGCGCAGTGCAGCTCGGTGACGTCGGGATCGAGGGAGAGGGAACGGCACAGGGCGTGTTCGCGGGCGCCGCTACCGATGACGAGGACCTTCACGGGGTCAGCCTAACGGGCCCGGGCGAGTGACCTTGTGGGGGCCGCCGAAGAGGGACGGGACAGGGGTTTGTGGGTTCCTCCCAAGGGTCCCCGGTCCTCGCGCTCCCGGACCTCCTACTCGTTCGAGAACTCCTCGACCACCGTGGCCCCGAGCTCTCTGACGATCAGTTCGTGGCCGGAGAGGGCCGACTCGTCGAGGTCGGGGTCGTCGTCCTCCGGCATGTCGTCCTCGGGGGCGACCACATGGCGCTCCGGTGCGGGGGGCGCGGTCGGCGCGGCGGCGGGCGCCGCCGGTGCCGGGCTCGAGGGCGTCGCCGGAGCCGCCGGGCGCGCGGCCGGGGCCGGTTGCTGGGGTGCGGGACGGGGTGTGGACGGGGCGCCCGATCCGTAGCCACCGCCGAAGCCGGAGCCGGAGGCGGCCGGCGGTGCCGAGCCGCCCGAGGGGTCGACGATCGCCTCGATCTTCCACTGCACGTTGAACTGCTCGCCCAGCGCCTGTCGCAGTACGTCCTCGCTGCCGCTGCTGAGGAAGTTGTCCCGGGCTCCGGCGTTCACGAAGCCGATCTGCAG
>NZ_PQSR01000031.1 GCF_002920635.1 Streptomyces sp. Ru72 | reverse complement strand
CACTGGAGAGCAGGGCGTCGAGCTGCTCCCAGAGGTACTCCTGGACGTCCTCGCGGGCGAGGTTGAGCACGAGCTGGTTGCGGAACTCCGTCCGCTTGCGTCCCGGCTGGTACTGCACCCAGTCGGGGTGGGCGCGGTAGAGGTCGCTGTCCGGGTTGACCATCTCGGGCTCGACCCAGATGCCGAACTGCATCCCGAGGGCGTGCACGTAGTCGGCGAGCGGTTTGATGCCGGAGGGGAAGCGGTCGGGGTTGGGCTGCCAGTCGCCGAGCCCGGCGCGGTCGCTGGTACGGGTGCCGAACCAGCCGTCGTCGACCACGAACAGCTCCACCCCCATGGCCGCCGCCCGCCGCGCCAGCGCCCCCTGCTGCTCCTCGGAGATGTCGAACTCGGTGGCCTCCCAGGAGTTGTAGAGCACGGGGCGGTCCTGGTCGGCGTCCGGGATGATGTGCGCGCGCTGGTAGGCGTGCCAGGCGCGGCTCGCGCCGCCGTGGCCGCCGTCGCTCCACAGGCCCGCGAAGACGGGGGTGGTGTACGTCTCTCCCGGCGCGAGGAGCAGCAGACCCGAATCGTCGTACCCGGCACCGCCGGTGATCTGCACCCGGGCGTCCGGGAGCTGGGCCACGGCGATCCGCCAGCTGCCCGACCAGGCGAGCGCGCAGCCGTAGACCTCGCCGCTCTCCTCCGTCGCGTCCGTGTCGAGCGCCACCCACGGCAGGTGCTGGTGGCCGGTGTGGCCGCGGCGGCTGCCGATGACCTTCTCGCCGTAGGTGAGGTCGGACCGCACCAGCCGGGACTCGGCCGCCCAACGGCCGTGCAGGTGGGAGAGGTGCCAGCCCTCGCGCTCGGGCAGGGTCCAGGTGGCGGAGTCGGCGCGCAGGAGTTCGGCGGGGGCGGGGCCGTGGTTGGCGAGCGTCACCCAGCGCTCCACGACATCGCCGCGCATCCGGTAATGGAGGGTGATCCGGAGTCCGGCGTCGGTAAACCGCAGCAGCAGCTCGTCGCCGTCGGCCTCATAGGACTCGAACGTCCACTCGGTGCCGCGCCGCTCCTCGGTGCGCACGGACAGGGCGGGGCGTACGAAACGAGGGCCGCCCTCGACCGGGTACTCCTCGCGGCCGTCGAGCGGTGCCTCGAAGGGCCGGTACGGCGGTGCCGGGAGGGCCGCGAGCGCCTCGGCGTCGGCGAGAGCGATCCGCGGGCCCCAGTGCAGGTGCAGCAGCGTGTCGTCCTCGGCGAGCCGCAGAGCGTAGCTGCTTGTGGGCCCTGACAGCAGCCAGGTGCGGCCGTCCGCGGCGATCTCCAGCATCATCATGCTCCCACACATTCGAACAGGTGCGATCAGGTCCGGACATCATGGGGTCTGAGGTGCCGAACGGGCAACGCCTGTCCGTGATGCGTGCCGCTCTGCAGCGGACGATCGCCTGATCACACGGTGCCGTATCGTCGAGGCGCGGCCCGCCGGCGAGCAGCGCCGGTGGACGGATGGGAGGAGCCCTCGTGACGCAGCAGGTCCCGTCTACCGAGCCCGAGCTGACCGGCGTACGCAACTTCCGCGACGTGGGTGGCCTGCCGACCGTGGACGGACGGCGGGTGCGGAGCGGAGTGCTCTTCCGCAGCGGCCACCTCGCGCACGCGACGGAGCGGGACGCGGCCTTCCTCACCTCGCTGGGCCTGCATACGATCTTCGACTTCCGCAACGCGGCGGACAAGAAGCTGGAGGGCCCGGACGTCGACCTGCCCGGCGTCCGGAACGTCAACCTGCCGCTGACCGACCCGGCGCACGGCGCCGAGTTCTGGAAGATGGTCCGCGACGGCGACCTGGAGCAGCTGCGCGCGCTGCTCGCCGACGGCAAGGCGGAGAACAGGATGATCCTGTCGTACCGCACGATCATCAAGGAGCGCACGGCCGAGCACTCCCAGGTGCTGCACGCGCTGGCCGAGGACAGCGTGCCCGCGCTGATGCACTGCGCCGCGGGCAAGGACCGCGCGGGGCTGTCGATCGCGGTGACGCTCCTCGCCCTCGGGGTCGAGCGTGAGGCGATCGTCGCGGACTATCTGGAGTCGAACGCGAAGCACCGCCGCTACAAGGTGCGCCGCAACGGCTCGTCGCCCGACGCGTACTCCCCCGAGGTGATGGAGCTGCTCAGCCCCCTCTTCGACGCGCGCGCCGAGTATCTGGCGGCGGCGATGGAGACCGTCGAGGAGACCTGGGGCGGTGTCGAGACCTATCTGGAGAAGGGGCTGCAGATCACGCCCGCGGTGCGGGAGCGGCTGCGCGACCGGCTGCTGGACTGAGGTGCCCTCGGGCGCTCACTTCGCGCCCACCTGGAACAGCAGGTAGATGAAGGCGGCGAACAGGTGGCCGACCGCGATGTAGACGATCAGCCGCACCCACAGTCCGCGCGGGAACTTCTCCTCCATCACCCTGCGGGGGCGGGATTCCGTTTGCTCGGTCATGGCATCTCTCCAGGGGTGGGTCCGAGGCAGAGCGCGGCGGTCGGGCTCTGCAGCAGGGTGTGGACGAAGAGCAGCTCGGTGCCGTCGTGGTCGGCTGCGACGAGGCGGTGCGGGGTGAGCGAGTCGAAGTGCGCGCTGTCGCCCGGCGCGAGTACGTGGGTGGAGTCGCCGAGGCGCAGCCGCAGCCGCCCCTTGAGGACGTACAGCCACTCCTCGCCCGGGTGCACGCGCACGATGTCGCCCTGGGTGCCGTAAGGGATGCGCACCCGCAGGGCCTGCATGCCTCGTGCGGGGCCGCCCGCCTGCCAGTACACCCAGCCACCCGCCCGGGTCGGCTCCATGTCGGCGGCGCGCACGACGGCGTCCCGGTCGGCGAGGGTCTCGCCGAGCAGTTCGGAGACGGTCGTACCGTAGATACGGGCGAGCGCCAGCAGCATGGGCAGCGACGGCTGACGCCGGCCGGTCTCCAGCCGGGACAGGTGCGCGGGCGAGAGCCCGGCTGCACGGGCCGCGGCCTCCAGGGTCAGCCCGGCGCGGCGGCGCAGCGCACGCAGCTGTGGCGCCACGACGGGCAGGTCCTCGGACGGCCCGTCCTCGGTCCCGGGGTCGGGATCGATCTCAGGGGAGCTCATGCCTCCATTGAGCCGGAGCTTTGCCTGACCGGCAAATTTCTTGCCTGAGAGGCAAAAACTCCGGCTCCCGGCGGGTCAGCGGTTCGCCACCGCCTGCTTGATCAGCGTCTTGCCGAAGTCCCACATCAGCCCACCGCCGTGTGCGTCGTCCATCACCGCGGTGAAGGCGTCCACGAACCGGTCGACGTCCGCCTCACCGATGATCAACGGCGGGATCAGCTTGATCACCTCCAGGTGGTCGCCGGAGACCTGGGTGAGGATCCGGTGGCGCTGCAGCAGCGGCACGACGACCATCTGCGCGAACAGGCCCTTGCGGGCCGCCTGGAGCACGGTCCACCGGCTGCGCAGCTTGAGCGAGCCGGGCCGGCCGAACTCGATGCCGATCATCAGACCCCGACCGCGGATCTCGCTGAGCATCTCGTACTTGTCGACGAGCTCGGTGAGCCGGGACTTCAGCTGCTCCCCGACGGCCCGGGCGTTCGCGACGACCTGCTCGTTCTCCATCACGGACAGGACGGCGAGCCCGGCCGCCATCGCCTGCGCGTTGGACCCGAAGCTGGCGGAGTGCACGAGGACCCGGTCCATGGACGAGTAGACCTTCTTGAAGATCCAGTCCTTGCCGAGCGTGGCGCCGACCGGGACGTAGCCGCCCGAAAGCGCCTTCGCCACGCACACGAGGTCGGGCTCGACGCCGTCCTCGTGCTGGTAGGCGTAGAAGTCGCCGGTGCGGCCGAGGCCGGTCTGCACCTCGTCCGCGATGAGCAGCGCCTTGTGCTTGTGCAGCAGCTCCTGCGCGGCGCGCAGATAGCCGGGCGGGGCCTCATGGACGCCCTTGCCCTGGATCGGCTCGACGATGAGGGCGGCAACGTCCCCCTTCCTCAGCTCCCTGGCGAGGGCGTCCAGGTCGCCGAGCGGGACGGCGGTGTCGGGCAGCAGCGGCGCGAATCCGTCGCGGAAGCCGTCCTCGCCGTTGACGGAGAGCGACCCGGTGGTCAGCCCGTGGAAGGCGTGGGTGCAGTACAGGATCCTGGGCCTGCCGGTGGCGTACCGGGCGAACTTCAGCGCGGTCTCGACCGCCTCCGTGCCGCTGTTGCCGAAGAACACCCGGTCCAGGTGCGGGCTGTGGGCGAGCAGCTTCTCCGCCAGCAGTCCGGGCAGGGGCTGGCAGTCGAAGCGGGTGAGGTCGGCGAGCCGGGCGTCCAGTACGTCGTGCAGCGCCTTGCGGACCACGGGGTGGTGGCGGCCGAGGCCCATCACCCCGAACCCGGCCAGCATGTCGAGGTAGTCGTTGCCCTCGGCGTCCCAGAAGTGGGCGCCCTCGGCCCGCTCGTAGACCTTGTCGAATCCGATGGTGTGGAGCATGCGCGGAAGCTGGTGGTTGAGGTACTTCGCGTGCAGCTCGTACCGCTCGGCCCCGCGCTCGGCCAGGAGCGCGCCGAGGTCGAACTCCCGTTGCCCGGTGGGGATGGTCATTCCGCGTTCACTTTCTCCTGGGACTGCGCATCCTGGGACAGCACATCCTTGGGCAGCTCTTCCATGGGCAGCTCTTCCATGGGCAGCTCTTCCATGGGCAGCTCTTCCTTGGACAGCTCCTCCCTGGCGGCCAGGCAGGCACTGATCCGCCCGGCGATCTCCACGGGCGTGAGGCCGATGTCGGCGAGCACCTCGCTGCGCTTGGCGTGCGCGAGGAACTGCTCGGGGACCCCGAACCGCCGCACCGGTACGTCGACGTCGGCGTCGCCGAGCGCGAGGGCGACGGCGGAGCCCACGCCGGCGGAGCGGCTGTTGTCCTCGACGACCGCGACGAGTCGGTGCTCGGCGGCCAGGCCCGGCAGTGCGGGGTCGACGGGCTTGACCCAGCGCGGGTCGACGACCGTGCAGCCGATGCCGCGGGCCTGGAGCAGGTCGGCGGCCTGGAGGCAGACGGGCGCCATGACGCCGACCGCGACGAGCAGCACCTGGGGAGCCTCGTCACGGTGCAGCACGTCCAGGCCGCCCACCCGGTCCACGGCCGGGATCGCCGGGCCCACCGACTCCTTCGGGAACCGGATCAGGGTCGGCGCGTCGTCGACCGCGACCGCCTCCCGCAGCTGGGCCCTCAGCTGGTCGGCGTCGCGTGGCGCGGCGATTCTCAGGCCCGGCACGACCTGCAGGACGGACATGTCCCACATGCCGTTGTGAGAGGGTCCGTCGACGCCCGTGACCCCGGCCCGGTCCAGCACGAAGGTGACGCCGCAGCGGTGCAGGGCGACGTCCATCAGGAGCTGGTCGAAGGCGCGGTTGAGGAAGGTGGCGTAGACGGCGACGACGGGGTGCAGCCCGCCGGTGGCGAGACCGGCCGCGGAGACCGCCGCGTGCTGCTCGGCTATCCCCACGTCCCACACCCGGTCGGGGAACCGCTCGGCGAACCTGCCGAGGCCCACCGGGTGCAGCATGGCCGCCGTGATGGCGACGACGTCCTCGCGCTCCTCTCCGATCCGGGCGATCTCGTCGCCGAACACCGAGGTCCACGACGGGGCCTTGGGCGGCGCGAGGGGCTCGCAGGTGCGCGGGTCCATCACGCCGACGGTGTGGAAGTGGTCCTCCTCGTGGGCCAGGGCCGGCTCGTAGCCGCGGCCCTTCTCGGTGAGGCAGTGGATGAGGACGGGACCGTGGAAGCGCTTGGCGCGGCGCAGCGCCGACTCGACGGCCCGTATGTCGTGTCCGTCGATGGGGCCGACGTACTTCAGGCCCAGGTCCTCGAAGAGGCCCTGGGGGGCGAACGCGTCCTTGAAGCCCTTCTTCGCGCCGTGCAGGGCCTCGTAGAGGGTGGGGCCGATGACGGGCGTGCGCTGAAGCACATCCTTGCCCCAGGCCAGGACCTTCTCGTAGCCGTCGGTGGTGCGCAGGGTGGCGAGGTGGTTGGCGAGGCCGCCGATCGTAGGGGAGTAGGAGCGTTCGTTGTCGTTGACCACGATGATCAGCGGGCGGTCCTTGGCGGCGGCGATGTTGTTGAGCGCCTCCCACGCCATGCCGCCGGTGAGCGCGCCGTCGCCGATGACGGCGACGACGTGGCCCTTCTCCCCCTGTACCTGGCGGGCTTTGGCGAGCCCGTCGGCCCAGCCGAGCGCGGTGGACGCGTGGCTGTTCTCGATGACGTCGTGCTCGGACTCCTCACGCGACGGATAGCCTGACAGACCGCCCTTGCCGCGCAACTTCGAGAAATCCTGACGCCCGGTCAAGATCTTGTGGACGTAACTCTGATGACCGGTGTCCCACAGGATGCGGTCGACCGGTGACTCGAAGGCCCGGTGGAGCGCGATGGAGAGTTCCACCACCCCCAGATTGGGCCCCAGGTGACCGCCGGTCCTGGCGACCGCGTGGATCAGGAACTCCCTGATCTCCCCGGCCAGTTGATTCAGCTGTACCTCGGACAGCGCCTTCAGGTCGCGTGGTCCCCGGATGTCGTCCAGAATGGTCACGCCGGGCCCCCTCTCGGTCCGTGCTGTTCAACTCACGGTGACGGCCGGCGATCCCGGCCCGACGCCGTCCTTCTCCATCCGCTCGGCGATCCTCATCGCCTCCTCGATGAGGGTCTCCACGATCTTCGACTCGGGCACGGTCTTGACGACTTCGCCCTTGACGAAGATCTGGCCCTTGCCGTTGCCGGAGGCGACCCCCAGGTCCGCCTCCCGTGCCTCCCCGGGGCCGTTGACCACACAGCCCATGACCGCGACCCGCAGCGGCACCTCCATGCCCTCGAGGCCGGCGGTGACCTCGTCCGCCAGCTTGTAGACGTCGACCTGGGCGCGCCCGCACGACGGGCAGGAGACGATCTCCAGGCGCCGCTGCCTGAGACCCAGCGACTGAAGGATCTGGATGCCGACCTTGACCTCCTCGGCGGGAGGCGCCGACAGCGAAACCCTGATCGTGTCGCCGATGCCCTGCGACAGCAACGCGCCGAACGCCACCGCCGACTTGATCGTGCCCTGGAAGGCGGGACCGGCCTCCGTCACACCGAGGTGCAGCGGGTAGTCGCACCGGGCGGCCAGCTGCCGGTAGGCCTCGATCATCACGACCGGGTCGTTGTGCTTGACGGAGATCTTGATGTCCCGGAAGTCGTGCTCCTCGAAGAGGGACGCCTCCCACAGGGCGGACTCCACGAGCGCCTCCGGGGTCGCCCTGCCGTACTTCTTCAGCAGCCGCTTGTCCAGAGAACCCGCGTTCACCCCGATCCGGATCGGGGTGCCGTGGTCCTTGGCGGCCTTCGCGATCTCCTTGACCTTGTCGTCGAACTGCTTGATGTTGCCGGGGTTCACCCGAACGGCCGCGCAGCCCGCCTCGATCGCCGCGAACACGTACTTCGGCTGGAAGTGGATGTCCGCGATCACCGGGATCTGCGACTTGCGCGCGATCGTGGCGAGGGCGTCCGCGTCGTCCTGCGTGGGGCAGGCGACGCGGACGATCTGGCAGCCCGAGGCGGTGAGTTCCGCGATCTGCTGCAAAGTAGCGCCGATGTCCGACGTGCGGGTCGTCGTCATCGACTGCACCGACACCGGGGCCCCGCCCCCGACCGCCACCGGCCCGACATGGATCTGCCGCGACACGCGCCGCTCGGCGATCGGCCGGACCGGTACCTCGGGGACGCCCAGAGGAACGGCGGTCATCGGCTCACCCGTTCTTCTGCTGGACGGTCTCGCGCATGGCCCGCAGGGACTCCTTCAGCGAGCCCATGGTGGCGAGGACGGCGGTGGGCTCATAGCCGCAGTGCGCCATGCAGTTGGCGCAGCGCGGGTCCTTGCCACGGCCGTACTTGTCCCAGTCGGTCTTCTCGATCAGCTCCCGGTAGGTCGGCACATACCCGTCGCTCATCAGGTAGCAGGGCCGCTGCCAGCCGAAGAGCGAGTAGTTCGGGATCGCCCACGCCGTGCACGGGAAGTCGATCTTGCCCTCGAGGAAGTCGAGGAACAGCGGCGAGTGGTTGAGCCGCCAGCGGCCTCGGTTGCCGCCCGCGAACGCCTTCTTGAACAGCTCACGGGTCTGCTCGACGCCGAGGAAGTGCTCCTGGTCGGGTGCCTTCTCGTAGGCGTAGGCGGGCGAGATCATCATCTCGTCCACCTTCAGGTCGTCATTGAGGTAGTTGAGCACCTCGATGACGGTCTGCGGGGTGTCCGTGTTGAAGAAGGTCGAGTTGGTGGTGACCCGGAAGCCACGCCGCTTGGCCTCCTTGATGGCCTCCACCGCCTCGTCGAACACACCCTCCTTCGCCACGGACTCGTCGTGCCGCTCACGCAGGCCGTCGATGTGCACGGCGAACGCGAAGTACGGGGACGGCGTGAACTTGTCCATCTTCTTGCGCAGCAGCATGGCGTTGGTGCACAGGAAGACGTACTTCTTGCGCGCCACCAACTGCCGTACGATCTCGTCGATCTGCGGGTGCATCAGCGGCTCGCCGCCCGCGATCGACACCATCGGCGCACCGGACTCCAGAACCGCACCCACGGCCTGTGCCACCGGCATGCGCTGCTTGAGCACTCCCGCCGGATGCTGGATCTTGCCGCAGCCCTCACACTTCAGGTTGCAGGCGAAGAGCGGTTCCAGCTCCACGATGAGCGGAAACTTGTCCCGCCTGCGCAGCTTCTGTTCGAAGAGATAGGTCGCCACCTTGATGGACTGGCGCAGCGGCATGGCCATCTGGCTCACCTCCTGGGGAGCAGCAAAGAACGGTGCCATTCAAAGAAAACAGGCAGCACGGCACGAAGAACACGGAAAGCTGATATTCCACCGCGAACAGTGCCGATACGGACGAGTTCATGTTCTGGAGCGTCCACGACCACCCGGACGGCCGCAACCGGGCGGGCGCCCGTCCGAACGGCGCTCAGGAGCGTGGCCGCGGACTCCATGTCGACCGCGATCGCGCCGGTCGCGAGCAGTTCGGAGCGCTCCTGACCACGGACGACGTGGTCCGAGCCGGTGAGCGGTCCGGTGTGGACGGTGCGCCCCGGGACGGCGCGCACGAGCTCCTTGACGAGCAGGTCGGTGCCCTCGCACGGGGTGGTGCCGCGCGGGTCCCGCGTCTCCTCGGCTACGACCAGGTCACCGGGGTGCATCCCGGGTGCGAGTCCCGCGCAGAAGCCCGTGGCGAGGACGGCCGCATGAGCGAAGCCCGGCTCGCCGAGCGACCGGGTGACCGAGCGTTCGGCCGCCCGGGGTCCCATACCCGTACGGAGTATGGTCACGGGCCCGTCGGCGCCGCTGTGACCGCCGCTGCGCAGGGCGAGGTGCTCGATGCCGAGCGCGCAGGCGATCAGCAGCGGGGCCGGCTCGGGCTTGACGCTCATCAGCTCCCCTTGGCCTTGGCGAACGACTCGCCGTGCACATAGCGGCCCAGTGCGGTGAGCGGGAAGACCTGACGGTAGAGGTGGTAGTTGATGGAGAAGTCCCAGGGGAAGCCGGTGCCGGTGAAGTACGGCTCGTCCCAGGAGCCGTCCTCGTTCTGGGTCTGGGCGAGGAACTCGATGCCGCGCTCGACGGCCTTGGACTCGCTCTCCCCCGCGGCCAGCAGCGCGAGCAGGGCCCACGCCGTCTGCGAGGCGGTGGAGGCACCCTTTCCGCTCCACTTCCCGGCGTCCTTGTAGGAGCGCAGGTCCTCACCCCAGCCGCCGTCGTCGTTCTGCACGCTCTCCAGCCAGGCGACGGCACGGCGGATCGCCGGGTGCGCGGCCGGAATGCCTGCCGCCACCAGGGCGGGCACCACGGACCCGGTGCCGTAGACGTAGTTGACGCCCCAGCGTCCGAACCACGAGCCGTCCGGCTCCTGTTCGGCCAGCAGCCACTCGATGCCGCGGCGGGTGCGCGGGTCGTGGGCGAGGCCCTCGACCGCGAGCATCTCCACGACGTGCGCGGTGACGTCGGCTGAAGGAGGGTCGATGACCTCGCCGAAGTCACAGAACGGCAGCCGGTTGGGGAACGGGCTCGTGTTGTCCACGTCGAAGGCGCCCCACGCGCCGTTCTTCGACTGCATGCCGAGGTTCCAGCGCACCCCGCGCCCGATGGCCTTCTCCAGCCGGTCCGGGTCGTGGTGCCTGACCCGGCGCAGCGCGAGGACGACCTCGGCGGTGTCGTCGATGTCGGGGTAGTTGTCGTTGTGGAACTCGAACGCCCAGCCGCCCGGCGGCAGCTGAGGACGGCGCACCGACCAGTCGCCGGGCCGGACGATCTGCTCGCCCAGCATCCAGTCGGCCGCCTTGACGAGCTGGGGGTGGTCGGCGGGCACACCCGCGTCGGCGAGCGCGATGGTCGCGAGACAGGTGTCCCACACCGGGGACTGGCACGCCTCGATCATGCGGGAGCCGTCCTCGCGCCATACGGCGAAACGGTCCAGCGAGGCGATTCCCTCGCGCATCACCGGGTGCTGGAGGTCGTAACCGAGCAGGTGAAGGGCGATGACCGAGTACACCGCGGGCGGCTGGATCCCGCCCCAGCAGCCGTCGTTCTCCTGCCGCTCGATGATCCAGCGGGCGGCGGTGTTCATGGCGGCCCTGCGCAGCCGGCGCGGGGCGACCTTGCGGAACTGGTGCAGCGCCTTGTCGAGCCGCTGGAAGACCCCGTCCCAGCTCGCCACCGGGGCGAGGTCTCTCTCGGGGTTCGGGTCGTCCGGGTCGATGTGCAGCTCGTCCAGCGGGAACGGTGCGGGCCGTACCGGGCGCTTGGCGGAGACGATGGTGAGCGGCACGATGGTCTGCCGTGCCCAGCAGCCGAAGTCGTAGATGTTCAGCGGCATCCACTTCGGGAACCAGATCAGCTCCGGCGGGAGTTCGGGCAGGTCCTCCCACTTCCACCAGCCGAACAGGGCCAGCCAGATCCGGGTGAAGACGCGGGCGGCGGCGATGCCGCCCTGCTCGCGGATCCAGGCGGACGCCTTCGCCATGTGGGGTGCGTCCGGGGCGTCACCTGCCAGGCGCAGGGCGACGTACGCCTCGATGGTGGTGGACAGCTCGCCGGGCCCGCCGTAGAAGGTGGCCCAGGTGCCGTCGTCGCGCTGCTCGCCACGGATGAACAGCGCGGCGGCGCGGGTGGTCCTCTCGTCACGGATGCCCAGGAACTGACGCAGCAGCAGGTCCTCGGCGTCCATTGTGACGTTGGTCTCGAGGTCGCCCTTCCACCAGCCCTGGGCGTCCTGCCGCGCGAGCAGGAAGTCTGTGGCGCGTCGCATGGCGCGCTCGGCGGCGTCTCGAGTGCCCCCGGCCCCGGCCGCCCCCGGGATCGGTTCGCTGGTGTCGCTGGCCGAGGCAGCGCGGGGCGGCAGGGCCCCGGGGCTTCCGTCGGTCGTCGCTGTCATGGCTTCCCCTTCGTGCAGTCGTGCGAAATCGTGCTGCTGTGGGTCCGCCGTCGGCCGGTGCGCGTGCGCTCGGGGCACCGGCCGGCGACTACGCGAGGTGTATTCGACCGATAGTGATCATCTCTTTCGTACGACGACGAAGTCGGCGAGCGCCGTGAACCGGTCGCGCACCTCCTGGGGCATCCGGACGGCGCCCAGGGCTTCGATGGCGATCGTGTGCTGGCGACGCGCCTCCTGAGCGGTCCACTCGCGGCCGCCGGCCTCCTCGATGAGCGCGGCGCGCGCGGCGAACTCCTCCTCCGAGAAGTTCTCGAAGTCGCTGCTCTTGGCGTCCTCTGCGAGCAGTTCGCCGAGCCGCTCGGAGGCTTCTCCGCCCGCCGCCAGCGCGGCCACGACCGGCAGGGACTTCTTGCGCTGGCGCAGATCGCTCCAGGTCTGCTTTCCGGTGGCCTCCGGGTCGCCCCAGATGCCGAGGAGGTCGTCGACGGCCTGGAAGGCGAGACCGAGGTGGTAGCCGTACTTCTCCAGCGCGTCGGCCGTCGCGTCGTCCGCGCCGCCGAGGACCGCACCGATGGAGGACGCGCAGGCGAGCAGGGCGCCGGTCTTGTTGCCCTCCATCTCCAGGCACTCGGCGACGGTGACCCGCTCGCGGTGCTCGTAGGAGATGTCCTGCGCCTGACCGTCGATCAGGGCGCGCGTGGCGGTGGTCAGCCGGCGGGCGGCGCGGCCGGCCTCGACGGTGCCGAGCTCCAGCAGCACCTCGTTGGCCAACGCGAACAGCGCGTCGCCGACCAGGATGGCCTGCGCGGGGCCGTGCACCTTCCACACGGTGTCGCGGTGGCGGCGCTGCTCGTCACCGTCCATCAGGTCGTCGTGCAGCAGGGAGAAGTTGTGCACCAGCTCGACCGCGACCGCGCCGGGCACGCCCACCTCTGGCGCACGGCCGGCGGCCTCGGCGGACAGCAGGGCCAGCGCGGGGCGCACGGCCTTGCCGCCGTCGCCGTCCGCGGGCTTGCCCTGGGCGTCGATCCAGCCGAAGTGGTAGGCGGCGACGGTGTCCATCGGCGGCGCCAGGCGGTCGACGGCCGACCGCAGCACCGGGGTGGCCAGGGTCCGGCCGCGCTCCAGCAGCGCGGACACGTCCACCGCGGTCCTCGGGGCGGCCGTCTCGGCCGGGGGCACAGTGGGCACGGTCTCTCCTCTTGTTGCGATACCAGGGGTGCGGGGGCCTGTTGCCGGCGAATCGACGCTCATGCCGCCTCCTCGAAGAGATCGGGGAGGTGGGCGCCGGACCAGCCCAGCGCGCCGAGTGCGGCGCCCGCCGCACCGATGCCACTGCGGACCGCACTCTCCATGGTCGCGGGCCACCCGGTGGCGGTCCACGCTCCGGCCAGGCAGAGGCCGGGGGCCTTGGTGCGGGCGCCGGGCCGCAGGCGCCCGACGCCGGGGCTGGGGGCGAACGTCGCCGTGCGCTCCCGCGTCACGAAGAAGTCCTTCACCTGGGCGCCGCGGGTGGCGGGCAACAGCCGCTGGAGCTCGGGCAGATAGCGCTCGCGGAGTACCGCGACCGGATCGTCGATCTCGCCCTGCGCCGCCGACTGCGACAGCGCCAGGTACTGGCCCTCACGCAGCCCGGAGGCCTCGGTGCGGTCGAAGACCCACTGGACCGGGGAGCCGAGGGCCGCGAAGAACGGGCGGTTGAGCACCTTGCGGTCGTAGACGACATGGACGTTGAGGATCGGCGCGGTGCCGATGTCCAGCAGCCGCTCGGGGGCCTCGAGGGCGCCTGCGGGCAGCAGATCGTGGGCCTCGCGCTGCGGTACGGCGAGGACGACGGCATCCGTTTCGATGCGCTCGCCGGGAACCTGAACGCTCCAGAGCCCGTTCTCGTCAGTGGAGATGGAGGTGACGCGTGTTCGGAGCTCGGTACGGACGCCCGCGGAGTCGAGCGCCTTGCGGGCCAGCCGGTCGTGCAGTTCGCCCAGCGGGACGCGTGCCCAGCCGATGTCTGCCGCGCCCGGGTCGGACAGCAGGCCCGTCTTGAACACCATCGCGGCGAGCCCGAGCGAGGCGTCGCCGGCCACCGCGTTGAGGGTGGCGACCCCGACCAGGTCCCACAGTGCCTCCACGGCACGCGCCGACTGACCGTGCGCGGCCAGCCAGCTGCCGAAGTCCTGCGCGTCGAGCGCGGGGTCCGCGAGGTCCAGTGCTCGCAGCGCCAGTGCGGCACGTCCCACCTTGGCGCGCTCGGCGAGCGAGAGATGCGGATAGGTGGCCAGGCTGCGCCCGAGATGCAGGGGTACGGGCAGCGCGTCACGCCGTAGTCTGCCGAGCCGCCGTCCCGGTGCGGCGTTCGCATCGAGGACGGGCACGTCGAGACGATCCTGCAGGGGCGCGAGGGTGGAGGCGTCGATGCGGTCGAGGAACCAGCGGTACGCGGTGCAGCAGCGCAAGTAGACGTGCTGGCCGTTGTCGACGGTCAGGTCGCCGCGGTGGAAGGAGAACGCGAGTCCGCCGAGCCGCGGCCGTCCCTCCAGGAGCGTGACCCGCACCCCGGCGTCGGCGAGCGCCAGGGCGGCCGTGATCCCCGCGAGTCCGCCGCCGACCACCACTGCGGACGTCCCGGGCGAGGACGGCATGCCGCGGTGACCCGGGGTGTCCGCGACCGGGTCCTCCGCCTGGGTGCCGTCGCTCATCGTGCTTCCTCCCGTGCCGGTCCACCGTGGTGCTTGAACGATGCACGGCAGGCCGTCGCAGTCAGGGACGCCGCGCCGCACTGGAGGGTTGCCTGCCGCTTTTCGGAGGTGGCGGACGGAACCGGGGTGTCGATCACGCACGCCTCCTGACGGTCCGTCGGGACACGTTCCGCGCGTCGAGCCCCGACAGGCCGCGTACGGCGACGTACGCCTTCTCACGCCCGGGCAGCGAGACCCGGCCGCGCAGCACGGCCTCCGGCTCGCGCTCGATACGGTCCAGGAGCCGGCGGTAGATGCCGGCCATGGCGGCGACGCAGGCACCGCTGCGCCGGTCGAGCATGGGCAGCAGCCGGTAGCCCTCGGCGAAAAGGGCGCGGGCCCGACGCACTTCGAAGTGCACGAGGCCCGCGAAGTCGGAGCCCTCGGGTGGTGTCGGTCCGTGGAACCCGGCCGAACAGCCGAACTTGGCGAGATCGTCTGTGGGGAGGTAGACGCGCCCTCCCTCGGCGTCCTCGCGGACGTCTCTGAGGATGTTGGTGAGTTGCAGCGCGAGCCCGAGCGTGTCGGCATACTCCGGCGCACGCTCGGCGCCGCGCGCCCCCGGTTCCGTGCCGAACACGCCGAGCGAGAGCCGACCGATGGCCCCGGCGACACAGCGGCAGTAGACCTTCAGGTCGTCCCAGGTCTCATAGGTCTCGCCGCGTACGTCCATCAAAACGCCGTCGATGAGTTCGTCGAGGCCGCCGAGGGGGATCGGGAAGTGCCGGGCGGCATGGGTGAGGGCTACCGCGACCGGGTCGGTGTCGTCCTCGGGCACCTCCTCGTCGCGGATACGGGCCAGCAGCGCGCGGGTCTCCTCCAGCCGTGCCGTCTTGACGTCGGCCGCGAGCTCGCCGTCACCGATGTCGTCGACACGCCGGGAGAACGCGTAGAGCGCCGACATCGCGCGGCGCTTCGGCGTCGGCAGGAGCCTGATCCCGTAGGCGAAGTTACGGGCCTGCTGCCCGGTCACGGCCTCGCAGTAGCGGTACGCGGCGAGTACCGGTGGGGACACGTGTTCTTCCGACTCCACGGTCCGGATCACCCCTCTCCTCGCAGAGTCACGCCCACCTCGCGCAGCAACCGGAGCTTGCCGGGCTTGGGCGGGCCGGGAAGTACGTCGTAATGGGCTGCGGCGATCGCGTGGATGGCCGCCCTTCCTCCCGCCACGAAGCCCGCGAGCAGCAGCTTCAGCCTGCCGTGGACGCTACCCACCAGGGGGGCGCCTTCATTCAGGAGATCGCGGGCGCGTTCTGCTTCGTACGCCACCAGTGCGCGCACCGATGCGCCCGCTGTGGGCGTGGCGAGGTCCGCCTCCTGGACGTGGAAGCGCTTCATGTCCGCGGCGGGCAGATAGACGCGGTCGCGACCGAGGTCCTCGGCGACGTCCTGCAGGTGCTCGACGATCTGCAGCGCCGTGCAGATCGCGTCCGAGCGGCGGACTCGCTCGGGGGTGGAGGTACCGGTCACGGCGAGGACGAGGCGGCCGACCGGGTTGGCGGAGAGTTCGCAGTAGGCGAGGAGGTCGTCGTACGTCTCGTACCGCTTGACGAGCTGGTCCTGGCGGTTGGCGGCGATCAGGCCGAGGAACGGCTCGGGGGTGAGGCCGGCGCGCCGGACCGTCGGCCGCAGCCGGCGCAGGAGTGGGTGACGGGGTGTCGCGTCGAAGACCCGGCGCAGGTCCGCCTCGAAGGCGTCCAGGAGGATCAGGCGGTCCTCGGCCTCCTCGGGCGACACGCCGAGCAGGCGGGCGTCGGCCCCACCGGGGGCGAGGTCGCCGTCACCGATGTCGTCGACCAGCCGGGCGAAGCCGTAGACGGCCATGAGGTCTTCCCGCCACGCCTTCGGCAGGAAGAACGGCGCCACGGGGAAGTTCTCGTCCGCGGCCTTGTCGAGGGTGCCGCGCCCCGGGTCGCCGGTGCGCGCCGTCCCTGCTTGCGTCACCGCTCGCCACCCGGCGCGGAGACGGCACATGCCCCGCGGAGCTGGAGACCTTCCGTAGCCATTGCCGTCACATCTCCCGTTCTACACCGCCGACCCAATACATCCTCTTTCGGACACGCCGCCCGGCTGTCCGCGCAGCACGACAGGTGTGGGGGTGTATGGCATTATCGCCCCACTTGCCGCGAATCAGCACCGTTACAGCTTACGTTGTACAACGCAGCGAGCTTCGGCGGGGTGTCCTGCACATCACAACAACACACCGATTGGCGTCAAGATTCCTGCGCCGAAACCGAGTTGACGTTTCCTTTGCAGACGCGGGGCCCCGCCGAACCGTTGCGACGGGGCCCTGGACGGCGTGCATCACTTGCCCGTGAACTTCTCGTACTCCTTGAGGACCTCTTCTGTGGGGCCGTCCATCCGGAGTTCACCGCGTTCCAGCCACAGGACGCGGTTGCAGGTGTCGCGGATGGATTTGTTGTTGTGACTGACCAGAAACACCGTGCCCGCCTCCTTGCGCAGTTCCCGGATGCGGTCCTCGGACCGCTTCTGGAAGGCGCGGTCGCCGGTGGCCAGGGCCTCGTCGATCATGAGGACGTCGTGGTCCTTGGCGGCGGCGATGGAGAAGCGCAGCCGGGCGGCCATGCCGGAGGAGTAGGTGCGCATCGGCAGGGTGATGAAGTCGCCCTTGTCGTTGATGCCGGAGAAGTCGACGATCTGCTGGTAGCGGTCCTTGATCTCCTCCCGGGACATGCCCATCGCGAGACCGCCCAGGATGACGTTGCGCTCGCCCGTCAGGTCGTTCATCAGGGCCGCGTTGACGCCGAGCAGCGAGGGCTGGCCGTCGGTGTAGACCTTGCCCTTCTCCGGGGGCAGCAGTCCGGCGATGGCGCGCAGCAGGGTGGACTTGCCGGATCCGTTGGAGCCGATCAGGCCGATGGCCTCACCGCGGTAGGCGACGAACGACACTCCCCTGACCGCGTGCACCCTGCGGACACCGCGCGCCGCGTCGTCGGAGCCCCGCTTGAGGATGCGGCTCAGAGCGGCGGTCGCGCTGCCCTTGCCGGTCCTGGCACCGTTGACGCGGTAGACGATGTGCAGCTCGTCGGCGATGACGGTGGGCACCCTGGCCCCGGTGTTCTGCTCAGCCACGGCCGTACCGCTCCTCCGCCTTCCAGAAGTACACGAACCCGCCGGCGAAGACGACGACGGCCCAGAACAGCGCGATGGCCCACACGTGCGGCGGGAGGTTGGCGGCGCCGTAGTTCTTGATGAGCGCGAAGCGCATCAGGTCCATGTAGACGGCGGCCGGATTCGCCTGCAGCGCGCGCACGACCCAATCCGGGCGGCCGGCGAGCATGGTGTGGATGGAGAACATGACACCGGAGGCGTACATCCAGGTGCGAAGGATGAAGGGCATCAGCTGGGCGAGGTCCGGGGTCTTGGCACCCATCCGCGCCACAATCAGGGACAGGCCGGTGTTGAAGAGGAACTGCAGCACCAGGACCGGGACGATCAGCAGCCAGGACAGCCGCGGGTAGCTGCCGAACCCGATGGCGACGGCGAACAGCACGATCATCGAGAAGAGCAGCTGCTGGAGCTGCTGCAGCGCGAAGGAGATGGGCAGCGACGCGCGCGGGAAGTGCAGGGCCCGTACCAGGCCCAGGTTGCCGGAGATCGCCCGGACGCCCGCCATGATCGAGCTCTGGGTGAAGGTGAACACGAACACGCCGGTCACGAGGAACGGGATGTACGTCCCGTGCGACATGCCCCGGCTGGCCTTCAGGATCAGCCCGAAGATGAAGTAGTACACGAGCGCGTTCAGCAGCGGGGTGGCGACCTGCCACAGCTGGCCGAGCTTGGCCTGGCTGTACTGGGCGGTGAGCTTCGCCTGCGAGAAGGCGAGGATGAAGTGACGCCGTCCCCACAGCTGGCCGACGTAGCGGACGAGTCCGGGCCGGGCACCGCTCACCGAGAGGCCGTACTTGGCGGCCAGCTCGGCCGGGCTCAGCCCGCCATCGGCGGACGGGCCGGCGGTCACCGCGACGCGCCCGTCATGCGTTGTCTCACTCACAGGTTGGCAAACTCTCCGTTTTCGGGATGCGCGGTGGGCCCGCGCTCGGGTGGGAGCCGCGATGTGGGCCCTCGTCCGCTGGCTTCCGAGTACCGAGCTTGTCAGATCACCGGGGGCCGGCCCAGTCGGGTAAGCCGCCAGACCGTACGCCACCGCATGGGCCGGCGGGGCCCGCACGGGGTCGTCCAGCCCTCCCGGAAGCCGCCGAACCAGGCCCTCAGGGCGGCCCTCGAGGGGCGGCGCAGCAGCGTCAGGAGCATCCAGACGCCCAGATACACCGGGACGAGGACGGCGGGCAGGTTGCGGCGGGCGAGCCACACCCGGTTGCGGGCGACCATCCGGTGGTAGACCGCGTGCCGGGAGGGCGCGGTCGCGGGGTGGTACAGCACCATGTCCGACCGGTAGTCGATCATCCAGCCCGCGTCCAGGGCCCGCCAGGCCAGGTCGGTCTCCTCGTGGGCGTAGAAGAACTCGTCCGGCAGGCCGCCGACCTCGGCGAACACCTTCGTGCGGACGGCGTTGGCGCCGCCCAGGAAGGTGGTCACCCGCGAGGAGCGCATCGGGTCGGAGGCGCGCAGCCGGGGCACGTGGCGGCGCTGGGTCTCGCCTGTGTCGGGGTCGGCGATGCGGAAGCTGATGATGCCGAGGCGGGGGTCGGCGGCGAAGGCCTCGCGGCACAGCTCGGCGGTGTCGGTGCGGGCGAGCAGGCCGTCGTCGTCGAGGAAGAGCAGCACGTCGACGTCGGTGCCGCCGGGGCCGAAGGCCTCGATGCCGACGTTGCGACCGCCGGGGATGCCGAGGTTCTCGGGCAGCTCGATGGTGCGGACGCCCTCGGGGACGTCCGGGACCGGGGAGCCGTTGCCGACCACGACCACCTCCACGGGGTCGCCGTCCTGCTTGGCCACCGAGTCGAGGAGGGCGCGGAGCTCGGCCGGGCGGTTGCCCATCGTGATGACGACGGCGCCGACCTTCATGGCGCCCCCCTGTGCGAGGCCGGCCTGTGCGGGGCCGCTCATTTCAGCCTGCTGGAGGCGAGGACGGACACGAGGTGGAGCACCGTCTGCAGGAGCGCGATGCCCGCCAGCACGGCGACGCCGAGCCGCTCGAAGAACAGGTCGCCCCGCACCGTGTCCACGATCGCCAGCACCAGGATCAGCAGGGACGCCTCGATGCCCAGGATCAGCCGGTGGAACTTGAGCGCGGCGGCGGCCTTGCGGGCCAGGGCCATGCCGGAGGAGCGCATCTCGGAGGCGGCCTCCTTCACCGGCGGCAGCCCGGCCTGGTGCCGGGCCACGCCGACCAGATCGGTCTCGGCCTTGATCAGGACGGCACCCAGCGCGGCCAGCGTCCCGAGGAAGGCCCACAGCCAGTCGATACGGCCGCTCCCCCACAGGTCGGCGGCGCGCAGACCAAAGCCGACGAGCACGGCGGCATCGGTGAGGTAGGCGCCGACGCGGTCCAGGTACACCCCGCCCAGCGAGTACTGCTTCTTCCAGCGCGCGACCTCGCCGTCGACGCAGTCCAGCAGCAGGTACAGCTGGACGCACACGACGCCGAGCACCGCGCCCGGGATCCCCGGCACGAGCAGTGCCGGGGCCGCGAGCACGCCGAAGACGGTCATCAGGTACGTGAGCTGGTTGGGCGTGACCCTGGTGCCCACCAGGTAGCGGTCGACCCGCAGGGACACCTCTCGCATGTAGAGGCGTCCCATCCAGTGCTCACCGCTGCGCCGGTCCTTCACCCCTGCGGGGTGCACGACGGGCCGGAGTTCAGCTACCGATGGCCTTGACATAGTCGGCGTAGGTGTCCTTGATCTGTTCGGGCTTCAGGTCGAGGTGTTCGAGGATCGTGTAGCGGCCGGGCCGGGTCTGCGGGGCGTACTCCACGACCCGGACGAACTCGTCCACCGTGAAGCCGATCTCCTGCGGCAGCACGGGCAGCCCGTGGCGGCGCAGCACCTGGGCCATGAACGCCGACTCCTCGTGCGCCCCGCGCAGGTACATCGCGAAGGCGGCACCCAGGCCGCACTGCTCGCCGTGGGCGGCCGCGCGCTTGGGGAACAGCAGGTCGAAGCCGTGGTTGATCTCGTGGCAGGCGCCGGAGGAGGGGCGGGAGTCGCCCGACACGGACATGGCGATGCCGCTGAGGACCAGCGCCTCGGCGAGGACCTGGAGGAAGTCGTTGTCGCCGATGCCTCCGGGGTGGCGCAGCACGGCCTCGCCGGCCTGCCGGGCCATGGCCGCGGCGAGGCCGTCGATCTTCTCGCCGTTGACGCGGTTGGCCAGCTCCCAGTCCGCGACCGCGGAGATGTTGGAGATGGCGTCACCGATACCGGAGCGCACGAATCGGACGGGTGCCTCTCGGATCACGTTGAGGTCGATGACGACCGCGATCGGGTTCGGCACTCCGTACGAGCCGCGGCCCGCGTCGTTGTCGAGGGTCGCGACCGGCGAGCACAGGCCGTCGTGCGCGAGGTTCGTGGGCACGGCGACCAGGGGCAGGCCGACGCGCGCCGCGGCGAACTTGGCGCAGTCGATGATCTTGCCGCCGCCCAGCCCCACGAGCGCGTCGTAGTGGCCGGACTTCATCTCACCGGCCAGCCGGACCGCGTCGTCGAGGGTCCCGCCCCCGACCTCGTACCAGGTGGCACCGGGCAGGCTCGGGGAGAGCCGCTCCCGCAGCCGGGCGCCCGAGCCGTCGCTGACCGCGACGGCGAGCTTGCCCGAGTGGGAGATGCGCTCGTCCGCGAGCACGCCCGCCAGGTCGTCGAGGGCACCCGCACGGATGTCGACGACGACCGGCGAGGGGATGAGCCTCGTCAGTACCGGCACGCGATCTCCCGCCCCCGGGCCAGGTCGTCGTGGTTGTCGATCTCGACCCACGGGACGTCGCCGATCGGCGCCACGTCGATCTTGAAGCCGCGGTTCACGAGCTCCTGGTAGCCGTCCTCGTAGTACAGCTGCGGGTCGCGCTCGAAGGTGGTCCTGAGCGCGTCGGCCAGCTCCTCGGCGGCCTCTCCCTCGATGAGGGTGACGCCGATGTACTCGCCGGTCGCCTCGGCGGGGTCCATCAGCTTGGTGATCTTCTGGACACCCTTGTCGGGGTCCACGACGACCTTCATCTCCTCGTCGGCGAGGTTCTTCACCGTGTCGAGGGCGAGGATGATCTTCTTGCCGTCGCCGCGGGCGGCGAGCAGGGTCCTCTCGACCGAGACCGGGTGGACGGTGTCGCCGTTGGCGAGGATCACGCCGTCCTTGAGGGCGTCACGGCCGCACCACAGGGAGTAGGCGTTGTTCCACTCCTCGGCCTTGTCGTTGTCGATCAGGGTGAGCTTCAGGCCGTACTTCTGCTCCAGGGCCGCCTTGCGCTCGTACACGGCCTCCTTGCGGTAGCCGACGATGACACCGACCTCCGTCAGGCCCACCTCGGCGAAGTTGCCGAGCGTGAGGTCCAGGACCGTGAGGCTGTCCTCCGCGCCCTCGGGCCCCACCGGCACCAGAGCCTTGGGCAGGGTGTCGGTGTAGGGGCGCAGGCGCCGTCCGGCGCCGGCCGCCAGCACGAGGCCGATCATGCGGGTTCTCCTTCATCGTGTACGGCGGGTGCGCCGCCCTTGTGTGCGGCCACCCAGAAGCGGATGCTCTCGACGAGCACCACGAGGGCCACGTACCCGGCGAGGGCCGTGAGCGCGACCTTGAACTGTGCCGCGGTGAGAGTCGCGGCCAGGACCGTGACGAGCAGCGTCCGGCCCTCGTGCCCCCCGATCGCGCGCACCAGCCAGGGCGGCGGCGCGCCGGCGTCGCCGCGGATGCGGTACACCGTGTCGTAGTGATGGTAGGCGACGGCCGCCACCAGTCCGAAAGCCGCCGGCAGCACTCCGTTCACCCCGGACTTCGCGGCGAGCACGAGGACCGTGCCGTATTCGGCGGCCCGGAAGAACGGGGGGACGAGCCAGTCGAGGGGGCCCTTGAGGGGGTGGGTGACGGCTTCGGCCGACAGCAGGGCGTAGAGGCCGGCGAGCAGGACGAGCTGCCAGGAGGGGCCGAAGAGCCAGGCAGCGAGCACCAATAGAAGGGCGCCGGCAGCGGCGCTGAGGACGGCGGTCTTGCGGGGTGCGCCCGGGACGGCACGGGCCGCCAGCTCGGCGAGCGGCCCGCTGTCCGCGAGGTCCGCCAGCGCCCGAGCGGCCCGGTCGGTCCGGTGCGCCTTGCGCGTCACCGACCGGAGCACCCGGCCCGCAGTGGTGTACGTCGCCGCGAAGGCGCAGCCGACGAGCAGCACGACGAAGGTGATACGGGGGGTCGTGGCGGCCGTCAGGACGGCTATGAGGGCCCAGCGCTCCCCGATCGGCAGAACGATCATCCGGCGCACCCACACCGTCCAGCCGACGCTGTCCAGGCGGTCGGAGAGGGCCGCGGTGGGGCTGGTGTTGGCGGTCGCGTCGTGGTTGGCCTCGTTGAACGCGAAGTCGACCACGTGCCGGCAGGTCTGCAGGATCATCGCGCCGAGCGCGAGCGCCCACACGTCGTCGCCGCCGCGGGCGGCGCCGAGGGCGAGGCCCGCGTAGTAGGCGTATTCCTTGACCCGGTCGAAGGTGGCGTCCAGCCAGGCGCCGAGCGTCGAGTACTGCAGGGAGTAGCGGGCGAGCTGGCCGTCGGTGCAGTCCAGGACGAAGGACAGGATCAGAAGGACGCCGGCCGCGACGAAACCGCCGCGGGTGCCGGTGGCCGCAGCGGCCGCCGCGATCAGGGCGGTGATCAGCGAGGCGGTGGTGACCTGGTTGGGGGTCAGACCGCGGCGGGCGCACCAGCGCGCGATGTAGCGCGAGTACGGGCTGATGAAGTGGGTGGTGAAGAAGCCGTCGCGGGCCTTGACGGCGCTGCGCAGCCGGACGGCCTCGTCGTCGACGGCGGCGACGGCCTGCCGGGCCTCGTTGCGGGACTGCGGGTCGGTGGGTACGGCGGCGACCAGCGTGCCGAGATCCGGGCGGTGGACCGGGATGCCGTCGGCGTCCAGGGCCACGGCGATGCGCTCGGCGAGGTTGTCGGTGACCACGGCCGCCCCGCCGGCGGCCGCGGAGTTCTCGCGGGCGAGAGCGCGGGTCAGGGCCTGTCGTGCGGCGGGCTGGGCGGTGACGGCACCGGGCACGGCGGCGGCCGGGAAGCGGGGGTCGGTCAGACCGAGGCGCAGCGCGTGCAGATGCCCCACGAAGCGGGCGTCGACGATCGCGACCCGCTGGCCCGCCGGCACGGCGGCGAGGAGGGTCTCGGCGTCACCGGTGCCGGTGGCGACCCGCACGTCGAAGCCGAGGGACCGCAGATCGCCCTCGAGCGACGATCCGGGGACCGGCTGTCCGGTGAGGATGGCGGTCGACAGACGAACTCACTCCCTGAAGGCCCGACGCACGTACGGGCGCCGGTCATGTGTGCGATGCGGTACGCCCGGGCAGGGGCCGGGCGGCGTGTCGGCAGAGGCTATCGGATGCCTGGAATCCCGTGTTCACCGGGCGTTCATGGGCTGATCGACCCGGTTCGCGCGGCCACCGCCGCGATCATCATCGGGGATGGGGCGGGCAGGCCACAAACCGCGGGTGCGGATCCACCCATTCCCGGCACCCGAGCGGGCGGAGCCGGACGGCGTTCGCCGGGCGGGCATAGGGTGAGGCTCCATGACGTGGCTGATCACCGGCGGGGCCGGGTACATCGGAGCTCATGTGGCGCGGGCGATGGTCGCTGAGGGTGAGCGCGTCCTGGTCCTGGACGACCTCTCGGCCGGCGTTCCCTCGCGGCTTCCGGAGGGCATTGCGCTGGTGCGGGGCTCCGCGCTGGACGGCGAGCTGCTCAAGAGTGTCCTGGCCGAACACCAGGTGACCGGTGTGGTGCACCTCGCGGCGCGCAAGCAGGTCGGCGAGTCCGTGGAGCGGCCGACGCACTACTACCGCGAGAACGTGGGCGGTCTCGCCACGCTGCTGGACGCGGTCGCGGAGGCCGGGATCAGACGGTTTCTGTTCTCGTCGTCCGCGGCCGTGTACGGCGACCCGGATGTGGACCTCATCACGGAGGACACACCCTGCACCCCGATGAGCCCGTACGGCGAGACGAAGCTCGCGGGCGAGTGGCTGGTGCGGGCGGCGGGCCGGGCGCACGGCATGGCGACGGTGTGTCTGCGCTACTTCAACGTGGCGGGCGCGGCGGCGCCGGAGCTGGCCGACACGGGCGTGTTCAACGTCGTGCCCATGGTCTTCGACCGGCTGACCCGTGGCGAGGCCCCGCGGATCTTCGGCGACGACTATCCGACACCGGACGGCACCTGTGTCCGCGACTACATCCACGTCGCCGACCTCGCCGAGGCACACCTCGCGGCGGCCCGGCGGCTGGCCGGGGGCGCGACGGGCGATCTGACGGTCAACGTCGGCCGCGGCGAGGGCGTCTCGGTACGGGAGCTCGTCACGCTCATCGGCGAGGTGACCGGTGACAGCACACCCGCCGTCGTCGAGCCGCGCCGCCCCGGGGACGCGCCGCGGGCGGTCGCGTCGTCCGCGCTCGCCGAGCGGGAGCTGGGCTGGAGGGCCCGGCGCGGGGTGCGCGACATGGTGGAGTCGGCCTGGCAGGGCTGGCTGCTGCACCACCCGGAGGCACGCCACGACTGAGCGCGATGCGAGCCGTTCGGCGGGGTACACGGCGTTGCGCCACGGGTACCCCGCCGAGCGGCTCGCAGGGTGCGCCACGGGTGCGCGGCGCGAGCGCCGGCGCGGGTTGGCGCGGGCGCGCCCCCGCGCGGTTCCCCTTCGGCGGTGACGGGCACGATCAGGTATCCGACCGCTTCCGGCGTCCCCTCCGTGTGGTCCCGGACCGCTTTCGATGCGTCCGTGCCGGGACATGCGGGGAGGAGCGAAGTGCCGGGAGTGCCGGATTCGTACGGCAGACTTGGGGCTGGACAACCGATGCGAAGGATGGGTATGCCGATCACACCTGCCACCGCGACGCACAGTTCGTCGAACGGCACCGCCGAAGCCATCATGCTGGAGCTGGTCGATGAGAACGGCACCACGATCGGCACGGCCGAGAAGCTCGCCGCCCATCAGCCGCCGGGCCGGCTGCACCGGGCGTTCTCGGTGTTCCTCTTCGACGAGCGGGGCCGGCTGCTGCTCCAGCAGCGGGCGCTGGGCAAGTACCACTCCCCCGGTGTCTGGTCGAACACCTGCTGCGGCCACCCCTACCCGGGTGAGGCGCCGTTCGCGGCGGCGGCCCGCCGGACGTACGAGGAGCTGGGCGTCTCCCCGTCGCTGCTCGCCGAGGCGGGCACGGTCCGCTACAACCACCCGGATCCGGACTCGGGCCTGGTGGAGCAGGAGTACAACCACCTCTTCGTCGGTCTGGTGCAGTCCTCCCCGCACCCGGACCCGGAGGAGGTCGGGGCGACGGCGTTCGTGACCGCGGAAGAGCTGACTCAGCGGCACGCCGACGACAGGTTCTCCTCGTGGTTCATGACGGTCCTGGACGCGGCGCGGCCCGCGATCAGGGAGCTGACCGGGCCGTCCGCGGGCTGGTGAAGCGGGGGTCCGTCCGGACCGTCCGGACGGACCCGCACGGTCCGCGGATGCCGGAGCGGCTCAGCGGATGCCCTCGCCGCCTCAGAAGACGCCCGTGGGCTTGAGCGGAAGCGCGGCCCAGATCACCTTGCCGCCGCCGGCCGTGTGCTCGACGTCGCACACCCCGCCGGCCTCCCTCGTCACCTCCCGCACCAGGAGCAGTCCCCGGCCCCCGGTGCGGCCGTGGTCCGCCTCCAGCGCGCTCGGGCGGTACGGGTGGTCGTCCTCCACCGCCACCCGCACCCACTCGGGACCGACGGCGACCTCCACGGCGAGCATCGGCGACAGCAGCGCCGCGTGCCGGACCGCGTTGGTGACCAGCTCGGAGACGATCAGCAACAGCGCCTGCACGGTGTCGTCCGAGACGGGCACGCCCTGGCGGACGAGCAGGTCCCGCACGGCGTGCCGCGCCTGCGGCACCGAGGCGTCCACGGCGGCGGCGGTGAACCGCCACACCCCCTCGTACGGCAGCGGGCCCACCGGCCTCACGCCTTCCGGCGCCCTTCCGCCGCCTTCAGGGCGTGGGCCGGACCCTCGCCCTTCTCTCTCCATCGTCCGGTCGCCACCCTTGCGCTCGATTGTCACCACACGTCGAGTGTTGGGAATGCGCCGGTCCGTCCCGAAAGACTGAACACAAGTCAGCAGGTATCGACGACATCTGACCATTGGCGTATGACACGGTCAGTTGTGTGACCGCTCCTGCTCCTTGCCGCGCCACCTTGCGAACTCTTCGGGTTGTAGGCGTTCGCCGAGCCTTCGGCGGCTGCGGATAGCATCCGGCGTATGGAGCCCCAGCTGCTGCACCGCGTCGCCGACGGGGTCGCGACCGTCGTCATCCACCATCCGGCCAAGCGGAACGCCATGACGGCCGGCATGTGGGAGGCGCTGCCGCCGCTGCTCGACGCCCTGGCCGCCGACCCCACGGTCCGGGTACTGGTGCTGACCGGGCAGGGCGCGACGTTCTGCGCGGGCGCCGACATCTCCACTCTCCAGGACTCCCCCGAGGAGGCGCAGCGCCTGGCCGTGCTCGCGGAGGAGGCGCTGGCCGCCTTCCCCGCGCCGACGCTGGCCGCGGTGCGCGGGCACTGTGTGGGCGGCGGCGCCCAGCTGGCGGCCGCCTGCGATCTGCGGTTCGCCGAGGAAGGTGCGCTGTTCGGGGTGACGCCCGCGAAGCTGGGGATCGTCTACCCGGCCTCCGCCACCCGCCGGCTGGCCGCGCTGGTCGGCCCGGCGACCACCAAGTACCTGCTGTTCTCGGGCGAGTTGATCGACGCCGGGCGGGCGCTGCGCACCGGTCTCGTCGACGAGCTGCTGCCCGAGGGCGAACTGGACAAGCGGATCGCCGAGTTCAACCGCGTCCTGGCCGCCCGCTCGCAGCTGACGCAGGCCGCGGCCAAGGAGTTCGCGAACGGCCGCACGGACCGCGAGGCGTACTGGACGGAGCAGGCGCGCGGCAGCGGCGACACCGCGGAGGGCGTCGCCGCGTTCCTGGAGCGCCGCACACCGCGCTTCACCTGGACTACGTCAGGCTGAACCGGCTGGAGGCGCGGAACTCCTCGACGAGATGCGCGGGCGCCTTCCCGGGCGATCCGGCGTCGTAGGGCGGCTGCGGGTCGTACTCGGTCAGCAGCTGCACGGCCTGGGCGTGCTCGTCGCCGGCGATCCTGCCGACCAGGGCGAGCGCCATGTCGATGCCCGAGGAGACCCCGGCTGCGGTGACGTACTTGCCGTCGAAGACCACCCTCTGCCCGGTGGGCTCGGCGCCGTACTGGCGCAACGAGTCGAGCGCGACCCAGTGACTGGTCGCCCGCCGTCCGCGCAGCAGGCCGGCGGCCGCCAGCAGCAGCGACCCGGAGCACACGGAGGTCGTCCAGGCGCTGGTCGCGTCGGCCGCGCGCAGCCACTCCGCCAGGGCCTCGTTCTCCAGTTGCGCGAGCGTGCCGGGGCCGCCCGCCACCACGACGACGTCGGGGCGGGGCACCTCCCGCAGGGCCTTGTCGGCGGTGAGGGCGAGGAATCCCGTGTCGGTGCGGACGGCGCCCGGCCGCTCGGCGACGAAGTCGACGCGCGCGTCCGGCAGGCGGCTGAGGATCTCGTAGGGCCCGACGACGTCGAGGGCGGTGAAGCGGTCGTAGACGACCATGGCGATCTGCACGAAGGTCCCTTTCAGAGGGTGGTGGCGGGGCGGAACCGGCGGCGGTACTCCGCCGGGGAGGCCCCGAGGGCCTTGACGAAGGCGCGCCGCATGGCTTCCGGGGTGCCGTAGCCGCTGGCGCGGGCGATCTCCTCCACGCCGTCGCCGGTGTCCTCCAGCAGACGGCGGGCGTGTTCGAGGCGGACGCGGTCGACATAGCGGCCCGGAGGGACCCCCGTCTCGGCCTGGAAGGCCCGGGCGAAGTGGCGGGGCGACAGCCGGGCGCGGGCGGCGAGCGCCTCCACGGTGAGGTCGCCGTCCGGATGCTCGCTGATCCACTGCTGGACCTCGCGCAGGGGCTCGCGCTGCGCGGTCTGGGCGGCGAGCTGGGCGCTGAACTGGGCCTGGCCGCCGGGGCGGCGCAGGAAGACGACCAGGTGGCGGGCGATGGCGAGAGCGGTGCCACGGCCGAGGTCCTCCTCGACGAGAGCCAGGGCGAGGTCGATGCCGGAGGTGACGCCGGCGGAGGTGGCGACGTGTCCGTCGCGCACGTAGATCGGGTCGGGGTCGACCTCGATCTCCGGATGGTGGCGGGCCAGCGTGTCGCAGTAGGCCCAGTGGGTGGTGGCTCGGCGCCCGTCGAGGAGGCCCGCGCGGGCGAGCAGGATGGCACCGGTGCAGACGGAGACCAGGCGGTCGGCGCGGGGGCCGTGTTCCCGCAGCCAGTCGAGCAGGCGCTCATCGGGGTGCCGACTGCCCTGGCCGCCGGGAACGATCAGAGTGTGCGGTGCGGGCGCGTCGGAGAGGGCGTGGTCGGCGGCCAGCGTGAGGCCGCTGGAGGTGCGGACCGGGCCGCCGTCCAGGGAGGCGGTGGCGAGGCGGTAGGCCCCGGGGTGGCGCAGCTCGGCGCCCGCGAAGACCTCCACCGGGCCGGTGACGTCAAGGCTCTGCACGCCGTCGAAGAGGACGACCAGGAGGGTGCGCATGCCGTCGATTCTTGGCGGTGGGCGACATGGCCGCAACGACGAGGATCCCACCTTTCCTGCCATACCCGGCCTTGCGCTTCTCGACGTACCGACCAGTCGGTAACCTGCCGGTCATGACCTCTTCCCTGCCGGAGCGCGCCGGGCGGCGCTGCCACAATGTGATCAATCCGCTGCACTCGACGCACTACTTCTCGCCGGATCTGAACCGGGAACTGACCGCCGTGGGCGTGTCCGACAGCAGGGCCGCCTACTTCGCAGTGCGGGCCGCCGCGATGGGGGCCGTGGGCGCGGGGGTGGTGACGGCCGCGTTCTTCAACTTCCACCCCGGGCTGGTGGCACGGCATGTGCCCGCCGTGTGGGAGACGGCGTCCCCCCGGGTGGTGCTCGCGGCACGCGCGCGTGCCGTCGACGCGACGCTGCGGCGGCTGCTGGGCGAGGAGACCGTCGCCGCCAAGGAGATGGCCGAGGCGGCGGAACTCGCGCTGCGCGCGACCGAGGCGTGCACCCGGCACGCGCGCCCGCTGTACGCCGCGCACGCCGATCTGCCGGTGCCCGACGAACCGCATCTGGCGTTCTGGCACGCGGCCACACTGCTGCGGGAGCACCGCGGTGACGGCCATCTCGCGGTGCTGCTGGCCGCGGACCTCGATCCGGTCGAGGCGCTGGTGACGCACACCGCGACCGGCAAGGGGATGTCCCCCAAGTGGGCGCTCGGCACGCGCGGCTGGAGCCGCGAGGACTGGGACGCGGCGTGCGGGCGGCTGCGTGAGCGTGGACTGCTCGGTGCGGACGGCCAGTTGACCGAGGCGGGCACCGCGCTGCGCGGGGAGATCGAGGCGGAGACCGACCGCCTTGACCGGGCACCCTACGAACACCTCGGCGCCGCGGGCGTCGAACGGCTGACGGATCTCGCGGGCACCATGCTGACCAGGGCTCTTGCGGCCGGGGCCTTCCCGGAGGGCATGATCGGCAAGGGATGAGGTACCCGGTTCGTCACCCGGTGATCCACACCGGGAGACGAAAGGGGAAGCTTGTGTTCCGTGCGATCGCAGACGTACTTCGCCAGATCGGCGGCGCCGTCGCGACCGTCGTGACCCTGCCGTTCCGGGCACTGGCCCGGCTGTTCGGCGGGGCCTCGGGCTCCGCCCGCCGGGCCTGAACCGGCCCGAGGACTCCCAGCCCACGGGGCGGCGCGGACGGCGCCGCCCCGTGCTCGTGCCCTTGCGCCCCCGTTGTCGGTGCGACCTGCCACAATTGCCGCGCAACCTCAGTGGAGAAGGCGGTACGGGATCGTGACGACACCCGGGTCCCTCGGAGCAGGGTCCATCGAAGGCAGGATCGCCGAGGAGCTCGGCGTACGGGAGCGGCAGGTGAAGGCCGCGGTCGAGCTGCTGGACGGCGGCTCGACGGTGCCCTTCATCGCCCGCTACCGCAAGGAAGCGACCGAGATGCTCGACGACGCGCAACTGCGCACGATCGAGGAGCGGCTGCGCTATCTGCGTGAGCTCGAGGAGCGGCGCACGGCGATCCTCGAGTCGGTGCGCGAGCAGGGCAAGCTCACCGAGGAGCTCGAGGCGCGGATCCGGGGCGCGGAGACCAAGGCACGCCTGGAGGACATCTACCTCCCCTACAAGCCGAAGCGGCGCACCAAGGCGCAGATCGCGCGCGAGGCGGGACTCGAGCCGCTTGCCGAGGGCCTGCTCGGCGACCCGACGGTGGAGCCTCTGGCCGCCGCGGCCGCGTTCGTCGACGCCGACAAGGGGGTGCCGGACGCGCAGGCCGCGCTGGACGGCGCGCGGGCGATCCTCACCGAGCGGTTCTCGGAGGACGCCGACCTGATCGGCGAGTTGCGCGAGCGGATGTGGGTGCGTGGGCGCCTGGCGTCCAAGGTGCGGGAGGGCAAGGAGGAGGCGGGCGCCAAGTTCGCCGACTACTTCGACTTCGCCGAGCCCTTCACCGAGCTGCCCTCGCACCGGGTCCTCGCCCTGCTGCGCGGCGAGAAGGAGGAGGTCCTCGACCTCGTCCTGGAACCGGAGGAGCCGACGGACGGCCCGTCGTCGTACGAGGGGATCGTGGCGCACCGCTTCGGGATCGCCGACCGCGGCCGCCCCGCCGACAAGTGGCTGCTGGACACGGTCCGCTGGGCCTGGCGCACCCGCATCCTGGTGCACCTCGGCATCGACCTGCGGCTCAGGCTGCGCACGGCGGCCGAGGACGAGGCCGTCAAGGTCTTCGCGGCCAACCTGCGCGACCTGCTGCTCGCCGCCCCGGCCGGCACGCGCGCGACGCTGGGCCTGGACCCCGGTTTCCGTACGGGCGTGAAGGTGGCCGTGGTGGACGCGACCGGCAAGGTGGTCGCCACGGACGTCATCCACCCGCACGTCCCTGCCAACAAGTGGGACGAGGCGATCGCCAAGCTGGCCCGGCTGGCCAAGGAGCACGCGGTCGAGCTGATCGCGATCGGCAACGGCACGGCGTCCCGCGAGACGGACAAGCTCGCCGGTGAACTCATCACCAGGCACCCCGAGTTGAAGCTGACGAAGGTGATGGTGTCCGAGGCGGGCGCATCGGTGTACTCCGCCTCCGCCTTCGCCTCGCAGGAGCTGCCGGACATGGACGTGTCGCTGCGTGGCGCGGTCTCCATCGCCCGCCGTCTGCAGGACCCGCTCGCCGAACTGGTGAAGATCGACCCGAAGTCGATCGGCGTCGGCCAGTACCAGCACGACCTGTCCGAGGTGAAGCTGTCCCGCTCGCTGGACGCGGTGGTGGAGGACTGTGTGAACGGCGTGGGCGTGGACGTCAACACGGCGTCGGCTCCGCTGCTCGCCCGGGTCTCCGGCATCTCCTCGGGGCTCGCGGAGAACATCGTGGCGCACCGGGACGCCAACGGCCCGTTCACGTCCCGCGCCCAGCTGAAGAACGTGGCGCGGCTCGGGCCCAAGGCGTACGAGCAGTGCGCGGGGTTCCTGCGGATCCGGGGCGGCGACGACCCGCTGGACGCCTCCAGCGTGCACCCCGAGGCGTACCCGGTGGTCCGGCGCATGGTGAAGACGACGGGGCAGGAGGTGGCGTCGCTGATCGGGAACACGGCGGTGCTGCGCTCGCTGAGGGCGTCGGACTTCGTGGACGAGACGTTCGGTCTGCCGACGGTGACCGACATCCTCAAGGAGCTGGAGAAGCCGGGGCGCGACCCGCGGCCCGCGTTCAAGACGGCCAGCTTCAAGGAGGGTGTGGAGAAGATCTCCGACCTGTCGTCCGGGATGGTCCTGGAGGGCGTGGTCACGAACGTCGCCGCGTTCGGCGCCTTCGTCGACGTCGGCGTCCACCAGGACGGTCTGGTGCACGTCTCCGCGATGTCCAAGACGTTCGTCAAGGACCCGCGGGACGTGGTGAAGCCGGGTGACATCGTCAAGGTGAAGGTCCTGGACGTCGACATCCCGCGCAAGCGGATCTCGCTGACGCTGCGGCTGGACGACGAGGCGGCTTCGCAGGGACAGCCCTCCGGCGGCGCCCGGCAGCGCGGCGGGCGTCCCCCGCAGCAGCGCCAGAGTCGCCAGGGCACGGGCGCCCGTCAGACGCCCCCGCCGGCCAACAGCGCGATGGCGGACGCCCTGCGCCGGGCAGGCCTGCTCGACCAGAAGCCGGGCCGCCGCTGAGGTGCCGGGCCCGGCCCTGCTGCACCGCAGGGACCGGGCCCGTGTTCCACTCCGGCCGGGCCGAGCGGGACCAGATCGTCACAGGGTGTCGGCCAGGCGGTCCACCCGGGCCGGGTCGAGGCGTAGCAGTGGAGCATCACCTCGTCGGCGCCGAGGTCGGTGAGGGCGGTGATCGCCTCGCGGATCTCCGCCGGCGTGGTGAGCATCCCGGCGACCATCCGGTCGGCCATGCCGGTGAAGGTGTGGTACGCGTCGGGAAACGAGCCGATCACCCGACGCGGTCACCGGTGTTCCGTCACCTTGCCGTCCGCCACCTCCAGGCGGCGTGTCACCCGTACCGCGTCCAGCATCCGGCGGTCGTGCGTGACGAGGAGCAGGGTGCCCTCGTAGGAGTCCAGGGCCGACTCCAGCTGTTCGATGGCCGGCAGGTCCAGGTGGTTCGTCGGCTCGTCCAGGACCAGCAGGTTGACCCCCCTGCCCTGGAGCAGCGCCAGCGCGGCACGCGTGCGTTCGCCCGGGGAGAGGGTCGCCGCCGGGCGCAGGATGTGGTCCGTCTTCAGGCCGAACTTGGCGAGCAGGGTGCGGACCTCGACCGGCTCGGTGTCGGGGACCGCGGCGCGGAACGCGTCCAGCAGGGACTCCGGGCCGTGGAACAGCTTGCGGGCCTGGTCGACCTCGCCGACCAGGACGCCCGAGCCGAGGGAGGCGTGACCCGCGTCCAGCGGGACACGGCCGAGGAGCGCGCCGAGCAGCGTGGACTTGCCCGCGCCGTTGGCGCCCGTCACCGCCACCCGGTCCGCCCAGTCGATCTGGAGGGACACCGGGCCGAAGGTGAAGTCGCCGCGCCGTACCTCCGCGTCCCGCAGCGTGGCGACGACCGCGCCCGAGCGGGGGGCCGACGCGATCTCCATCCGCAGCTCCCATTCCTTGCGGGGCTCCTCGACGACCTCCATGCGCTCGATCATGCGCTGGGTCTGCCGGGCCTTCGCGGCCTGCTTCTCGCTGGCCTCACTGCGGAACTTGCGGCCGATCTTGTCGTTGTCGCTCGCCTTGCGGCGTGCGTTCTTGACGCCCTTCTCCATCCAGGCGCGCTGCATCTGGGCGCGGTCCTGGAGGGCGGACTTCTTCTCCGCGTACTCCTCGTACTCCTCGCGGGCGTGCCTGCGGGCCCGCTCGCGCTCCTCGAGGTATCCCTCGTATCCACCGCCGTAGAGGTTGATCTGCCGCTGCGCGAGGTCGAGTTCCAGGACCTTGGTGACCGTGCGGGTGAGGAACTCCCGGTCGTGGCTGACGACCACCGTCCCGGCGCGGAGCCCGCTGACGAACCGCTCCAGCCGCTCCAGGCCGTCGAGGTCGAGGTCGTTGGTGGGCTCGTCGAGCAGGAAGACGTCGTAGCGGGACAGCAGCAGCGAGGCGAGGCCGGCGCGGGCCGCCTGCCCGCCGGACAGGGACGTCATCTGCTGGTCCAGGCCGACACCCAGGCCCAGGGAGTCGGCGACCTCCTCGGCGCGTTCGTCGAGGTCCGCACCACCGAGGGCGAGCCAGCGCTCCAGGCTCGCCGCGTAGGCGTCGTCCGCGCCGGGCGCCGCGTCGACGAGCCCCTGCGTGGCCTCGTCCATCGCGCGCTGGGCGTCGGCGACGCCCGTGCGGCGGGCCAGGAACTCCCGTACGGTCTCCCCCGGCCGGCGCTCCGGCTCCTGCGGCAGGTGCCCGACCGTCGCGGTGGGCGGGGACAGCCGCAGCTCGCCCTGCTCGGGGGTGAGCAGCCCGGCGAGCATGCGCAGCAGGGTGGACTTGCCGGCGCCGTTGGCACCGACGAGCCCGATCACGTCTCCGGGCGCGACGACCAGGTCGAGCCCGGTGAAGAGCGAGCGGTCGCCGTGCCCGGCGGCGAGGTTCTTGGCGACGAGGGTGGCAGTCATCAGACCGCCGATCCTAACGGCCGCCCGGTGCCGCCCGCGCCAGAATTCTCACCGCGCCACGGGCGCCACCAGGACATTTCCCGAGGTCCGCGCCACGAGGAACGCCTCGCCCTTCACCACCTTGGGGTCGAGGGCGATACGGTGACGGCCCGGCTCCAGGGTGCCGTCGAAGACCTCGCTGGTGTGGGTGCGGTAGAGGCGGTCGAGTCGGTGGGCGGTGAGACGGACGCGGCAGGCGGAGGCGACCTCCACGTAAGCCGCGCCGTCGGTGGCGGCCAGGCCCGTCAGTCGGCGCTGCCGCACCGGGGCGCGGTCCAGCGCCTGTTCGATCTGGGCGACGAGAAGCGGGACGATCGGGGCGAGTCCGTCGACGTGGGCCACGTCCAGCCCGGCGTCCTCGAAGGAGCGGCGTACGGCGGCCCGTTCGTCCGCCGTGACCGCCCGGCCGAAGGCGACCGCACCGTACTGGCGAAGTTCCTCGGCGGGGACGCCGGTCGCGTCGCGGGTGATGTCCGCACCGATGCCGATGGTGCGCAGGGCGGCGGCGAGCTTGGCGAGCACGGCGACACGGGCGCCGATCAGCAGCACGCGGCGTCGGGGCGCTGGTGCGCCGCCGTCCAGCAGCGCACCGAGCGCGGCACGGTACTGGGAGCCGTGGAAGCGGAAGGGGCCGATGCCGTGGTAGCCGTTGAGTTCCAGATCGGCGGTGTCGCCGGTCTGCCAGCCTAAGTCCCGCCAGATGTAGTCGTCGCCGTCGCGTTCGATGACCGCGGTGACCGCTCCGCACGCCAGGTCCTCGCACTCGGGGCAGCCGTAGAGGACGTACCGGCCGCCCGGCAGCGGCGCCCCGGTCTCCAGCAGCAGCCCCCGCACCTGCGCGGTGAAGATCGCGGGCGGTATGTCGGAGGCCAGCGGGGAGACGGCGTCCAGGTCGGAGAGCCGGTGCAGCAGCGGGCGTCCGTCGACGAGGAAGTCCACGAAGTCCCGGTGCGTTGCGTAGTCACCACCGGTGAGGACGGCACCGGCCCGCATCGCCGGCGCCAGGCCGAAGGTCGCGTATTCGGCAGACATGCCGTGAGTATCCCCACCCGGCGAGTGATGTGAGCACGGCAGGACGGATTCGTCGGCGCACCCGGCGGGCGGGGGCGGCCGGGCCGTGGGCCCGGCCGCCGGAGGTGGTGTCGGATGCCGTGCGCCGCCGTCAGCTGCCGTCAGGGATGCGGTGGACCCTGTGCGGGCTCCGCAGGCCGTACGGCGTGGTGGGCGCGGCAGTGGCCGGCGTCGCCCCGGAGGTGGCGCCCGCGAACGCCGCGGCCCCTCCGACGAGCGGCACCCGGGCCGCCGTGCGGGACAGGTCGACGGTCAGGGTGGGCGTGGTGGACGGAGGGTCGATGAGGTCCTTGTCGGTGCCGGCGACGATCAGGGCCAGCCGATGGCCCTTCGGGACGACGTGGTCGGTCGCGGCCAGGTCGAGCGTGATCGTGTAGGGCTTGCCGGGCGTCAGCGGGACGCCCTTGGCGTCCGAGGCGTAGTGGCCGAGGTCCGCCCAGCCTCGGCTGAAGACCGTGGAGGTGACGTCCGTCTTCTTGGCCTGGGTGACCTTGAAGCAGGCGCTGTCGCCGGCCGTGCTCGCGCCCCAGCAGGTGCGGTCGGTGAGCGTGGTGATGCCCTCCGCGGAGTCGGCGTAGTCGCGGATCGTGTCGGGGCCAAGGTCGACGAGCACGGCGGACAGGTGGGCCGAGGAGGTGGTGGGCGTGACGGTGACGGTCACCGTGGAGGAGCCGGAGATACGCAGGTCCTTCGACAGCGGCGGGGTGACGAACCCGGCCTTGTCCGGGGTGGACCGGTCGATGTGCGCGGCCCAGTCGGTCTCGCTGAGCCGCGGGTCGTCGGTGAAGGTCTCGGTGCCGGTGCCGGTGCCGGAGCCCAGTCCGAGCGTGCCGACGCCGGCCCGGTCGCCGTGGCCGGGCCGCAGCGTGGTCGTGGCCGTGTCGCGGGGCGGCCAGGCGGTGGAGGTGACCCACTGGTCGGGGTGGCGTTCGATGTCGGCCATGGGCTCGCGGTCGACGCCGTTGCGGTAGCCGAGGAGTTCGTGGTCGAACCAGCGGTGCAGGGTGTCCACCCACTGGGCGCGCCGGTAGTCGAAGGGGTCCACGTGCCCGGTCTGCGAGAGCCAGATCTTGCGCTTGACGCCGTGCTGGGCGAGGGCGTTCCACCACTGGCCGAGGTGCTTGGTGCGCACGTTGAGGTCCTGCATGCCGTGCACGAGAAAGACGCTCGCGCGGACCTTGCCCGCGTCCTTGACGTAGTCGCGTTCGGTCCACAGCGGTGTCCAGTCACCGTTGCGGGGCGCGCCGTCGACGAGTTTGCGCTGTACGGCGGCGCACTTGGCGCGGGCGTCGGGGCTCTCGACGTAGTCGGACAGCCAGTCGGGGCCGGAGTCGTACAGGGGAGCGCCCTTGGCGAAGTAGTAGTCGTACCAGGAGGAGACGGCGCTGATGGGCACGATGGTCTTCAGGCCCTTGACGCCGGTGGCGGCGACTCCGTTGGCGATGGTGCCGTCCCAGCTCTTGCCGATCATGCCGGTGGCGCCGTTGGTCCAGGTGGCCGTGGCGGGCCTGGTGCCGGTGCGGGTGGTGTAGGCCCTGGCCCGGCCGTTGAGCCAGTCGATCACGGCCTTGGCGGACTGGATGTCGGAGCGGCCGCCGACGTCCACGCAGCCGTCGGAGCGATCGGTTCCGGCCAGGTCGACGCCGACGAAGGCGTAGCCGCGCGGGACGAAGTAGTTGTCGTAGAAGAGCGGCATCTGGACGACGTGTCCGCCGGCGTCGTAGGTCTTCTTCTGGCTCTCGTTGCCGCGCCCGCAGCAGGAGTAGTAGGGGCTGGCGTCCATGATGACGGGGACCTTGCGGCCCTGGGCCGCGGGTTCGCGGGGCCGGACGATGTCGGCGGCGACACGGTCGGACTTCCCGTCGCCGTCGCCGTCCAGGCCGGTGTCCACCCAGACGGACTCCCGGATGGCGTTCTCGTAGGAGTAGACGGGCCGGCTCTCCCGGGGCGCGCTGTGGGCGGCCGACGGGGTGAGGAAGACCGCCAGGAGCGCGGCGGCGGCCGCTGCCGCGAGCGGCCTGAAGGCTCTGAGGGGGGTGGTGATCCGCATGCGCGGGACGGTACCTGCATCAACTCGCGTGCAGAAGAGGGCATCTGAGGGACAGTCGGACCCCGGCGAGGCCGGTGGGGCCGGGTGGACGTGGGTGGCTCATGTCGGCCGGATGGCGATCGTGTGACAGAGGGTGCCATGGACATGCCGGGGCATGCGGGGTCTGAATAGGGTCCGGACACAACAGACCTCGTGCCCCTACGACTTGGAGTTCTCGTGCACCGCAGACTCATCGCCCCGGGCGCACTCGCGGCGGCTTCCCTGTTGCTGGCGATCCCGGCATCGGCGGCCTCCTACCAGGCCGGTGCCCCGGGTATCGGCGATCCCTACTACCCGTACTACGGCAACGGCGGATACGACGTCTCCCACTACGACCTGCGGCTGACGTACCAGCCGAAGACGGACGAGTTGCAGGGCACGGCGACGATCCTGGCCCGGACGACACAGGATCTGTCCCGGTTCGACCTGGACTTCCTGCTGGATGTGAGCGAGGTACGGGTGAACGGGGCGAAGGCGTCCTTCACCCCCTCGGGCCAGCACGAGCTGGTGGTCACGCCCGCTGCCCCGCTGCCGAAGGGCACGCCGATCACCGTCGTGGTCCGCTACAGCGGCGTGCCGTCCGCCAAGAGCGCGTACGGCTTCACCACCTGGCACCGCACCCCGGACGGCGCGGTCGCCGCGGACGAACCCGAGTCGGCGTGGTGGTGGTTCCCGAGCAACGACCACCCGAGTGACAAGGCGACGTACGACGTGTCGGTGGCCGTGCCGGACGGCACGCAGGCGATCTCCAACGGCACGCTGCAGTCGACGAGTTCCAGACTGGGCTGGACCCGCTACAACTGGCGGGAGAACAAGCCTCAGGCCACGTATCTCGCCACCCTCGCGATCGGCAGGTTCGACATCACGACGGGCACCTCGGACGGCGGTGTCCCGGTCGTCAACGCCTACAGCAAGGACCTCGGCGACAACGACGGGGCCGCGCGGGCGAGCGTGGAGCGCACCGGGGAGATCGTCGACTGGCTCAGCGGCTACTTCGGGCCGTATCCGTTCAGCTCGGCGGGCGGCTACGTGCCGAACACGACCACCGGGTACGCGCTGGAGACACAGACCCGGGTGTACTACAGCCCCAAGCAGTTCGCGAACGGCTCCAACACCTCCGTCGTGGTGCACGAGCTGGCGCACCAGTGGTACGGCGACGACGTGTCGCTGAAGGGCTGGAAGGACATCTGGATCAACGAGGGCTTCGCGCGGTACGCGCAGTGGCTCTGGTCGGAGCACGAGGGCGAGGGCACGACGCAGGAGCTGGCGGACTACGTGTACGCCACACACCCTGCCGACGACACCTTCTGGACGGTGAAGCCGGGTGACCCGGGGCCGGACAACCAGTTCGACATCGCGGTCTACGACCGGGGTGCGCTGGCCGTCCAGGCGCTGCGGAACGAGATCGGGGACGACGCGTTCTTCGCCGTCCTGAAGGGCTGGCCGAAGGAGCACGCGTACGGCAACGCCTCGGTCGCCGACTTCCAGGCGTACGCGGAGAAGGTGTCCGGGAAGCCGCTGGGGGCGCTCTTCGACACCTGGCTGTTCCAGCCGTCCAAGCCGGCGGCACCGGCGGCGCGCGCCGCGTCCGTCGCACCGGCTTCGGCCGACGTGGCACAGCCGAAGTCCTGGAAGAAGATCGCGGCGACGAACGCCGTGCACTCCGGGTGAGCGCCCCGCCCCGGTGGAGTGGGGCAGCTCAGCCCTGCTCCACCGGGGCCGCGACCGGTTCGCCCACGATCCGGCTCGCCAGATCCGAGGCCAGCTCGGAGACGTAGACGCGCAGTTCGGCCTCGGCCATGGCACGGTCGGACTCGATCCGGGCGCGCCCCCGGGCGATCAGGGCGTCCCGCTCCCGCTCCGCTTCGGCGCGGGTCCTCGTCATCAGGGCGACGCCCTCCTCGTGAGCCTGCTGCCGGATGCGGGCGGCGTCGTGACCCGCCTCGGCGAGCAGCGCCCGGGCCGCCTCGCGTTCGGCCTCGGCGCGGGCGCGGATGTCGTCGGCGCGGGCGGCGGTGCCTGTGATCGCGTCCTCACGGGCCTGAAGGACCCGGTCGATGCGTCGCAGCAGCCGGGTGACCACGAGAAAGACGACGGCGAACAGCAGAGCGGCGGCGAGGACGTCCTGGAGTCCGGGGTTGAGGGGACCTATCGGATACGGGATGAGATCCATGTCCGGGACTTACCCGCGCATACGCGCGAACCAACGCAGGTCTGCGCCGAGGTTGACCGAAAGTCATCGCTCGCTCCCCAGCCCTCGGTCCCCGTGGCCGTACACCGTCACCGGCATCCCCCGCCGCACGAGCCGTTCGTCGACCAGCCGCGGACCGGCGCGCCGCGGGTTCCCCACGGGACCAGGTGCCGGCCGCGGGGCCTGCTACTTCGTGAGGTCGGTCAGCTCCCGGTTCGTGGCCTCCTCGATCCGTCGGCGCAGCGCGAACCAGCCGCCGACGAGCAGGGCCGCGATGACAGGGATGAGCAGCAGGGTCTTGCGGCCGACCTCGGGGTCGTTCCACATCAGGCCGAGGCAGACCAGCAGGAAGACGATCGTCGCGATCTCCGTGACCGGGCTGCCGGGCAGCCGGAAGGACGGCCGGGTGACGTGGCCCGCCCGGGCGCGGCGGACGAAGACCAGGTGGCAGATCATGATGATCACCCAGGTGCTGACGATCCCGAGAGAGGCCACGTTCAGCACGATCTCGAAGGCCTGGCTGGGCACGAAGTAGTTCAGGCCGACGCCGATCACGCAGACCGCGCAGGTCAGCAGGATGCCGCCGTAGGGCACCTGGCTGCGGTTCATCCTCGCCGTGAACTTCGGCGCCGAGCCGGCCATCGCCATGGAGCGCAGGATGCGGCCGGTGGAGTAGAGGCCGGAGTTCAGCGAGGACATCGCGGCGGTGAGGACGACCAGGTTCATCACGTCACCCGCGCCCTGGACGCCGATCTTCGACAGCACGGTGACGAAGGGGCTCTCGTCCCCGGAGTACACCGAACCCGGCAGCAGCAGTGCGAGCAGGACCACCGAGCCGACGTAGAACAGACCCACACGCCACATGATCGAGTTCACCGCGCGCGGCACGACCTTCTCGGGCTCCGCGGTCTCACCCGCGGCGACGCCCACCAGCTCCAGGGCCGCGTAGGCGAAGATCACGCCCTGCATCACCAGGACGACGGGCATGAGCCCGTGCGGGAAGATCCCGCCGTGGTCGGTGATCACGCCGAGACCGGGGGTACGCCCGTCCACCTCGTGCCGCGTGGCCAGCAGGAAGATGCCGACGAACATGAAGGCCACCAGGGTGGCGACCTTGATGATCGCGAACCAGAACTCCATCTCGCCGAAGATCTTCACCGAGATCAGGTTCACCGCCAGCACGACCGCGAGGGCGATCAGGGCGAGCACCCACTGCGGGACGGAGGTGAAGAAGCTCCAGTAGTGGGTGTAGAGCGCGATGGCGGTGATGTCGGCGATACCGGTCGTCGACCAGTTCAGGAAGTACATCCAGCCGGCGACGTACGCGCCCTTCTCACCGAGGAACTCTCGCGCGTACGAGACGAACGACCCGGACGACGGCCGGTACAGGACCAGCTCGCCGAGGGCGCGCACGACGAAGAAGGCGAAGACGCCGCAGACCAGGTACGCCAGCGCGAGGGCAGGACCCGCGTTGTGCAGCCGTCCTCCGGCACCGAGGAAGAGTCCGGTGCCGATCGCGCCGCCGATCGCGATCATGTTGATGTGGCGGGCTTTGAGGTCCTTGCTGTAACCGGCGTCGCCCGCGTCCGCGGGCGCCCGGGTGGCATCGGTGCGGGATGCGACCGCGGCCGTGTTCACGGCGTCCTTGCTCACGAGTGGATCTACTCTCTGGTACGCCCGGCGCTGGGGTGGTGCGCGGGTTTCCGGATGGGGCTCGGTCCGGCCACCCCTGACGCGGCACAGACCAAGGGCTCACCTTCTCGCAGAGGCAGATTTCCATGCGATGGCCCACGTCACAGAGCGGGACTTCTCACATGTTCACCACATGGGCGCCCCAGAGTGGTCATAAAGGCACGGCGGGGAACCGCTGCGGGACTCCTGGCCCCGTCCCCCGCCGTCTCAGCGGCCGTCGTTCACCGTCTCAGTGAGCGTCGGTGAACCGCTCCCCCTTCTCCGCCTTCTCCACGAGCAGCGCGGGCGGCGTGAACCGCTCGCCGTACCGCTCGGCCAGCTCCCGGGCGCGGGCCACGAAGCCGGGCAGGCCTCCCTCGTAGCCGTTGATGTACTGCAGGACGCCGCCGGTCCAGCCGGGGAAGCCGATTCCGAAGATCGACCCGATGTTGGCGTCGGCCACCGACGTCAGCACGCCCTCCTCGAGGAGCCGGACGGTGTCCAGCGCCTCCGAGAACAGCATGCGCTCCTGCATGTCCCGGAACGGGATCCGGTACCCGGGCCTGGTGAAGTGCTCCCGCAGGCCCGGCCACAGCCGGCCGCGCCTGCCGTCCTCGCCGTACTCGTAGAACCCGGCGCCGCCGCTGCGCCCGGTGCGGCCGAACTCGTCGACCATGCGGTCGATGACGGCCTCCGCCGGGTGCGCTGTCCAGGTGCCGCCCGCCTCCTCCACGGCCCGCTTCGTCTCGTTGCGGATCTTCCGGGGCAGCGTCAGCGTCAGCTCGTCCATCAGGGACAGCACCTTCGCCGGGTAGCCCGCCTGGGCCGCCGCCTGCTCGACGGACGCGGGCTCGACGCCCTCGCCGACCATCGCGACGCCCTCGTTGATGAAGTGGCCGATGACCCGGGAGGTGAAGAAGCCGCGCGAGTCGTTGACCACGATCGGCGTCTTGTTGATCTGCCGCACCAGGTCGAAGGCGCGCGCCAGCGCCTCCTCGCCGGTCCGCTTCCCCTTGATGATCTCGACGAGCGGCATCTTGTCCACCGGCGAGAAGAAGTGCAGTCCGACGAAGTCGGACTGCCGCTCCACACCCTCGGCGAGCGCCGTGATCGGCAGGGTGGAGGTGTTGGAGCACAGCAGCGCGTCGGGCTCGACGACGTTCTCGATCTCCTGGAACACCTTGTGCTTGAGCGCCGGGTCCTCGAACACGGCCTCGATGACGGCATCGCAGCCCGCGAGGTCGGCGGCCTCGGCGGTGGGCGTGATGCGGGCGAGCAGCGCGTCCGCCTTCTCCTGGGCCGTGCGCCCCTTGGCGACCGCCTTGGCGCACAGCTTCTCGGAGTAGCCCTTGCCCTTGACGGCCGCCTCCAGGGAGACGTCCTTCAGGACGACCTCGATGCCCGCGCGGGCGCACGCGTAGGCGATGCCCGCCCCCATCATGCCGGCGCCGAGGACGGCCACCTTGCGGACCTGGCGCGGTTCGATGCCCCCCGGGCGGTTGGCGCCCGAGTTGACGGCCTGGAGGTCGAAGAAGAACGCCTGGATCATGTTCTTCGCGGTCTGCCCGGTGACGAGTTCGGTGAAGTAGCGCGCCTCGATCGTCAGGGCGGTCTCGAAGTCGACCTGGGAGCCCTCGACGGCCGCCGCCAGGATGTTCCGCGGAGCCGGGTAGGGGGCGCCGTTCAGCTGCTTCTTCAGGTTGGCCGGGAAGGCGGGCAGATTGGCGGCGAACTTCGGGTTGGACGGCGTACCGCCCGGGATCTTGTAGCCGGGCTTGTCCCACGGCTGGTGGGACTCGGGGTTGGCGTCGATGAAGGCGCGGGCCCTGGCCATCATCTCCTCGGGGGTGGCCGCCACCTCGTGGACCAGACCGTTCTCCAGCGCGCGCCGGGGCGAGTACTGGGTGCCCTGGAGCAGCACCTTCAGCAGGGCGTCCGCGATGCCCATCAGGCGCACGGTGCGGGTGACACCGCCGCCCGCCGGGAGCAGACCCAGGGTGACCTCGGGAAGGCCGATCTTGGAGCCGGGGGCGTCGAGGGCGATGCGGTGGTGGGAGGCGAGCGCGATCTCGTAACCGCCGCCGAGGGCGGCGCCGTTGAGGGCGGCGACGACCGGCCTGCCGAGGGTCTCGATACGGCGCAGGGAGTTCTTGATCGCCACACCGGTCTCGAACGCCTGCCGGGCGTCCTCCGGGCCGGCCTTGATCATGTCCTTGAGGTCGCCGCCCGCGAAGAAGGTCTTCTTCGCGGAGGTGTAGATGATGCCGCGGATGGACTCCTTCTCGGCCTCGGCCCGCTCGGCGATCGCCGCGATCGACTCCTTGAACGCCCGGTTCATGGTGTTCGCGGACTGGTTCGGGTCGTCGAGGACGAGGGTGACGACGCCGGTGTCGTCCTGCTCCCAGCGGATGGTGGTGGACTCTGTGCTCATCGGGGTGCTCCGTAAGGTCCGTCGGATCCGTGGGGATCCGTTCGATCCGTTCGATCCGTTGGGAAGGTCAGACGCGCTCGACGATCGTCGCGATGCCCATGCCGCCGCCCACGCACAGCGTGGCCAGCCCGAACCGCTTGTCCTGCCGCTCCAGCTCGTCCACCAGCGTGCCGAGGATCATCGCGCCGGTCGCCCCGAGCGGGTGACCGAGCGCGATGGCGCCGCCGTTGACGTTGACCTTGTCCAGGGACAGCCCCATGTCCTTGACGAAACGCAGCACGACCGCGGCGAACGCCTCGTTGATCTCGACGAGGTCGATGTCGTCGACCGTCAGCCCGGCCTTGGCGAGGGCCTTGCGGGTGGCGGGCGCGGGACCGGTGAGCATGATCGTCGGCTCGGAGCCGGAGACCGCCGCGGACACGATCCTGGCCCGGGGCCGCATCCCGTACCGCTCGCCGGCCTCCTTCGACCCGACGGCGACGAGGGCCGCGCCGTCGACGATGCCGGAGGAGTTGCCCGCGTGGTGGACATGGTCGATCTGCTCGATCCAGTGGTACTTCTGCAATGCCACCGCGTCGAAGCCGCCCAGTTCGCCGATGTCCGCGAAGGACGGCTTGAGCCCCGCGAGCGAGTCGGCGGTCGTGCCGGGCCGCATGTGCTCGTCGTGGTCGAGGACGACGAGTCCGCTGCGGTCCTTCACCGGGACCACGGAGCGGTCGAAGCGGCCGTCCTTCCAGGCCGCCGCCGCCCGCTCCTGGGAGAGCGCCGCGTACTCGTCGACGTCCCTGCGGGAGAAGCCCTCGATGGTGGCGATGAGGTCGGCGCCGATGCCCTGCGGCACGAAGTTGACGGTCATGTTGGTCATCGGGTCGGCGAACCAGGCGCCGCCGTCCGAGGCCATCGGGACGCGGGACATGGACTCGACGCCGCCCGCGAGCACCAGGTCCTCCCACCCCGAGCGGACCTTCGCGGCGGCCAGGTTGACCGCTTCGAGACCGGACGCACAGAAGCGGTTCTCCTGGACGCCGGCCACCGTGTCGGGCAGTCCGGCGGCGATCGCGGCGATCCGGGCGATGTCGGAGCCCTGGTCGCCGACCGGGCTCACCACACCGAGCACGATGTCGTCGATCGCGGCGGGGTCGAGATCGGGAAAACGCCGCCGGGTCTCGTGGATGAGCCCGACCACCAGGTCGATGGGCTTGGTGCCGTGCAGGGCGCCGTTGGCCTTGCCGCGCCCGCGCGGGGTGCGGATCGCGTCGTAGACGTACGCTTCGGTGCTCAACTGTCAGCCTTTCGAGGAGGGTCGGCCGGGCAGGCGCGGCTCAGGAGGGTCGAAAGCTTCGTCGGTCGCCGCTCCGAGGAGTCGCGGCACGTCCCAGTCGCGGGCGACGTCCCCGGTGTCGGCGCCGGGCTGGGCGGGCCCGCCGTGCACCGCCGTATGGGTGACCGAGAAACGGGGGGCGGGCGCCGGCTGGGTGATGCCTCCGTGGTCGGTGAAGGTGCCGCGGGCGGCGAGGTGGGGGTGTGCCGGCGCCTCCCTAAGCGACAGGACCGGCGCCACGCACGCGTCGGAGCCTTCGAAGACGGCGGTCCACTCGTCGCGCGTGCGGGTCTTGAAGCGGGCCGCGACCATCTCCCGGAGTTCACCCCAACGGGCGACGTCCTTGCGGGCCGGGGCCCGGTCCGCGATGCCCAGCAGCTCCACGAACTCTGTGTAGAACTGCTGCTCGAGGGCGCCCACCGCCATGTACCGGCCGTCGGCCGTCTCGTAGATGCCGTAGAACGGGCAGCCTCCGTCGAGAAGGTTGACCCCGCGCCGGTCCTGCCAGCCCCCGGCGGCGAGCATGCCGTGGATCATCGAGGACAGGTGTGCGGTGCCGTCGACGATGGCCGCGTCCACCACCTGGCCGGTTCCGGTCGCGCGGGCGTGGTGGAGGGCGGCGAGAACGCCGACGACGAGGTAGAGCGCACCTCCCGCGTAGTCGCCGACGAGGTTCGCGGGGATCGCGGGCGGCGCGTCCGGGGTGCCGATCATGCCGAGCGTGCCGGTGAGCGCGATGTAGGCGATGTCGTGTCCGGCGCGCGGGGCGAGGGGACCCTCCTGGCCCCAGCCGGTCATCCGGCCGTAGACGAGCCGGGGGTTGCGGGCGTGGCAGGTCTCCGGACCGACGCCGAGGCGTTCCGCGACACCCGGACGGTAGCCCTCGATGAGGATGTCGGCGCGCTCGGCCAGGGCCAGGACGCGGGCCGGGCCCTCGCCTGTCTTCAGGTCGACGATCACCGAGCGTTTGTTGCGGTTGGTGACGTCGTACGCCGGGTCGATGGCGAGCCCGGAGCCGTTCGGCCGGTCCACGCGGACGACGTCGGCGCCGAGGTCGGCGAGCAGCATGCCGGCGAACGGACCGGGTCCGATGCCGGCCAGCTCGACGACGCGCACGCCGGCGAGGGGGCCCCGCCCCGGCGTCCTTGCCACTGCCATCCGGCCCCCAGCTCCGTGACACACCCGATGCGACATCGGTGATGTTGAGAACGTGTTCCAGTACGGGCACTATCCGATCGAGCAAGCGCTTAGTCAAGCGGGGGGCCCGAGCGTGTACTCTCCGTATACGCATTCTCGTCTCACGGTAGCCGCAACCACCGACAACGGCGCGAGGGCGGGCCGTCACCGGCCCGGCGTCAGGCCCCCCACTCGAGGACCGTGACGACCATTCCGACGATCCAGGCGAGCCCTGCGAGAACGGCGAGCAGCAGAGCGGCCGTCACGGCACGCTCGACGGGCTGGGCGGGGTGGACGGGGTGACTCACGGTCTTGGGCGCACGGTGTGTCGTCATGCGCCCCACCCTGCCGATCACGGCGGGGCGGTCACATCCGTACGCGTACTCAGGCGACGTACTCAGGTCGCGGACCCGACCGCCTCCTGGAGGGCGCGCCGACACAGCCTGTCGGCGCGCCGGGTGGACTCGGGGATGCGGTACGCGGGGGCGAGCGCGAGAGTGTGCGCACAGGCGGCGCCGAGGCCGACGCGGTGCCCCACGGAGACGAACACCGGCTTGACGCCCGCCTGTGTGCGCAGAGCGCTGCCGACCTCTTCGGTGCCCGCGAGAAGCGGGCTCCTGCTGCCGCGTTCGGTCCCGGGGTCCTCGTAGGTGAAGGTGAACGGGTTCTTGGCGACGCCGATCGTGGGCAGTCCGGTCAGGACGCCGAGGTGGCTCGCCAGACCGAAACGGCGCGGGTGGGCGAGGCCGTAGCCGTCGCAGACGACGAGCCCGGGTTCGCGGTCCAGTGCCTCCAACGCGGCCAGGACGGTGGGGATCTCACGGAAGGCGAGCAGACCGGGAACGTACGGGAAGGAGACCTCACCGACGGCCGTGGCCTCGGCGAGAGGGGTGTGAGTGGCCGCGTCCAGGACGACGGCCGCCGCCGCGACCACGCCGCGCTCGTCGTCGTAGGCGACGTCGACCCCCGTCACGGGGCCGGCCCCGGGCGGCGGCCCCGGTTCGTCGAGGATCACCCGGCCGCGCAGCTCGTCCTGCACGGCACGAGCCTCTTCTTCGGTCGCGGGCCAGCCCGCGGGGGTGCGTACGGTGGTCATGGTGGTGACGAGCGTACGACCCCGCGGCCCGCCGTCACTTACCCAGCGCGCGCTGCAGCTCGCTCTTGTTCATGTCCGAGCGGCCGCGGATGTTGCGCCGCTTGGCCTCCTCGTACAGCTGGTCGTACGTCTGCCCCTGGGAGCCCTTGCCCGCGCGCTGTCCACCGCGCTTTGCGGACGACTTGTCCTGGGTGGACGTGCGGCTCGCGGTCTTGGACTCACCGGAACGGGCGCGCTCCTTGTTCACGGTCCGCGCCGCGATCACCTTGGCGCGTCCCTCGCTCTCCCCGCGGTCGCGCGCGCTTTCCTTTATGTGCTCGTACTGACGTTCCCGCTTGGGGCTCGAGCCGCGTGGCATGACCGTCACTTCCTCTCCGGATCCGGGTGCCCGACGAGTACCCCCCTTCGCCGCGGTTCACCGTCGACGTCCGCCCGGGAACCCTACGCGTGTGCGCGGTGTCCTCTCCGGTGTCTCGCAGAGCGCGGGACACCGGAGTGATCGCCCTCACCGTGCACCGTCCGGTGGCATGGACTCGGTGACAGAGGTCACTCGTATTTCATGTGCACGGATCGGCCGATTCCATCGTCTCTTCAAGTGCCTGGCCTCATCCGCCCGAAGTCCGCCCAGCCGTCACAGAAGCCCGTCCAGCCGTCACAAGGGAGCAAGGCGTTGTCCACCGTCATCGAGCAGCCCGTGGAGGCCCGCCTCGTCGCTGCCGCGCCGCGTATGCAGAGCATTCCGGCCGTGCTCCGCTACGACCGGAGCGACCCGTTCGCCGTCCGCATGACCTTCCCCGCCCCGGCCACCCTGGAGGGTGTGGAGGTGTGCTGGACCTTCGCCCGCGAACTCCTCAGCGCCGGTCTGGAGGGCCCGGAGGGCCACGGCGACGTCCGGGTGCGGCCGTACGGCTACGAACGCACCGTCCTGGAGTTCCACGCCCCGGAGGGCACCGCCGTGGTGCACGTCCACTCGGACGAGATCGAGCGCTTCCTGCAGCGGACCACCGAGCTGGTGCCGGTGGGTCTGGAGCATCTTCAGGTGGACCTGGACCACGACCTCGCGGAGCTGATGCGGGACGCGTGCTGAGCTCCCCGGTGCGCCCGCTCCCGGTCGGCGGATTCGACGGCGCGTGCGGGCCGTCCGTGGCCGGTCGCACCCGCTCGGCGGAGCCCGGACACCGTCACGACCCCGCACCCTTCGGCACTACTGACGGTCCCCGCCCAGCAGCCCGTTGAGCTCCGCGTAGTCGAGGCCGACGGCCAGTGCGTCGTACGTTCCCGCGTCGAGCAGCTCCCGTGCGGCGCGGTGGACCAGGGCGTGGGCGGCCTGGGCGATGCCCGAGCCGACACTGACCCGGGCGACGCCGAGGGCGGCCAGTTCGGCGACCGTGGGCGCGCCTGGGCCGGCCATCACGTTCAGCGGGCCCTCGATGCCCTCGGCGAGCGCCTTCACGGTCACCGGTTCGACGGCCCCGGGGACGAAGACGCCGTCCGCCCCGGCGGCGAGGAACGCGGCGGCCCGCTCCAGGGTCTCCTCCAGGCCTCCGGCACCGCGCAGATACGTGTCCACGCGCGCGTTGACGAACAGCGGCACCCCGGCCGCCTCGGCGGCCTCGCGCGCGGCTGCGATGCGCGCGGCCTGCTCGGCGACCGGGCGCAGCGCGTCGCCGCCGCCGTACAGGCCGTCCTCGATGTTGACGCCGACGGCGCCCGCCGCCAGCACCGCCCTGATCGTGTCACCGACGCCCGCGGCGTCATCGGCGTACCCGGTCTCGATGTCCGCGCTCACCGGGACGGTCACCGCATCCGCGATCCGGGTCAGGGCCGCGACGGCGTCGCCGCCGGAGAGCCGGTCCCCGTCGGCGGCGCCCAGCTCCCAGGCGAGTCCGGCGCTCGTGGTGGCGACGGCCGCGGCCCCCGAGTCCTCGACGAGCCTCGCGCTGGCGACGTCCCAGACGTTGGGCAGCACGAGCGGACGACCGGGCACATGCAGGGAACGGAAGGCGAGGGCCTGCTCACGCGGCGAGGTGTTGTTCGTCATGCGGACGAGTCAACCAGCGGGCGGCGGCCGGTGGCTGGCGGAAATCCGACATGCGGGTAGGGGCGACAAGGGCGAGGGACCGGGCTTGTACTCGGCGCCGATAAACGCGTTGACGCTCCCACGAGCCCCTCGTACGGTGTTCAACGCTTCTGTTGCCGCCGGGAGGAGAAGGACGTTGCTCGTCTGAGGTCTTGAGACACCGCGTCACACGGCACTGCCCGTGTCTGTGTGCGTCGCGTGCGACCTCGGTGTGCGAGCCGTCCTTTCGGTGCGGAGCTTCCTCTTCCCTCCGTTCGCGGACCGTCGCCTCAAGCGGTGTCTCACACGCGTTGCCCGACACCCGCCCCCTTGAGCAACCGCGAGGCCCGTATGGCACCTTCCATCACCTGTACGTCCCTGTCCTTCTGCTGGCCCGACGGCACCTCCGTCTTCGACGACCTCCAGGTCGCCTTCGGCGCCGGCAGGACCGGACTCGTCGGAACCAACGGATCCGGGAAGTCCACCCTGTTGAAGCTGATCGCCGGTGAACTCACCCCGGCTTCGGGCACCGTGCGCGTCGCGGGAGCGGTCGGTCATCTGCCGCAGAACGTGACGCTCGACACCGCCCTGCGGGTCGACGAGGCCCTCGGCATCGCCGCCCAGCGCGCCGCGCTGCACGCCATCGAGGCGGGCGACGTGGCGGAGGAGCACTTCGCGACCGTCGGCGACGACTGGGACGTGGAGGAGCGCGCCCAGGTGACGCTCGGCGAACTCGGCCTCGGTCACATCGGGTTGGACCGCACCATCGGCGAGGTCTCCGGCGGCGAGTCCGTCCTGCTGCGGCTGGCCGCGCTGCTGCTGCGCCGCCCGGACGTGCTGCTGCTCGACGAACCCACCAACAACCTCGACCTGTACGCGCGCAGACGGCTGTACTCGGCGGTCGAGGCGTGGCCGGGGGTCATGATCGTGGTCAGCCACGACCGGGAACTCCTCGACCGTGTCGACCAGATCGCCGATCTGCACGGCGGGGAGATCACCTGGTTCGGCGGCACCTTCTCCGCGTACGAGGAGGCACTGGCCGTCGAACAGGAGGCGGCCGAACGGATGGTGCGCGTCGCCGAGGCCGACCTGCGCAAGCAGAAGCGTGAACTGGTCGACGCGCAGGTGAAGTTGGCACGCCGCAAGCGGTACGGGCAGAAGATGTGGGACAACAAGCGCGAACCGAAGATCGTCATGGGAGCGCGCAAGCGGGCCGCACAGGAGTCTGCCGGCAAGCACCGTCTCCTGCACGAGGAGCGGCTCGCCGAGGCCAGGGAAAGACTGGACGAGGCGGTGGAGGCGGTCCGGGACGACGACGAGATCCGCGTCGACCTGCCGCACACGGCGGTACCGCCCGGGCGGGCCGTCCTGACGCTGCGGGACCTGGAGCCGGCGTACGGCGCCCGTGTGCACGGCGGCCTGGAACTGCGCGGCCCCGAGCGGGTCGCGCTGATCGGGCGCAACGGCGCGGGCAAGACCACGCTGCTGCGCACCATCGCGGGCGAGTTGGACCCGGTGGCGGGCGAGGCGACGGCGCACGTGCCGCTGCGTTTCCTGCCGCAGCGGCTCGACGTCCTCGACGACGGGCTGACGGTCGCGCAGAACGTGGCCCGGTTCGCACCCACCGCCACCAACAACCGGATCCGGGCCCGCCTGGCCCGCTTCCTGTTCCGCGGCAGCCGGGCCGACCAGCCGGCCGGGACCCTGTCGGGCGGCGAGCGCTTCCGCGCCGCCCTGGCCGCGCTGATGCTCGCCGAGCCGGCGCCGCAGCTGCTGATGCTGGACGAGCCGACCAACAACCTCGACATGGCGAGCGTGCGGCAGCTCACCACGGCCCTGGAGTCGTACGAGGGCGCGTTGGTCGTGGCGAGCCACGACCTGCCGTTCCTGGAGTCGATCGGCATCACACGCTGGCTGCTGCTCGACGGAGAGCTGAAGGAGACCACGCCGGAGGCCGTCGGGGAGGCCGACCGGCCCTGAACGGGGCGGCGCCGGTTCGCACGGTCGCGGAACCCGGGGCTTTGTCCCCGGGTTCCGGCCCTGCATGATGGCGGGCGACATCATCAGCCGAGACGGAGTTCCGCACGTGCCCAGCAACAAGGCCCTCATCCGCCGACCCAGCCCGCGCCTTGCCGAGGGGCTGGTGACCCACATCGAGCGGGAGAAGGTCGACGTCGATCGCGCGCTCGAGCAGTGGGAGGCGTACGCGGGGACGCTGCGCGAGCACGGCTGGGAGACGATCGAGGTGGAACCGGCCGACGACTGCCCGGACTCGGTGTTCGTCGAGGACGCGGTCGTGATGTACAAGAACGTCGCACTGATCACACGACCGGGCGCCGAGTCACGGCGCGAGGAGACGGCGGGAGTCGAGGAGGCCGTGGCCCGGCTGGGCTGTTCGGTGAACTGGATCTGGGAGCCGGGCACTCTCGACGGGGGCGATGTCCTGAAGATCGACGACACGATCTACGTCGGCCGCAGCGGACGCACCAACGCGGCCGCCGTCCAGCAGATGCGCGCGGTGTTCGAACCACTGGGCGCCCGGGTGGTCCCGGTGCCCGTCACCAAGGTGCTGCACCTGAAGTCGGCGGTCACCGCGCTGCCCGACGGCACGGTCATCGGCCATGTGCCGCTGGTGGACAAGCCGTCGCTGTTCCCGCGCTTCCTGCCGGTTCCGGAGGAGTCCGGAGCGCACGTCGTGCTGCTCGGCGGCGACAGGCTGCTCATGGCGGCCAGCGCGCCGAACACTGCGGACCTGCTGGCCGACCTCGGTCATGAACCGGTCCTCGTCGACATCAGCGAGTTCGAGAAGCTCGAGGGATGTGTGACGTGCCTGTCGGTGCGGCTGCGGGAGTTGTACGACTGACCAGGTGAGGCGGCCACCCGTTCGTCCCCGTCGACCTCACGTCGGCGGTGACTTCCGTATACCCGGACGGAGTCTCCCCCTTGGGGTCTTTCAGGCATATGGGCTGGGCTTTTACAGCGTGCTTAACCTACGGATTCGTAACCTACGGATTCGTAGCCTACGATCCCGTAAGTTCCGGCACCGCTCGCCGGCCGCACCGCTGTCCCTCCCCGCCTTTCTGGAGTTCCTGTGACGATCACCTCTCCCCACCTCGGCAGCCCCTCCGTCTGGACCGACGCACGGCTGCTGTACGCCCTGGAGGAAGTGGTCGAGAACGAGCTGAACCGCCATCTGCAGGTCGCCAAGGACTGGATGCCGCACGAGTACGTCCCCTGGGGCGACGGCCGCAACTTCCCGGGCTTCTTCGAGGACGGCGTGGCCTGGGAGAAGGAGCAGTCGAAGGTCACCGACATCGGCCGGATCGCGCTGGTCGTCAATCTCCTGACGGAGGACAACCTCCCCAGCTACCACCACGAGATCGCCACGCTGTTCGGCCGCGACGGCGCCTGGGGCACCTGGGTGCACCGCTGGACGGCGGAAGAGGGCAGGCACGGCATCGTGATGCGGGACTACCTGCTCGCCTCCCGCGCGGTCGACCCCGACCAGCTGGAACGTTTCCGCATGGCGCACATGAGCGAGGGCTTCGAGTCGGACAACCGGCACTCGATGCTGCACTCCGTCGCCTACGTCGCCTTCCAGGAGCTGGCCACCCGCATCTCGCACCGCAACACCGGCCACCAGTCCGGCGACCCGGTCTGCGACCGGATGCTGGCCCGCATCGCGACCGACGAGAACCTGCACATGGTGTTCTACCGGAACCTGCTGAAGGCCGCGTTCGAGATCGCGCCCGACCCGACCATGCAGGCGGTGCGGGACGTCGTGGTGGGCTTTCGCATGCCCGGCCACGGCATCCCCGGCTTCGAGCGAGCCGCCGCGCAGATGGCGATCGGCGAGGTCTACAACCTGCGCATCCACCACGACGACGTACTCCAGCCGGTGCTCCGCTTCCTGAAGGTCCTGCAGATCGACGGCCTCGGCCCCGAAGGCCTCCGGGCTCAGGAGGAACTCGGCCTGTTCATGGACGGCCTCAACAGCGAGGCCACGCGGTTCGACGAGAAGCTGGCCGCCCGCAAGGCGCGCATGGCGGCCCGGGCCTAGGCGTAACCGCGTCGGGTACCCGTATCCGAGTTCGTATCCGCCTCCGGATCCGCAGCAAACGCCACCTCGCGCCACCCTGTTCGCCGCACCGAAGCATCCCTCAGCATGCATATGCCGGGTGGACGTCCGCGCGGGCCGACCCGCCCGGTCTGTCCCTGTCGTACGCCTGGTCGGGCCGGTCGGGCCGGGTGACGCCCCTGGAGCGGGTCATGACGAATGCGATGTGGATGCGAGGCGTCCAGTGGCTGGCCGCCGCCCCGGACCCGCTCGCCTGCGCACAGCAGTGGGAGCGGGGTGAGGGCACGGTGCTGCTGGAGGCCGGACGCCACTGGGACGTGGTGAGCGTTCCGCGTCGGCTGGGGCTGCTCGCCCTGGACATTCTGTGGGACGACCCGCTGCGGACACCCGGACCGACGCTGGTGGACTCCGCGGCGCTCAGGGTGGGTTTCTTCCTGCCGCCGGATCCGCCCGGTCACTGGGCCGGCGCCGGGGTCCGCCATGCGAGCAGGGGTACCTGGGTCGCCGTGCCTCCGCCGTACCGGCCCGCCGGTTCCCTGGAGTGGATCGTCCCGCCCGACGGGAGCGGGCTGCTGCATTCCCCGGTCGTCCTGCGGCGGGCGCTGCGCGAGGCGGGCGAGACGCTCGCCGTACTGGCAACCGTCAGCGAGGACTGACCCCGGGCCGCCCCCCTCCGTCGCAGGGCTCCCACAGGTCCTGGGCGGCCTCGTCCTAGGCGGCCTCGTAGTGGTGGGCGTCCGCGCCGCGCCACTTCACCCACGCCGGGTCGTCCAGCAGGTCCTCGGCGTCGGGCAGCCCGGCCCGGCCGAGGAACTCGATCACGTCCTCGTCGGAGAACGCCACCCCCAGGCTCTCCCCGCGCGCGGTCACCCGTCGGCCACCGGTGCCCGACGGCGGATGAACGATGACAGGAGCCCGTCCGGACATGTCTCCAGCATCGTCCCGGGCGTCCGGCCGCGCATCCGGACGGGTGAGACCCCTCACCTGCTGTCCGGCGTCCGCCTCAGCTGCAGCCGCTCCTTCTCGGACAGCCCGCCCCAGACGCCGAACCGTTCGTCGTGGGTGAGCGCGTATTCGAGGCACGCGGCACGGCTCTGGCAGAGCCCGCAGATACGCTTCGCCTCCCGCACCGAACTGCCCGGCTCGGGGAAGAAGAAATCGCCCCCCGTCTGCGCACAGAGCGCCTGGTCCTGCCAGGGGATGTCGGACGCGATGATCGCTTCGATGTGCATGGCCGAGATCGTGCCGCGCGGCGAAAAACGTTCGATCAACACGTGATCAACGACGGGCCGGCCGTCCCCGGGCCCGCCGCGACCGGGGACGACGCCCCACGACCTCTCAGGCTCGACGTGGTGCGGCACTAGGTCACAGGGCTCACGACGTCGTAGGGCTCACGATGATGTCCTCGCCTCATGGCGCCGCGCACGGCGGCGCGCCGAGAAATCCGTGACGAGAGCGCACGCTGCCGATCCCACAGCGTGACAGCAACCCGCCGCGTCATTCCGGCGGCGCTTGTCATTGGGGGATGGAAGACTCGGCAGAGCAGGCACCGGGAACCCTCGAAGGAGGGCAGAGATGCTCACCACCCGTTTCGTCAACGGCGCTCCGAACTGGCTCGACATCGGCACCCCGGACATCGACGGCGCCGGCTCCTTCTACGGCGGTCTCTTCGGCTGGCAGTTCCAGTCGGCGGGCCCCGACGCCGGCGGCTACGGCTTCTTCCAACTGTCCGGCAGGATCGCGGCCGGCGGCATGCAGACCACCCAGGAGCAGGGGCCGCCGTCCTGGACCGTCTACTTCCAGAGTGCCGACGCGGAGGCCACCGCCAAGGCGGCCGAGCAGTCCGGTGGCAGTGTGCTCATGCGGCCCATGGACGTGATGGGTGAGGGCCACATGGCCGTCCTCGCCGATGCGGCCGACGTGCCGTTCGGCATCTGGCAACCGGGGCGCACCAAGGGCATCGAGGTGGCCGGCGACCCGGGCTCGCTGTGCTGGGTCGAGCTGTACACGCCGGACATCGCCCGCGCAGCTGCGTTCTACCGCCAGGTACTCGGCTGGGAAACCGAGGGCGTCCCCTTCCCCGGCGGCACGTACACGTGCATCAACCCGGAGGGCGGCGGCCGGGACGACATGTTCGGCGGCCTCGTCCCGCTGGCCGACGACCCCACGGACGCGGAGTCCGGTGCGCACTTCCTGCCGTACTTCGAGGTCACGGACGCGGACGCCATGGTGAGCAAGGCGCAGGAGCTGGGCGGCAGCGTCCGGATGCCCGCGACGGACATCGAAGGAGTGGGCCGTATCGCCCGGCTCGCCGACCCTTACGGAGCCCGCTTCGCGGTGATCAAGAGCGCGCCGCCGCAGCCGCAGCAGAGCTGACACCGGGTCGGTTCCGGGCGCGGTGCCGGGCTCCTGGCCGCACGCGCCGCGTCCTGCCTTAGATCCGCCCGAAAGCGGTCCCCGGCCTGTCACCTCTTTGAACGCCGACGGGACAGCGCCGGTTGACGTGACGGTCGGTCCATGACCGTGGCGTCACGCCGACGCCCGCCGGACCAGCGTCGTCGGCAGCACCACGCTCGACGGCGCGCCGCCCGCTCCCGGCTCGCCACCCCGCCGGTCGAGGCCGCGCAGCAGCATCCGGGCCATCAAACGGCCCATCTCCTCGATGTCCTGGCGGACCGTCGTCAGCGGCGGGTCGGTCTGTTCGGCGACCGGCAGCATGTCGTCGAAGCCGACGACGGCGACGTCGTCGGGCACCCGGCGGCCCTCTGCGCGCAGCACCCGCAGGGCGCCCGAGGCGCTGAGGTCGTTGGCGGCGAACACGGCGTCCAGGTCCGGGCAGCGGCCCAGCAGCTCCCGCATCGCCCGTTCGCCGCCCGCCGGTGTGAAGTCCCCCGCCACGACGAGCCCCGGGTCGGCGTCGACCATGACGTCGCGGAACCCGTCGAGTCGGTCCACGGCGGACGTCTGGTCGAGGGCGCCGGTGATGTGCGCGATGCGGCGACGGCCGAGCCCCACGAGATGGCGCACGGCCTCTCGGGCACCGCCGCGGTTGTCGCTGTCGACGTAGACGGCGCTGCGGGTGCCGTCGCCCCAGCCCGGCCGCCCGCCGAACACGGTGGGCACCCCGGCCCGCTGCACCAGCTCGGGCAGCGGGTCCTCGAGGTGCAGCGAGAAGACGAGCGCGCCGTCGACGTGCCCGCCGGCCAGATAGCGGCCGACCCGGGCGTGGTCGGCGCGGCCCTCCGTCAGCAGCAGGACGAGCTGGGAGTCGTGGGCCGTCAGTTCCCTGCTGATGCCGCGCAGTTGCAGGGCGAAGAAGGGGTCGGCGAAGACCCGGGTCTCCGGCTCGGCGATCACGACGGCGACCGCGTCGTGCCGCTTGGTGACCAGGCTGCGCGCGGCCTGGTTCGGCACGTACCCGAGTTCCTCCACGGCGCGGCGCACCCGCTCGACGAGGGGCTCGCGCACTCCGTCTCCGCCGTTGACGACGCGGGACACCGTCGCCCGGGAGACCCCGGCCCGGGCAGCCACGGCCTCCAGCGTGGGGCGCGGCGCGGTCTCGGTCACGTGGGGCTCCTCCTCGGCGGTTGCCGATCAGGATAGCCCCGGCCGCGCCACCGCTGAGAGCGCTCCCAGATCTAGTGCTTGTGCGACGAATCGTCGTATTCAGGGATCTTTCCATCCTCTCCCCGCACGAGGAACAGCCCGGCCATCCCCTTGTCGGAGTGCCTTTGGACGTGGCAGTGGTACATCCACGCGCCCGCGCCGCCCGACTCGCCCGCGATGACCTGGAAGCCGAAGGAGACACCGGGACCGACGACCCGGGTGTCGATGAGCGGGCTCGAGTCCTCAGGACCGGCGAGCAGTCCCGTGCGGTTGTCCGCCCACCGGTGACCGTGCAGGTGGAACGTGTGGAAGTCGTCCCCGTGCGTGATCATCACGAACTCGACGCGCTCTCCCACGACGGCCTCGAAGGTGGGTCCGGAGTGCCCCTTGCCGTTGTTGATCGACGTCTCGTTGAACACGAGGGTGTGCGTGGTGTCGGGGAGGATGTCGCCCTGACGGCGCACGATCAAGCCGCCGAACAGGCCCGCGCGTACGCCACCGGTGCCGTGCGAGGTGCCGATGGCATGGTCGTGGTAGTGCCAGTAGCCCGCGCTGCCCTCCCGATAGCTGCCGTCCTTGCGGCGGCCGGGGGCGTGTGTCTTCCACACGTAGGTGCGTTTGCGGCCAGGCTTGACGAGGCTTTCGGTGAGCTTCGTTCCGTCGTTGCTGATCGTGTAGTCCACCCCGTGCACATGCAGGCCCGTCGAGACGTCCAGCCGGTTCTCGAACTCGATGTACAGCGTGTCGCCCTCGACCAGCTCGATCACCGGCCCCGGGATGGTCGCCTTCTTGCCTGCGATGCCGTAGCCCATCCGTCCTTTACCGAGCTCCGCGGCGAAGAGTTTGATGTGCCTCTCCTTGCCGCCGGCGGGCGCCGTCCGCGGCCCACCACCGTCCGCGAAAGCCTCAGGAGCGAGTGACAACGATGTCGCCACGGCGGCGCCGCCGATCAGCATCCTCCGGTGGAAGCTGCGTCTGTCCATGCGGAACTCCCCATCCTCGTACGCAATTCATGGAGAAGAGCCGCTGGGCGAACAACGGACCGGTAGCGGCACAGCGCGAGCTTATCCGCACAAAAGAGACATTCTTCGTATTGACGACATACCGATATATACGTGTCGTGGGGCGGGCGACGTCCGCGCGGATCAGGGGGACGTCAGAACACGTCAGGAGGCGGCCGGACCCTCGGGGGTCTCCGACTTGCGCTCCCGCCGCGCCCGGCTCGGCTGCACGCGCTTCGGCTCGCCCGGCATCTTCGGGTACTCGGGCGGATAGGGCAGGTCGCCGAGCCCGTGGTCGTGTTCGTCGCGGCGGGCGAGGTCGAGGAGCTCCTCGAGGGAGAAGGCGTGGTCGTCCATGTCCGCGTGGACGTCACCCAGTTCGGCGAACCGGCGCGGCATGGTCGCGAGGTCGAAGTCGCGGGGTTCCGCGTCGTCGAGCTCCTCCCAGCGCAGCGGCGCCGACACGGGGGCGTGGGGCCTCGGGCGTACCGAGTAGGCGGAGGCGACGGTGCGGTCGCGGGCGGTCTGGTTGTAGTCCAGGAAGATCTTCTCGCCCCGCTCCTCCTTCCACCAGGCGATGGTCACGTGCTCGGGCATCCGCCGCTCCAGCTCGCGCCCGACGGCGATCGCGGCGCGGCGCACCTGGGTGAAGGTCCAGCGGGGCTCGACGGGCACGAAGACGTGCAGGCCCCGGCCGCCGGACGTCTTGGGCCAGCCGCGCAGCCCGCCGTACTCGTCGAGGACGGCGCGCAGTTCATGGGCGGCACGCACCGCGTCGGCGTAGTCGGTACCGGGCTGGGGGTCGAGGTCGATGCGCAGTTCGTCGGGGCGGTCGACGTCGGTGCGGCGCACCGGCCACGGGTGGAAGGTGAGTGTGCCGTACTGCGCGGCCCAGACGACGGCGCCGGCCTCGGTCGGGCACATCTCGTCGGCGCTGCGGCCGCTGGGGAAGGTGATGTGCGCGGTGGGGATCCAGTCCGGCATGCTCTTGGGCGCCCGCTTCTGGAAGAACCACTCGCCGGTCACCCCGTCCGGGTAGCGCTCCAGGGTGGTGGGCCGGTCGCGCAGGGCGCGCAGGATGCCGGGCCCGACGGCCATGTAGTACTGCGCGACGTCGAGCTTGGTGAAGCCACGCTCCGGGAAGAAGACCTTGTCGGGGCTGGACAGCCGTACCGTCCTGCCCGCCACCTCCAGCTCCACCGCATCGCCCATGCGAGCCACGGTAGGCGCCCGCCCCCCTCCTCGCACACCGGGCGAACCGCCTCGCCGGGCAGCAGAATCGAAGGCATGGACCTGCCGGTGATGCCCCCAGTGAAGCCGATGCTCGCCAAGCCCGTGGCGGCGATCCCACCGGACATGCAGTACGAGGCGAAGTGGGACGGTTTCAGGGCCATCGTCTTCCGCGACGGCGCGGAGGTCGAGCTGGGCAGCCGTACGGGGAAGCCACTGACCAGGTATTTCCCCGAGCTGGTGGAGGCGCTGCGGGAGCGGCTGCCCGAGCGGTGCGTGGTGGACGGGGAGATCGTGATCGCACGGGAGGGCCGCCTGGACTTCGACGCGCTGACGGAGCGGATCCATCCGGCGGACTCGCGGGTGCGGATGCTGGCGCGGAAGACCCCGGCGTCGTTCGTGGCGTTCGATCTGCTGGCGCTGGACGACGACTCGCTGCTCGACGTTCCGCTGGGCCAGCGGCGCTCCCTGTTGGAGCGGGCGCTGTCCGGAGTGCGGCCGCCCGTCCACCTGGCTCCGGCGACGACGGACCGCGCGGTGGCCGAGCAGTGGTTCGAGCAGTACGAGGGCGCGGGCCTGGACGGGGTGATCGCCAAGCCGCTCTCCCTCCCCTACCGTCCGGACGAACGCGTGATGTTCAAGGTCAAGCACGAGCGCACGGCGGACGTCGTGGTGGCGGGCTACCGCTTCCACAAGAGCGGCCCGGTCGTGGGGTCACTGCTGCTCGGGCTGTACGACGACCGGGGCGCGCTCCAGCACGTGGGGGTGTCGGCCGCGTTCCCGATGAAGCAGCGGGAGCGGCTGGTGGAGGAGCTGGAGCCGCTGCGGATGGACCATGTCGCCGGGCACCCCTGGGCGGCCTGGTCGGACGAGGAGGCGCACGAGACGGCCCGGCTGCCGGGGGCGCCGAGCCGCTGGTCGGGGAAGAAGGACCTGTCGTGGGTGCCGCTGCGGCCGGAGCGGGTGGCGGAGGTGGCGTACGACCACATGGAGAACGGCGAGCGCTTCCGGCACACCGCGCGCTTCCGCCGCTGGCGCCCGGACCGCACCCCCGAGAGCTGTACGTACGCGCAGCTGCAGGAGCCGGTGCGCTACGACCTCGCGGAGATCCTCGGCGTCCCGGACTGACTCCGGCGGACGGACTGACTCCGGCGGACGTCGGGCCCTCCGGCGGACGGCGGCGGACCTGCCCGGCGGCGGGCGCGGACGACACTCGCCGGCCGGGGGCATGCGCGGGCGACGCCCTCCGACGAAGGCGGCTGCGGATGGCTCGCCAGGCGGGGGCGGCTGCGGATGGCGCTCGCCCGGCGGGGCGATTCCGGGTGACGCCCGCCCAGCGGGGGCGGGCGCGGATCACGCCCGCCCGGGTGTGGTGGCTGTCCGGGGCTACGCCCTGCGCCCCAGTCGGCGTTCGAGCGCCGCTCCCGCGTCCCGGCGGTCGGGGGCGAGCGCCTGACGGGCCTCGTCGGGCGAGCCGAATCCCAAAGCGGCCGCGATCGCCTCCCAGGCGACGCCGCCCGCGAGCAGTGCCTCCACCGCGGCACCGACGGCGACGCGCGCCTCATGGCGGGCCCGGTCCAGCTCGGTGAGGGTGCGCAGCAGGTCGGGTGCCGTCGCGGCGTCCGCGAGACCGCTCTGGGCCGCGTGCCGTGCCTGGTCGGCGGTGACCCACCAGTCCGCGGAGGTGCGCGGGGAACGGGTGGCGAGGGTCCGGTCCACGGGGTGCCGCCTTCCTTCGCGGTGTACGCGTCTGGGGTGCCGCGGGGCACCCCAGTCTAGGTCCGCCGATCCGGAATCCGGTGGTCACCGTCCGCTGAACGGACCACCGGGCCGCCTCCGGACCCCCGTTCGAGCGGCGGACGGTCACGTTTCTCCGCGGACCTCCGGCTCCCGGACCGTGGGGTCAGGTCTTGGCCGCGAGGGGTTCCGCCGGGTTGCGCAGGCCCTCGGCGGCGTCCGCGACACGCCGGATGAGGTCCAGGAAGAGGGTCTGCTCCTCCGGGGCGAGCGGGGCCAGGAAGACCTGGTTCATCCGGGCCGTGCGCACGGTCAGCTTGCGGTGCGTCCGCACACCGTCCTCCGTCAGGCGCAGCAGGAAGCGGCGGCCGTCCTGCGGGTCGCGGACCTTGTCGAGGAGCCCGCGCCGGCTGAGCCGGCTGATCACCTCGGCGATCGTGGACCGGTCGAGGCCCACCCGCTCCCCCACCGTGCGCTGGTCCAGGCCCGGCTCCGCGACGAGCGCGTTCAGGACCGCGAACTGCGGCGAGGTGATCTCCTCCGAGACCATCGTGTTCCACAGCAGGTAGTGCGCCTGCTGCAGCCGCCGGGCCAGGTGCCCGGGGTGGGCGGAGAGATCCACCGCGGCCATGAGCGCTCCTCAGCGTCTGTGCGTCATGCTTGGGTCATTCCATTGGTGCACTGAACAATACCGCCTGCACCCCACCTCACCCCATGGGGCTCATCCACTGATTCGACTGGGCTCTTGACGATTCAAGCGCCGGGTGGCAGCGTGAGTGAAACCTCGAAGAAATAGTCAGTGCGCTGAGTAATTCGATGGTCCTCGTGGTTTTCGAGGTCCTCGTGGTTTTGCAGACGGATGGGGCTTGACGGATGGACAAGGTGGTCGCCACGGCCCTGGAGGCGGTGGCCGACGTGCCGGACGGCGCGTCGCTGGCGGTGGGCGGGTTCGGGTTGAGCGGCGTGCCGAACGCGTTGATCCAGGCGCTCCACGAGCGCGGGGTCAACGGCCTGAGCGTCGTCTCCAACAACTGCGGGGCGATGGAATCCGGTCTCGCGGTCCTGCTGGCCGCCGGGCGGATCGCCCGGGTGACCGGCTCCTACATCGGGGGGAACAAGGAGTTCGCCCGCCAGTACCTGGCCGGTGAGATCGAGGTCGAGATGATCCCGCAGGGCACGCTGGCCGAGCGGCTGCGGGCGGGCGGAGCCGGCATCCCCGCCTTCTACACCCCGGCGGGTGTGGGGACCCAGGTCGCCGAGGGCGGGCTGCCGTGGCGCTACGACGGGCAGGGCGGGGTCGCTCTGGCCTCCCCGCCCAAGGAGGTGCGGGAGTTCGACGGCACCGAGTACGTGCTGGAGCGCGGCATCCGCACCGACTTCGCGCTGGTGCGGGCGGCCAAGGGCGACCGGCACGGGAACCTCGTCTTCAACAAGTCCTCCCGCAACTTCAACCCCCTGGCGGCCATGGCCGGCAACGTCACGATCGCCGAGGTGGAGGAGTTGGTGGAGCCGGGGGAGATCGAACCGGACGCCGTGCATCTGCCGGGAATCTTCGTGCAGCGGGTCGTCGCGCTCACCCCCGAGCAGGCCGCGGACAAGAAGATCGAGCGGCGCACGATCTCCGCGCCCGAGGCACGAGGAACGGTGAGTGCGTGATGGCGTGGACCCGTGAGGAGATGGCGGCCCGCGCGGCGCGCGAGCTGAGGGACGGTCAGTACGTCAACCTCGGCATAGGGCTGCCCACCCTGATTCCCAACCACCTCCCCGAGGGTGTGGAGGTGATCCTGGAGTCGGAGAACGGCATCCTGGGCACCGGCCCCTACCCCACCGAGGACGAGGTCGACCCGGACCTGATCAACGCGGGCAAGGAGACCGTCACGGTCCTGCCCGGCGCCGCGTTCTTCGACTCGGCGCTCTCCTTCTCCATGATCCGCGGCGGCCACATCGACGTCGCCGTGCTCGGCGCCATGCAGGTCTCCGAGCGGGGCGACCTGGCGAACTGGGCGATCCCCGGAAAGCTGATCACGGGGATCGGCGGGGCGATGGACCTGGTGCACGGCGCCCGCACCGTCATCGTCGTGATGACCCACACCGCCAAGGACGGGAGCCCGAAGATCCTCAAGGAGTGCGCGCTGCCGCTGACCGGCAAGGCCTGCGTCGACCGGATCATCACCGACCTCGGCGTCCTCGACGTCACCGACGAGGGGCTGGTCCTCGTCGAGACCGCACCCGGCGTGAGCGTCGAGGAGATCACCGCCAAGACCGACGCCGCGCTGACCGTCGCGGAGGAACGCAAGTGAAGACCGTCTACATCGTCGACGCGGTCCGCACCCCGTTCGGCCGCTACAACGGTGGACTCGCGGGTGTCCGCCCGGACGACCTGGCCGCCCACACCGTCCGAGAACTGCTGGCCCGTACGCCCGACTTGGATCCCTCCCGGATCGAGGACGTCTACTTCGGCAACGCCAACGGGGCGGGCGAGGAGAACCGCAACGTCGGCCGCATGGCCGCCCTGCTGGCCGGTCTGCCCACCTCCGTGCCCGGCGTCACCGTCAACCGGCTGTGCGCCTCAGGCCTGGAGGCAGTGATCCAGGCCGCCCGCGCCGTCGCCGTCGGGGACGCCTCGATCGCGCTGGCGGGCGGCGTCGAGTCCATGACCCGCGCCCCCTACGTGCTGCCCAAGAGCGACAAGCCGTTCCCGGCCGCCCACACGGAGCTGTACTCCACCACGCTGGGCTGGCGCATGGTGAACCCGAAGATGGACCCGCAGTGGACCATCCCCCTCGGCGAGAGCGCGGAGCTGATCGCCGACAAACACAAGATCAGCCGGGAGCAGCAGGACGAGTTCGCCCTGCACAGCCACCAAAAAGCAACCAAGGCACAGGCCGACGGCCTGTTCGACGCCGAACTCGCCCCCGTCACCATTCCGCAGCGCAAGGGCGACCCGGTTCTCTTCGCCACCGACGAGTGCGTCCGCCCGGACGCCTCCCTGACCGCGATGGCCAGGCTCAAGCCGTCCTTCCGCACCGCGAGCGAAGCGAGATGGGGGTCCCCCCGGCCGGAGGCTGGGGGAGGCACCGTGACCGCGGGCAACGCCTCCCCGCTCAACGACGGCGCGGCAGCCCTGCTGCTGGTCGACGAGGAGGGCCTGCGGGCCACCGGTCGCGAGCCGCTCGCCCGGGTCTCGGCGACCGGCGTGTCGGCCATCGACCCGCAGTACTTCGGCCTCGCCCCCGTCGAGGCGGTGCGCCGCGCCCTGGCCAAGGCAGGCAAGACGTTCGCCGATCTAGACGTGCTGGAACTGAACGAGGCCTTCGCCGCCCAGGTCCTCGGCTGCGTCGCCGAATGGCCCGAGCTCGACCCGGCGATCCTCAACCCCCAGGGCGGCGCCATCGCCCTCGGCCACCCCCTCGGCGCCTCCGGCGCCCGCCTCGCCGGCACCGTCGCCCACCAGCTCGCCCGCCGCGGCTCCGGCACCGGCGTCGCCACCCTCTGCATCGGCGTCGGCCAGGGCCTCGCCCTCGTCCTCGAACGCTAAGGAAGCGTTAGGAACCCCCATGGCTCTCACTCAGCAGGACATCGACCTCGAGATCGCGGCCGAGCACGCCGCCTACGAGAAGCGGGTCGCCGACGGCGGCCCCGTGGAGCACCATCCGCGCCGCGACTACGCGCCCTACCGCTCCTCGGTGCTGCGGCACCCCAAGCAGCCGCCGGTCACCATCGACGTGCGCAAGGACCCGGAGCTGGTGGAGCTGTCCTCCCCGGCCTTCGGCGAACGGGACATCACGGAGATCGACAACGACCTCACCCGGCACCATCGGGGCGAGCCCGTCGGGGAACGGATCACCGTCTCGGGCCGCCTCCTCGACCGCGACGGACGTCCGATCCGCGGCCAGCTCGTCGAGATCTGGCAGGCGAACGCGGCCGGCCGTTACGCGCACCAGCGCGAGCAGCACGACGCGCCGCTCGACCCGAACTTCACGGGCGTCGGCCGCACCCTCACGGACGACGACGGTTTCTACCGGTTCACCACCATCCAGCCGGGCCCCTACCCGTGGCGCAATCACGTCAACGCCTGGCGCCCGGCCCACATCCACTTCTCGCTCTTCGGTACAGCGTTCACGCAGCGGCTCGTGACGCAGATGTACTTCCCGAACGACCCGCTGTTCCCCTACGACCCGATCCTGCAGTCCGTGACGGACGACGCCGCCCGGCAGCGACTGGTCGCGACGTACGACCACAGCCTGTCGGTGCCGGAGTTCTCGCTCGGCTACCACTGGGACATCGTGCTCGACGGCCCGCACGCCACCTGGATCGAGGAAGGACGCTGACCTGCCATGACGAGGATCGACACGAGCAGGCCGGAGAGCGTGCTGCCCACCCCGTCGCACACGGTCGGCCCCTTCTACGGGTACGCGCTGCCGTTCCCGGGCGGCGGTGACATCGCGCCGATCGGCCACCCGGACACCATCACCCTCCAGGGGTACGTCCTCGACGGCGAGGGAAACCCGCTGCCGGACGCCTTCGTGGAGCTGTGGGGACCGGACCCGCAGGGCGGCATCCCGACGACCGACGGCTCCATCCGGCGCGATCCGGCGACCGGCGGCTACCTGGGCCGCAACGGGGTGGAGTTCACCGGCTGGGGCCGCGTCCAGACCGATGCCAACGGCCACTGGTACGCCCGTACGCTGCGGCCGGGCCCCCGAGGGCGCAGCGCCCCCTACATCAGCGCCTGCGTGTTCGCGCGCGGTCTGCTGATGCACCTGTTCACTCGGATCTACCTCCCCGGAGACGAGGTGGCGCTCGCCGCGGACCCGCTGCTCACCCAGGTGGAGCCGGAGCGCCGCGACACGCTGATCGCGGTGGACGGGGGCAACGGCACGTACCGTTTCGACATCCGCCTTCAGGGCGAAGGCGAGACGGTCTTCCTGGAGTTCCGGTGACCTCTGCAGAGTCCGGCGCCGGCCTGCTCGCCCCCGGGTGGGCCGGCTCCCCCGCCGCGTCCGCGACGAGCGACAGCGCCTATCTGCGGGCGCTGCTCGACGCGGAGGCCGCACTGACCCGTGCGCAGGCCGGGCTGGGGCTGGTCCCCGAGGAGGCGGCTACAGCGGTGACCGCGGCGGCCCGGTCCGGTCGCTTCGACGTCCGGGACATCGCACTGCGGGCCCGGGACGGCGGCAATCCCGTGATCCCGCTCGTCGCCGACCTGACGAAGGCTGCCGGTCAGGAGTACGGGCCGTACGTCCACCGGGGCGCCACCAGCCAGGACATCCTGGACACCGCGACGATGCTGGTGGCCGCGCGCACGCTGGACCTGCTCCTGGCCGATCTGGAGCGTACGCAGGAGGCGCTGGCCCGGCTCGCCGCCCGCCACCGGGACACCGTCCTGCCCGGGCGGACGCTCACCCAGCACGCCGTGCCGACGACGTTCGGGCTCAAAGCAGCCGGCTGGCGGTCACTGGTGCTGGACGCCCGGGACCGGCTAAGGGCCGTGCGCCACGGACTGCCCGCTCAACTGGGCGGTGCGGTGGGCACGCTGGCCGCGTTCACCGCGTACGGTGCCGAGGATCCGACGGCTCTCGTGGCCGCGTACGCCCGGGAACTCGGCCTCCGTGCACCCGAGTTGCCCTGGCACACGCTGCGCACCCCCATCGCCGACCTCGCGGGGGCGCTCGCCTTCGCGGCCGGGGCGCTGGGCAAGACGGCCACGGACGTCCTCACCCTCTCCCGCACCGAGATCGCCGAGGTCGCCGAGGGCGCGGGCGGCGGCTCCTCCGCGATGCCGCACAAGGCGAACCCGGTACGGGCGACGCTGATCGCGGCGGCCGCCCAGCGCGCACCGCAGCTCGCGGCCACCCTCTACGGGTCACTGGCCGCCGAGGACGAACGCCCGGCCGGAGCCTGGCACGCCGAGTGGGAGCCGCTTCGCGATCTGCTGCGGCTGGTGGGCGGCGCCGCGCACGACGCGGTACAACTCGCCGAATGCCTCCGGGTGGACGCCGACGCCATGCGGGAACACCTCGGCCTCACCCACGGGTTGATCGTCTCCGAGCGGCTGGCGGCCCGGTTGGCGCCCGTGCTGGGCCGCGCCCGCGCCAAGGAACTGCTCACCGAGGCCGCCCGGCGCACCCGCGCCGAGGGCCGCACGCTCGCCGAAATCCTCGCCGACCACGCCGAGTTGAAGGACGTCGACCTCGACTCCCTCACCGACCCGGTCCAGTACACCGGCTCCGCGGGAGCCCTCACCGACCGTGCCCTGGAGCGCTCGTGACCGACAAGCTGCTGCACCACCGCATCGAGGGTCCCGCCACCGCTCCCCCGCTGATCCTCGGCCCCTCGCTCGGCACCTCGTACGCCCTGTGGGACCCGGTGGCACCTGAGTTGTCCGTCACGCACCGGGTGATCCGCTGGGACCTGCCCGGCCACGGAGGTTCCGCCCCGGATCTCATCGGGCAGGGCGCGACGGTCGCCGATCTCGCCGAACTGGTCCTGGCGCTCGCGGACTCGCTGGGCGTCGACCGGTTCGCGTACGCCGGCGTGTCACTCGGCGGCGCGGTGGGGCTGCACCTCGCCGTGCACCATCCCGAGCGGATCCCGTCACTGGCCGTCATCTGCTCCTCCGCCCACTTCAACGGCTCCAAGCCGTGGGAGGAGCGGGCCGCGCTGGTGCGCCGCGAGGGGCTGGCGCCGGTCGCCGCGACGGCCGACTCCCGCTGGTTCACGGCCGGGTTCACCGTGCCGCGGCTCGTCCAGGACCACCATGAGGCCGACCCGGACGCGTACGCCGCGTGCTGCGACGCGCTCGCCGCGTTCGACATCCGTGACGGGCTGGCGTCCATCACCGCACGGACGCTGCTGATCGCGGGCCGCCAGGACCCGGCGACACCGCCCGCGCATCTGCGGGAGATCGCCGACGCGGTGGCGGGCTCCGCGCTGGTCGAGATCCCGGGCGCCTCGCATCTTGCGCCCGCGCAGTGCCCGAAGGCCGTCCTCGCGGCGCTGCGCACGCACCTGACCGGAGCGCCGGAGCGCGGCATGGAGGTGCGACGCCAGGTCCTGGGCGACGCCCACGTGGACCGGGCGCAGGCGCGCCAGACGCCCTTCACCGCCCGCTTCCAGGACTTCATCTCCCGCTACGCCTGGGGCGAGGTCTGGACCGACCCGACGCTCTCCCGCCGCGAACGCAGCATGATCACGCTGACGGCACTGGTCGCGCACGGCCACCACGAGGAGTTGGCCATGCATGTCCGGGCGGCCCGGCGCAACGGTCTGACGCCGGAGGAGATCGGCGCGGTGCTGCTGCAGACGGCCGTCTACTGCGGCGTGCCGGCGGCGAACTCGGCGTTCGCGGTGGCGCAGCGGGTGCTCGCGGAGCAGGAGGCCGCCGGAGGGTGACCCTGCTGGTCGTAGCGTCAGGAGCACCCCTCACGGCCCGCCCGCGCGTGCCTAGGGTGGAAGCATGTCGACTGTTCTCATCACCGGTGCCACCTCCGGACTCGGCCGGTACGTCGCCTTCGAACTGGTCCGCTCCGGACACGTGGTCCTCGCCCACGGACGCGACGCGGGCCGCACCGACCGGCTCGTCGCGGAGTTGCGCACCGAGGGCGAGGCGCACGGCTTCGTCGCCGACCTCGCCTCGCTCGCCGAGGTACGACGGCTCGGCGACGAGGTCGCCGCGGCGCACCCCGGGCTGGACGTCCTGATCAACAACGCGGGGGTGGGCAGCGGCGCGCGCGGCTCCGGGCGCGAGGTCAGCGCCGACGGACACGAACTGCGGCTCGCCGTCAACTACCTCGCGCCGGTCGCCCTCACCCGCGCCCTGCTGCCAGTGCTGCGCCAGAACACCCCCGCCCGGATCGTCAACGTGGGCTCGGCCGGCCAGGAGCCCGTGGACTTCGACGACCCGGAGCTGACCCGCGGCTACAGCGGCGTCTCGGCGTACTGCCGCAGCAAGTTCGCCCTGGCCGCGCACACGTTCACGTTGGCGGAGGAGCTCCAGGGCACGGGTGTGTCGGTGAACGTCCTGCACCCCGCGACCTACATGGACACGGCGATGGTCCGCGAGGCCGGGGTCACTCCCTGGAACACCGTGGCGGACGGTGCGGCGGCGGTGCTGGGGCCGGCGACGCAGGAAGTGGGCAGCGGCGGCTACTTCGACGGGACCAGCCCTTCACGGGCGCATGAGAGGGCGTACGACCGGGAGGTGCGCAAACGCCTGGAATCGGTCACGGATCAACTGCTGGCCCTGTAGGCGCGCGCCCCGCAAGGGCGCTCGGTCACGGCGCTCCGACAGCCTGCAGCGCGTCCCGGGCCCGGACGGCCAACCCGTCCGCCCCACAGGACTCCGCCAGCGAAAGCCCCCGTTCGAGTTCGGGCACGGACCTCGTCGCGATCCCGTACTCGACCAGCGCGGCGGCGTGTTCGTACTGGCAGGGGGAGGCCTCGAGGTACGCCACGGCCTGCGCGGCCAGGCGCACCGCACGCTGCCCGGTCTCCAGCGCCGCAGCCACCCGAAGGGCCTCGCCGATGGCCGTGTCGGTGCCCAGGAGCTCGGCCTGCCGGCGGGCAAGGGCGGCCAGATCCGCCGCACGCCGCGGATCGTCGGCGGCCAGTGCCCGCGCGAGGTCCCCGGCCCAGGGGGCCAGCACAGGGTTGTGGCCGCGCCCCGCGCACGCCTTCTCCGCGGCCTCCAGCTCGCCCACGGCCTCCTCGGTCCGCCCGACGGCGAGAAGCAGCCGGCCGCGCACGGAACGGGTGTCGGGCAGCACGATCGTGGACGGGTACGGGGGTGCGAAGCCGTACCGCTCGGCGAGGGACCAGGCCTCCTCGACGTGCCCGCGGGCGAGCAGCGTGTCGACGAGGCCGCAGGTCGCGGACCAGTACAGGGGCAGCCCGCGCCCGACGCGCTCGGCGAGGCGCAGCGACTCGCGCAGGGAGGTCTCCGCGTCCCGCAGTCGGCCGCGCCTGCGGTGCGCGAGTCCCACGTAGGCGTGGGCCAGGGCGAGGTGACCACCGCTCCAGCCGGCGGACTCGTACGCGCGCAGGCCCTCCGTGAACAGGCTCTCGGCCCGGTCGAGCCGGTCGCTGTAGGCGTAGGCGCTGCCCAGCATGAGCAGAAGCTCGATGCCCCACTCGGTGTCGGTCCAGCCGAGTCCCGGGGCGAGGCGGCCGTTGACGAGGGCGCGGTCGCACACGTCCACGACCTCTTCGGCGTTCTCCCCGTGGGTCATCGCGTCGAAGCCGCGCAGGATGAGCAGGGCGCGCTCGGCGTTGTCCCTGCCGGCGCAGGTGCGGGCGAGCTCGGCCAGCTCACGGGAGCGTGCCGGGGAGTCCTCCTCGGCCGCGTGGATGCTCTCCCACATGTAGTGGACGGCCTGCAGGCGCATCCGGGACGGGCCCGGTTCGAGACGGGCTGCCTCCTGGTCGACGGTGCGGATGGCGTCGTCGAGCTGGTCGTTGTGCAGCAGGGCCTGGGACAGACGGTGGACGGCGTCCACCCGGTCGTCGCCTTCCAGGCCCGGCAGGGCCAGGGCGGCCTGGAGGTAGCCGATGGTGGTGGCCGGTGAGGTCAGCAGCGTGGCGCAGCCCAGTTCGTAGAGCACGTACGGGTGGACCGCGGGCGTCGGTGGTTCGGCCAGGGCGCGCTCCAGGCAGCGGCGGGCCGCTTCGGGAGCGCCGACGGCGAGGTGTTCGCGCGCGGCCTGACGCATCTGCTCGACCAGTTCCTCGTCGTCGTCCGGGTGGACTTCGAGGAGGTGGCGGGAGGCGGCCGCCGCTCCGAGCCCGGAGTCGGTGACGACCCGCGCGGCGATGCCGTGCATGGCGGTGCGCAGGCCGTCGGGGATCGAGCGGTAGACGGCGCTGGCGATCAGCGGGTGGACGAACTCGAGCTCCGCGCCGTCCGTCCGGCGGCCCGCCGCATCCGGTGCGGCCAGGATGCGTGCCGCGCTGAGCAGTTCGGCGCAGCGGGCGGCCTCCTCGGGGCTCATGGTGGCGAGCTCGGCCACCAGGTCCAGGGTGATACCGGTGCCGAGGATGGCCGCGGCCCAGGCGAACCGGGTCGCGTCGATACCGAGGCCCTCCAGTCGGGCGACGAGGCCGTTGCCGCGGGCCGAGCGGTTCAGGTCGCGCAGCTCGGCGCACGATGCCTCGACCGGGTCGAGCTGGCTGTCCTGCACCTTGGCGAGCAGCTCGACGGTCTCGTACGGGTTGCCGCCGGTCACGGCCCACACCTCGCGGCAGAACGGGGCGTCGGCGTGCGCGCCGACCGTTGCCCGGGTGAGTCCGGCGGTCGCCTCGGGGGTGAGCGCGCTCAGGGTGCTGACCGGGCGGCGGGCGGCCGCGGTGATCGCGTCGAGATGGCGGGCGCCCTCGCCGGAGACCTCGCCGGGGCGGAGGGCCACGACGAGGAGCACACGCAGTTCGGCGAGGCGTTCGCAGCAGGCGGCCAGCCAGTGCAGGGTCTCCTGGTCGGCCCAGTGGGCGTCGTCGACGATGAGGACCAGCGGCCACTCCCGCCGGGCGAGCCGGGAGACGACCTCGACCAGGCCGTCGCACACACCCTGCGGGTCGGCCTGCCGCTCTCCGGGGTCCGCTATACCGAGGGCGGGGCCCGTGACCTCGTACCAGTCGCCCAGGTACTCCCGCGCCTCCTCGGGCATCAGGGACAGGAGTACGGGCTGGAGCAGTTGCCTTACGACGTTGAAGGGCACGGAGGTGACGGCCTCGCCGCCGCGCGCCCACCAGACCGCGCAGCCGCGCTCCTCCGCGATGCGGCGTGTCTCGGCGAGGAGTGCGGTCTTGCCGATGCCGGCCTCCCCGCTGAACACCAGCAGACTCCCCGACTCCGAGGGCGACGCGTCGTCGCTGAGCGCGTCGACCGCCTCGGTGATGACGGTGAGCTCCGCGTCGCGTTCCCACAGGGAAGCCGAGGCGGCCGCGCCGGGCCGTGCCTCCGTCATCCCGGTACCTCCCCAGGTCGCCCAAACGACGTACGGACATCGAGCCTAGCCGTCCCCGTGCCCCGGTGGAGGGAGGTCGCAGCACCTGTTGCCGTGACGGGTGACACGAGGCACCCCGGGGCGACGCGATCGGGCGCCGACCAGCCAGGGTGCGGGTAACAGGACGTCAAAGTGCGTGTGGGGCAAGCGCATTCTCCCCCTTCGCGGCGACGACCGGGTCCTGCGCGCACGTGGCGCCGTGCGGCGGCTCCGAGCCCGGCACGACGGACACGCGGCGCCGCAGGGCGGCCGGTCGCCGCCGCGCCCGGGCAGTCGGGCAGTCGGGCAGTCGGGCAGTCGGGCAGTCGGGCAGTCGGGCAGT